>NZ_BDBP01000012.1 GCF_001613045.1 Nocardia lijiangensis NBRC 108240 | reverse complement strand
TGGCGTCACCGCCCGTCAGGAGAAGGGTGAGGGCGAGGGCGTCGAGGTCGTCGACGTCGCCCAGCTGATGCTCGACTCGATCACCCGTGTCGACGCCGCCGAGCTCTCGGCGAACCTCCTCGTCGTCCAGGAGCTGAAGGCCGAGCCGGAACCCGAGCCCGAGCCGGAACCGGCCCCCGTTGCCGAGGTGGCGACCGAAGCCGCACCGAAGGCCGCCCCTGCCGGTGGTGGCCTCGGGATGAAGGGTGCCGCCAAGCCCCCCGGCAGCGGCCTGGGCATAAAGGGCGCCGCCAAGGCGCCCGGCGGTGGACTCGGCATGAAAGGCGCTGCCAAGGCTCCGGGTGCGAAGGCGCCCACCGCCGAAGCCGCTCCGGCCGCCGAGGCCGCTCCGGCCAAGGGTCTGGGCATGAAGAGTGGCGCCAAGGCCCCCGGCGGTGGACTCGGTATGAAGGGCGGCGCGAAGGCTCCGGGTGCCAAGACACCGGCAGCATCCGCTCCTGCTGATTCAGCTGGCGAGGCTCCCACCGCGCCAGTCAAGGGCCTGGCCATGAAGGGCGGCGCCAAGAAGCCCGGTGCAAAGCCCGCCGCTGCTTCAGCCGAGGCCTAGTCCGGCCGACGGTATGGATCAGTTCCGCGTGTAGTGCCGGGTGCGGGAGCCGGGTTGGTAGCCGATGGACCGATATAGGTGCGCTGGCACCGCGTATGCCCGGTCGCCGCGAGGCAGGATCGCCGACCGGGTCGCCCCGAGGGATCGGAATGCATGCAGGAGGGCGATATTGACTGCCTTGGCCAGACCGGTACCTCTGAACGCGGGAGCGCAGGAGACCGGCTCGACCAGGCCGACCTTGTTGACCTCGTCGTACCAGCCCAGTGCCGAGGCCACCCACTCGCCGTCGGGTGCGAGGACGACAAGATCGGTCTGCGTGCGGTAGGGGTAGGCGGCCATGATGTTGCGGTAGCTCGCTGTGGTGAGGTGGGAGCCGAAGTCGGACCAGCCAGCGCGATGCACAGCCGCCCGCCTGTCGGCGTCGCCGCTGGCGACCTGGCTGATCGCGAACCCAGGGTTGGGAGTCAGTCGCAGCAGTCGCAGTCGTGGTCGGTGGTGTCGGCGCCGCCGAGCACGGCCGGTGTGGGGCAGCAGGTGTCCCCGCGCCAGGCGTTGATGCCCTCCTTGACCGCGATGGCGGCGATGACGAGTGCGGCGATCGGGTCCGCCCACGACCAGCCGAGCACACTGTTGAGCAGCAACCCGACCAGCAGGACCGCCGACAGGTAGGTGCAGAGCAGGGTCTGTTTGGAATCGGCGACCGCCGAGGCGGACCCGAGTTCGCGTCCGGCGCGGCGCTGTGCCCATGACAGCATAGGCATGATCATCAAACTGGCTGCGGCCAAGCCGATTCCGATCGGCGAATGCTGAGCTTCACCGACGCCGAGAAGCCCGCGGATCGAATCGACGGTGACGTAGAGCGCCAAGGCGAAGAACGAGAACGCGATGAGGCGCAGCGCGACCTTCTCCCGCTTCTCCGGATCTCGTCCGGCGAACTGCCAGGCGACCGCCGCCGCGGAGGACACCTCGATCACCGAGTCCAGCCCGAATCCGATCAGTGCGGTCGAGGACACCCGCGTCCCCTCGGTGAGGGCGATGATCGCCTCGATCACGTTGTAGGAGATGGTCGCCGCGACGAGCCAGCGGATCCGCTGCGCCAGCAGCGCCCGCCGCTGCGGTGACGGCCCCGCGACCGTGACCGCCGACGGCAGCGACGGCATGCCCAGTGGCGCCGACATCAGCAGCACCCTTCGGTGGCGGACTCCGGGCAGCAGGCCGGATCGACCGCCAGCACCAGCCCGACTAGATCCCCGAGCGCGGCGGCGATGCGCGGGTCTGCCAGTTCGTAGCGGCTGCGTCGTCCTTCCGGGACGGCTACGACCAGACCGCACCCGCGCAGACAGGCCAGGTGATTGGACAGGATCTGACGCGACACCCCGATCCGCTCGGCCAGATCCGACGGATACCCCGGCCCGGCCCGCAGGCTCAGCAGGATCCGGGTCCGGGTCGAATCGGATAGCGCGTGCCCGAAACGGGCCAGCGCATCGAAGTGCAGCACGGTTTCCACAACACCAATGATACAGATTCAGCTGTATTCAGTTCAAGATGAACTATCGAGTCGGGAAGCGGGGTCGCGCAGAACCTCCGCTCACACCGATGAGCGGAGGCCGTTGCTCGAGTCAGCCATCCAGGGTGCGCGCATCCCGATGATCGCAATAGGCATGGGCGAGTGGTGCTTTCACGGCCGGTATTCCTGCACGTAGATTGTGTCGACTCTCAGCTCGCCAACCCCCGTCGCGCCGCCCGGCTGCCCGAGTGACGTCGCCCGCCCTGGCAGCGGCTCATCGAAGAAGCGGGCGTTCTCGATGACGAACTGCTCCTGCCCCGGGGGAATGTCATCCTCGAAGTAGATCGCCTCGACCGGGCAGGCCGGTTCACAAGCCCCGCAGTCGATGCATTCGTCGGGCTGGATGTACGCCATCCGATTGCCGATGAAGATGCAGTCGATCGGGCACTCCTCGACGCAGGCCCGATCCAGGACATCGACGCAGGCAGCGCCGACCACGAACGTCACAGTTTCTCCTCTACTGCTCTGTGCCCGCGACTCACGGATGTCGACGATCCTGGTGCCCGATCGCATGGGCGGGTAGGGGCCAAAAACCAACCACCTCATAAGCCGTTCTTATGATGGCCGCCATGGAGAGCGCGGGCGAAAAGATCAAGGTTTGGTTCCGGTTCGTCCCGCGTGAGGGGTGGTTGCCGCAGGACACCGAGGGCCTGTGGGCGACGACGCTCGGTGATGACCTGGCTGTTGTCGAGAACGCCGCGTTCCTTCAGGACGGCGTGGCCGAGGGCGACGTGGTTCGGTACAGGACCGGTTCGGACGGGCTGCACTGGGCGGTTGGACGGGTCAGCTCTTCCGGCAACTGCACAATCCGAGTCGTGCCCATCCCCTCGGGTCCTCTCGGGCGCGACCCGCTTGCGGTGCATCAGCGGCTTGCCGTGTTCGGTCTGGGAGGCGAGATCTTCAGCGAGGAGTTCCCCCTGATCGCATTCACGGTGCCGGCAGGTGCGGATTTCGCCGGGATCAAGGCTCTTCTGGCGCAGGGGCAGGACGAAGGATGGTGGCACTACGAGGTCGGCTGCGGCACCGACGAATGGTGGAGCGCCTGATTTCCGTTCGATCGAGCCTCAGCGTGGGCACGCGGCGAGTAGCGCGGCACCGAGTGTCTGCTGCATCGTGGCGTTGAGCCGGTCGTTCGGGATATCGGTGTCGGCACCGGTCCAGGTCATCGCGACGACCCGGCTGCCGTCATAGCTGGCGATCAAATACGACTTCGCGCCGATACCGTTACCGCGGTTGCCCCATAGCCGCTCGTAATCGCCGCAGGGGTCGGTCCCCATCATGAAGGCACCGAGCCCGTAGAAGCCGGACGCTCCCGGGGTTCTCATCTGTGTGAGCAGCTCGGCGGAGATGAGTTTGCCGCCGAACAGTGCGTGGCCGAAGCGGCCGAGATCTGCTGGGGTGGAGACCACATTACCGGCGGGCCCGAAAAATGACGGACTCTGTTCTGGCACCGCAAGCCGCTCGTCGCCGTCGAATACATAGGGCAGCAGGGCATTCGGCGGCAATCGGTCGCCGGTCGGGACGGTGGTACCGATCAGCCCGGCCGGTTCGAACACATACTGGCGCAACAGATCCGGCACCGTCGCGCCACCGACCCGTTCGGCAATCCTGGCGAGAAGCAGATAGTTGATGTTCGAGTAGTCGAATCCAGTAGCCCTAGGCAGTTCCCGGGTGGGCGTGAGCCATTCATCATCGGTATACGGCTTGCGCGCGAGCTCGATCTGCTCGCGCGGCGACTTGCCCGCGAGCAACGTCTGCAGCGGATCCGGCACACCACTCGTGTGGTCGAGCAGACGCCGGATCGTTGCGTCCGCCAGCACGTCTCGTCGCTGCGGCAGCAGATCGGCCGCGACCGTGTCCAGCGTGAAGTTGCCCCGCTCGACCAGCTTCAGCACCACTGTCGCGACCATCATTTTGCTCACCGAGGCGATACGGGCCGGATCGTCGGGCTCAGCCGGTCGCCGCGTGTCGAGATCGCGCACCCCGCGCGCAAAGGTGCGGTGGGTGTCGCCGTCGCGGACATCCACGGTTACGGCTACCGCGCCTGCGGCGATCATGGCCTCGGCGGCGCGCTCCACTTCGGCCATGTCCAGCGCCGGTGCCACCGTTGTTGTCGAAGCAGGTGCGGCCACCGGATCTGCCGAGCCGCAGCCGACCAGCACCGCCAAGACCGATGCCAGCAACCCGATTCGCCGTACCATCACGCTCATCGACGCTCCCCCTCGTCAGTCATCCACACCATAGCCGTTAGGCAGCGCGGAAGTTCGGATCTACCTTTCGGATTGGGAGAGATCGGCTTCGATCGCTGGGTTGCCGTACGTGAATGTTGATGGCGTGCAGGGGCGTTGGCACCGCTGGTCTATGGAACTGAGAACGTTCGCTGTCGGCGCGCTGAGCACGTCGGCAGCAATTCTCGTGCAATGTACGGTGAGGTATGGAAATACGTTCGGACCGTGGGGAGTCCGACCAACCCAGTGCGTCAATAACCAAGTTTCGCCGTCCGCTCGCGATTGTGGCCGGCATCGTGGTGGCGCTGCTCGTCGTCGGCTTGCTGCCGAGCTGGTGGTGCGGTCGTGACGCCGATGAGTGGTACCGCGGGGATCCGGCACGAGTGCGTGGGCTCGCCGAGGAATTGGTGGCCTTCGAAGCCGATGACGATCGACGGCGAGCCGCAGGCTCGGGAGGGGTGATCGACCGCATGTGGGGGCTACTCGCGCACCAAATGACGGCGCTGGGACTGGCGCAAGTGTGTCTGGAGCACCCCGAATGGCGGAAACGCTACGCCCCGATCGTGACCCGCGCGGCAGCCAAGAGTCTCTTGCCCGAGATGCGCACCGAGTTCACCTCGGCCTGGCACGGCAAGGACGGGTTGGCGGATCTCGACAGTTCGAACGGCCACGCCTACCTCTCCTACCCCGCCCTCGCGCTCGGGATGGCGCGCCTGATCGACCCGGCGTTCCCGCCCGACCTCGCGGTCCAACACGACGCGCTGATCGCCTCCTACGAGCGGCGATTGCTCGCCTCGCCGACCGGGCTGCTGGACACCTTTCCCGGCGAGGCCTACCCCACCGACGTGGCAGCCGTCGCCGCCGCGATCGCGGTGCACGGCCGCGCGACCGGCATCGACCACACGGCGGTCCTCGCACACTGGGCGCAGAAGGTACGCGCGGTACAGATCGATCGAGGCACAGGGCTGGTGCTGCAGCGCATGGGTGTGGACGGGCGTGCGCACGACGCCCCACGCGCCTCGGGAACCGGACTGGCGGCCTACTTCGCCGGTTTCGCGGACCGCGCGCTCGCCGAGGAGCTGGCGACTGTGTTGTTCCGCCAGGAGCGGAGTTTCCTCGGTTTCAGTGCGATCCACGAGTACGGCAACGGCTATCGCGGTGCCGGCGATATGGACAGCGGTCCCCTGGTACTCGGGATATCGATCTCGGCCACCGGCTTCGCGCTCGCTCCGGCCCGTTCCTTCGGTCACCGCGACATGTTCACCCGCCTGTTCCGCACCACAGACCTCTTCGGTCTGCCACTACGAAGCGGGCCCCGCTTGCGTTTCGCGAGCGGTGGGGTGATCGGCAACGCCCTACTGCTCGCATTCCTCACCTCCGGACCGGAGCTTGCGCCATGAGACTTCCCGACACCTCGCGGCTGCTCGCCGGGTGGCGGCTGGTCCGCATGCCGGTGATCCTGCTCGTGTTGTATCTCGCCCTGCATCCGGTCTTGGCGGCTTTGTCGGCCCGACACGGATTCGGCTCGCCCGACGGCCTGGGCCTGGGATACCTGGCCGTCAGCGTCGCGCTCCTGACGCTGCGCATGGCGCTACTGGTCGTCGTACCGGCCGTCCTCACCTACCGCGTTGTGGCGTACGCGGTTACGCAGATCCTGCGCCGGGCCGATTCGACAACCCCGCCCAACAGCGTGGTTGGATCGAATGTCCATGAGGCGCCTCGAGTAGGACCTGAGCCCGCACAGACTTCGTGACTGCCCCGGTACTGGATGTGAAGGGGCACTTGATGATTGACCATCTTCCGGACACGCTTATGACCCCGGGCGTGCGGCGCGTGCGGCGCGCCGGGACAGAGCGGCGAAGGCGTCACGCAGTGAGTCCGGACCGATAACCTCGATCTCGGTGTCGAAACGCGCCAGCGTCGCGGCGAGTGCGGCCCAGGACCAGGAACCGGTCAGCAGTCTGGTTCGGGCGGGGCCGAGTTCCTCGACGATTCCGTCGCCGGCGAACGGGGCCACCTGTGCGGCGGGGAGGTCGAGGACCACCTCACCGCGACAGGGCCAGATGTTCGCGCTGTCGGCGCCTTTGAACCGGGCGGACAGGAACGCGGCGACGTCGCCACCTGGCACTTGCCTGGGGGTGAAGCGCGGCCCGTTGGGGACGCGCAGCGTCATCCGATCGGCACGATAGATCCGCCAATCCTGCCGTTCGGGATCCCATCCGATCAGGTACCAGCGTCCACCCCGGACCACGAGGTGGTGCGGCTGCACCCGCCGCGCCGGCCGCAACCCGGGATCCTGCGGCCCAGCCGCCGACCGGTAGTCGAGCCGCACCTCCTCTGCGGACCGGACGGCGGCGCTCAGCGCGAGCAGAACGGCGGTGTCGACCTGGGGATCGGCGCCACGCCCTGCCGATTCGACCGCGGTCACCTCGAGCGCGTCGACGCGCTGCCGAAGGCGGGACGGCAGGACCTGCCGCACAGTCGCCAAAGCGCGGGCGGCGGCCTCTTCGATACCCGCTCCCGTCCCGACCGCGATCCGCAACGCCACCGCGAGTGCGACCGCCTGTTCGTCGTCGAACAGCAGCGGGGGCAGCTCGCTGCCCGCATCGAGCCGATAACCACCCTCGGGTCCCTTGACCGCCTGGACGGGGTAACCGAGCTCGCGCAGCCGATCGACGTCGCGGCGAACCGTTCGTTCGCTCACAGCCAGCCGCTGGGCGAGCAGCATTCCCGGCCAGTCACGCCGGACCTGCAGCAACGACAGCAGTGAGAGCAGGCGGCGGGAGGTCACCTTCGAAGACGCGGTCGGCATGGTGACCAGGCTGCCATAAATAGCGGACGTTCCCTGACCGGTACTGCTGACAGGGTGGCGTTGTCGCCGGAACCCTCCGGCGGCGAAATCACCTCCGAAGGGACCCGATCACCATGTCGGTAAACGCTGTCGCCCACTTGAACTTCCACGGTCAGGCCCGTGCGGCCCTGGAGTTCTACCAGTCGGTGTTCGGCGGGCAGACCACCATCGCCACCTACGGCGACTTCGGGATGCCCGCCGAGTTGCCCGACGCCACCAAGGTGGTGTTCGGCCAGGTCATCGCCGACAACGGCTTCCGGGTCATGGCCTACGACGTGCCCGGTGCGGACGCATCGGTCGCCCAGGCCGCGCCCACCACCCGCCGCGCGAACGGCACCACCCTCACCACGGAACCGTTCTTCCTCTCCGTCCGCGGCGACACCGTCGAGGAGGTCGGCGCGCTGTGGGAACGCCTCGCGGACGGGGCAAGCGTCATCGAGGAATTCGGCCCGGCGCAGTGGGCGCCCGGGTTCGGGATGCTGCGCGATCGCTTCGGCATCACCTGGATCCTCGACGTCGCAGCCGAGTACGCCCAAGCCTGACGCCATTACCCCGGGGTGCGGCCGATCCGGTCGCACCCCGGGGGTTCTGGTGGTAGGCATGGCTCAGCCCGGGCGAAGGTTCGTGACCGGCAGGCCATGCTCGGCGCGCAGGCGCTCGGCCACGAGCGAGCGGTGGCACGCCTCCGGATCGCGCTCGACACAGAAAAGGGCGGTCGCCGAGTCGCTCGGAAGCTCGGCCACGAGCGCGCCGAGGTCGAAGGGGTCGAGGATTTCGCGGGTGTAGCGCTCGGCGTACTCGGGCGCCAGCGCGATGCGGTTGCGCTTGCCCACGCCCTGGCGGTCGTCCTCGCGGTACTGGAGCCGACGCAGCTCGGTCGTCGGCGCCAGCTCCTTCACGTGCCGGTAGCCGATGTCCGCCGCGGCGAGTGCGCGCTGGAGCCGCGCCGAGTTCGCCCAGGAGTAGTCGGGGCCACGGACGCCGCGGCGCTGGCGGAGGTCGAGCAGCAACCCCACGCCCTCGCCGGTGAGCTTGTCGAAGAAGGCTCCGACCGTGAAGCCGTAGACACCGATCGTCACCATTCTCAACACTGAAATCACCTACCTACCAACTACTTGTGCCGGTTCAACCGGATGCCCTGCCGGAGGCGGCGAGGTCGCGTCACGCGACGGCGGTCCCCTCGAGCTCGACCATCAGGACGGGGATCGCCAGCCGTGTCACCCCGAGCATCGTGGTGGTCGGTGCCACCCCGGCGGCGCCCAACCGCGACGCAAGCACGCCGTAGTGCTGGAAGAGCAGATCGACGTCGGTGGTGTAGACGTTGAGCCGGACGAGGTTCGCGAGGGACATGCTGGCCTCGCCGAGAATGGCCTCCAAGTTGTCGAGGCTCAGCGCCAACTGCGCCGCCATGTCGCTGGCGTGTTGGGGCTCGCCGTCGCCGCTCATCGCGGTCTGCCCGGCGCAGTACAGGGTCCGGGTGTGCCCGGAGACGATCTCGCCCTGGTTGTACCCCATCTGCACCGACCACGGCCACGGGTTGACCGCCGTTCGCTCCATCGCCACCTCAGCACCATTCGATTCATCGAGAGTGCGTACATCCATCGGCTCGGTAGCCACGATCTTGTTTGTCATGCTGATAAGCCTCGCAGCGAATCACGACATCCTGTGTCGTGTATTCCTGCTAAGTTTTTCGTATGCGCGCCGACCGGTTGGTCTCGCTGGTGCTGCTGCTGCGCCAGCACGGTCAGCTGTCCGCGACCACGCTGGCCCGCGAGCTGGAGGTATCCACGCGCACCGTGCTGCGCGACATCGAGGCGCTGTCCGCGGCCGGTGTCCCGGTTTACGCCGAACGCGGCAGGCACGGCGGTTTCGCGTTGTTGCCCGGTTTTCAGACCGAACTCACCGGACTGAACCACGATGAGGCGCTCGCCCTGCTGGTCGCCGGATCACGGCGCGGCGCGCAGGCATTCGGCCTCGGCTCGGCGCTCGCTTCGGCCATGCGCAAGGTGGTCGACGCACTACCCGAAAGCTATCGGGCCACCGCGGCAGGCGCGGCCGAGCGATTGCTCATCGACCCGGAGGCCGACCTCCTCTCGCGCCGGCTGGTCGCCGAGGAGGTGCCCGACACCGTAGTGGCCGAGGTCCGGCGCGCGGTGTTCGCCGGACACAAGCTGCGCATCAAGTACGCGGCGGTGGACCAGACCCCGAAGTGGCGCACGGTGGACCCGATCGGCCTGGTCACCGCACGCGGCCAAGGCTACTTGCTGGCCACGAGGTCCGGCGCGGACCGCACCTACCGGCTGTCCCGGATCTTGGCCGCCGAGGAACTCGCCGAACCGGCACAGCGACCGGACCGGGTCGATCTGGATCGGGCGTGGCAGGAACGCAGCACGCAGTTCCGGACCGGCGGCGACCAAGTCACCATGCTGGTACGGGTGAACCCGGCACTACGGGAGGAACTGGTGGACACCGTGCTGGCCGTCTGCGCCGAAGAAACCGACGCAGACGGCTGGCTGCGGCTGGAGGTGACCTTCCAAGATCCGAGACACGCCGAATGGGCGCTGTGGCAGCTCGCCACGAACGCGGAAGCCCTTGCCCCGCAGTGGTTGCGCACCTCCCTGCGCGACCGCGCCGCGGCGATCGCCACCTGCTACGAAGTGTCACCCTGAGAGTTGTCGGCTTCTGCGCGCCGCCGCCGAAGTAGCGACGACCGGGCTCACCGAAGTTCGACCTCACCCGCGGCACCTGTCACGGTTCGCGGAGGTTCCCAGCCATAGCTCAGATGCGCGGGTTTGGGCCTGTTTGCTGTACGAAAGAACCTGGCCTGCATCAACTTTCATCTGCTCAGCCAGCCAAGCGGCCGGTGGCCGGGCGGTCGTGTCGATCAGGTGGTTCGTGGGGCGTACATGATGACGGCGACGCCGAGCAGGCAGATGAGAGCGCCGGTGACGTCCCAGCGGTCGGGCCGGAATCCATCCAGGGCCATGCCCCAGGCCAGCGATCCCGCGACGAAGACGCCGCCGTAGGCGGCGAGGATGCGACCGAAGTGGGCGTCGGGTTGGAGGGTGGCGACGAATCCGTAGAGCCCCAGCGCGATGACACCGGCGCCGATCCAGGCCCAGCCGCGGTGCTCACGCACCCCTTGCCAGACCAGCCAGGCGCCACCGATCTCGGCGACAGCGGCCAAGACGAATAGCAGGATCGAATGCAATACCGTCATGGCCGTTGACTCTACGAACCGTTGCTCAGAGCGTGGTGGGAGTGGTGGTGCAGCCACATGATGTGCCCGTGCAGGCAGCGGATGAGCCTGTCCCGCTGGTGCATTCGGTGCGGCGGGCGCGTGACCAGATCAGTCCCGCGACTCCGGCGGCGATAAGGGCGAAGCCGAGCGGTTCCAGCCATGACTGGCTCAGCAGAGTGATCCCGCCGCCGAGGACTCCGGTCGCAATCAGGATCGGAGCCAGGCAGCAGCCGAGGCAGATGGCAGCGCCCAGCCCGATCGGCGCCCACCAGCGCCGCGAACCGATGGCGGGTTCAGCAGCCACAGTCGCCTCCCGCGCCGGTGACGCGGTCGCTGTCGTGGTCGACGGTGAATGGCACTGGGCAGCAGGGGCTTTCGCTGCAGGCGATCAGGTCGTCGCAGCCGGCCGCCAGCGCGGCACGCAGGGTGTCGCGCACCGCGGTCAGCTCGGCGAGCTCGGCGTCGACCTCCGCCAGCTTCGCCGCCGCCCGGGCCTGCAACCCGGAATCGGTACGGCGGCCGCCGAAGTGGGTGCCATCGAGCAGGTCGGCGACCTCATCGAGGGTGAACCCGAGTCGCTGGGCGGCCTTGATCACCCGCAGTACCGTCAGCGCCTGCTCCGGATACAGCCGATGCCCGCCCAACGATCGGTCCGGTTCGGCGAGCAGCCCGCGGCGCTCGTAGTAGCGCAACGTCTGCGTGTTCACCCCGGCGGCCGCGGCCAGCTGGCTGGTGCGCAACCCGGTCATCGCCGGTCCCCGCCGAGCGCGGCGTCCACCCGCATCGCGAGCGCGTCGAGGACCTCGACCTGGGTATCGGGGACCTCGATGCGCATCACCGGCCCGGCGGCGGTGGCATCGAAGGTGAAGGCGAAGAACGAGCAGCAGGCCGACTCGCGGGCAGCCAGATCGCGGCCGGCCGGTTCGGCGTCGGCGGCCAGCAGCAGATCCAGCCGCGTGCGCGCCAACCGATCGGCACGCTGCACGGACTCGGCGAAGAAGCGGTCGAACTCGGCGACCCGGACCGGTCGCTCGGCGGTGGGCAGGGTGCACGCGTCCGGCACCCGGTCCCCGGAAGAAGGCGTAATCATCGTCATGACGCCACGGTAAGCCTGTACTTAGGTACCGGATGCAACCCCAACCAGCGAAATCCGCGGCACAACCGCGCCCATCCGGGCGCCGAGGTGTCCAAGAACAGCGCCGTCAGGGCACATCCAACACACTTACCGGAACCCCATAGGGCAGGAACCGCACCCGACGGCGATCATCGGTGTTGTCGCGATGCGCGCGTAAGGCCTCGAGCTCGCTCGGAAAGACCTGGTCAACGCTGGCCTCGCCGGTGTCGTCGATGCTGTAGATCGCCCACACCCCGCTGCCGGTCTCACCGGTGGTCTCACCCTCGGGTTTCGGTGGACGTGGCCGTTCCGGTTGGACGAACTGACCGAGCAGCGACGCCAGTGAACCGACGCTCGCGGTATCTACGCGATCCAGATATTCGCTGGCTTTCCCGAGCAGGTCGCGGAGCTCGGTTCCCGCCCCACGCAGTGCGCGTTCGAAATCTTCCGGATCGATGCCGAAAGGCCCGTTGGTTGGCATCGCATGTCTCCTGGGGACGAGTTGGGCGCTTCGTCCTCAGTGTCCTCGCGAAACGTCGACTTCGCCACGCCCGACCTCGACGCCGTCACGCTTCCCAATGTGCGGGCGATCTGAGGACAGCCGTCATAGATGACAAACTCAGAAACCTTCAGGGTGATGAGAAAGCCACTGCGCATGCTGGTGCGCGATCGCGTCACGTTCGGCGGCAGTGGGCAGCAGAACATCCATGCCGCCGTCGTAGGGATGGTGAATCCGCTCCAAGGACAGACCAGCGATCATGACCCCCGCGGTGGCGTCGTCGGCTACGGCGCGCAGAAGGTCGTCTACAGCGCGGCGCTGCCAGGAGATCTGGCTGACGAATAGGTGGATGTAGGAGACGAACTCGGCATCGGTCTCGGTCGGATCATTACAGGCAGAGGTCCAGTAGCCGGCATGGGGATGCCACCGTGTGTGGTTGTCGGGCCGCGCGTCTGGCTCAGGATGGCCGGACCAATCGCAAGAGGGCCGGGCTCTCGCGCGGCCGGGCTCGCGATGGCGTTCAAGCTGATCGAGGCCGCTCAGGCTCGCTGGCGCGCTGTCAACGCCCCGCACCTGGTCGCTCTCGTCCGCACCGGAGCCGTCTTCCAGAAGGGGCAAGCTCGTGGAACGACCAGTCGACCCATCCGATGCGAAGGAGGCCGCCTGAGATGGCCGGACGCCCGCTGTCCGTCGAGGAATGCGACCAGCTCTGGCAAGCATGGACTCCCGCCGAAGCCGCCGAACGGCTGTCGAGCACCCCGCCATGCTGGTATGTCGCAGCCGGGTGGGCGCTGGATCTGTTCGTCGGCGGCCTCGGACGTGACCACTCCGATCTCGAAATCGGAGTTCCGCGTGCACGATTCGCCGAAATGGTGGACGCGTTCCCCGGCTACGAATGGGACGTCGTCGGCGACGGGCACGCCTGGCCGTTCCCCGAGGAAGCGGACAACCAGCATCAGACATGGCTGCGCGAACCGGCGACCGGGCTATATCGACTCGACGTGTTCCGCGAGCCACACCGCAGCGATCGATGGGTGTGCCGCCGCGACGCCTCGATCACCCTGCCCTACGACGAACTGATTCTCCGCACCGCCGACGGCATCCCCTACGTGATCCCCGAGGTCGTACTCCTGTTCAAAGCGAAAGCCCGGCGAGCCAAAGACGAGACGGACTTCCTACACGCGCTCCCCGCAATGGACCAATCACGGCGATCCCGACTGTCCGGGTGGCTATCACGAGTGCACCCCGGCCATCCCTGGCTGGAAAAACTCTCGAACCACAGGTATTGACAATCGCTTTCGTACTGACCCGGCTCAATCCCGCCGATCACATCTGGGGCTGGTCACGCTGGCGGCGTCGCCGCCAGCACCAAGCCCGGTTATCGCACTACCCCGCCGCGGCCACCCACTCGCTTGACTGCCGTCGCACAGCAGATGGGTGGATGGCCGCGAGGGGCCTACTGAGAGACTCGGTCGAAGTGGAACGGGCAGTGGCGGCCCCCGAGCCCGATCGTGGTGGCGCGGTCGAACCGGAAGCCGTGCTTGTCCGGATCGATGGCCGCTATCCAGTTGCTGTCGAAGGCGCACATCGCCGGGGTCAGTTCGGCGGCCGAATGCGCTACCAGTACCTCGTGATAGAAGCAGCGCACGACGTGCACGTGGTACTGGTGATCGTCATCGACTGGGCGTTCGAAGCCGAAACCAGCTCCGAACGCGTGTTTTTCGCGTGACTTGGATACGTCGGCCATGGCCGCGAACGGATCGGCGGCCGCATCCAGCATCGCCCTGGCGCCAGCTTGCACGGCCGATCCGGTGGGCTCCACCAGGGCCCGGCGCACCGCGCTGACGGCAGGCTCGCGGCCGATGCGCGGCGCGAGGAAACGATAGGCGACGACCAGGGCGAGGGTCATTCGAAGGTTGTAACGCGCGGGTTCGTCGACGATCCGGTCGGCATTCGCCGCCTCCAGTTCGGTGAGGCGGATGCGCAGCTCACCGGTCGGATCGTCGGCAACACCGTGGTCGCGCGCAGTCGCCGCGATGCTGGCAAAGAAGGCGTCGACGATCAGTGCCGTATCTCGTTCGGGATCGGGAACGTAATCGCCAGCGGCGAGATCGAAATGGTCGGTGTCCATGTGTCTGTCCTTTCGAGACATGCCCGGTCCCGAAACACAGCCATACACCTGCGGTCAGCAGTCAGCCGTGCTCGCAACCGAACGAGCACGCCGACGCGCTCCACCGACCTACCTGGCGCCGACGATATGCAAATTTTCCAAACACAAGCAAGATGTCACAGCGCCCACCGGCTGTCCAGTCCATCCCATTCGGCCAGCTCCGAGCGCGACCGTCATTGGCAGGCAAGCGGATTGACCGAGACCGACCGACAGCAGGCGATGCAGACCCGCAGGCGCGAGCTCACGGTCTTGCTGGGCCGGCGAGATCAGCACCCGAGGTGGAGCCCACCGCTGCTGGTGGTGGGCATCCTCCTCTCCGCAGGTCGGCCTCGACTTCCTTCCGCTGACCGGCGTCGCGATCCTCGTGGCGCTACTGCCACTGGTCGAGCCGCATGCGGTGGGACGCGCGGGATTACGCGACGGCCGCTGCGCCGAACCAGTGCGACAGCGCTTCGCGCAGCGTGGGTGCGGCGGTATCGGCCGGTTCGCCGATCGTCGCGGCCCAGGCGATGTGGCCGTCCGGGCGGATCAGCAGGGCGTCGGCCGGTTGATCATCGGTCTTGGCCGTGCGAATGTCGATGCGGTGCGCCCATTCCCGGCCGATCTCGCGGAGTTCCTGGCGGTCGGCCAGGTCGAGGAATACGGGCCGTCCGGCGTGCATGAGTTCGGCGACGCTCGTCGTGCCCTTGTCGGTGTGCAGGGCGAGATCGGCTGCGAAGACGCCGGTCAGGGCGTGCTCGCCGGGCATCGGGTAGCGGATGTCGGTGCCGCCGACCAGCGCTCCGATGCGGCGCAGAGCTGGTTCGTCGCTGAGCAATTCCTGGAAGACCTCGCGCAGCGCGTCCGCGGCCTCGTCGTGTCCGCGCCGCAGCGCCACCTGCGCCCGGGTCTGCAGCCGTGCCCGCGCACCGGCGAAGTGGCGTTCGTCGTGATAGGTATCCAGCAGTCCGGCCGGAGCCCAGCCCTGGACGTCGGCGGCCAGCTTCCAAGCCAGGTTGACCGAATCGATCATGCCGACATTGAGCGCGGTGCCGGTGGCGGGCAGCAGATGCGCCGCGTCGCCGGCCAGCAGGATCCGCCCGTTCCGGTACCGTTCGGCCTGCCGATCCTTGAAGGTGAAGCGCGACAGGCGCTTCGGATCCGACATGGGCAGATCCACGCCGATCACACGGCGCACACTGTCCGCGAGCTCGGTCAGTGTCAGCGGCTCGTCATCGTCGTAGTCGGCGGTGTCGTCCTCGACGGTTTGCAGGAACAGACCCCCCGGGTTCGGGGCGAACGCGAACATGCCGCGGTCGGTTCGGTTGAACCCGAAGGGAAGCCGGCCCAGCCCTGGGACATCGATGTCGCCATTGTCGTGCACGGTGACCGAATCGCCCACGCAGACCTGAGCGACCCGGTTGACCTCCGGATAGGTGGTACCGGGGAACCCGATACCCGCCAGGTCGCGGATTCGGCTGCGCCCGCCGTCGCAGCCCACCAGGTATCGGGCGGTCAGCTGGTACGGTCCGTCCGGCCCGTGCACTTCTGCGGTCACTGTGGCCTCGTCCTGGCTCACCCCGACCACCGCGTGTCCGCGGCGGATCTCGACGCCGAGTTCGCGGGCGCGTTCACCGAGTAGTCGTTCGATCTCCCGCTGCGGAAGCGGCACCGCCCGCATCGGCGGATCAGCCAGCTGCGTGAAGTCGACATGCGTTCCGCCGAAAGGGAATCGGGCGGCCACGTGCGGATCGCTGCTGGCCGCTTCGAAGCGATCCAGAATCCCGCGGTAGTGCAGCACGTCCAGGATCCGACCGGCGATACCGCTGGCCTTCGGGACGTCTCGGGGCTCCAGATGCTTCTCCAGCACCAGCGGCCGCACACCGGCCAAGCTCAATTCGGCGGCCAGCGTCAGCCCGGCCGGGCCGGCGCCCACGATGATCACGTCGATGTCGGTCACGCGTTACTCCCAAATGTCCGCAGATTCTGGCTCAGGTCGGCAATTCTGCGGCACACCCCGGGTCTTGTGGCAAGGCCCCCGGTGAGCTATATGTTGAGAAGGGAAGACAATCTCGCCGTACTCGTTACCCGCGTCCTCGGTTGAGCTCCGTGGCGTGGTCCGAACCGGCTTCGGCGAAACCCGATTCGTAGGCGAGGATCACCGCCTGGGTGCGATCGCGCACTCGCAGCTTGGCCAGAATTGCGCTGACGTGCGTTTTCACCGTCTCCGCACTCACAAGCAGCCGGGCGGCGATTTCGAGGTTCGACATGCCCCGGGTCAGGTGACGCAGCACGGCCTGCTCCCGTTCGGTGAGCGCGGCCCCGGCCAGGGCCGCGCGCGCGTCGGCATTGCCGCGGCCGACCGCCAGCGCCCGGATCGACGCCGGGTACAGCAGTGAATCCCCCTGCGCCACAGTGCGAACCGCATTCGCGATCTCGTCGGGACGGGCACGCTTCAACAGGAATCCATCCGCCCCGGCGCGCAGGGCGCGGTAGACGTAGTCGTCGTTCTCGAAGGTCGTGATCATCAAAATCTTGGGCGGATCGGGCAGCGCGCGCAGGATCGCCCTGGTCGCTTCGATGCCGTCCATGAGCGGCATCCGCACGTCCATTGCCACCACCGCAGGCCGCGAGCGTCTGATCATCGGCAGCACCGCGATTCCGTCGGCGGCCTCCCCGATCACCTCGATCCCGGGTTGTCCGTCGAGAATGGCTCGCAGCCCGGCGCGGGCCAGCGGCTCGTCGTCGACGAGCAGGACGGTGACAGGCACGCCGGTCACCGGATCGGAATCTCCACGTGCAGCCGCCAAGTGCCCTCGTGCGGCCCGAAAATCGCTCGGCCACCGAGTAGTTCGGCCCGCTCGCGAATACCGAGCAGACCGCTGCCCGGCCGCTCGGTACCGGGGCGATCCGGGAGCGGATTGCGCACCAGCAATTCCAGCCGGGTGTCGTCGGCCCGCACCGAAACCCACACCGGCACCGGGCCGCAGTGCCGCAGCACATTGGTCAGCGACTCCTGCAGGATTCGATAGCCCTCCCGGGAGATCGGTCCCGGCACCGCGTCGACCGGCCCGGTGACCTCGGCCCGCACCGCAGCCCCCGCCGAACGCGCGGAGTCCACCAGCGCGCCCGCGGCGGCCAGCGTCGGGCTCTCGAAGGACGGCTCCTCGGCGGTACGCAGGATCCGCAGAACTCGATCGAGATCATCGAGCGCGGCCCGGCCGGTATCCGCCACGGCGCGCAGCGCGCGAGCGGTGAAGGCCGGATCCGCGGCGGTCTCCGCGGCGCCTGCCTGCAGGACCATCGCGGTCAGCGCGTGGCCGATGGAGTCGTGCAGTTCACGCGCGATCCGATTGTGCTCGAGCAGCTGTTCGGTACGCGCCTCCAGCAGCCGCATGCGCTCGCCGTGCGAAGGACCGAGCAACCACCGCGCCGCGACGGTGACCAGCTCACCGAGTGCCACCACGGCGGCCATCAGGATCAGCACCGGGACCGGGACCAGCAGCATCCACGATGGGTGTGGCGACAGTTCCAGGAGCGTGTCACGGGTGGGCGCGGCACCGACCGCGGCGCGAACAAGGTCGGCGCACACCCAGACCGAGGCGACGCCGACCGCGAGCAGCACCAGGGCACACGCCAGCCTCAGTTCCAGCCACCACACTGTCCGCCAGCGATCCGCCCAGGTGGTCGCCGGCGCGGTCGTCACGGATCGGTCCGCCTCGCGCGGAGTGAGCAGCAGCCGCGCCTGAATTCCCTCGGCCAGCCGGGTCGCCGGCAGCAGTCCAACCGGGACCGCCAGCAGCGCCAGCACATACGGTCGCCGAGGGTCGATGAACGACGAGATCGCCACCGCGGAGAGCGGCAGGCACAAATGCAGGGCGCGGGTATAGGTCGCCGTCTCGGTCAGCGGCCGCAGCGGAGCGAACACCCTCCCATCGTCGCAGGCTGGTGCGGTCGTATGTCTCCCCCATCCGGGGGATCCATCCGGCACCGACGGGGGACGCGCGCCGCGGTGTGCCCGGCGAGGCTGAAGACATGACCACGATCGAAGCGCGCGGACTCACCAAGGAATACCGCGAGATCCGCGCTGTCGACGACCTGACCTTCACGGTGTCTCCCGGACGCGTCACCGGTTTCCTCGGCCCGAACGGAGCCGGAAAGTCGACAACCATGCGGTTGATCCTCGGACTGGACCGGCCCACGGCCGGAACCGCGACCGTCGGCGGACAGCTCTACGCTGCCGCGCCACAACCCCTGCGACTGGTGGGCGCCCTGCTGGATCCGGGCGCGGCCCATCCGGCCCGAACCGCCCGCCACCATCTGCTCGCACTGGCGATCGGCAACGGCATACCCGCGGGGCGTGTCGACCTGGTGCTGGACGAGGTCGGCCTGACGTCGGTGGCGGGCAAGCGAATCCGCACGTTCTCGCTGGGTATGCGGCAGCGGCTCGGCATCGCGGCCGCCCTGCTCGGCGACCCGCCGGTCCTGATGCTCGACGAGCCGTCCAACGGTCTCGACCCCGAAGGCATCGTCTGGCTGCGGGAAACCCTGCGGCGAATGGCCCGCGACGGCCGCACCGTCTTGGTGTCGAGCCATCTGATGACCGAAACAGCGTCCTACGCGGATCACTTACTGGTGCTCGGCCGCGGCCGGGTGCTCGCCGACACCGACCTGGACGATTTCGTCGGAAGACACGGCGGTACCCGTGTCCGCGTTCGCAGCAGCGATCCGGCGCTGATGCGAGACACGCTGTCCCGCAATGGAACCGAACCCATTCCGGGAGACGGTGACAGTTGGCTGGTGCCTGGTGAGCGTGCGGAGCGACTGGGCCCGCTCCTCATCGGCGCGGGTGTGCCGATCCTCGAACTGGCCGACGAACAAGCCTCCTTGGAGCAGGCCTACCTGGCCCTGACCGCCCACGCCGCCGATTTCACCACTCGCTCGAAGGATTTCGCATGACCCTCACCACGCTGCTGCGCGCGGAATGGCTCAAATTCCGATCGCTGCCCGCACTGCTCGCCACTGCGCTCTTGCTGTTCGCCGTCACTGCGGGATTCTCCGCGGTGGGCGCGGCGACACTCGGACGTGAGCAGGCCGACCGGCCCGACTTCGACGCGCTCTCGATCATGTTCTACGGCATGAACTTCGGACAGGTCGTCGCAATCTGTCTCGGCGCCACCTGGGTTGCGGCACAGCTCCGGGACAACGGTCAGCGGGTCTGGCTGACCGCCGTCCCGCGCCGCGGGCTGTTCTTCAGCGCCGGGCTGATCGTGCTGGGCGCCGTGGTATTCACCGTCGGAGCGGTGAGCGGACTGGTTTCTTTCCTTGCCGCGCAACCGGTTCTGGAGGTCCCACACCCGGGGCTCGGGGATCCGGTGGCGTGGCGTGCCCTGTTCGGCTGCGCGGCCTACCTGGCACTGCTGGCACTGTTGGCCGCCGGAGTGGCGATGCTGCTGAACAGCGGTGCCTTGGCCATGGGCATCCTGGCCCCGGCAGTCCTGCTGCTGTCGTTCACCCTCGGCGACGTGGGTGCGAGCACGACGATCGTCTCTTATCTGCCCGACCGCGCAGGCCGACAGATGTTGCTGCTACACCCGTCGGAAGCTCTCGGCCCCTGGGCCGGTCTCGCTGTCACCACCGGATGGACGGCGGCCGCGATCGGCGCGGGCTGGACAGCGCTGCGCCGCCGGGACCTCTGATCGGTTCCTGGTGAGCGTTCAGCGGTGCGTGGCTCCACGTCCGCGCTCAGCAGCTGCTTCGTAGGCGGCAGTCAGTTCTGCCAGCACCCCCTCGGTGGATGCCGGTTCTCCGCGCAGGTGGGTGGCGCGGAGTTCGGCCATGAATCGCTCCCACAGCGGGGCCCCACCGGCTGCGAGCAATTCGGCGCGCACGGTCAGTTCCGGTGCGGTGTTCAACCAGCGTGCCCCCCATGCGCCCAGCTGAGCCATCACCGGGACGAGCTGGATGGCTGCCTCGGTGAGCCGGTATTCCACCTTCTGGCGGTGACTCGGGTCGTCGTGGCGAGAGAGCAGGCCCGCGTCGACGAGTTTCGCGAGGCGACTGGCCAGCATGTTCGACGCGATGCCCTCGATCGATGCCGAGAGCAGTTCACGGAAGTGCGTGTTGCCGCCGAACATGATGTCGCGCAAGACGATCAGGCTCCACCGGTCCCCTAGGAGCTCGACCGTCATATTGATCGGACACCCCGATTTGCCCGGAGGCACCGGCAGCTTGTCGCCGACAACTGGTTGCAGCATGAGATCAGTTTAGCTACCGTGACAACTGATTGCATATTGCAACCAGAAAGGGTTCCGATGACACAGCTGGTCCGAGTCCACAACTTCAACCTGTCCAACGACGGATACGGCTCCGGCGAGGGCCAAAGCCTGGAACAACCCTTCGGCCACGCCGATCCGACCGCGCTGTTCGCATGGTCGGGCGCCACCGCGCACGCGCCCACCCGAACCGAACCCGGTGGCACCTACGGCCTGGACGACTACTGCACCCGCGACTGGGGTCGCAATATCGGCGCCGAGATCATGGGGCGCAACAAGTTCGGACCGCAACGCGGGCCATGGGAAAACTACGATTGGCAGGGCTGGTGGGGAGAAGAACCTCCGTTCCGCACCCCCGTCTTCGTCCTCACCCACCATGTGCGGCCCTCGTTCACGCTGGGAGACACCACGTTCCATTTCCTCGACGCATCCCCGAAGGACGCCTTGGTGCAGGCACTGGAAGCCGCCGGCGGCAAGGACGTGCGGATCGGCGGCGGGGTCGCCACGGTCCGGGAGTTCCTCGACGCCGACCTCGTCGACACCATGCACATCGCGGTCGCACCGGTCGAACTCGGTCGCGGCGAACGACTGTGGACCAGCCCCGACGAACTCGTGGACCGATTCCATCTGGAACGGATCCCGAGCCCGAGCGGGGTAGTGCACCACTTCTTCTGGCGCCGATAGTTTCTGCGGCGTGGCCCGAGAGCATCACCGGCTCTCGCTACACCGTCCGCCCGGGCGGCAGGTCCGCTCGGTATTGCCTCGGTGTCATCCCGAACCATCGTCGGCATGAGCGGTTGAGGGTGCTCTGTTCGGCGTAGCCGAGCAGGCCCGCGATCTGGCTGAGGTGCAACCCTGGTTCGGCGAGGTATCTCGCCGCTTGGTTGCGGCGTACCCGCTCGATGAGTTCCTGACAGCTCAGACCCTCGTCGGCCAGGCGTCGTTGCAGCGTCCGCGGATGCATCGCCAGCTCGTCAGCGATGACCTCGGCGCTGCACTGGCCGGTGGGCAGCAGCTTACGGGCCAGCTCGGCCACGCGTTCGGACAGCGCCGCACTGCTCGGAACGTACTGGGCCTCCATGTATTTCGTGGCGATGCGCCTGGTCTCGGCGTCCGCGCCCTGGATACTCCTGTCTGCCAATTCCAGGGGCAGCTCGAACCCGCACGACGGCTGCCCGAAGAGCACGGTGCAACCAAGCGCTTCTCGGTAGGCAGCGTCCGAGCCCAGCTGGCCGTGCACGAATGAGACCGAGCTGGGGCGCGCGTCAGGTCCGCCGAGGAGGCGAATCATGCGAACGGCGTCAGCGATGCTCAGCTCATACCCCTGGGGTATCTCCAGGGGAGGCGGCTCGGTGATCTCGTAAGTGAACCTGAGGTCGGCCTCCGTAGTGCGCGCGACCGTCAGCTTCATCGCCGGGGAATGGACGTGTAGGTAGCGCGCGATCGACTCCAGTCCATCGAGCACGGTCTGGGCATTCCGCGCGATCACCGCGATGGGTCCGAGGATGTGCAGGCCCTGCCAGCGTGCCATGCGAAGCCCGAAGTCCGGACAATCCAGGTCGGCAGCGCTCGCCTCGAGCAGGCGAACGGTCGCCTGGAAGGAGACGAACGCGTCCTCCTGGTACTCGACGCCCGGCTGGATGTGGAAGCGCGACAAGAGAGGCTCCGGGTCAGCACCGAGGTCCCTTACCAGCTCGCCGTACCCCAACAGGGCTGCGGCCCGGATCACAGTGTCCATGCGACCACCTCCTCGTGTCGGGAAATGATAAAAGTCTGTCGGGAACTGTCAAGATATGTGACGCGTCGCACAGTCATCCTCTTTCTACAACGTCTTGTGAACACAGCACGCAGAAGCAAGAGGAAGCCATGAACGCACAACATTTCGACGTCTTGATCATCGGTGCCGGCCTGTCTGGCATCGGTACGGCCTCGCAGGTGGCGGCTGCCTTCCCCGACAAGACCATCGCCGTGCTGGAGCGACGCGAGCGGCTTGGCGGCACGTGGGACCTGTTTCGTTACCCCGGCATTCGTTCGGACTCCGACATGTACACCTTCGGGTACAAGTTCCGTCCGTGGCGCGACCTGACGGTACTCGCCGACGGCGGGTCGATCCGGGAGTACATCGCGGACACCGCCAAGCAGTTCGGCATCGACGAGAAGATTCACTACGGCCTGAAAGTCGTCACCGCGGACTGGTCGACACCCGAGTCCCGCTGGACCGTGACCACCCTGGACGAGGCGACCGGGCAGACGCGCATCTTCACCTGCGGCTACCTCGTCAGCTGCACCGGCTACTACAACTATGACGCGGGCTACCTCCCGGCCTTCCCTGGCATGGAGCGGTTCGGCGGCCGGTGTATCCACCCTCAGCACTGGCCGGAAGATCTGGACTACTCCGGCAAGAGGGTCGTCGTGATCGGCAGTGGCGCCACCGCCGTCACCCTCGTGCCGGCCATGGCTCGCGACGCCGAGCACGTGACCATGTTGCAGCGCTCCCCGTCGTATGTCTTCTCACTGCCCGCCTTCGACAAGATCTCCCAAGTGCTGGGTCGGTTCCTCCCGCAGGACTGGGTGTATGCGATGGGTCGCAAACGGAACATCGTCATCCAACGTCAGCTCTACCTGGCCTGCCGTCGCTGGCCCCGTCAGATGCGCCGGTTCCTGCTCTGGCAGGTGCGACGGCAACTCGGCACCTCCGTCGACATGAGCCACTTCACGCCGAGCTACCTGCCGTGGGACCAGCGGCTGTGCGCTGTGCCCGACGGCGATCTGTTTCGGACGCTGGCGTCGGGCGATGCCTCGATCGTCACCGATCAGATCGACACCTTCACCGAAAAGGGCATCCTGCTGCAGTCCGGGCGGGAACTGGAGGCCGACATCATCGTCACCGCCACCGGTCTCGACATCCAGATGCTGGGCGGGATGGCGCTCTCCGTGGACGGTGAGCCGCACGAACTGCACGACCAGATGACATACAAGAGTTTGCTCGTGGAGAGCATTCCCAATATGGCCTGGGTCTTCGGGTACACCAACGCCCCATGGACGCTGAAGTCCGACATCGCAGGCGCCTACCTGTGTCGTCTGTTCAAGCACATGGACGATCACGGCCACACCGTGGCAACACCCCGCGATATCGAGAACTCCGCGATAGACGACGGCATTCTGGACTCGCTGGAGTCCGGCTACGTACAACGCGCGAAGAACACACTGCCGCGTCAAGGATCCAAGCCGCCGTGGAAAGTTCTGATGCACTACGAGCAGGACTCCAAGATGCTCCTCGACGACCCCATCGACGACGGCATCCTTCGGTTCGAAGCCCCCGCGCTGAAAGGTGCGATGGCATGAGCACGCCGACCTACATATCGCTCGACGGTCGACGCGTTCGCGTGCGAATCGACGGCGATCCCGACCGACCGCCTGTCCTGTTGCTGCATGGAATCGGCCGCAGCCTCGAAGATTGGGCACCGCAGTTTCCCCGACTGGCCCGAACTCACCGAGTCATCGCCCTCGACGTTCCCGGGTTCGGCTTCTCGGACCGTCCTCGGGAACGCATCACGCTGCCGGTGCTCGCCCGCGAGGTCGCGGAAACACTCGCCGCCCTCGATGAGGGGCGGCGACTGCACGTCATCGGAAACTCGCTCGGCGGTGCCGTTGCCATGCAACTGCTCGCCCTCGAGCCGGAACGGGTGGCAAGCCTCGTGCTGGTCAACAGTGCGGGATTCGGCTCGGAGGTCGCCATGGCGCTGCGGCTGCTCGCCGTGCCCGGCATCGGGTATCTGGCGACTCGGCACACCACCCGCCTCGCGGCGGAGATGACCGAGCGCCTGATCTTCGCCGACAAGTCGCTGGTCACGAAGGAACGGATCGACCACGCCCTCGCCATCGCCAAGCAGCCCGACCCCGGCGACGTGATGTACGAGACCGCCCGTGCGCTGGCGACCGGCCGGGGAGTCAGGAGCGAATGGCGGACCGAGCTGATCGCGGCCGTCGCGAAGCATCCTCGACCGACTCTGGCTGTCTGGGGAGACCTCGACCGCGTCCTACCCGCGCACCACCTGGTCACCGCACGTCAGCTGCTGCCGCACGCCGAAACCCACCTGTTCACCGGCTTCGGCCACATGCCGCAGATCGAGTGCCCCGATAAGTTCGCCCAGCTCGTACTGGCCTTTCTCGCCAGCGCCGCAACGGCCGGGAGCCGAACCCGGCGCGGGTAGGTCTCGGTCGAGCTCGCCCGAGGCCGCGAAAGCGCTTGCAGCAATTCGAATCAAGAAAATCAATCAGAGGAGACATCCATGTCAACGCTCGACAAGATCACCGTGCTCGGCGGTGGAGTTCTCGGCGGACAGATCGCCTGGCATTCGGCCTTCATGGGTAAAACTGTTGTCGTCTACGACATCTCGGAAGAAGCGCTGGACCTCTGCCGCGGAGCTCACGGCCAGTACGCGGCTATCTATCTCGCCGAGATCGGTGCGTCGGTGCAGGATGTGGCCGATGCCCAAGCCCGGCTCACCTACACCACCGATCTGGCGCAGGCAGTGGCCGGCCAGGACCTCGTGATCGAAGCCGTCCCCGAGATCCCGGAAGTCAAGACGAAGGTGTACGCCGAGATGGCAGGCCTGCTGGACGCCCACACACTCATCGCGACGAACTCCTCGACGCTGCTGCCTCGCGACTTCGCCGAGGCCACCGGCCGTCCGGACAAGTACTGCGCGCTGCACTTCGCGAACCTGATCTGGGCGTTGAACGTCGCCGAGGTCATGGCTCATCCCGGTACGGCCGCCGACACCCTCACGCAGATCACGGAATTCGCCATCGAGATCGGCATGGTTCCCATTCCGGTGCACCGGGAGCAGCATGGATACGTACTCAACACCTGGTTGGTCCCGCTCTTGAACGCCGCGCAAGCACTCGTCACCAACGGTGTCTCCACACCGGAGGACGTCGACCGGACCTACATGATCGTCAACCGGGGCGCCGCACGCGGACCCATGGGCACGCTCGACGTGATCGGCATGAAGACCGTCTACGACGTGCTCGCCTACTGGGGAGCGCACAACGACGACCAGCAGATGCTCGCCAACGCCGCCTATCTGAAGGAGAAATTCGTCGACCAGGGCAAGCTCGGGCTGCAGACCGGGCAGGGCTACTACAGCTATCCGGAACCCGCCTACGCCGATCCCGACTTCCTTTCCGTACCACCGAAATCGAGTGCTTCCGACATCGCGGCACGCGCAATGCTCACGTAGCGTCAGGACTCGAACAGAAGCTGAGCCGGAGTCGGCGGGTCGGGTCAGCTCGGGGGCTTGTCCTTGCACGACCAGGAATCGATGTCGTGTACCTGCGGACGGAAATCTATCCACCTGCCTGCCAGTCCCTGGAACACTTCGGTGAAGTCACGTTGCCAGTCACTGCTGGTCACATAGTTGAAGAGGGCATCTCTCAGTTTCCGGCAGTCGGCCCGATGTTCCTTACTGATGCCGATTCCGTAGTAGTTGGGTGCGCCGATGGTCACGTCGGCTACCTCGAGCGTCGGGTTCTGTTGGGCGAAGCCGTAGAGGATGAGCTGGTCGGTGGAGGCCGCGTCGACGGTGCCGTTCGCGAGTGCGCTGATGCAGGTCTGCGCGTCTTCCATCACCTGGGTGTGAATGTTCTTGTAGTTCCCCAGCACGATCTCGGAAGTCGTCCCCTTCCAGGTGCAGACGGTCTTGTCATTCAGATCGTTGATCGTTTTGACCTCGGGGCCGTCCCCGCGGACCAGGAAGCCCTGGTGGGTGACCGCGTACGGCCCGGCGAAATCGATCTGCTCCATCCGCTCGCGAGTGATCGAGAAGGTCGCTATCACCAGATCGACGCGGTCATCCAGGAGCGCCTGCACGCGATCGCTCGAGGCGATGTCGTTGTAGACGACTTTGTTGCGGGCAACGCCTTCCGCGTTGGCGACGTGGTACGCCACCAGGATGTCGAACCCGGTGCGCTTGTACGTCTCCCAAACGCTGGTGCCTGGCTGGTCGTTCTTGACACCCACGACCAACCGCTTCTGGGTGAACAAGCTGGGTTGGTTGTCGGTACCGCAACCGACCGGGAGGAGGGTCGGCGTGATGAGCAACGACGCGATCCAGCGTCGGCACGAAGTCGTGAACATGTCTCCCTTTCACCTATCCGTCAGGATCGCCTTGTCGACCTGGAGATCGACTTCACAGCCTTTGTCGGTGACGACGGTGACGTTCAGCTCCACTTCCGTCCGGCCGCGGTGGAGCACTATCGTCGCCGCCTCGTATTCCGCCACCCGCACCTGGCCGTCCATCAGGGGTGCAGCGGCATAGCCGTGGCGCGTGTTGACCTGAATCCTGGTGTGCGGCACGCACATCTGTTCCCGGTGATGCTCGGAAAGCCGGAAGCTGATCGCCAGGCTGGAGCGTTGCGTGGGAATGTCCACGGTCAGAGTCTGCGTTCTACCCTCAGCGAGTGGCTGATCGGACGACTGGTGGACTCGCCCGGTCACGTCGATATCGCCGTGATCCAATGCCCAGACCAACTGAACGCCACTCGTCACGGCCAGGATCACGGTGGCCGATAGCGCAATCCAGCGCCAGTTACCCTTGATCGCAGGGAAGGCCGAACTCGAGATGAGCGCCAGGATGCCGGGGACCAGGTAACAACCCATCTGCCAGCCGCTCCCCGGCAGGTGGTAGACGAACGCTGCGACAAGCACCGCCAGCGGGAGGAGGGGCAGCATCCAATATCTCCCGGAAGCGATCTGCTCCCGATCATGGTTGGTGGTGATCTCCTGATAATGGTTGGTGGTGATATTGACGTCCCGGCTGTCGATCTTCTGTAAGGAGATGGCCGGAGTCTGCGGAGCGGCTTCGCTGTTTCGGCTCATGGGTGTGAGGCATCACCGCGACCGGCGTCGATGTCCTCGACGGACATATCACGACCGGAACGCACCTTGTGCGCTCTGAAGACGGCCCCCGGTACGCGGATCCCCTTGAACCGCATATCCCTGCGAGCTCGCACATCCCGCAGATAGACACCAGTCACCGGATCTGGGGCCGCCGCGGGTGCGGACTGGGCCCGCTGAGTCCAAAGCGACGCCGCGAAAACCCCACGGTCAACACCACCACAGCCACCCACATCCACACCGAACGATCACCGCCGGTCGCGTAATTCACCGCTACCGCCAGCCCCGTTGACACCCCTGCGGTCACCGCGGTGGGCACCACCACCCGCCACACCGACTGTCCTGAAGCCATCACAACCACTCCATTCGAGAGCAATTCGAACCCCGAGCCGCCCCATCGTTACAGCACCACACCCCGAAAACCAGCCGACATCCATAATGCCGCCAACAGGTCACCATTTGTTCGCAAACAGGCAGCGGCACAACCACTTTCACATCCTGGTCGGTCTCTCGAATCCGGGTGTCAACGTCGGTCGAAGGGGCTGTCCAGTCTCCGGCTCTGTCCTACTTCGGTGGTGACGAATAGCAGGCTATGCCAACAGGATTCGATGGCACAGGAGTGAGAAGCCTGGAAGGTGGCCGCCTAGACCCGGTCGCTGTATTCCTGATGACCTCGTCGCGGTCGAGCATCGGCACGGGCGCAGATCCTTCCATCCAACGGGCAGGAATCTCATAACCCAGCGGACAGAACGTCAGGACAGCCCCGAGCGCCGCAGGACAGGCCCAATTGGGCGACCTCGGCCTTCCGAGACTTGAATCGAGACGAAGTAGTGACATCGAAACGGGGTATTCGCCGCAAATAGAAAGGCTTGGCTGTGTCGTCCTCAGCGGCAACAAGAGGGGTACGCTCAGTCCATTTGGTGTCGATAACGTCGAAACGTTGATGAAAAAGTAGTCACCGGCAATGGCAAGCGAATATCGGGGATACGGAACTTTCCCACGCCGGAGAATCGCCGACCGAACAGAGCGACCGAGGAGGCATCATGACAGTGGTTCAGAACTTCATCGACGGCGCGCTTGTCGATCCGGTCGGCGGTGCGACGATGACGCTCGTCGACCCTGCCACCGGCGATCAGTACGGCACCGCGCCGGTATCGTCCGAGCAGGACGTCGACAACGCCTATGCGGCGGCGGCTGAGGCATTCAGAGACTGGAAGCGCACGACGCCGTCGCACCGCCAGAAGGCGCTGCTGGATTTCGCCGACGAGTTGGAGAATGCCGCCGACGCGCTTGTCGAGGCCGAGGGCCGCAACACCGGCAAGCCGAACCACCTCACCCTGGCCGCGGAGATCCCGCAGATGTTGGACCAGACTCGATTCTTCGCGGGGGCGGCACGGGTACTCGAGGGCAAGTCGGCCTCCGAATACCTGGCCGGCCACACATCATGGATCCGCCGCGAGCCGGTCGGTGTCATCGGGCAGGTGACACCGTGGAATTACCCGATGATGATGGCAATCTGGAAATTCGTTCCCGCTATCGCGGCGGGCAACACCGTGGTGATCAAACCGAGCGACACCACGCCGGTGACGACGGTGATGCTGGCCGAACTGGCCTCGAGGCACCTGCCGCCAGGCGTGCTCAACGTAGTTACCGGTGACCGTAATACCGGCGCGGCGGTGGTAGCGCATCCGACCCCGGCGATGGTGTCGATCACCGGTTCGGTGGCTGCGGGACGTGCGGTCGCGGAGTCGGCCGGGGGCCGCCTGAAGCGAACGCATCTGGAATTGGGCGGCAAGGCACCGGTCATCGTGTTCCCCGACGCCGATATCGCTGCTGCCGCCAAAGGTATTGCGGCCTCGGGCTATTTCAACGCCGGACAGGATTGCACGGCGGCCACCCGGGTGCTCGGTCACGCGTCGGTGGCCGATGATCTGACCGCGGCACTGGCCGAGCAGGCCGGTAACGCGACAACGACGTTCGGTAGGGCCGCCGATGACGAGGATGCCTGGGTGCCACCGGTCAACAACGCCGCCCAACTCCAGGGTGTGCTCGCCTTCCTCGAGGACGTTCCCGATCACGCGTCGGTCGTGACCGGTGGGCACCGGCAAGGCGACCATGGGTACTACGTCGAGCCGACCGTCATCGGCGGGCTGCTGCAACACGACCGGCTGAGCCAGAACGAGATCTTCGGCCCGGTGATCACCGTGCAATCGTTCACCGACGAAGACGAGGTGATCCGATACGCCAACAGCGTCGAGTATGGGCTGGCGTCGTCGTTGTGGACCAAGGACGTGTCCAGAGCGCTCCGCGTGTCGGCCGCGCTCGACTTCGGCTGCGTGTGGATCAACACCCACACCGCGTTGATCGCCGAGATGCCACACGGCGGGTTCAAGTCGTCCGGGCACGGGAAAGACCTGTCGATGTACGGGCTGGAGGACTACACCCGCGTCAAGCATGTGATGGCAAAGATCGATTGATGTCCGAGTCGTCATCTCGCGGTCGACTCCCGACTGGAATTCGGCCGAGCGGTCCGTTCAAACGCCAGCGGGGCCAGGTGACGCAGAACGGTCCGTGGATGGGTTCGGATCGCGGAAAGCGGGAAGCCCCGGGATGAGGCCGTTGGCGTAGTCGCGAATCCGTTGCGGTGGGAAGGTTTCGGGGTCGGCGAGGACGAGTCGTCCCGCTTCCCAGAAGAGCGCATACATGGTGCGGGCGGTGAGTTCGACATCGACGGTCGACAGCCGCTCGGGTGGCAGGGCTGCTCGCACGAAGGACGCGAGGGCGGCGATGAATGCCTGCCGTCCGCGTTCGATGCGCCTACGGAAGGCGGGGGTACTGGCGTCGGCGATGAGGAATACGGCCCGCCAGCGATCGGGCGCGGCTTGCACGGCGGCGAGGAAATTCTCGAGACTGTCCGCCATGGCCTGGATCGGGTCACCTGCCGACGCCAGTGGCACGGCTTCGGCCATTTGAGCCAGCGCCGCGGTCTCCTCGCGATCCAGGGAAGCGCGCAGTAGGTGGTCGGAGTCTTCGAAGAGTCCGTAGATGACCGGGCGACTGACCCCGGCCTCCTTGGCGACGGTGTCGATGGACACCTTGTGGATGCCCTGCTCGACGATGACGCGCAAGACCGCATCGAGGAGTTGTTCGCGCCGCTGTTCGGGGGCCATTCGCGGTGCGTAGGCACCCTTTCGCCGTTCGGCCATGATCGTTTGCTCACCTCTCGGCTCCGCGATTGCTTGACATCTGGCTGCGCCGCCGCAAATACTACACTCACTGTAGCTACACTGACTGTAGCTTTCGAGGAGATCGTAATGAGGCGTCGTTACTGCATCATCGGGGCGGGATATACCGGGCTGGCGGTGGCCAAGGCCTACACCGATCTGGGCTTGGACTACGACCATGTGGAGGCGACCGATGCCATCGGCGGCAACTGGTCGCACGGTGTCTACGACTCCACGTACCTGATCAGTTCGAAGGATGTCACCGAGTACCCCGACTATCCGATGCCGCTCGACTACCCGGATTTTCCGAGCGCTGCGCAGATGCGCGACTACTTGCGTTCCTTCACCGCAGAATTCGGTCTGGATCACCGCATCGAGTTCGGCGCCCTGGTGACCGACGTCGCTCCACTCGATGATCTCGGACTGGCCGGGTGGCGGGTGACCTTCGCCGATGGCGCAATGCGCGAGTACGCCGGTGTGGTCGTCGCAAACGGGCACTACTGGGACGTCAACATCCCCTCGTACCCCGGGGAATTCACCGGTAAACAGATCCATTCGAAGAACTACAAGCGTCCCGCCGATCTGAACGGCCCGCGGGTGCTGGTGGTGGGCGCCGGGAACTCCGGCTGCGATCTGGCGGTAGAAGCCGCGGTGACATTCGGCAATTCGGAGATCTCGCTGCGCCGCAGCTACTGGTTCATCCCGAAGTACGTCCTCGGAATCCCGAGCAGCAAGTTCGATGTCGGCTCGGTGCCGGTGCCGAAACTGGTGCAGGAGGCGGTCTTCCGGTCGATTGTCGCGCTCGGGATGGGCAGCTACGGCAGTTTCGGCCTGAAGAAGCCCACCCACCGGATCTTCGACCAGGATCTGGTGGTCAACCAGCAGTTGCCGTACTTCCTCAAGCACGGCCGCATCGCCGTGCGCGGCGAGATCGCACGCTTCGACGGTCGCACAGTACATTTCACCGACGGCACCAGCGGTGAATACGACAGCATCGTGTGGGCGACCGGTTTCAAAACCACCTTCCCGTTCCTGCGCGGCGGCCTGCTCGCCTGGGAGAACGGGCAGCCGCGGCTGGTGTCGCACACCTTCCCCCCTGGACTGGCCAACCTGTACTTCGCCGGACTGGTCGCCCCGCGTTCCGGCGCGGGCATGCTGTTGATGAACAGTTCCCGCTTGCTCGCCGAGGCCGCACTACTGCAACAGCGGATGCGCACACCGATCGGCGACATCTACGCCCAAATCTCGAAGCCGTCGAGCGAAATCCTCGCCGGCGGGCCGGACTTGCGCTGGGAAGTGCTACGCGGCCGGTGGCTGGTGCGCATTATCGCCCAGATGTCCACCCTGCGCGCACTACTGCCGGGCACCTCTAGGTCCGGCCCCTCCGAGACGGAAGCCGTTGAACCACAGCCAGATACCCGAACCGCGTCGCAGCGCCTGGCCCCACCTAGTCGCCTGCTGCGCCCCATCCTCACCGCCGCGCGCCACATCGCCTGACCTCGAACCCTACGCAGGAACGTCAGGAGCCTTGCCATGACACCCAAGAATCGACCACCGCACGTCATCGCCGTCGGGAGTCCCTTGACGCTGCCGTGCGGCGTGACGCTGACCAACCGCATCGCAAAAGCCGCGATGAGCGAACAGCTCGGCACTATCGACGGTGCACCGAGCCCAACCCTGACCCGGCTCTACAGCGCCTGGGGCCGCGGCGGCGCGGGACTGCTCATCACCGGCAATGTGATGATCGACCGCCGCGCCTACGTCGAGCCGCGCAACGTGACCCTCGAGGACAACCGGTATCTCGAGGATGTCGGTAATTGGGCCCGGGCGGGATCGCGTGAGGGAGCGGTGATGGTCATGCAGATCAATCACCCTGGGCGTGTCGCGGTCGGCCCGTTGTACCGGCGACCGGTCGGGCCGTCGGCGCTGCGACCGCAGGCGGTCGGATTCAACCTGCGCAAGCCACGCGAGCTATCGCTCGACGACATCGCCGATCTGCGCCGCCGCTACGCGACCACCGCGGAACTCGCTGTGGCCGCGGGCTTTTCCGGTGTGCAGGTGCACGCCGCGCACGGATATCTGCTGTCACAGTTCCTCTCGCCGGTCGCCAACCAGCGCTCCGACCGGTACGGCGGTAGTCCCGAGAATCGTCGCCGACTGCTGCTCGAGGTGGTCGCGGAGGTACGAAAAGCTATCGGCCCCGATGCCGTTCTCTCGGTGAAGCTCAACTCGGCCGACTTCCAGCGTGGGGGGCTGACCGAAGCCGAGTCTCTCGATGTCGCACTCGCGCTGGAGCAGGCCGGTATCGACCTACTGGAGATCTCCGGTGGTAACTACGAGGCCCCGGCCATGACGGGTGTGGTGCAGGACAGCACGCGCGCCCGCGAGGCGTACTTCCTGCGCTACGCCGAGGACCTGCGCGCCCGTTCGGCCATGCCGCTGATGCTCACCGGCGGCATCCGCACCCTCGACTTCATGAACGAGGTACTCGCCGACGGCGCGGTCGACGTGATCGGGCTCGGTCGCCCGTTCGCCGTGCGCCCCGATATCGCCTCGGCACTGCTGACCGGAGCCCAAGAGCCGCAGGTGCTGCCCTCCGCGCCGCGCATCCCGCTGCCCGCTGCGACACCGATCAACTCCTATCTTCAACTTGCTTGGCATGCATCGCATTTCCGCAAGGTCGCCGCAGGAGAGGCGCAAGTGACCGGGCCCGGAGCCTTCCGCACCTTGCTCGCCGCCGGCACCGCCGTGACCGCCCGCGCTCTCACCCAGTTCTGATCGCAGAGGAGCCCTCATGAGCCTGCCCACCCCAACGCCGGGCGCACGCGCCGTCGTCACCGGAGCCTCGTCCGGCATCGGCGCGGCGCTTGCCGAAGGCCTCGCCCAGCGCGGATACTCCCTGATTCTCGTCGCTCGCCGTGAGGACCGGCTGCGCGAACTGGCCGGCCGTCTGACCACTCGCCACGGAGTCGAGGCCGAGATCCGCGCCGTCGACCTGTCCGACCGTGATGCACGCGCGAAGCTGTGCGACGAACTCGCCGCGCGCGAGATCGTCGTGCTGTGCAACAACGCCGGCTTCGCTACCTACGGCGAACTGGCGGCCGCGAACCCGGACCGGGAGCGTCAACAGGTCGAGCTGAATTCCGTTGCTGTGCACGACCTCACGCTGGCAACACTGCCCGGTATGATGCGGCGCGCCGCGGGCGCGATCCTGATCACCGGATCCACCGCGGGAAACCAGCCCGGCCCGAACAATGCCACCTACGCCGCGTCGAAGGCCTTCGCCAACGCGCTCGCGGAGTCGCTGCACGGTGAATTGGCCGGGACCGGTGTCGAGTGCACGCTGCTCGCGCCGGGGCCGGTACGGACCGAATACGCCGAGGCCGCCGAGGTCCCGAACCTGGACCGCCTGGTGCCGGGCCCGCTGTGGGTGAGTGCCGAAAAGGTTGCGGCGGAGGCGATCGCGGGAATGGCCGCTGGTCGCCGCCGTGTAATCCCGGGAGTCTTCGCGAAGGTGCAGACCGTCGGCGGCCAATACACCCCGCGCGCGTTGGTCGGTCCGATCCTGCGCATCGTCTATCGAAAGGTCAAGTGACATGGGCTGGGAACCCGCTATCCGGACGGTGGGCCGCTCGCTCGGCTCGGATCTGCGCCGCATGCTCGCGCTGGGCGATCCGCGACACAGCCTCTACCGAGATGCCCATTACTTCAGCGCCACAGTCGAAATCGATCCCGAACCCATGAAGCAGTGGCTGCCCGCCGGGGTGCAGCTCACCGAACCGGCCCGCGCCGACCTGTTCACCGCCTACTTCCCAGACAACAATTTCGAGTCGCAGGGCTACCACGAGGCCGGGCTCTTCGTGCATGTCAAGACCGTGCAGGGCACCGGAATCCATTGCCCGTGGATGATTCTCGATGACGACGTGGCCCTGATCATCGGGCGTGAGCTGCTCGGCTACCCGAAGAAACTGGGCGAGATCGACTGGGCGCTGACCGACACCGAGATCCGCGCCGAGGCCACCCGGCGCGGGCACAAGCTACTCGGCATGGGTGGACGACTCGGCGATGTCATCGCGGAACCGCCGCCGATCCTGGCCCGGCCGCACCGCAATGTCGTTGGACTCGGTGGCCTGTTCCCGTCCTGGCTGGTGGCCTTCACCCCACGCGAGAGCGTGATCGAGGTGCGGCGGATCGAGGACTTCACGCTGGAAGTCCGTGGCTCCGAACGTGATCCGCTCGACCAGATGGGTATCGGGCGGGTGGTCGAGGCACGCCTGCACCGGGCAGACCTGCTGGGCGTGTGGGTCCCGCCGATTCCGCTGCGCCCGCTGACGCCACTGTTCACAATGACCCGGATGCGCCCCCGAATTCTGTGATTCTCGACCGTCGCTCCCAGGAGGCTCCCGTGAGTATCGCCGAACGTCTCATCACCGACCCGATCGCCATCCCGCGACCCGCCACCACCGCGCCGTTCCCCCGCGTCGATACCTTCGACAAGGCGCTCACCGCCCGTGGCGGCTTCGGTCCGCGCCTGCGCGCCTGTCGCACCGCCGCACTGGACTTTCGCCGCGAGTTCGCCGCGACCGGCACGCCCGACTCGGTGCGCACCTACGACCTGATATCGCTCCCGTATCCAACCCGCTACGGGTTGTTCCGGGCCGCGATCAGTCCGACGCCGTTCGTCACCATCTGCAATCGCATGCTGATCGTGCGCTGGACCGAAACCGACGGCACTTCCCGAACCTTGCTGTTCGAACCGAGCGATCATGAACTCGACTCCTACACACCGTATTTCGCCGAACTCGACCGCATGACGCCGGGGCCGTTGCGCGGACTTTTCGTGCACGAGCACACCGATGTCCTGAGCGCCTGCCGTCGCGCCGGTGTCGATCCCGCAGCGGTCGACTACCTGGCCTTCGATCACCTGCACACCCAGGACGTGCGGCGCTGGCTCGGCACCACCCGACCGCAACCCGACATCAGCCCGGACGAGCCGGTGACTGCGGCGTTCCCGAACGCCAAGCTGCTCGCCCAGCGCGACGAACTGGAGGCCATGGCCGATCTGCATCCGTTCCAACGGCCCTGGTACCAGCCGACCACCTTCGTCGACCTGCCGCCCGAGAAGATCCTGCCGCTGGACGGCAGCGTGCTGCTCGGCCCCGGTGTCGCGCTGATCAGCACACCCGGCCACGCCATGGGCAATCAATCGCTGCTGCTCAACACCGATACCGGGATCTGGGCGATCAGCGAAAACGCCATCGCCACCGAATGTCTCACGCCGGAGCGGTCCCGCATCCCGGGTCTGGCACGCGCGGCGAAGTTCTGGGGACATGAAGTGGTGCTCAACGCGAACACCCTCGAGACCACCTACGAGCAGTACAACTCGCTCGTCATCGAGAAGACCGTCGTCGATGTGTCCCAGCAGGATTCACGGTTCCTGCAGTTCTTCCCCTCCAGCGAGCTGACCGGGGCGCTGCTCAATCCCGGCACCTCGCCCACCTTCACCCACCGCGCCATCCGGCACGGCTGAACGCCCCGGCGGAACCATGACCACCACACCCGCACCGAGCCCCGGTCTCTTCGCGCAGTTGCTGGATCCGGCACAGCGCGCCGACCCTTACCCGCTCTACGCCCGTATCCGTCAACGCGGACCACCTGTCCCAGCGTTCGCCCAATCGGTGATCGAGGAAAGTCTGCGCTACGACTCACCAGTCCAACTGGTCCCACGAATCGCTCGCGACACCATCCAGCTCCCCGGCATCGACATCGCACCCGGTGAGCTCGCCATCATGCTGATCGCCGCCGCCAACCACGACCCAACCGTCTTCACCGATCCCACGCGATTCGACCCCGCTCGCGCCGACCGTCACCTCGCCTTCGGTCTCGGCCAGCACTTCTGCCTCGGCGCCCCACTCGCCCGCCTCGAAGCGACGATCGCCATCACTCGCTTCGCCCGCCGTGTGCGCGACCCACGACTCGACGGTGACCCGCCATACCGAGACCACGTCACTCTCCGCGGACCCGCTGCAATTCCACTCACCTACACCGAAATCATCCCCACGCAAGCCGGCCACTGCGGCAGCCGCTGACCCTGTCGCGCGGGCGTGGACCCGCGAGCCCTCGTCGCCGCGATGAACACTGCCCAAGCGGACAAGGCGGCGGCAAGGCCTCTGTCAGGCCCTCCACCTCCACATACGAAAGGCCCCGGCAACTGGAATTGCCGGGGCCGATCTGCACTGGTGTCCGGAGGGGGGACACGGCCAGTACGCCAACCTGATGCGACGGCGATGTCGCGGCGGCCAATCTGGCCGCGATCGAGCAGCCGCTACCGGGTTCCACGGCCCTGAATGTGCGTTCGGGACAACCGATCACGATCGGCGATGTCGCGGCGGTGCTGTCCGGGGCACGTGGCGCTCCAGTGCCGCATGTGACGGTTCCGATCGGAAATTGTTGTCCGAGTGGATGTTTCGTTGATCCCAAGGCGGAGTGGCGGTCTACAATGGACCGGTCGAAGGGGGGCAAGGGAATCGAGTCGGCTACCGCAGGTCTGATCCACGGGTCCACAACTCGGGCAATGGCAGGTACAACGCGAAGGGTTCGGTCACGCGGATTTCTCGAGTCGATCGGTCGGTCAGCTCGTATTCACCTGTCGGCAGCTTCACGTAGACGGCCACCGCGAGGGGAAGTAAGCCGATGCGCCAATAGTGCGGGGCTGGAACGAGTGGTGGCATGAATCCGGTGTCGACGGCGATCTCGATCGAAAGGATCGGCGTCGAGTTCGCCCCGGTGACGCGCAACTCAGGTGGTGTCGCCTCGGTCGTGACCGTAACCGTGGCGGGTGCGATTCGGCGGATCCGGGCTGCGAGTTCGACCAGGACGGATTCGTGCAGCGGGAGTCGGATGTCCTCGGTCGTGATGACGTCCAGATCGTCGATGGTCCAACTGTCGAGTGGAATTTCCGGGGTGTACTCGTCCGGGCTGGTCACGCATGGAAGGTTAGTGGATGAGCGACGGGGTACGGCGCATTTTGTGGAGTGCCGCCTGGTCGGCCGCGTCCGGGGCGGGGGCCTTCGCCGCTGCCGCTGCCGGCTGGGCTTCCACCGCGGGGATCGGGTGGATACAATTGTCGTCTGCGGGTGCCGCTGCCCTACTCATCGGGGGTGTTACCTATGTCGAGCTACAGATGCGCAGCACCGCTCGCTCCGCTCCTAGGTGGACCGAGCAGCTGACCCAGTTGCCTCCTCGAAATCCGGTATTCACCGGTCGCGAAGCCGAGTTGGCCGAAATCGAACGGCGACTGGCCGGGACCGCGCCACTTCCCGTCGCGCTGTGCGGGATAGGCGGAGTGGGCAAGACACAGTTGGCCATCGAGTACGCGCACCGATTCGCGGACCGGTATACCTTGATCTGGTGGGTGGATGCCGAGAATTGTGATCTCGTCGCCGGTCACCTTGCCACACTGGCCGTGCGGGCGGAGTTGGTCACACTGGAGACCGAGACCTCCGTCGCCGCGCATATCGCGTTGGCACACATGCGCTCACAAGCCTCGCTGATCGTCTTCGACAACGTCGAGGAACCGGCGTCGATTCTAGCGTGGTTGCCGGGATCGCCGGTACATGTCTTGATCACCTCGCGTCGCAGTGCCTGGAACGAACTTGCCGTGCCCGTCGCGCTCGACGTACTCACCCGATCCGATTCGGTGGCGTTGCTCCGCCGACAGTGTCCGAGCCTGAGTCAGGACGAGGCGGAGCGCCTGAGTCGTGCGCTGGGATACCTCCCGCTCGGATTGGCACAAGCGGCGGGAACCCTTTCGGAGACGGGGATGTCAGCATCCGAATACCTGTCGATTCTGGACGACCGGGCAGCCGGTCTGCTCGAGGGAGGAGCGCCCGCGGGCTACGGTCGGTCTCTCGCGGCTGCCACACGGTTGTCGGCGGGCCGACTCGCCGCCGCCGATTCCGCTGCGGGGCAACTGCTCTCGATGTGCGCGCTGATCGCGCCCGAACCGATTCCTCGTTCGCTGCTCGTGACCATCGTGGCAGTGCTGTGCCAGGGCGAGGAAAATGCGCGGTCACAACGGGATACGTGGTGGCAACTGGCAACATCGATCGGACGTTACGGCCTCGCGCGCATCGACGGATCAGGACTGCAACTGCATCGACTGACTCAGGCGATCCTCCGTGACATGATCACCGACACCCGATCGACGGAGTTGAGCGACCAGATATGCGCAGCCCTTTCGGCGGCACATCCGGGAGATCCGTGCGATGCCACCACATGGGTGCACTGGGCGGCATTGTTGCCGCACTTGTTGGCTGCCGAAGCGGACAACAACACTGATGAGCGGCTCGCGAAAATGTTGTGTGACACCGCGTGGTATCTGGCCGCGCGCGGTGATTGCGAACCGAGCATGCACCTGGCCTCGCGATTGCACGACCGCTGGCGCCGAGTGCGCCACGCCGACCATCCCTTCGTGCTGCGTGTCGCCAACAGTCTGGCCTTCGCCCACCGTGGCCTCGGCGACTTCGAGGCCGCTCACGAGCTGGACGCGGATGTGTATTCCCGGCGATGTCGGCTACAGAGCCGAGACCATCCCGACACGCTCGCCGCTGGGCACAATTTGGCGATCGATCTGCATGCGCGCGGCTTCATCACCGCGGCTCGCGAACTCAACGAGGAGGTTTGGCAGACACGTCGCCGAGTGCAGGGGCCAGAACATCCCGACACGCTTGCTGCCGCCAACAATCTGGCCTTCGACCTGCTCGCCTGTGGTGATCCCGAACGCGCGATCCACCTCGACAACGAGACATTGGAAATACGGCGGCGGGTATTGGGTCCCCGGGACTACTGCACGCTGACCTCGGCCAACAATTTGGCCGTGAGTTATCGCGTTACGATGAATCTTTCGTCCGCTCGTCGGCTCCACGAGGAGACGTTGGCTCAGCGCTGCGAGATCCTGGGAAGGGATCATCCACATTCCCTCACCTCCTCGAACAATATGGGGGTATACCTGCGAGCGGCGGGGGAATACGAAGAGTCGGTGGCAATGCATGAGGATCTCCTCGCCCGCCGCACGCGGCTGCTCGGGGACAGTCATCACGACACATTGACAACAGCCAACAATCTCGCTGTGGCCCTGCACTATTCGGGGGATCGTGATCGGGCGACAGCGCTGCTCAGGGACACTCTCGACAAGCGCAGGAATTCGCAGGGTGATCGCCATCCCGACACCTTGCTCGCGGCGAGCAACCTCGCGATGGCCTCGAGGTCGGCCGGTCGGTGATGGCCACGGAACCGCTGGTGCCGGCTCGGCCGCGTCTCCGCTGGCCGTAGGTTCGTGCCCCCAGCGGGCGCGTCGAACACGGGAACGCGGACGACTTGCGGTTTTCAGGTGGGCGGTTGGTGATCGAAGCCGATCCTCAGTGGTCGATCACTGTGACGCGGGCGGGATGCTCTGTTCGTACTGGAAGACGTTGTGGGGGTCGTACTTCGCCTTGATCCTGCGCAGCCGCTCGAAGCGCTGGCTCCCCCAGTAGGCGGTCGCCCACTCTTGCATTCCGACGTTCGGCACGTTGACGTAGGCGCCGTCCGCGTAGGGCCGCAGCGCCTGGCTGAACTCAGCGGTCCAGGCCTGGGCCTGCGAGGTCAGCGGGTCGCCGACGCCTGGTTGTGTTGAACGAGTCCCCCAGGCTGCGCCGATCTCGCCGTAGAAAAGCGCGTCGCGATGTGCGAACGCCGTGCCGCCGGGGGGCTCCCGCTTGATCGCCCCACCGAAGGCATCGACGAAGTAGTTGCTCTCCTCTGTGGGAGCGTTTCGCATGAAGTCGCCGATGATGTCGATCGCCTTCTTCGGGAACCGCTCTTTGACGAACTGCGAGAAGAACTTCCAGTTCGCGGGCTCTTGCGCGAGCGGGTCCTGGGCTCCTGCAAAGATGTCGCCCCAGTTACCGACCTGCACCGTGACATCGGGCGTGCCGACCGACAGGATCGGAGCCAGCATCTCTGTGGCCTGTGCCGCTGCCCCGTCCGCAAGCCACGCGGACAGCAGGATCTGGGACTTGTGGATCTCGAGCTCGGATCCCAGACGGCTGTCGGCGGACGGTACCGTACGCTGCCACGCTTCGAAGACCCCGTACAGGTCCCCAAGTCCATCCCATGTCGCCTGCACATAGGCGAGATGCTCGAGCGGATACACCTTATAGGTGAGTTGTGTGACGATCCCGAAGTTGCCGTTTCCCGCCCCACGGAGCGCCCAGAGCAGGTCCGGGTGGTGCTGCAAGTCCGCGTTGATCACCTCAGCGCAGTCGTGACCCGACGGGACGACGACCTCGGCCGCTATCAGGCTGTCGCAGGCCATGCCGAGCCAGCGGTTGAGGGGCCCGAGGCCACCGCCGAGCGTCGCACCACACAAGCTCACGCTGCCCTCGCTCCCGGTGGTGACCGCAAAGTTCTGCTTCGCGAGCGTAGTCACCGCTTCCAGTTGGTTCAGCCCGGCACCGACCGTCGCGATACGAGCGCCAGGGTCGATCTGGACCGACTTCAGCTGGCTGACGTCGATGACGATGCCGTTGTCGACGTTCGACCAGCCTTCGAGGGCGTGGCGGCCGCTCCGCACCCGCAGCGCGATGTCGTGCTGCCGCGCCCACGTCAGGGCGTTCACCACGTCCTGGGTTTCCTGTGCGAAGGCGATGACCAGCGGATAGTGAGAAAAGAGCTGGTCCCAGCCGAGTCGCGCATCCGTGTACGACGCGTCACCCGGACGGACTATGTGGCCGGTCAGCGTCGCGGGCGGGCATCCCGGGCTTTTACTCGGGTGGTCCGCGGCCACAATTCCCGGGGCGCTTGCGTCCGCAACATCCGGCGTGTCTGCGGCCGTAAGGCCCGAGACAACGACTGCTCCGACGCCAGCGGCCGCCGACGTCCTGAGCAGGTCACGGCGAGAAAGATCGCTCAAGGTTCAGATCCTCTCAATCGGTCTACGCCAGTACCGGGCTGCCAAGGGAACTCTTACCCGCTGGCCGCCCGGGCAGTCCTTTGTGGTCGCCCCCGCACGGTAAGGGGTGACGTGGTGGTGTGTCCCGACACGCCAATCGAGAACGATGACGACAGCCTGAAGGACTAATGGACCGAGCACACCCTCTACGCAGTGGGGTTTAACGGCTTTCACGATCGCCGAGTGCATACCGTCGGCCACCGAATGGGTCGGGATGATCTCGAACGTATGTCAAAACTCCGAGGAGGTTGTCAACTCCGGTCCAACCGTAACCCGTCTCTTCCGGTTCAATCGTCACCCGACCGCCTCCGTGGATGTCTGGAAATGCCGACTACCGTGTGCCGCGCTATCGAAGGCAAGGACTGGGTGGCTTTGTCCACCATCTCTGACGTCGGTTGTCCACCAACTTCGACGGCATCACCTGTGATGGTCGGATGCCCAGTTGTTCGCGGATTCTCGGTCGACAATGGAGGCAGATCGTCCGAGGAGGTGACATCGCAATGGCCAAGCTCCCCCGCCCCGAGATCCGCACCGAGCTGGAACGGGTCCGCGCCGACTTGCATCAGCTCCTCGATTCCGCAACGCCCGCCGACTTGGAGCGGCGCTCCGACGGCACGAGGTGGACCAACGAGCAATTGTTGTTCCACATGGTGTTCGGCTACATGGTGGTGCAACGGCTGCTGTTCCTGGTGCGTCTGTTCGGCTGGCTACCTCCGGGCGTGAGCCGAGGCTACGCGCGGCTCCTCGACGCCGGAACTCGCCCGTTCGACTGGATCAATTACCGCGGTTCATGCGCCGCCGCCAGGGTTTACAACCGCCGGCGCATGGGTGCGAAACTCGACCGCGTCATCGCCTCGCTGCGCTGCAGTCTGGCCGCCGCTACCGAGGCCGACCTAGCCCGCGGCATGTATTTCCCCACCCGGTGGGATCCCTGTTTCACCGAGTACATGACCTTGGAAGAGGTATTTCGTTACCCTGCAAAGCATTACGACTTCCACCGGAAGCAACTCACCCTCTCCTCACTCAGGGGGTAGCAGGTTCGCGAAGATCTGGTTGCCCAGATCGTGCGCGGGGGCGAGATCCAGCACGATGCCGCCGATCTCGGGATGTTCGGCTGCCCATGCTTCGGCGCCGGAACGGTTGGTGAAGAAGTTCAGGTAGTTACAGCAGGTGTCTGCCGAGGGTCCCCGAACGGCTCGCCCGCCCACGAACACCACCACGGTGGCCGGTTGCGCACGGGCGGATCGAGGTTCGATGGCGACGGTGATCGGTTCGCCGGTCACCGGGTCGCTGGAGTCGACGTACACCTCGGTGTCGAGCATGGCGGCCAAGCCGAGGGCGTCGATAGCGCACATGGTGTAAACGGTTGCCCCGCCTGCGATTCGAGCCCGGTGCCGGGTCGGTGTTGCCGCGAAGGGATAGGCAGAGGCGATTTCCCCGGCTGCGTCGAGCCGGATCACATCGGCATCGTGTAGGCCCCGCAGCACTTGCTCGACCGAAAAACCACCCCCGGCAGCCGGGGCGGCGAGTTCATCGGCGGTGGGAGGGCGCCCCTGGGCGGCGAAAGCAAGCAGGATCGCACGGTGCACCGCTTTTTCCGCCGGCTCGGCCGGAAGGGCTTTCGCGCGCCAGGAGCTCAGCGCCTCGACTGGCATTCGACCTTCAGCCGAGGGGGTACAGCACGATACCGATCCGGAGACGTTGTCGGATTCGGTAACCGCTGGCAGGCCCAGGGCCGTACACAGCGCGCCGACCGAGGGGGCGCCGTCCAAGCCGCCGTCCGCGGTGGGATAGAGGCGGCACGACAGGCTCGGTACCTGCCCTGCCGTGGCGAACGGGTCGCGCCCGTCGATCAGCAGAGTCGGAGACCCTGCCATTCCGGCTGCGGCAGCCTGGTCGGGATCGGTGATGACGCGATGCACGATTTCGACCGGTGCGCCGGCTGCGGCCTGCCTGATGCGGTCTTCGAGTACCGGGACGTTCGGGCAGTCCGGGACCTGCAGGATCTCCAGCTTCATGGATGCTCTCCCTGGTGTAGCGAGGTCAGGATCGGGCACGACCGGCGGGCCGGCGGAAGCTGACAGGTGGCGATGAGCTCGGTCAGCGATCGCTGCATACGCTGCAGATCCGCGATCCGCTCCGCGAGCTGGGTGATCCTGGCCTCGGCCAGAGCGCGAGCGCTGTCGCAGTCGTCGGGGCCGCCGTCGGCTAGCTGCAGCAGTTCCGCGATCTCGTCGAGGCTGAACCCCAACTCCTGGGCTCGCTTGACGAATCGCACTGTCTCCACCGCACTGTCGGGGTAGCTGCGGTAGCCCCCCGGCGACCGTGGCGGGCGCGTGAGCAGACCGCGCCGCTCGTAATAGCGCAGGGTCTGCGCGTTCACCCGCGCTCGCGCGGCCAGCTCACCGGTTCGCATGCCACCATTCTCAACCCTGTACCCACCTACAGGGTCAATACCAACGACCACGAAAATTCCAGGGCAGCGGTGCGTCCTTTCCTGTTCTGCTTCGTCTGTCCTGGTGCCCATCCCCACGGATCAAGGAGTCACCATGAGCACCAACCCGAATGAGTTCGAGGCGGCAGATCGAACCGATGCGCCAGCGCAGTCTGCGGCGCCGACGTGTTGCAGTACCGAACGGCAGACCACGTGCTGCGATCACAGCGAGAAGGCGTCGTGCTGCGCTCCGGCGGCAACGGCCGGGGGCGGGTGCGGCTGCCAGTAGCCCTTACCTGCCAAGATGCGGTGCGAGCCACGTGGCTCGCACCGCATCTTTGTCTGGTCGTGGGGATGCCGATGACCGGTCGCTGTTCCCAGGCCGGTGTGTCGGTCTATTGCTCCGAGGGTGGTGTGTCCCCGCACGCGCATTCTCCGCTGCGGGGTTGGTAGTCGTGCACGTGACCGGTGTGGTCCTGGCTGATCTGGCAGCAGGCGTGTAGTTGGGCGTGCAGAGCGGCGCGGCCGCGTTGGACGCGGGATTTCATCCCGGACACCGAGATACCCGCCTGCTTGGCGGCGGCGGCGTGGGTGCGGGCGTCGAGGTCGACCATCTTCACCGCGGCAGCTTGATCTGCGGGCAGCGCGGACAGCATCGGCACCAGGCACGAGGCGAGTTCCTTCTGCGCCGCTTCGTCGGTGTCGAGTGCAGCGTTGGATGGGTTGTCCGGGATGGCGTCGACGGGCAGTTCGCGGCGGTGAGGCGCTGAGCGATAGTAGTCGGTGATCGCGTTGCGGGTGATGGCATACATCCACCCCAGCAGCCGGTCCTGATCACGCAGATTGTCCAGGTTTTTGGCCATCCGCAGAAACACGATCGACAAGATGTCGTCGGCGTCTTCCGGGCGCGGGACACGGCGGGCGATGAAGGCCCGCAGGTCGCTGGAAAAGTCGCGCCACAGCTGCTCGAGATCACTGTTTTGGTGCTGGGGCGTGGTCGCGGTGGTTGCCACTGTCTCGTTCATCATCTCGCCTCCTGTCCGCCTTCAGCTTCCTCGCCTGCCGTCACGATCGCGAGCCTGCATTTCTGCTCAACAGCACCGAAGACGTCGACCGCGATCCGGGCCCGTCCTGCGTCCATCTGCGGGGTGTCACGTCTGTATGGGTGCCGATGTCGATGTCGGGTTCTCCGATTCGACGAATCAACAAGCGCGGTGAGGAGGTGAGAGAGCGATGCTGACCACACATCTGTTGTCGGATCTGACCGAGGAAGAGGTCGATCTGATCGTGGCGGAGGAACTGCATCTGCTCGACGCCGCCGCATGAGCGCCGCCGACGCCCGCAGCGGGCGTATCCGCTGATCCAGCACCGCAGCCGTGCCTCTACCCCCTCACGGGTAGAGGCCATCGGCGTGCCCGGCCCCGGCTGAACAGCGCACCCACCAAGCCCGCCCCGTCCTTCCCCTGCCGAAGAGAAAGGACGGGACAGGTGTGTCGTTGGTTCAGTGAGCACGGGTCGGCCGAACCAGGCGGGGTAGGACGGGGGCAACGGTGACCATGGCCCACAGTCCGATCGCCGCGATCAGAGCGGTGGCAGTGTCCGCGGAGGTGGCAGTGCCGAGTACATGCCCGCGCAGGGCGTCGGTGGCGTGTGCGACCGGATTCACCGTGGCCATGGCCTGCATCCAGCCGGGCATGGTCTCGATCGGCGCGAACGCACTCGAGACGAACATCAGCGGCATCATCACCATCATCCCGGCGAACTGCACCACATCGGGGCGGCGTAGCCGGTCCCCGATCAGCCCGAACAGAGCGCTCATCGCCCCCGCCAGCACCACCAGAACCCCGATTGCGGCAACGGCATCCACGGCGGTGCCGTGGAAGCCGAAACCCAGCAGCACCGCGGCGATCCCGAGCAGCGCAGCTCGAGCGAGGGTGAAGACGGCCTCGTTGATGGTGCGAGCCATCCCGGGCAACGTCGCTCGCATCGGCAGGGCCGCGAAGCGGTCGTGCAGGCCGTTGGTGTGGTCGATCGCGGCGGAAACTCCGGCGTTGGTGCCGGCCATCACCGTGGAGACCGCGAGCATGGCCGGGGTGAGGAAGTCGATGTAGCTGACTCCGGGCGGGAAGCCGGGTCCGGCGGCGACGCTGCGGAAGACCTGGCTGAACAGCACGAGCATCGCCATCGGCATGGTCAGCGAGAACATCAGCAGCTGCGGGACGCGGGCGCTGGTGCGCAGGTTCCGGACAGTCAGGGCGGCGAGTTGGTTCCCGATCGGGGAACGCCCGAGGGCGGTCATGGTTGTGGTGGTCATCGGTGGGCTCCGGTGGTGTGGGTGAGATGAGTGAAGACGTCGTCGAGGCTCGGGGACGTCACATCCAGATCGGTGACGTCGAGACCGCCGCGATGGAGATCAGCGACCAGCGCGGTCGCGGTGGGGGCGTCCTCGACGGTGACCGACACCCGTGCTCGGGTGCCGTCGGCCCGGTCGGTGTCCGGGGTGAACGGCAGCTCCGCGACCTGGTGGACCGGGACGGTGACGTGCACAACCTTGCCGCCGACGATCTGTTTCAGCTCGGCGGGGGTTCCGCGGGCAGCGATGTGGCCGCGGTTCAGGACCACGATGTCATCGGCGAGGCGGTCGGCTTCCTCCAGATATTGGGTCGTGAGCACCACGGTGGTGCCCGCGGTGGTGAGCTCGTCGACGACGTCCCACAGTCCGGCGCGGGCCAGGGGGTCCAGACCGGTGGTCGGCTCGTCGAGGAACAGAACCGACGGGGCACCGACAAGGCTCGCGGCCAGGTCGACGCGGCGTCGGGAACCGCCCGAGAGTTCCCCGATTCGCCGGGCCGCGTACTCGTGCAGCCCGAGCCGGTCGATCAACGCCTCAGCGCGCGGGCGTGCGCGGCGACGCAGCCCGGCCAGGCGTCCGATCAGCTCCAAATTCTCGCGCGCGGTGAGGAATTCGTCGAGTCCGGCGTATTGACCGGTCACCCCGATCCGGCGGCGGACCTCGGTAGCATCGGCCACCACGTCACGGCCCCCGATCTCCACACGCCCCACCGTGGGACGCACCAGGGTCGTGAGAGCGCGGATCAAGGTGGTCTTACCGGCACCGTTGTGGCCGAGCACCCCGAGCGTCGTCCCCGCGGCAACTTCCAGATCGACACCGTCGAGTGCCCAGGTTCTGCCGTAGGCGACGTGCAGATCCTCGACCACCACGGCTGGCGCGGTCATCGCACACCCCCGAGGTGATCGGCGAAGCGGTTGAACAGGTAGATGGCCATCGCAAGGATTCCTCTCGGAAGAAGGTGTGCTCACACCCGGAGTGGATGGGAGTCCGCTTCCTCAGACGAACCAGCCTCGAATTGGACGCAAAACCCTCGACACCACGGATTTGCGGGCCGGTACCCGGCAGACGATCTCGTCTCGCAAACTGAAGCTGTGGGCGGATCTTCGGGTTCGACCGGGCGGCGACGTCGATCTCGGACGTGGTGCTCGCGCCACGCAACAGCTGGGTGCGGTGAAGCTGGCCCCGGTGTCGGTGTGGGCGGTGAACAGGTGGCCGTTGTGGGTGACGGTGTCGACGCGCTGGTGGGTGTGGATGTCGGCGTCGAGAGTTTTCGCGTACTGGCGTAGATCGTCGATGACGTCGTCGCGGTGTGGGTAGTGGTCGGGGTCGCCGGGGAACAGCAGGCCGGGCAGGGCACTGTATCGGGCGGGTGAGAACAGGGTGAGGCTGTCGTAGTAGTGCGGCCAGGACCCGACGGGTTCGGGTCCTGCTTCCAGCAGGGCGACGGTGAGGCCGTGTTTGCGCAGGTGGTGGGTGGCGGCCAGTCCTGATTGGCCGCCACCGATGACGAGGGCGTCGTAGCCGGTGGTCACTGGTTGTGTCCTCGAGGATCAGATGGGTAGGTCGTGGCGGGGTGTGGAGGCGAGCGCGACGGTCGCGGCGACGACGGCCAGGGCGGCGAGAACGAGGTAGGTGTTGGCGTAGCTGCCCGTCACGCGGGTGAGGGCGGTGCCCGCCCACGGCGCCAACGCCATGACGATGACCACCGGCGCGGACATGAGTCCGTTGAGGCGGCCGTAATGTGTTGCGCCCCAACGTTCGGTGATCGCGGTGGCCTGGATGAGGGTCATGATCCCGCGCACGAGCCCGGCACCGATAGAGACGCCGATCAGGACCATGACGGTGGTGCCGAGTCCGAGCAGTGCGGTCGTGGCGGCGGTCGCGGCGAAGGCCGCGACGATGCGGGGGCGGGGGCCGGTGGCGGCAGCGAGTGGGAGGTAGCCGATGCGGCCGAGGACTTGTCCGGCGCCGCCGAGACCGAGGGTGAGCGCGGCCAGCGCCGGGGAGAATCCGCGTTCGATCAGCAGCGGCACCAGGTTGAATACCCCGGCGAAGGCGGTGAACGCACCCAAGCTCAGGGCGATCACCAGTGCCAGGAACGCGGGACTGCGCGACACGGCATTGTGGTCGGCGTGGAAGCTGTTGGCCGGTGGGGGCGGTTCCGGCCAGGGTCCGTGCAAGCCGATCCAGTGGGCGGGGATCGTCACCATGGCCAGAACTGCGGCGAGGACGAGATAGGTTGCGCGCCAATCGGCGTGCTGCACCAGTGCGGCGGTCAGGGGCGCGAAGACGGTGCTGGCAAGTCCGGCGGCCAGGGTCAGGATCATCAACGCTTTCACATGCCCGGTCCCGTACCAGCGGGTCAGCGCGGCGAAGGCGGGTGGGTAGAGCACCGCGCCCATCGCGATCCCGGCGGCGATCCACCCGATGAAGAACAGCACCAGGTTCGGTGCGGTCGCCACGACGACGAGCGAGGGGATGGCGAGGATGGATCCGAGGGTCATGATGGCGCGGGGGCCGATGCGGTCGACGAGGCGTCCGACCGGGATTCCGGTGAGCGCGGCCGCGAGTTGGCTCAGGGAGAAGGCTGCGGTGATGGTCGGTGCCGACCAGCCGGTGTCCTCGGTGATCGAGACCGACAGGACGGGAAAGGCGTAGTAGAGGATTCCCCAGCTGGTGATCTCGGTCAGGCACAGGATCGTCAGCACCCGCCGCAGACCGGCAGCGGTGAGGCCACCGGTCTGCGGGGCAACAGTGATGTCGTTCAACGGGTCACACCCGCGCGGGGGCGGTCAGGGTGATCAACTCCGGTTGCGATGTACCGCAGCAGCCACCACCACTGTCGGCATTGTCCGCGGTGGCGGAGTTGGGGTCGTCGAAGACTCCGGCACCACCGCAGACGCCGGTGTCGGGCAAGCTGAGTTCGACGCGGGTGGCCGATTCGTGGTCACCGGCCAGAGCGGCGGCGATGGAGCGGACCTGTTCGTAGCCGGTCATCGCCAGGAAGGTCGGGGCGCGGCCGTAGCTTTTCATCCCGGCCAGATACACGTTCGGTTCCGGGTGGGAGAGTTCGGTGACGCCGTGGGGGTAGACGGTGCCGCAGGAGTGCACGTTCGGGTCGATCAACGGTGCCAGCTGGGTTGGGGCTTGTAGGACTGGATCGAGGCCGAGGCGGATCTCCGACAGCCACGACAGGTCGGGCCGGAACCCGGTCAACACCACCACCCGATCCACATCCTCGAGGCGCTGCCCGGTGTCGGAGACCAGGGAGTAGCGGCCGCTGGTGTCGGGTTCGATCGCGGCGGTGCGGAATCCGGTCACCACCCGCAGATGCCCGGCCTCCACCGCTGCCTTCGCCCGCTGTCCCAGCGCGCCCCGCGCGGGCAACTGATCGGCCGCGCCGCCGCCGAAGGTGTCGGCGACATCCCCACGACGCAGCACCCAACTGATGAGGGTCCCCGGCTCCCTCTCGGCGAGCCCGGCCAGAGCAACGATGGCGGTGAGCGCGGAATGCCCGCTTCCGGCGATCACGATGTGGCGTCCGGCGTAGCGGGCACGCACCTGTGGATTGTCGAGGTCGGGCACCCGGTGCTCGATCACCTCACCAGCAGCGGCTTCCCCGAGCGCCGGAAGTCCTTCACCGCCAAGGGGATTCGGTGTGCCCCAGGTGCCGGAGGCATCGATCACCGCACGCGCCAGCACCCGGTCCTCGGTGCCGTCGGCGTCGCGGATGTGCACCGACAGCGGTTCGCTGTCGCGGCCGGAGTCCACGACCAGGTCACGCCCACGACGGGCCACGCCGACGACCTCGGTGCCCACGCGCACGATGTCGCCGAGCGCGGTGGCCAGGGGAATCAGGTAGTCACGGGCCCAGTCCTGCCCGGTCGGGTAGCTGTTCTCGGCGGGGGCGCTCCAGCCGGTGGTGTCGAGGAGGCGGCGCGCCGCGGGGTCGATGAGTTCGCCCCAGCGGGAGAACACGCGCACGTGGTTCCACTGCGACACCGCGGCCCCGGCGGCGGCACCGCGTTCGAATACCACAACAGGGAGCTCACGTTCGCGGAGTTGAGCGGCGGCGGCCAGGCCGATCGGTCCTGCTCCTACTACGACGACAGGCAGTTCGTTCATGATCCGATCCTTTCATCGACGGTCATCGATCAATCAACTTCGAACTGTATCGACGGTCATCGATGAATGCAACCATCGATGATCGTCGATACAATCGTGTGATGACCGATCTCGAGATGCCCGTCCTGCGCACCGAGCGCCTCGATGCGCTCTCGACCAGCGACGCGAGCACGTACGCCGCGTGGTTCGCCTGCCTGGCCGACCCGACACGGGTACGGCTGCTGCACCAGGTCGCCAGCCGCCCGGCCGGGATCACCATCGGCGAACTCACCGAAGCCCTCGGCATCGGACAGCCCACGGTGTCGCATCACGTGCGCAAGCTCGCCGACGTCGGGTTCGTCAGCGTCCATAAGGACCGCACCTCCACCGTGGTGATGGTCAACCCCGCCTGCTGCACTGGCCTGCCGCATGCCGCCGACGCTGTCATGGGCGTACTCACCCAGCGGCCCTGCTGCCCCACCGACCTCCCCGAGGACGTCTCCGTGCGTGCGATGACCGACGCCGACTGGGACCCCGTCCTACGCATCTACGGCGAAGGCATTGCGACCGGTAACGCCACTTTCGCCACCGAGGTCCCCGGCCGCGACGCCCTCGACGCCGAATGGCTGCCCGGACATCGCTGGGTCGCCGAGATCGACGGCGCCGTGGTCGGATGGGCGACGCTGCGCCCGGTCTCGCAGCGTGACTACTACGGCGGGGTCGCGGAGAACTCCGTCTACGTCGCCGAGGACATGCGCGGACGCGGTGTCGGAAAGGCGCTGCTGCACAAGCAGGTCATCGCCGCCGACGAAGCCGGACTCTGGACCTTGCAGACCTCGATATTCCCCGAGAACCGCGCCGGCATCGCCCTGCACCACTCCGCCGGATATCGCACCATCGGCGTACGCGAACGCATCGCCCAACACCACGGCACCTGGCGCGACACCGTCCTGCTCGAACGCCGCAGTCCCGTCACCTGATCACGGCGGCGAGGGAAGTTCACCCGAAGTTTGCTTGCCCATCGATTAGACATCGGTCAATATCGACCTATGTCTAAATCGCAGCTGGCGATCACGCCGGTGCAGGAGTGCGCACCGTCCCCGGTGCTGCGCCCACCGTTGTCGGCCGAGTCCGCGGTTCCCCTGGCAGCCGCATTCAAGGCATTGTCGGATCCGGTTCGGCTGCGGGTACTGAGCGCGGTCGCCAGCCGCGCCGATCACGAAGCGTGCGTGTGCGACCTGTCCGAGGGCATCGACGTAACCCAGCCGACGATCTCGCATCACCTGAAAGTGCTGCGTGAAGCAGGTCTGCTCAGCAGCGAACGTCGCGCGTCGTGGGTGTACTACCGCGTCGAGCCCGCCGTCTTGGAGCAGGTTTCGGCGTTCCTGGCCGCGATGACGCCGGAGGATGCGCGGTGACCGGGTTGGCGCGGCGGCTGGTCGCGGAGTTCGTGGGCAGCGCGTTGCTGGTCGCGGTAGTCGTCGGTTCCGGGATCGCCGCCCAACAGCTCTCCCCCGGCAATACCGGTTTGCAGTTGCTGGAGAACTCGACGGCGACGGTGTTCGGTCTCGGCGTGCTGATTCTGGTATTCGGGCCGGTCTCGGGCGCGCACTTCAATCCCGTTGTCTCGCTGGCAGATTGGTGGATCGGGTGCCACAGCGGTACCGGCCTCCGTGGCGGGGAGGTCTTGGCCTACATCGTCGCGCAGGTTGCTGGGTGCTCGGTCGGGGCGGTGCTGGCCAATGTCATGTTCGAGGTAGGCGCGTTCCAAGTTTCCACCCATGACCGCGTCAGCGATGGTCATGTAGTCGGTGAGGTGGTGGCCACGGCGGGGTTGCTGGCGGTGATTTTCGCGCTGGCACGCACAGGCCGGGCAGCGATGTCGGCGGCAGCAGTAGGCGCCTATATCGGGGCGGCGTACTGGTTCACGAGTTCGACCTCCTTCGCCAATCCTGCGGTCACGGTGGGCCGGATGTTCTCCGACACCTTCGCCGGTATCGCTCCGGGCTCGGTGCCCGCCTTCATCGGCGCACAAGTCCTCGGCGCGGTGCTGGGTGTGGCGTTGATCGTGTGGCTGTATCCCGGTAGCGCCGCGACCGCGGACAACGTCGTCGTTCCCCACGAGAACGCCGAGTCCGAAAAGCTCTCTCAGGTCTGAAAGGAACACCCTCACATGGCATCCAAACCCAGTGTTCTGTTCGTCTGCGTCCACAACGCCGGACGCTCGCAGATGGCCGCCGGCTTCCTGGCACATCTGGCTGGTGGGGCGATCGAGGTGCGCTCGGCGGGCAGCGCTCCGGCCGAGTCGTTGAATCCCGCCGCCGTGGCGGCGATGAAGGAACTCGGGATCGACATCACCACCCAGTTCCCGAAGATCCTCACCTACGACGCGGTAGAGACCTCCGATGTGGTGATCACCATGGGTTGCGGCGATACCTGCCCGGTGCTGCCCGGCGTGAGCTACCGCGACTGGCAACTCGAGGACCCGGCAGGCAAAGGCGTCGAAGCGGTGCGCCCGATTCGCGACGAGATCCGCTCACGCGTCGAGGCTCTCATCGCCGAACTGCTGCCCACTCACGCCTGATCCCCAGGGAAGTCATTGTGCCGACCGTAGAGATCTTCGAACCCGCGCTGTGCTGCAACACCGGTGTGACATCCACCTGCACGGCAAGTCCGTCGCCGAACTCGCCGACCAGGTACTGCCCGCCCTCACCACCGCCATGAACCTGCTCCGCGACCAGCATCCAGGCGAAGCCGACAATTTCCGCGACACCGTCCTGATCGCCATCGAAGCCACCACCGGACCCGGCAAGGGCGAGCCTGGCCCCGCCGTGGCCGCGATGGCCCGCAAGATCACTGCGGCCCTCGACGCCGCTTGACGAGTGCGTGGTCGGCGCAGTGCAGCCGGTAGCTGGTCGCGGGGTCCGCCCCAAACCCCGCGACACGGCCGGCGACCGTCGAACCCCAGGTGCGGTCGTGTGACCGTTGGGCACCGCGCCCGGCGGCATACGGACGTTGGTTGGGGCGGGATGCCCGTCGCAGCGCTCCAGCGAACTAAGCCCGAGGCATGGCTGCCGGCGTCGTCAGCCTGTGGAAGATGCGCTGGCTTGGTGGGGTCACGATCACGGCCTTGGATGATCATGCCGACCTGGTGCCGGTCAAGCAGAGCTTTGCTCACAACGCAGTCCCGTGGATGGCCCCGCGGTGATCACGATTGGCCCGGCCGGTGCCAGCCGGGCCAATCGCTCTGTCTCCGAGCGCTTTTGCCGCAAGAAGGACAACGTCCGATCGATCCCTTCGATCTCGCCGAGCCAGGCCTCGTGTTCGGCGCGCGCCCGGCGCGCAACCAGGTCTTCTTCGATCTTGCCCAAGCGTGACAGCATTTTTTGGGTTGATGTTGAGCATTGGGCATCGGATGCAGGCTTCCCAGAACCAACGGACCGTGACTATCCGAAGCCCGCCGAACGCACTGAAATGCCGCATACCCCGCTGAGCGAATCGGCCGGCGCGGGGCAGGCGACCTTCAGGTGGCTGTATTGATTCGAGACCGACCGAACACACCGCTGCATGACGATGACCGTGCAGCGGCCCTTGCTCGGAGACCGACTTGGCTACTCTGCGGCTTTTCGGTGCTCGATTGTGTAATGAGCCATCACCCAGGCATTTCGAGGTCGTTGGCAGTCATCTCGTCGAGAGAACCACGTCCAGGATCCCGGTCGCCGGCCGGCCCGCGACCTGTGGGTTCGTGCTGAAACCTGGGATCGGTAGGTGGCGCGCGCGGCATCTACTGACCCCATGACATCTTCTCAACCTCCCACGAACCAACCGCAGTCCGCTGGCCTGGACAAAAAGACCAGCGCGATCCTGTCGTACGCACTGGGGTGGCTCACGGGAATCATCTTCCTATTTGTGGGAAAGAACGATCCCGATGTGAAATTCCATGCCTCGCAATCGATCGTCTTCTTCGGGGCGGTTTCGGTGGTCAATATTGTTCTGAGCATCGCCGGCTCGCTCCTCGGAGTCCTGGGGATCATCTTCAGCCTCGCCGGACTCGCAGTCGCGGTCTTCGCAGTCGTCGTCTGGATCATGGCCATGATCCAGGCGAACAACACCGGCGGTGTCCGTGCAGAGCTTCCCATTGTCGGAAAATTCACTGCCCCATATGCCGATCAGTTGGCCAACTCGGTCAAGTAGCGGCATATTCGAAGTCCCCAGCTGGATTTCGCAATCGAGGATGCTGTCGGCACCCCAGTCGGCGGCCAGATGCTACAGTCCAAAGATCAACGGCCCGAGGCTATCTCGGGCCGTTGGCGTCCGCGCGGAACGTCCGACAATGCCGAGCATCGTGCACCTCGTCGGCCTTGCTTAGGCCAGGGCAGTTCGGCGTCGGTCAGCCGCGGCGCGAACCCGACCGCGGGACGCCATGGAGCCATATCGGGCGCAGCCTTCACCAGGTCGTCGGTATTGGCATACAGTGCAGTCGCGAGGGTGTCGATCTCGTTGTTCACACCTCGATCTTCAACACCCTCGCTTCATTTCGGTGCTGCGATGCGCGGCGAGATCCTTTACCTGGCAGCAGAACTCGCAACGGCTACATTTGTCAGACCGTCGGCTCGTCGGGCACCAATCCGCCGTTCACGGCCCGCGCCCAGAGCCTGTGGTGCCACTCGTTGGCGCCAAGGCAAGGTCGAGTCGTGAACACCGAGCCGGGGCCTGTCTCGATCAGGTGCAACAGCGACCAAGCCATGCCGTAGTAGTCGTCGGGTCCGAAGCAGGCGGCGAGTGCCGCTGCCTCCTCCGCTGTCACCGGCGCCGTTATCGCCTCGAGCTGTGCGGCCCGCCGATCGATCTCGGCCTCATCGCCATCCCAATCCGGCAAGGCGCCCTCAGCGACAAAAGCCTGTACTTCAGGTCTCACCGAGCAATCTTCCCCCAGAAACCAGCTCCGCGAAATGACCCGTCACCCCTGGGAATTACTCATCTAGAGGCGTATCGCCGTACGGACGAGGTCGGCGACGGCTTTGGATCTGCTGTGTGGTGGCCAGGCGATGACGGTGGTGACGGCCGGTGCGTCCGGCACCGGCACGATGGCGTGATCGTCGCGTAGCTGGGCTCGGAGCGACTCGGGCATGACCGCACAGGCCCGTCCGAGCATGATCAGCTGGGTCAACTGGGTATGGTCGCGAACCTGCGGGCCGGGGCCGTCCGGATAACTTCCATCCCGTCGAGGCCAGCGCGGCAGGGGCAGGTCCGTCAGGGCGTTGACCTCGGCCATCGACATGTGGGGTCGGTTGGCGAGGGGGTGCCCCGCGGGCAGGACCACGATCTGCTGTTCGGTGTGCAGGTCCTCGGTGTCGAATCCGGCCGTCGTGTCGTAGGGCTGGTGGAGCAGAGCAACGTCGGCACGCCCGTTGCGTAGCAGGCTTTCCGGTTCGCCGGGCCCGCACAGCACCACCTCGACTGCGACTGCGCAGGGGTCGGCGGCGTAGGCGTCCAGCAGCTTCGACAACAATTCGCTCGACGCTCCTGCCTTGGTGGCCAGCACCACACCGGGCCGGTCGGCAGCGGCGCGGCGGGTGCGGCGCTCGGCGGCTTCGACCGCTTCGAGAGCGATCCGGGCCTCCCGCAGAAGCACCGACCCGGCCTCGGTCAAAGTGATTGCGCGAGCAGTGCGGTGCAGCAGAACGACTCCGAGCCGCCGTTCGAGCTGCTGGATCGCCCGCGACAGCGGTGGTTGCGCCATCGCGAGCCGTTGTGCCGCCCGCCCGAAGTGCAACTCCTCGGCGACGGCGACGAAATATCGCAACTCCCGCGTCTCCACCATGTCATCGTATCCGGCGCCTACCACGACCAATACCCGTGCGGTATCGCCGCCCACCCAATCGGTCTTGGACGCCCCACCCGAGTCCGCAGCATCCTCGACGGCATGAGTGATCGGACGATTGCGCTGGTGACCGGCGCGAACAAAGGAATCGGATACGAGATCGCGGCGGGCTTGGGCGCCCTTGGCTGGCGAATCGGTGTGGGCGCGAGGGATCGACAACGCCGCGAGACCGCGGTGGAGAAGCTGCGCGCGGCCGGGACCGATGCGTTCGGCGTGCCGCTCGACGTGGACGACGACGCAAGTGTCGCCGCCGCGGCCGAGCTGATCGCCGACCATGCCGGAGGGCTCGACGTCCTGGTCAACAATGCCGCGATCACCGGCGGTATGCCACAGACACCCACCACGGTCGATCCCGCGACCGTGCGAGCTGTCGTGGAAACCAACGTGATCGGCGTCGTCCGGGTCACCAACATGATGCTGCCGATGCTGCGCCGCTCGGCATCACCGCGAATCGTGAACATGTCCAGCAGCGTGGGCTCGCTCGCCCTGCAAACCACGCCCGACATCGACATGGGCCCGATTCCCACTGCGTACTTGGCGTCGAAGACCTTCCTCAACGCCGTCACCATCCAATACGTCAAGGAACTGAGCGACACCAACATCCTGATCAACTCCGGCTGCCCCGGTTTCACCGCCACCGACCTCAACGGCTTCCGAGGCGTCCGCACACCCCAACAGGGGGCGGCGATCGCGATTCACCTCGCGACCCTGCCCGACGACGGGCCGACCGGCGGATTCTTCGACGACGCCGGAACAGTGCCCTGGTGACCGGCACACCGGTGCGAACCATTCCCGTTCCCGAAATCAGCCGCGCATCGCACGCCGGAGGAGAAGCAAGACAATGACAAAAGCAGTCAGGTACGACGAATTCGGCGGAATCGACGTCCTGCGGATCGACGAGGTCGACCGCCCGGTGCCCGCGGCCAGGCAGGTCCTCGTGCAGGTAAGAGCGGCAGCCATCAACCCCGGTGAGGCGGCCATACGCACCGGCGCGATGGCGGACATCTTTCCCTCGACCTTTCCGTCCGGGCAGGGCAGCGATCTCGCCGGAGTTGTCGCCGAGATCGGCGCCGGAGCCGACCGATTCTCGGCCGGCGAGCACAACACCTGTCGCGATTTGCTACAGTCCCCATCAAAGCCGCTGAGCTGCACAAACCTTCGTGGGAAGCGGATCACGCATCCGGGACCCCCAGAGAAGGTGACGTTGTTGCGGTTGCGGCTGTAGAAGTCGACGCGCCCACCCTGGGTGCGGCAAATGGTTCGCATGCCGTCCCATTTCATCTCTATCGCCCACTGGCCTGCGTCATCGGAGCGCCGTCCGTTCTCTGAACTAGTGTGCGACAGCTGGCGCTGTGGCCGCTGGGCGCAATACATTGGGGCGCATGCGTGAACGATCTCGAATCCTGCTGTGCGCCACCACCACCGTCGCCGCGGCGCTGGCGCTGCCGGTCCTCCCGATCGCGTCCGCTGAGCCCTCCCCCAGTCCCACCGGCTGCGCGGAGGTCCGCGTCGTCACCGTCCGTGGCACGCTCGAACCGCAGATCGGCAGTCTGCTGCTGACCCCGCTGGCCGGGCGGATCGCCCAGGAATCCGGCCGCAGCACCACAGTGACCGAACTCGAGTATCCCGCCTCGATGGCCCCGGACAGCCCCGTGCGCGGCGTCGAGAACCTGACGGCACTGGTGAACAAGGCCGCAGCCGAATGCCCGAATCAGCAGCTCGTCCTCCTCGGCTACTCACAGGGCACCCGCGTCATCGGCAACACCCTTCGCACGCGAACCGCGTTGACCGACCAGGCCGCCGCGCAGATCGACGCGATCGCCCTGTTCGGCAGTCCGCTGTTCAACGGCGCCGACCCCTTCAACCGCGGCAACTACGATCCCGCCCTGTCGGGCACCGCCGCGCTGCCCGTCGGCGCCCTCGGAGAATTCACCGACCGCGTGCGCTCCTACTGCGATGCCGCCGACCGCGTCTGCCAGGGCGGCGATCCGGCCGCCGGGTTCGGAAATGCCTTGAGTCCTGGGCATTTCGCATACTTCGTCAACGACTACCGGGACCAGGCGGCGGCATTCGTCCGCGAGCAGCTCGGCTCGTAGTCGTCCCCTCCCGCAGCCCGGGCTGGTACGCGTCCGACCGATCACACCGCGATACGCGCGGTGATCGGATGACATCGCCCCCGAGGGGCGCCCGCCCGCCACACCTGCTCCTGATACAACCGCAGTCACACGAACGCGTCCGGCGACGCAGGCAAGTGCTGCAGGTTCCGGGATCCCTTGCGCACCACCGCGATCAACTGCTGGCCGGGATCCTCGTCGCCCTGCATCGCCGACAGCAATTCCTCGGCCCGCGCGCCGATCGAACGCCCGCTCATGCCGATGGCAGCGCACTCTTCTGGCGGATCGGTCACAGCGGTCAGGAATCTGCGTTCGTCGATTCCGAGAGGTAACCTGGGGCGCGCGGTACTGCGGGAGGGATGTGGTTTGGCGCAACGCTGGGTGACGATCTGTCTGCCGCCGGATGCGACCGATGACGTGGAAGCCGCGATCACGCGAGCTCTCGCTCCATTCGAGATGCGGCAAGGATTCCCGGAGCGAGATATGTGGGACACGTGGCGGATTCGGGGTGGCGGAGAAGGAGCCGGATTCTACGTCCGACCGGGTCATGAGGACGATCCTCGGCTGATTCACGACGGCCCCAACCAATTCGGCATCGTACTGCCCCCCAAGCGAGGCGAGTGCGCGGGCGGCCCGAAGTCCTTGCTGAACGTCGCGGTGCACAACCTGTCATGGCCCGATGTACTCACCCTGGACGGTTGGTGGGTCGAGCCGAGCGGCATTTGCCGACATAAGGATTGGGGCGAGACCACGTCCCATGAGGACCGACCCGACTGCCCGATACCACCGGGCGGCATCGAAAACTACCTGGAGACACTGCCCGACGACACAGTGCTTGTTCGGGTCTGCTGCCACGGCTAGCAACACCCTCTCTTGCCGCATGGCGCGCTGACCGAATCGGCCACACTCCGATGTCAAGCCGAACAATGACGTCAGATTTCCGATACCGAATTCCCCTGAGCAGGCAAGAGGCTCCCACCCCGACGAGGGATCCGGCGGTTCGCACATCGCGAAGGTGCTGGAAGCGCGGTGTCGAATGCCCGCGGTGCCTGGAACGAAATCACCACATCCGATAACGACCGATTGTGCGTGAGCGAGCCCCGCCCCGCGGTAGCGGACAGGCGTAACGCGCCGGCCGCGGCGTCGCCGGTGTCGGCGGCGCGGAGGACGACAACCGGGTATTAGGCGGCGGAACAGACACGACAGCTTCGGACGGCACCGCCCGCGGCCGATCTTTGTCACCCTTGCATGAGATGACATGTGACCGGCGTTACAGTAGTTGCCGAGCAAACACGAAGGAAACCGATTGAGCACAGCAGCGCACGCCAACCCCTGGGTCGCCGTTCGACCGGATGACGATGTCACACAGTTGGCGCGGAGAATATCGTCCGCGCACCACTCCTTTCTCGAAGGTATCGACCGCCTGCCGACGCTGCGCCCCGACGGCGACTCGGTGCGCCCGGTGGTCCTCGATTCCTGGCGGCGCAGCCGCAGTAGCGGCGTCAACCCGGACGGCTTCGGCGATGCGGTGGATCTCGACGGTCTGGAACTGCAGCGGTACCGGGCCGGGCATCCGACGGCGCTGATCCGTCCGGTGGTGCGGAAATTGCTGGTCGAAGACGCCGCCGAGGCCGGACTACTCGTCGCGATCAGCGATGCCCAGGGACGATTGCTCTGGATCGAGGGTGATTCGAAGGCCAAGGACCGGGCGCTGGCGATGAACTTCGTCGAGGGCGCGGACTGGAGCGAGGACCGGGTCGGCACCAACGCGCCGGGCACCGCACTCGCCCTCGATCACCACGTGCAGATCTTCGGAGCCGAACACTTCAGCCGCGTGGTGCACGAGTGGAGCTGCTCCGCCGCCCCCGTACACGATCCACTCAGCGGCCGGATCATCGGCGCCATCGACATCACCGGCGGTCCACGAGTCGCCGCGATGGAGGCGTTGTCACTGATCCGGGCGACGGTGCTGGCCGCGGAGTCCGAGCTGCGACTACACCTGCTCAACTCGCCCGAACCACTCGACCTCACGACCCCGCGTCTACAGGTGCTCGGCTCGAACCGACCGACCCTGACCCGCAACGGCGAGCGAATCCGGCTGTCGCAGCGACATGCCGAGATCCTGCTGCTGCTGGCCGACCACCCGGAGGGCCTGAGCGCCGACCACCTCGCCATGCTGCTCGACGAATCCGAGCTGGATCCGGTGACGATACGGGCGGAGCTGTCCAGGGTTCGAAAGATGTTGGGCGCCAACAGCCTGGGCTCGCGCCCGTACCGACTGCTGATGGACCTCGACACCGATGTGGACGAGGTTCGCCGCGCGCTCGCCCGCGGCGATACGGCGGCAGCGTTGCGCGCCTATCCGGGTCCGATCCTGCCGCGTTCGCTCGCACCCGGCATCGACGAACTCCGCGCCGAGTTGCGCGGCCGCCTGCGCGCCGCACTGCTGAGGGCGGGTGACCGTCGGCTGCTCGCCCGCTGGACCCGTTCGGTCGACGGGCGCGAAGACCTCGCGGCATGGACCGCGTACCTCGCCTCCCTCGACCGGCAGTCTTCGATGTATGCCCAGGTCGAAACGCAGCTGAGGCTTCTCGATCGGAAATTGGGCATCTGACCAGTTACTTGCAACTGTCGTGCAACATGAACGCTCCTAGTGTTCCGGATCACACCCGATGCAGAAATGTCAGCAGAACGAGGAGCATTCGATGACCGTCTTCGCCCGCCCCGGAACACCCGATGCAGCGATGTCGTTCCAGGCCCGATACGACAACTGGATCGGCGGCGAATGGGTGGCGCCCGTCAAGGGCCAGTACTTCGAAAATCCGACACCGATCACGGGTCAGCCGTTCTGCGAGGTCGCGCGCGGCACCGCGGAGGACATCGAACTCGCCCTCGACGCCGCCCACGCCGCCGCGCCGGCCTGGGGCAAGACCTCGGTCGCCGAGCGAGCCGTCATCCTCAACAAGATCGCGGACCGCATGGAGGAGCACCTCGACGCGATCGCCCTCGCGGAGACCTGGGACAACGGCAAGCCGATCCGCGAGACGCTGGCCGCCGACATCCCGCTCGCGATCGACCACTTCCGCTACTTCGCCGGCGCCATCCGCGCCCAGGAGGGCTCGCTGTCGGAGATCAATGCCGATACCGTCGCCTACCACTTCCATGAGCCGCTCGGCGTGGTCGGCCAGATCATTCCGTGGAACTTCCCGATTCTGATGGCCACCTGGAAGCTCGCGCCCGCCCTTGCCGCCGGCAATGCCGTCGTTCTCAAGCCCGCCGAGCAGACCCCCGCTTCGATCCTGTTCCTGATCAGCCTCATCGGCGATCTGCTGCCGCCCGGTGTGGTCAATATCGTCAACGGCTTCGGCGTCGAGGCGGGCAAGCCGCTCGCGTCGAGCCCGCGGATCAGGAAGATCGCGTTCACCGGCGAGACCACCACCGGCCGCCTGATCATGCAGTACGCCTCCCAGAACCTGATTCCGGTCACCCTGGAACTCGGCGGCAAGAGCCCCAACATCTTCTTCTCCGATGTACTCGCCGCGAATGACGACTACCGGGACAAGGCGCTCGAAGGCTTCACCATGTTCGCGCTCAATCAGGGCGAGGTCTGCACCTGCCCGTCGCGCGCGCTCATCCAGGCCGATATCTACGACGACTTCCTGGCCGCGGCCGTGGTGCGCACCAAGGCCGTGCGGCAGGGCGATCCGCTCGATACCGAGACCATGATCGGCGCGCAGGCCAGCAACGATCAGCTCGAAAAGATCCTGTCCTACATCGAGATCGGCAAGGGTGAGGGCGCCACGCTACTCACCGGTGGTGAGCGTGCCGACCTCGGCGGCGACCTGTCCGGCGGCTACTACGTGCAGCCGACGGTCTTCGCGGGGAACAACGCCATGCGGATCTTCCAGGAGGAGATCTTCGGACCCGTCGTCTCGGTGACCTCGTTCGCGGACTACGACGACGCCATCAAGATCGCCAATGACACTCTCTACGGACTCGGCGCGGGCGTGTGGTCGCGCGACGGCGCGGTGGCCTACCGGGCCGGCCGTGACATTCAGGCCGGGCGGGTGTGGACCAACACCTACCACCAGTACCCCGCGCACGCGGCGTTCGGCGGCTACAAGCAGTCCGGGATCGGCCGCGAGAACCACCACATGATGCTCGACCACTACCAGCAGACGAAGAACCTGCTGGTCGGCTACGCGTCGAAGGCGCAAGGCTTCTTCTGATGGTCGACGCCACCCCGGCGCTCCCCCGGCGAGTGCGTGCTACCACGGCGGCGATGGATCTGCTCCGTCGCCTCCGTGGTCTGCACGGGCCGCTGATGCTGCACCAGTCCGGCGGCTGCTGTGACGGTTCGGCCCCGATGTGTTACCCCGCGGGCGAATTCGTGATCGGTGATCACGATGTGCTGCTCGGACTGCTCGACCTGCGGTTGCGGGCCGGCGAACAACCCGAATCCGCTCCCGAGCCGGGAGATATCGCGCCGGTGTGGATCTCGGGTCCGCAGTTCGCCGCGTGGCAGCACACCCAGCTCGTACTCGATGTCGTGCCCGGACGCGGCTCCGGCTTCAGTCTGGAATCGACCGAGGGGTGTCGGTTCCTCAGTCGCGGAAGGGTTTTCGACCATGCCGAACTCATGGCGCTGGCCACGGTCGAGACCGTAACCGGCGAAGGCTGGGAGCGCGGCGAGCGTCCCGCTGCTTCCACCGAACCGCAGGTCGTCGCCGAGGCGGCCGATGCCTGCCCTGTTCCCGGTCGCGGGACATCTCAGAACTCTATGTGATTCATTCAGCAAGAAGGAGGTCGCGATGGCGATCCCCACCGATAAGTCCTCACACGAGGACTTCCACAACGAGGACAATGCGTACCTCGCGAAGCGAACCCTGAAGTCGGGGTCCGCGGGGTGGCTACTCCTCGCCGGTCTCGGCGTCAGCTATGTGATCTCCGGTGACTACGCCGGGTGGAACAACGGCTTGGCGCAGGGTGGTTTCGGCGGATTGCTCATCGCCACCGTAGTGATCGCGGGAATGTACCTCGCGATGGTGCTCGGCATGGCCGAGATGTCCTCGGCGCTGCCCGCGGCGGGTGGTGGATATACCTTCGCCCGGCGCGCACTCGGCCCCTGGGGCGGATTCGCGACCGGCGCGGCCGTTCTCATCGAGTACGCCATTGCCCCCGCCGCCATCGCGACGTTCATCGGCGCGTATGTCGAATCGCTGAATCTGTTCGGCATCACCGACGGCTGGTGGGTCTATCTCGCCGTCTACGCGCTGTTCATCGGCATTCATCTCACCGGGGCCGGCGAAGCGCTCAAGGCGATGTTCGTCATCACCGTCATCGCGTTGGTCGGATTGGTCGTCTTCGCTGTTTCGGCGTGGGATTTGTTCGACGCCGGAAAACTGACCGATATCCCGGCCGACCCTGCGGCCGTGGGCAGTTCGTCGTTCCTGCCGTTCGGGTACTTCGGGATCTGGGCCGCGGTGCCGTTCGCGATCTGGTTCTTCCTTGCGGTGGAAGGCGTGCCGCTGGCCGCCGAAGAAGCGCGGGAACCGGAGAAGAACGTGCCCAAGGGGATCATCATCAGCATGCTGGTGCTGATCGTCACCGGCGCGGCGGTGCTGTTCCTGGCCACCGGTGCGCTCGGCGCCCAGGCGATTTCGACCTCCGGCAACCCGCTGGTCGAAGCGCTCGGTGATTCGAGCGCCGCCAAACTCGTCAACTACATCGGTCTGGCCGGATTGGTCGCGAGCTTCTTCTCGATCGTCTACGCCTACTCGCGGCAGACATTCGCCCTGTCTCGGGCCGGATACCTGCCGACGAGCCTGTCGGTCACCAACGCTCGCAAGGCGCCGATGCTCGCGCTGATCGTGCCGGGCGTCATCGGATTCGCACTCTCGCTGACCGGCGAGGGCGCGATGCTACTGAATATGGCGGTCTTCGGCGCAGCCCTCAGCTACGTGCTCATGATGATCAGCCACATCGTGCTACGCGTCCGCGAGCCGCAGATGCCGAGGCCCTATCGCACTCCGGGCGGAATCCTCACCACGGCCTTCGCCCTCGTCATCGCCTGCGCCGCGGTCATCGCCACCTTCCTCGTCGACCGCACGGCCGCGACCTGGACCCTGGTCGCCTTCGCCGGGTTCATGGCGTACTTCGGCCTCTACAGCCGCCATCACCTGGTCGCCAGCTCGCCCGACGAGGAATTCGCCGCCCTTGCCAAGGCGGAAGAGGAACTCGAATGACCGTCTATCACCAGCAGATCGGCGGCACCAACTACACCTTCGACGGCCTCGTCGAACTGATGGCCAAGGCGACGCCGCGGCGCGGTGGCGACGAACTGGCCGGATGCGCGGCGGCCTCCGACGCCGAGCGGGCGGCCGCGCAGTGGGCGCTCGCCGAGGTACCGCTCGAATGGTTTCTCCGGGAACTGCTGGTGCCCTATGAGGATGACGAGGTCACCCGCCTGATCATCGATTCGCACGATCGCGTTGCCTTTCAAGCCATCTCGCATCTCACCGTCGGTGGACTGCGGGACTGGCTGATGGAAACAGCGGCGCGCGACGATGCCGCCGCACGGCTGCGTGCGGTATCGCCCGGGCTGACACCGGAAATGGTGGCGGCGGTCAGCAAGATCATGCGCAATCAGGATCTCATCGCGGTCGCACGTGCCGCCGTGGTGACCGCGGGCTTCCGCACGACGATCGGGCTGCCCGGACGCTTGGGCACCCGGCTGCAACCCAACCACCCCACCGACGACCCCCGCGGTATCGCCGCGGCAACCCTCGACGGGCTGCTGCTCGGCTGCGGCGACGCGGTGATCGGCATCAACCCGGCCACCGACTCACCACAGGCCACCGCGGATCTGCTGCACCTACTCGACGAGATCCGGCTGCGCTTCGATATCCCCACCCAGTCCTGTGTGCTCTCCCACGTCACCACCACCATCGGACTGATCGAGGCGGGCGTTCCGGTGGACCTGGTGTTCCAATCCATCGCGGGCACCGAGGGTGCCAATGCCGGGTTCGGCGTGAATATTTCACTGCTACGCGAGGGCAACGAAGCGGGCCGATCACTAGAGCGCGGCACCGTCGGCAACAATGTGATGTACCTGGAAACCGGTCAAGGCTCCGCGCTCTCGGCGGGTGCGCACCTGGGCACCGGCGGCAAACCGGTCGATCAGCAAACCCTGGAAGCCCGCGCCTACGCGGTAGCCCGCGACCTGGACCCGCTACTGGTCAACACCGTCGTCGGCTTCATCGGCCCCGAATACCTCTACGACGGCAAACAGATCATCCGCGCGGGCCTCGAAGACCACTTCTGCGGCAAACTACTCGGCCTGCCCATGGGCGTGGACGTCTGCTACACCAACCACGCCGAAGCCGACCAAGACGATATGGACACCCTGCTCACCCTCCTCGGAGCGGCCGGAGCCGCATTCGTCATCGCAGTCCCCGGCGCCGACGACGTGATGCTCGGCTACCAGAGCCTCAGTTTCCACGACGCCCTCTACGCGCGCCGCGTCCTCGGCCTGCGCGCCGCACCGGAATTCGAGACATGGCTGCAAGGACTGGGCATGGCCGACGCGGCGGGCCGGATACTGCCGGTGGAGATCACCTCCTCCCCGCTGCGCGAATTGACGGGAGCTCTATGAGCATCGACCGGAGAGCTCGAGCGCCACAGGACTTCTGGAACAGCCTGCGCTCGAGTACCCAATCCAGGATCGGCCTCGGCCGCGTCGGCGACGCACTGCCCACCACGAGCGTGCTCGAATTCCGCGCCGCGCACGCCGCGGCCCGCGACGCGGTACACCTGCCACTCGACGTGTCAGCGTTGGCGACTCGCGTCGAAGCGGTCGGCCTCGGCACCCCCGTGACCGTCCGCAGCCGGGCCACCAGCCGCCCCGAATACCTGCGCCGCCCCGACCTCGGCCGGCTCCCCGCCGACCTGACCGCCGTCCCCCGGACCGGGGCCGATCTCGGCTTCGTACTCGGCGACGGACTCTCCCCACGCGCCCTCATGGACCACGGCGCACCCCTACTGGCCGCCCTCGCGACGGAACTCGCCGACACGTATTCCATTGCGCCACCGGTAATCGCCACCCAAGCCCGGGTAGCGCTGGGCGATCATATCGCCGCCGCACTGGGCGTCCAGACCCTGATCGTCCTCATCGGCGAACGCCCCGGACTCTCGGTGGCCGACAGCCTCGGCATCTACCTCACCCACCTACCGAAACCGGGGCGAACCGACGCCGACCGCAACTGCATCTCCAATATCCATCCGCCCGAAGGCCTCGGCTACCAGCAAGCAGCGAGGGTGGTGTCCAGCTTGGTCTCCGGCGCACGGAGGCTGGGCAGATCCGGCGTGGACCTCAAGGACACCTCTCGCACCGACGAGCTGGTCTCCCATGCGGCGCTAACGATTCCAGGGCCAACCGGATAGTGGGCTACGAGCCTGTCACGTCTTCCGTGCGATGTAGTAGCTGTTGAAGATATCCGCAACGATGTGCTCGATAGCTGTGGAAGCGAACCCCGCTTCACGCAGCATCCGCGTCACGACCTGCTCGCCCCACATGGTCCCGAGCCCCTCGTCGCCGAGCGCCAGCGACACCGTCATACAGTGCATCGTGGAGAGGGTGCACAGCCCCGGCCCCAGCGGATGCTCCATGTTCTCCTCCAAGTTGCTGGAGGCCTGAATAATCACGGGGTCCCGTCAGGACCACTCCGATCAAGGCACGAGATGCCGACGAGCGTGCGTGATCTGTCCGCTAGATCTCCGGCGCAGAATGCTCGCAGCGACGAGTTCCGTTGTGGGGCAGCGGTTTCATTGGTAGCGTCTGCGCGGCATGTGAATGGCAATTGAGTCATTTTTTGGGGGGAACGTTGATCCGTCGGATGACTGTGGTCTGTCTGTCTGCTTTCGCACTGGTAGCGGGGGGCGCGACGGTGGCCGACGCATCGCCTGTTGGTGTGACCGTTCTTCCCCGGCCGGGTGGTCAGTACGCGGTGGGTGAAACCGTTCTGCACTTGGTCGATGCGTCGAGGCAGGACCCGTTCTATGCCGACCGGCAGCGTGAGCTGATGGTGTCGGTGTTCTATCCGGCCACTGACGTCGGCAAATATCCTCGGGCCCACTACATATCGAAGACGCTGATCCCGGATCTGGAGAAGCGCTTGGGTGTCGGACTGCCGGGTCTGTTGACCAACTCTTACACCGACGCACCCGCATTGGCGGGGGCGGCCTTCCCGGTGGTCCTCTACTCACCCGGGGCCGGAGACACCCGCGTGTACGGCACCGGCTTGGCGGAGGATCTGGCCAGTCGTGGCTATGTGGTGGTCACCGTCGACCCCACCTACGAGGCCATCGTGGAATTCCCCGGCGGCAGGATCGTCCGGCCCGCCCCCGCTCCGGACGGCTTCGACACCAAGATCCGGAAGAAATACATCGCGGCCCGGCTGTCCGATGTCCGGTTCGTCCTGGACTCGCTCACCCGCCTGGCGCATGGTGAGAACCCGGACGCCGACCATCGCACCCTTCCTGCCGGGCTCGACCGTGCCCTCGACCTCGAACACGTCGGCATGGTGGGACACTCCTCCGGCGGATACACCGCAGTCGAATCGATGCACGACGACCGTCGCATTGACGCCAGCGTCGATCTCGACGGGCAGATCGGTGTCGACGAAGACTTCGGGCGGGCGGCGACCGAAGGTGTCGACCGGCCGGTGCTGGTGATGACCAGCCAGCAGGCCGAGGAGGTCGGTGACGCCAACCCATCGTTGAACGCGTTCTGGCAACACGGCACCGGCTGGAAACGCCACCTGATAATGAAGGATTCGGCGCACTACGACTACACCGATTTCCCCGCGCTGGCGCCCACGATCGCGCGACCAGCCGCCAAGAGATACATCGGACCCATCGCTGCGGACCGCGCTACAACCCTGACCCGCAAGTACGTGGCGGCCATGTTCGACAAATTCCTGCGCAACCACACCGACACCCCGATCGACCAGCAGCCGACAGATTCAGAGATCGTCGTTGTCCGCTGATAAGTCGGTTCCTCGGCGACCCGTGGTCGCGGAGCCGGGCCACGCTCATAGCTGGCCAATCGGCCGATGCGGGCTCGGGCGTTGACGAGATCGGCTTTCAGCGACGCCGTTGCCACCGGCGCGCCTGGGTGGAACCACTTCGCGAAGCCGCGCGCCGGGCCGACCCAGCGATGGTCGCCGTATCCAGATGGACTGCATTGTTACGGAGCCGCGCTCGAGTTCCATCGTGATCAAGCACTGCATCGCGACTCTATCGCCATCGACATGCAAAGTCTGGCACGAGCCGCCGCCCTGTCCGACTTTGCGTCCATCCCTTATCGCGTTGCCGGAGTAGACATCCATGTCGCCCAGGCTCACCCCCGCCGGGCCGAGATCGAGAGCCTGGTACTGGGTGTTCTCAACCCTGAGTTCGAGGATTTCGACCTGTTCCTGTGCCGGTCTCTCCGTCTCGCTCCCGGCTGCTCTGCAGCCGCCGACCGTGGCGGTGACGAGCGCCACGGCGACGAGCCTCAGGAGGCCTGCCTTGACGCGTGTTTCGTTGATTTGCCTTCGGATTCCTTGTGTTTCATTTCCAAGGTGGACGACGGGTGAGGTTCCTGCGGCTCACCCGGCGGAGTGGACGGACCACCGGTTGCGGCGGGCAGCGCTACTCCTCGATCCAGCCGAGCTGAACTGCGTTCTCGTGCATGACGTCTTCGACTACGGGCAGCGTGAGGAACGAAACGGCATACAGAACAGCGAGGAGCCCAATCGCAACGGCCCAACCTCGAAGGCTGGCTCCCGGCAGACCAGCCCCGTCCTGTCCAGCCTCGGCAGTGTGGTCCCGACGCAGCCGCATCCGCGGGAGCCGCCGGTCGGCCGGCCTCAGCATCCACGACGCGATGGCGCAGATCGCGAATATCATTGCCCCCGACCACGACTCGATACCGTCGCCGACTGCCAGATGGGACGCAACGGCACCCGACCACAGGAAGAAGGAACCCGCGTACGCCCATTCCTTGATCAGGGGGAGCCCGGGCGCGATGATCGCGACGGCGGCGCCGACCTGCCATGCACCTAATACGTAGGCGAAGAAGTGCGGGTATCCCAGGTGCTGCAACTGGATTTCTATCCATTCGATCGGCAGAAGGTTCCATACCGATCCCGCAACCAGTTCGAACACGATGACGAGCGTGGTGACCCAAAAGGCGATGGGTCGGATCCGGCTCGAGTTCCGGTTGTTTCGTGTGACGGCGGCCGACTTCTCATCGGCTGCGTGCTGGAAAACGTTGGTCATGGCCATGATCGGCTCCTCAGGAATCGACAAGAGTGGTGTCGATGCATGCCCGTAGCGGTGCGAGGGCGCCGCTCCAGGCGATGAGCTGATCCAGTGTCTTGTTCAAGGCGGCGACATGATGGTCGCGCGGTGTGAAGGTCGTGTGGTTCTCGAAGTCGGTGAGCAGCGAGATCGCGACCTGATAGCTCACGTCGGCCATGCCCAGCGTGCCGCAGACCGTCCGCAGTTGCACGACGGCCCGGGCGCCCCCGTGCACGCCGTAGGAGACGAAGCCGACCGCCTTGTCGGCCCATTCCGCGCACAGGTGGTCGATGGCGTTCTTCAGCACCCCGGGGACGCCGCCGTTGTACTCCGGTGTCACGACCACGAAGCCGTCGAACGGGGCGATCCGCTCGGCCCAGGCGCGGGTGTGTTCATGGGCCGAGGGGCCGAACATCGGCGGCGCAGCCTCCTCCAGATGCGGCAGCGGGTGATCGCGCAGATCGATCAGTTCGAACTCGGCGTTGCCGCGCCGCGATGCCGAGTCCAGAACCCACTGTGCGATCTGCGGGCCTCTGCGAGTGGGCCGGGTACTGCCCAGAATGACGCCGATTCTGATCATTTTCCGAACTCCTGATTTGCTGACAGTGTCACGACCTTCCGACGACACAGCCGTCCGGAATGTCAGGCCGCCTCGCCCGCCCATCACCCCTCATCGAGACTCATCGCGTCGCTCACATTTCTGGTCGCTGATTCGTCGAATTCGATGAGGGACGCACAAACCGAAGGAGCCGACCATGACCGACCCACACCTGCCCGGGGTGATCGGTGAACGCCGTCAGCTGATCAATCTGGCCTACCGGCTGCTCGGCTCGCTGGCCGAGGCCGAGGATGTGATGCAGGAGACCTACGCGCGCTGGTACGCGCTGTCCGAGCGGCAGCGGAGGGAAGTGATGGCGCCCGGTGCGTGGTTGACGACGGTCGCCAGCAGGATCTGCCTCGATTTGCTCGGCTCGGCGCGCGCCAGGCGGGAACGCTATGTGGGCGAATGGATTCCGGAGCCGATACCCATCCGGTCCGAATGGCTCGACGGCCCCGCTCCCGTCGATCCCGCCGACCGGGTCACCCTCGACGAGTCGATCAGCATGGCCTTTCTCATCGTGCTCGATTCCATGACGCCGGCCGAGCGGGTGGCGTTCGTCCTGCACGACGTCTTCCGCTACTCCTTCGCCGAGGTCGCCGACATCGTCGGGCGCACCCCCGCGGCCTGCCGCCAGCTCGCCTCCAGCGCCCGCCGCCGTATCCAGACCTCGCAGGAGCCATCGACCCCCGAGCGCACCGAGGTCGTCCGGGATTTCAAACGAGCCTGGGAGACAAAGGATATCGAGGCCCTGATCGGCCTGCTCGACCCGCAGGCGATCGCCACTGCCGACAGCGGCGGCCTGGCACCAGCCTTCCGCGTTCCGATCAACGGCAGCGAGCAGATCGCCCACACCTGGATGCAAATCGCCGCACACGGCCCCGCGATAACCCTGCTCGAGCGCACGGTGAACGGCCAGCCCGGCCTCGTCGCACAGCTCGACGACACCATCGTCTCGGTCTACGCCTTCGACATCGCCGACGGCCGCATCACACGCATCTGGGCAATCCGGAACCCCGAGAAACTGCGCCCCTGGACAGCCAGCTGAACTGAACGAGCACCTCAGCCTCGAACACACCCCGCCCATCACGCCAGATCATTGAGACCATCACCCCTGCAATCGGATTCGAGTCGATCGACCCTCCCCCGAGTATCACCCCGACCGCCGACAACTCGCTGCGGACGTTCGCGCCTACGGTTTGGGCCAATCCGCCACAGCGATGGCAGCCGAATCCGAGAATGGGAACGACACAAGGAGGGGATCGCTGATGTCATCGACTGCCCTACTGGTGATCGACATGCAGAACTCCTATCTGCGCCAGGACGTGCGCGATGCGCTGGGGTGGCCGCCGATCTGGCGGCTTGCGGAAGTCACCGACGAATGCCAGTCACTGCTGAGCGTCGCCCGAGATCTCGGCGTTCCTGTGGTGTATTCGCGTCAAACGACGACTCCCGCAGGTCATCTGGCGTTCAATCCCCGTGCGGCGCGGCATTTCAGGGCTCGGTCGTCTGTCATTCCGAATCTGCCCGATGCAGAGCGGAAGTGGCGCAGTCAGGTGATGGACGCTGTTGCGCCGCAACCCGGCGATCTTGTGCTCGACAAGACCCGTCACAGCTTCTTCGCCTACACCGAGCTCGACCCGATCCTGCGGACGCTCGGCGTTGCACGACTGATCGTGGCCGGTCTCCAGACCAACGTCTGCGTCGAAGCCACCGTTCGGGCGGCCCTGGAACGCAACTACGAGGTCGCCGTCGCCGAGAATGCCGTATCGACCGACGGCCCGGCGCTACACACCGGATCGCTGAACTCGATGCGAGTCATATACGTCGAGGTCGCGCCGTGGCAGGAGCTGATCGAGCCGACAGCCACGTGGAGCCATGCCTACCAGACCCCCGACTACGGACGGGATCCCAGCTACTGGTCCGACCCGACCATCTCCGCACTCGAGGGCCAACGACCCGATGGCGCCGCATCGACAAGTCCAGTGGCGAGTGCTTCCCGCAGTAATAGCAGCACGTCGGGGTCGATGCAGTACGGCATGACGGGATCGAAATCCTCACCGAACTGTTGAACTACAGCCCCCATCCCGGTGGGGCAGCGCGGGCTCGCCTCACGCTGGCGTGGCGCCATCGGCGATGTCGGTGCGCGTCGCGATGAGCTGGAAGAACCTCGCTGTGTAGATGTAGGGGGCGCGTTACATCGCCTGCGCCCACAACGAACACGAGAGCGATGCCGCCCGCGCGATGAGACCGCCGGATCGCTCAGCGCGGAGGCCGCCGACGTTCACCGCAGATACCCGATGTAGCCGTCGAGGCTTACCCACCGATGCTCGACAGGGAACTGGAATTCGGCGACGTCGAGAAAGCCCGCCTCGGAAAGTACCGCTCGTGCGTCAGCCGCGGCCCCGACGAGGCCACGGTGTCGTGGATACCGCGCGTCCACCGATCCAAGATCTCCACCGCCGTGGTCTGCCACGGCGCGCGCCCGCTCCACACACTGCTGCTGACCACCGCAACACAGCACCCCGGCGCCAGCCACCGCATTACCATCGCAGCCACCGCCGGACGGTCGAGCCGATGGAAAGCGTTCCCGGCGGTCACCAAGTCCGCCGACTGCGCTGTCACGTCGGGATCGGTCAGACGCCCGACACCGAGCACAATACGCACACCGAGTGGTTGAACCCCGCACAGCAACCGGCAGAAGTCACCGAAAATGGTTCACCTACAGCAACTTACAGCAATTTCGGAGCGCTGCGAGGTTGACTGCAATCCAGTGGCGATCTAGAAATAGAGCGCCTCCAACACGGATTTGCGTCAAGGATGACGCAAATCCGTAATCAAGTCCCCTCTCGCGCACAGATCCACGTCAAACGTGACAGAAATCCCTGCAGTCGGTGCAATTGCTGCGCTACCGCAACGGAAAACCCGTTACGGCACAGCGTTTCGACCGGCCCCTGCCTCGGGCGGAGCGGTAAGCCGGAGCACCGCACGTTTGGTTGAGTTCGTCGCCCACCTGCCCGTGGAGGTGGGTGTGGCACGCAACGCCCTCCACGTGCTGGTGCCCTGACACCGCGCACCATCCCACCCGGCGCCGGTGCATGCGCTGTCGGTGCCGTGTGGGACGGTGTGGCCCATGAACGAGAGTATGCACGGAGCAGCCCTGATCGAGCTGGTCATCGCGAAGGTCCAGCAGGACGGCGTGCCCGGCTCCGACGCGCCGGACATCGACGACCCGGTGCCGCTCGCGCCCGAGGTGATCGACCGGCTGCGGCTTCCCGGCGACCGGCAGCTGCCGCCGAGCCTGCGCCGCTGGCTGGCCTTCGACAGCTCCTGGCTCAGCTCCGTCGGCTGGTACGAGGAGGCGGGCGACCCCGTCTTCGACGGTCGGGCGCTCGGCGCGACGGCCGAGTGGATGTACGGCCCCGGGGACATGATGGCCACGATGTTCGTGGAGTTCGAGAAGCTGCTGCCCTCGCCCTGCCTCCCGCTCGTCGGCGGCAGCGACTCCCGCCGCCTGCTCTACCTCGGCTGGCCCGACTCGACCGGCGAGTACCCGGTGCTGGTCACCGACACCGACGACCTGCCGTACGTCGCCGTCATGTACCCGGGCCTCGACGTCTACCTCGCCGACCTCGTCGGCGTTATCGACCTGGACTTCGACACCTACACCTCGCTGGCCGACCACCCGGAGTACGGTCCCCGGATTCGGGAGCACGTCGAGAACACCAAGCTCGGCCCCGACGGCATCGAGTACCAGGACCTCGCCTAGCCCCAGTGGCCGAGGTGCCGGTCGCGCTCACCGGCGAGCCCCACCCTCTGGCCCGCCTGTAGCGACATGTGTCTGTCGCTCAGCAGCCTCCGGTACATATGAACAACCACACCAATCAGCGTCAACAGCGAAGCCGACAGCCAAGTTTGTTTGCCTCGACGCCCCGCGCGATCGTTCCGCCGAGCGCACCAGCGCGCCGCGAACCTTAGCCTCCCAGCCAGCCGACAGCTCGATGCTTGCGCTCATGTCCACGATCGCATCGCACGAGGATGTGCCACCCGGCCGAGCACGTCGGAGCTGCTCGACAGACAGCGGCCGGGCACGATCTGCGGCGGGACGGTCAGCTCTCGACCGGCAGCCCGGCGTCTGTCCAGTCCTGGATGCCGTCGCGGTACTTGCGCACATTGGTGTAGCCGAGGGCCTCCAGCTTGGTGGCCACCTGCTGACTATTGGGGCAAGATGCGTTTGAGCAGTAGGTGACGATCGCGGCGGACTTGTCCGGAAGAAGCTGCGGTGCTGTGGTTTCCGCGTCGGCTTCGACCAGGTTCAACGCGCCGGGCAGGTGTGCCTTGGCGTAATACTCGGCGCCGAGCGCGTCGATCACGGTCACCGATCCGGCTTCGATTTCCTTGGCGAGCTCGTCGCGGGTGATCAGCGTCGTCATGACGTAATGCCTTTCTCGAACACGAATTTATGTGCGTGTGCACGCTACTATATATGTGCGCGTGCACGCAACCAGTTATGATCGTGTTGTGCCGACGTCCGTGAACCGAACTCGCCCAGCGGTCGCCGCCTGGGCGGCGCTGCTGCAGGTACACGCCACGCTGGTGCCCGAACTCGACGCCGCCCTGCGCCGCGCCACCGGGCTGCCGCTGAGCTGGTACGACGTACTGCTGGAACTGGATGCGCCACAACGCCTTCGGATGAGCGACCTGGGCGAACGGGTGGTGCTGAGCCGCACCCGGGTGAGCCGGCTGGTCACCGAATTGGAGACCCAGGGCCTGGTGCGCCGGGAATCCAACCCGGACGACGGGCGCTCGGCCTTCGTCAGCATCACCGATACCGGCAGGCAGCGGCTGCGCGAAGCCGCTCCGCACTACCTGTCCGGTATCGAAGAACGCTTCGCCGCGGTGTGCACCAACGACCTGAACGCGCTGGCTGGGACACTGCACAAGGTGCTGGGCCTGGCCGACTTGCCCGATCCGGCCGCGCGCGGCTGAGCTGCCGGCGCCCTCGACCGGTCGCAGATCGCCGCATGTCAGACGACGCTTTCGGGATCGCGGCCGACAATGCGACGCGGCGCGGTGGTACGGAGCCTATATCCGAAGTGGCGCGCACACCGTCCCGGATTTCCGTACTGGCCTGCGAATGCACCGGCCGCTTTACACTCTTCGCTGCCACGCCGTAACCGGTCAGCGCCGACCGAGCGCCCAGCGGCGGGCGCCAGCACAGTGTAAAAACACCCCTTGGAATCGATCATCTAGAGGCAAGCTCACCATCGGCGCTGCGAGCGAAACCAGCCAGCGCAGCCTTCGAGGCGTGGTATGCGGCGAGCCTCGGTGAGGTGTCAGCGGCAACCGTCCAGGTGCCGACGTTGATCACGTACCCAGCACCTCGGGCCACCATGCCCGGCAGCAGGCCGAGAGTGAGCCGCACCGGCCCGAAGTAGTTGACCGCCATCGTGCGTTGGAAATCGTGCAGCCGATCGAAGGATTCGATCAGTGGCCGACGAATCGACCGGGCCGCGTTGTTGATCAACACATCTACGCCACCGTAAGTGTCGACCACCCACCGAACAAGCTCGTCAACCTGCGAGGTGTCGGACATATCGCAGACGCGACACTCGGCCTTGCCTCCCGCGGCGGCGATTTCGTCGCTCAACCGCTCCAACTCCTCGCCCGGCGCGCCACCACAACAAGCTCGGCACCCGCTTCGGCTAGACGGACCGATGCTGCCCGGCCAACGCCGGTGGACACCTGTTAGCAGAATACGCCTGCCGTCGAATTGCCCTCCATGCGCGGAGCGCACGCCACCCACCGGCTCGAACGAGCGAAGACCCATCCGGATCCGCCTGCACCCGGCGCAGATTCGGTGATCGCAGCGCGGCCAGTGCGACCGAATGGGCGTCGACCGGATCGGTTTTGCGGCCGTTACCGGTGGCGAACATCCGCATACCGACGGGGGCAGCCGATTAGGGAGCCTTCCACCGGGTACCTGGACCCGATCCTGGCCGGGACCGAGCCCTACTACCAGTCTCTAAGTAGCCGATTATGTGATGGTTCGTCTGCATCACACGAAACGTCGGCACGCGTGTTGGGCGACTCGGCAGCTACCGCGAGGCTGGGGGCAGGAGCCGGCCGCTGAGGACGGGACGGTCGTCCAGGTAATACCGAGGCACCCCGACGCCGAGGTTTTCTGCAAGCCTGTAGAACATTCCGCGGGACCCCCAGGGGCCGTATTCGTATTCTTCGGGTCGGGCGCCGAGTGCCTGGATCTCGGGGTCGAAGCGGTGCGGGTCGCTGCCTGTCCGTGCGAGGCTGCTGTCCGTGGTGCTGAGTCCGGTGATGAGGCGGCCGTCCTCGGCGTACTGGAACACCACTCCCGGTTTCATGGTGGCGTGCAGCTCCAGTGCCGCGGTTCCGATCGAGGCGCGCAGCACCAGTCCTCGGTCATAAATGGATTTCCGACTGCCGTGCTCCTCAGCCCAGGCCCAGGCTCCGTAATGCCCTGCGCTGACCACATATCCGCCGTGTACGTGGAGAAGGTTGCCCAGCTCGTGGTGGAAGTCATCCGGCCCGCGCATCGCCACGGTGTTTTGGTCGACGCCCATCCGCTCCAATAGCTCTCGGGCGTTGATCTGACGGGCGAAGGTGAGGCTGACCAGCGGCAGATCCGTGTCGTACATCCACCCCAGGCCACCGGTCGTGATGTTCACGACGCCCCCGGTTCGTTGATCGCGATCAAGATCGGGAAACACAGTCCATGATCATGAAGCCAGGCGTCGTCATCAGCTGAAGCAGTCACAGCGGCTGACACTGCCATGAGCCACCGACATCCATGACCGGGCCCGCCCGGGACCGTCGTCTGGTAGCGACGGCCACTCCGGCGGACAAGCCGGTTCCACGCGCCGGGCTGTTGCGGTGCTCGATGGAAGTCCAACGTCCGGAAATGCCGCCTACCGCGCTGAGCGAAGCGGCCACGTCGTGGTAGCCGGCGGGCCAGACCGGTTGCGGCTCACAACATCCGGTGGTGCCGATCAGCGGATCTCGACCACCACTTTGCCCAGTGCGCGTCCCGCACCGACGTGGGCCAGCGCGTTCGCGGTCTCGTCGAGGGGGAAACTGCGGTCGATGTGGATACCGATCCGTCCCGCGACACACGACTCCGCGAGGGGTGTGAAGTGCGCGGGCCCTTCCTTCACCGCGAGGACCCCGAGCCCGCGGCCGGTCACCATTCCGGCGACCACTCCGACCGTCGTCAACCGCAGCAACGCGCGCGTGGTGCCGCCGACGCAGCGGTACCGGCCGCCACGCGCGACCGACCTGCGATAGGCGAAGACCGACCGGTGGGCGACGAGGTCGAGTACCCGGTCGTACGGTCCGGTTCGGGTGAAGTCCTCAGCGCGATAGTCGATGACCTCGTCGGCGCCGAGCGTGCGCATGAACGCCAGTTTGGCGGCGTTGTCCACCCCGGTCACATGAGCCCCGGCACTCTTGGCCAACTGGATCGCAAACGCTCCGGACCCGCCGCCCGCTCCGTTGATCAACACCGACATACCGGCTGCGATGCCGGCGGTGCCCTGCAGTGCTATCGCCCCCGCCTGTGGCAGCGTCGACGCCTCGGCGAAGCTCAGCGACACCGGTTTGTGGGCCAGCGCCGATTCAGGAACCACGGCATATTCCGCGAACCCGCCCTTGAGCATGAGATTGTCACCGTAGACCTCGTCACCCGGTGCGAACAGTGTGACCTCGGAGCCGACGACTTCGACCCGTCCGGCGATATCGGATCCGAGAACCGGGCGTCTGGGTGCCCGGAGCCCGCCGATGCGCGAATACAGCGGCGTCCCCCGCAGTGTCTCCCAGTCGGAGAGGTTGATCGACGTCGCGTGCACCTGGACGAGCACCTGTTTCGGCCCTGGGGAAGGCGCTGGGACCTCCGCGATCGACAGCACCTCGGGGCCGCCATAGCGGTCATACACGACGGCCCTCATGCGATTCCAGCACCGAGGATCGAGCGACAGCCTGACACACGACAAACTCTAGTCGGCGGGCCGCCCCGCGACCGGCGAACTGTGCGTCGGCATTCGGCGCGACTCGCCGAACCCTCTCCCGCACACCAGCAACGTCCTGCATTACCGCGTGACGCGCAGGTCCGACAGGCCACGCGAAACACCCCAAGGATCTAACGGGCCGAGACTATCTCGACATCCACCAACGCACTGAAATGCCGATGTGGGTGCGATCAGTGCATGTTTCGAAGCGCTTCTTCGCGGTGTTATCGGTCTGCCGCGTCGACATCGACGGAGAAGACCCCGCCGATGTCGCCTACGACTGGCTCCGCAGCGAAAAGCTGGTCGAATAGCGGAGCTGCTAGAGGGCGCAGCCGATCACACGGGCATCCTCGAGCGGAACACCGTGCCTGTTCACACAGTCGATTGCGTCGTCGACCCCCATCAGGCGCCACCCCACCGGTGCGGAGTACTTGAACATGTACACGACCGGGTGCAGGGTGCCTTTCGGTTGGCTCAGCGCCGTCGCATAGTTCCCGCTGCACCGCGCATTCTGGAGATCGGCCAAGGGAATGTCGGGCGATGCCGTCATTCGCAGCGTGGTGATGAGGTATTCGCGGGTAACCACCGCGCAAGGTGCGGCCGTCGTCGGTGCGGCCGTCGTCGGTGCGGCCGTCGTCTCCGGCGCCGACGAGGTAGCCGGCTCCGGCTCCTCGTCGGCAGGTGATGTGGTGTCGGTCGTGGGCGCGACGGTTCCGGGGGCGAGGGCTGTGCCCCGAGCGGATGTGGAAATGGTGCTCGATGCCGAAGGGGCGGCATCGGAGGCGCCCTCGCCACCGCACGCCGTGAGAGCCACCGCGAGGGTGGCCGCCGCGGTCGCGAGCAGAACAGATCGGGTCATATTTCCTCCGCACTAGAGGCCGCCCAACTGGCGGCCGCTTCCAGATCATCTGAGCGCGTGAAGATTTCATTACAACCGCGAACTATGGTGGAACTCACAGGACGAATCCGAAGGGGGACATCTTCGTGAACACCGACATGCGAGAGCGACGCCAAGATCGACAAGCCCGCCCTGTTCATCGCCGGATCGGAGGATCCGGTCATCCGATTCACCCCGACCGCCGAAATGACCGCGGTGCTGCCCGACCTGCGCGGGTCGATCATCCTCGACGGTGCGGGGCACTGGATCCAACAGGAACGCGTGGCCGAAGTGAACGCCGCCCTGATCGACTTCGCCCGCAGCCTCGGCTGAATCGAATCGATCGGATCGGCAACAGCTTTCGGCGGGCCGGTCCGCTCGGGCGGCGTCGTCGCGAAATCGCTACGCCGCCGCCAGGAAGCCGCTCAGTTCCGCACGCGGGCCGTCGTCGGACGCAATTCCAGCACGCCGTACTCGGGTCCGAATCCAAGCGACCGAGCTCGCGCGATCGATTCGTCCAGGGCCGCGGCGACGATGGCCTCGAACTCCGCCGGGCGCCGAGACACCCGATCGACGTTCATGGTCAGAAACTCGAACGAGCTCGCGACCTCACCGAGGGTGCGATTGACCAGGTACGAGATGCCGCGCATCACCTTGTCGGTGCGTCCCAGATCGCAGACGTGCACCGAAACCTCGTGACCCACCAGCACTTCCCGGTAGTAGGCGACGTGCTGCTCCATCGCGAACATCCCGAACCTGCCCGACCGTCCGTAGCCGAGCGCACGGTGCTGCTGCCACATCGCCTCGCCGTGCAGCCGGAAGTAGTGCGCCACATTCATGTGCCCGTTGCTGTCTTCGAAATCCGGCGGGATCTCCTTGGTGAACGCGGCGGGAACCGCGAGTACCTGGGTGATCTCCGGTCGCACCGCCGCCATGTTCACCCGCCTCACCGAGATCCGGTCTGGATGGCCTGCCGGTAGCGCTCCGACAGCACCGGCGGAAATCCCAGGCCGCCTTCGATGACCCGGATCGCCAGCGACGAGACCAGCGCGCGCAGGCGTGCGCACCCGTCTTCGCCGATCGCCTCGTACGGATGGACCGCCAGTTCGTCGGTCCGATCCTCGATCGACTTGCGCCGCGCGGCGCCGTGCTCGGTCAGCGCCAGATCCTCGTCCGTCACCCAGCCCCTGGCACGGAGCCGGTCCACGCCGGAAGCCCAGTCCTGCTCGCTCCAGGATCGGCTCGCCCGCAGCACCTCCGCCGCGATCTCCCCGGTCGCAGCGTGCGTGATCAACGCCTCGATGCCGTCGAGCCCCTCCGTAGCGAGCAGGGCCACATGGGCATCACCTCGGTACTCCCGCAGCAATGTCTGCGCATGCCAGAGCACCAGGTGCGGCTCGTCGGGCCAAGGCAGCGCCGCGTGGGCCGCGAACAGCGGACGCCCCTGGGGCCGCTCGCAGGCGCGTTCGGCGGCGCGCCGGGCCAGATCGGCGGCCTCGCGCACGTCGGCGCCGGTGACGTCATCGCCCCATACCTGCCGGAGCGACCGATCGGCGGCAGCAAACCGGGCGCGCAGAATAGCTTCGGGAGAGGCGATTTCCCACGCGGCGGGGAGGACGGCATGCACCGCGGCTGGATTGAAGTTGAAGAACGCGGCGACGGTGACATCGGCCGCCACCGGGCCGAAGGCAGCGGACCTGGAGGCGAAGTACATCATCCGAGGATCCGTGATGCCCAGGTCGCGATACGCGCCGAGGCCGTGCGGGGTGAAGTAGATCATGCCGTGAATCGGCTCGAGGGCGCGGAAGGTCAGGCGAGCACTGTGCGGGGAGACCGTTGTCAAGAGACTGCTCCGATATCTGATCGTGCTGGAAACTCGCCTTCGATAGTTACCCGAATTCGATGTCAAGTTCAATAGTGCGGAGCGGAGGAAACAGCGCCACGCCGAAAGGTCAGCCGTCCTGCTTCCGCGCGCCGACGATGCGCAGGCCGAGGTCGACGTAGTAGTCGCCGATCTCCTCTGACGACCACCGGCCGTCGTCCCGGTACCACCGCGCGAGGTCGATGCCGAGTGAGAGCAGCGCGATCGCCGCCATGCGCGGATTCGGGTTGTCGAAGACGCCCGTGGTCCGCCGGGTCGTACCGCCGAGCAAAACGCCCGCTCACGGGCGGTGATGGGTATTGAATCTGAACTCGAATTCAACTACGCTCGGCTGCGAGCAGCAGTACTCGACCTGCCGGATACGTGCATTCAGCGCTCGGCCGTGCCGCCGACAGCTGCACGTGACGCCTCGTCCGGCCGCGCCCGGCGACACGGAGCGAAAGGGAATCCCCGTGACCAGTCCGACAACCGCACCCACCGAGCAGCACGTCCGGGCGACCGCCGTGCTGTTCGACTTCGGGGGTGTGCTGACGTCCAGCGTCTTCGACGCGTTCCAGTCATTCGGCGAGTCGCTCGGCTGCGATCCCCGCTTGCCGCTGCGCCTGTTCAGCGACGACGCGGAGGCGAAGGCGCTGCTGGTCGAGCACGAGGAGGGACGCATGCGCGAGCGCGAGTTCGAACAAGGCTTCGCCGCGCGGCTGCACGCACACGGCATCGAGGTGGACGGAACCGGGCTCGTGCGCCGCATTCAGTCCGGCCTGCGCGCCGACGACGCCATGATCGAGCTGGTGGCCGAAGTCAGGGACGCCGGATTCCGCGTGGGGCTGCTGTCGAACTCGCTCGGCGACGACTGCTACGCCGGTTTCGATCTCGCCGCGATGTTCGACGCCGTCACCATCTCCGGCGAGGTCGGCGTGCGCAAGCCGTCCCGGCGTGCGTACGACATCGCCTGCGCCCGTTTGGATGTCGAGCCCGGAGCGGCCGTCATGGTGGACGACCTGCCGCAGAACGTCGTCGCGGCCGAGCGCGCGGGGCTCACCGCCGTGCTGCACCGCGATGCGGCGGACACCGCTCGGCGGCTCTGGGCGGCTCTGGGCCGGTCGTGAGCCCGGCTCTGCCCGAAAGACTTGTCAGCGAGAACCACGAAGGGACACGGGCATGAGCTCGACCACCCAGGAATCCACCGAGACCGTTCTGGCCGAGAAACGCGGTCCGGTGCTGATATTGACGCTCAACCGGCCGGACCGGCTCAACGCATGGAACGACGCGCTCGAACGCCGCTACTTCGCATTGCTGGACGACGCGGAGAACGACCCGGAAGTCAGGGCCATCGTTGTCACCGGGGCGGGACGGGGCTTCTGCGCCGGAGCGGACATGGACGATCTGGCCGCGGCGAGCTCGGCGACGGATCTCAGCGCTCCGGAACGGCAGCGCCCCCGCGAGTTCCCGCTCTCGGTGCGCAAACCCTTGATCGCGGCGATCAACGGCGCTGTCGCCGGCCTCGGGCTGGTCGAGGCGCTCTACTGCGACCTGCGGTTCAGCACGCCCGAGGCGAAGTTCACGACGTCGTTCGTCCGCCGCGGCCTGATCGCGGAGTACGGAATCGCCTGGCTGCTCCCCGGCGTGATCGGCCGCAGCCGGGCGCTGGACCTGCTGCTGTCCGGCCGGGTGATTCTCGGCGCCGAGGCTCATGCGATGGGACTCGTCGACCGCCTCTGCCCGCAGGAGACCCTGCTGCAATCCGCGATCGACTACGCGACCGACCTGGCGGACTTCTGCTCTCCCACCTCGATGAGCATCGTCAAGAGCCAGGTCCATCGGGCAATGGGTTCCGACTTCGCGACCGCGGTGGCAGTCGCCGACGATCTGATGCTCGCGGCGTTCGCCCACCCGGACGCGACCGAAGGCGTCACGAGCTACCTCGACCGCAGGCCGCCCGCCTTCGCGCCCCTCGGCCCCGTGTCGACCGACTGAACTCTCGAGACCCGGCTCCCGAGCTATCGACCAGCGACGCGGGAGCCGGATCCCCCTCGGCGCCATGACAGTTCACTGCGGTGCGGCGAGCATCCGCGAACAGATGAACGATCACGCCCGGCCGTCTGGCGCCGATTCTCGGGCAGCCCGACTCACTTTCCGGAATTTCCCTGGCGGGCATCCACCGAAGGCAGCTGCTTGATCGTCTCAGTTGATCGGTTCTTGGTTCGATTCGTCGCAGATTGCGCACTTCGTCACGAATCAGGAGTGAACATGGTCATCGCCGTCTACGGCGCCAATGGTTATCAGGCCGGGATCATTCTCGCCGAGTTGTCCCGCCGCGATGTGGCGGTCACGACAGTCGTTCGAGCACCATGGCCATGCCCTGGCCACCGCCGACGCACATCGTTTCCAGGCCGATCTGCTTGTCGTGGAATTGCAGCGAATTGACCAGCGTGCTGGTGATTCGCGCGCCGGTCATCCCGAAGGGATGGCCGACCGCGATCGCGCCGCCGTTGATGTTGAGCTTGTCGAGGTCGACGCCGAGCCTCCTGGCGGACGGAATGACCTGTGCCGCAAAGGCTTCGTTGATCTCGACCAGGTCGACGTCGCCGATCGTCATCCCGGCGCGGGCCAGCGCCTGTTCGGACGCCGAGACCGGGCCGAGTCCCATGATCTCCGGCGACAGCGCGCTGACGCCGGTCGAGACGATCCGCGCCAGCGGCGTCAGCCCCAGTTCGGCGGCCTTCGTGTCCGACATGATGACGATGGCCGCGGCGCCGTCGTTGAGCGGGCAGCAATTGCCCGCGGTGACCGTCCCGTCGGGCCGGAACACCGGTTGCAGCGCGGCGACCTTGTCGAGCGTGACTCCCGCGCGCGGGCCGTCGTCGGCGGAAACGACGGTGCCGTCCGGCAGGGTGATCGGCGTGATGTCGCGCTGCCAGAAGCCATTGACGAGGGCGATCTCGGCCAGGTTCTGGCTGCGCACGCCGAAGGCGTCCTGCTCCTCGCGGGTGACACCCTCGGACTGCGCCACGTTCTCGGCGGTCTGGCCCATCGCGATGTAGACATCGGGCAGCAGGCCGTCGAGCCGGGGATCGGCCCACTCCTGGCCTCCCGCAGCGAGTTTCGCGGTTCGCTCGACAGCGTCGTCGAACAGCGGGTTCTGGGTGCCGGGCAAGCCGTCCGCGCTTCCCTTACTGTAGCGGCTGACGGTCTCGACACCCGCCGAGACGAAAACGTCGCCCTCGCCCGCGCGAATCGCGTGCAGCGCCATGCGGGTCGTCTGCAGGCTCGACGAGCAGTAGCGGTTGACCGTGGTGCCAGGCACCCCGTCGAGGCCGGCGAGCACCGCGACGATCCGTCCCAGGTTGAAGCCGGACTCGCCCGCGGGCTGGCCGCACCCGAGCATCAGGTCGTCGATCGCGGCCGGATCCAGCTCGGGGACCTTCGCCAGCGCCGCCCGCACGATCTGAGCGGCCAGGTCGTCGGGCCTGATGTCCTTCAGCGAGCCCTTGGCGGCCCGCCCGATCGGCGACCGGGCGATGGAAACGATGACGGCTTCGGGCATGGCCCAACCTTCCTGCGGGAACTTACTAAGCGCTTACTTTCTACCGCCACCTTGCGGGACGGGTGCCGCCGCGTCAATACCGACCACCCCGGAAACCACCTGTGACTTGCCTCACGAAAGATGTGAAAGACCAGGTTATATCGCGGATATAGACCCGATTTTGAACTCGAATTCAGATTTCGCTAGCGTCACCGCGACACGGCCGACCACGCGGGCGGTGGGCCTCACCCGGCCGAGCCGCGCCGCGGCGGCCACGAAGACCCCCGAGAGGAGTCAGCGGTGAGCGTCGTACTGACCGAATTCGCCGACGGCATTGCCACCATCACGATCAACCGCCCCGAGGCGCGCAACGCGGTGAACCGCGCGGTCGCCCAGGCACTGGCGGACGCGATCGACGAATTCGAGGCCCGGCCCGACGTCGCGGTCGGCATCCTCACCGGCGCAGGCGGCACGTTCAGCGCCGGGATGGACCTGAAAGCCTTCGCCGACGGCGAGCATCCGGTCTTGCCGGGACGCGGATTCGGCGGCCTCACCGAGCGACCGCCGACGAAACCGCTCATCGCCGCCGTGGAGGGCTGGGCACTGGCGGGCGGCTTCGAGCTCGCGCTCGCGTGCGACCTCATCGTCGCGGCCACCGACGCCAAGTTCGGTCTTCCCGAGGTGAAACGAGGCCTGATCGCGGCAGGCGGCGGCGTCCTGAGGCTGCCGAAGACGCTCCCCTACCAGCTGGCGATGGAGATCGCCCTGACCGGTGACACCCTCGGCGCGGTCCGCGCGCACCAGTTCGGCCTCGTCAACGCGATCACCGAACCCGGACAGGCCATCCGGACGGCCGAGGCGCTGGCCGCCCGCATCGCCGAGAACGGACCGCTCGCCATTCGCGGGACGAAACAAGTTCTCTCCCAAGCCATTCGATACACCGACGCGGACGCGTTCCGAGCCCAGCTGGAGATCGTCCGCACCGTCAACACCTCGGCGGACGCGCTCGAAGGAGCGCGCGCGTTCGCCGAGAAGCGCCCGCCTGTCTGGCGCGGCGCCTGATCCGCGCTCAGCCGGCCGCGGCTCCGATGCGCGCCGCGTTCACCCACAACCGGGTGGCGGTGCGTACCAGCTCGCCGGCGAGCCGCACGGAACTTCGGATCGATGGCTGCCACCTGATCGAGGATGGCCATCAGCTTCGCGTTGCGTTTGTACGTCGCCCCGGCAGTGTGGGATGCACCTGCGGAATGCGCGCGAAGTAGGCCCGTACCAGTGCTATTCGGATTTGCGCCTGGACTGTTCGGCCGCCGGGGCCGAGCCCAGCCCGGACAAGCGATCTCGAACTTCGTCGCCGATCCGATAAGTGGCCATGACCACGATCGCGATCAGTACACCCGGTGCGAGTACCTGATTCGGGGCGCTGAGTATGTGCTGGTAGGCGTTGTTCAAATCGCCACCCCAGCTCGGCGTCGGCGGCTGGATGCCGAGGCCGATGAACGACAACGCGGCTTCGATGATGAAGGCGAGTCCGGAGAACAGCGTGGCCTGCACTATCACCGGTCCCACCGCGTTGGGCAGGACGTGCCGTAGCAGCGTGACATGCGTCGGGCAGCCGGCCAGCTGCGCACCGAGCACGTACTCCGAACGCCTGACCTGCGCCACTCCCCCTGCGGTCAGCCGTGCGATGACGGGAGCGAACACGATGCCGACCGCGCACATGGCCGTCACCAGATCCGGTCCAAGCACGCCGGTGATGGCCACAGCCAGTACCAGCGCCGGGAACGCCAGGAACGCATCCGCCGCGCGCAGCAACAACATTCGCAACCACGCCGGACCATATCCGGCGCCGAGTCCCCACGGCAGCCCGACCGTGAGCCCGACGCCGACCGCGATGGTCACCGCGACGAAGGAGGACCGTCCGCCCCAGATCAGCCTGCTCAGCACGTCCCGGCCGTAGCTGTCGGTCCCGAGCAGATGCGCACCGCCCGGCCCGGCGAACCTGTTCGTCAGATCCTGGTCCGTCGGGCTGTACGGCGTCACCAGCGGCGCCAGCGCCGCGAGCACGATCAGCGTGCCGAGAATCGCGAGAGCGAGCCAGAACCCGGCGCGGGACCGCCGCCGGGTGTCACCGGTCGAGCGAGTTCCGGCGGCCAGTGTCACGGTGCTCATGCGTTCGCCTCCACCCGGAGCCGGGGATCCAGGAATCCGGTGGCCGCGTCGACCACCAGGTTTATGCCGAGCACGATCACGACGTAGGTCAGCACGATGCCTTGCAGCATCGGATAATCGCGGGTCTCGATGGCGGTGACCAGTGCGCCGCTCATGCCTGGCAGCACGAAGATCTGCTCGAGCACCACGGTGGCGCCGAGCAAGCCGATCGCGAGCAGCCCGTACACCGTCACGACGGTCGTCGACACGTTGCGCAGCGCGTAACGCCACACGATCGTGCGCTCGCGCAATCCCATGGCCCGCGCGGCGCGCACGTATTCGCTCGACAGCGCGTCGATCATCGCGGCACGTACCTGACGCACCACGATCGCGCTCGCGCCCGCCGCCAGTGCCGCCGCGGGGAGAGCAAGGTGGCGCAGATTCGCCACCGGATCCTTGCCGAAAGGCACATAACCCAAGGCGGGAAACAACCCGAGGCCGACGGCGAACACGTCGATCAAGACGATGGCCAAGAAGAATTCCGGGACCGCGAGGCCGATTCCGGACGCCGCGCGCACGACCCCGTCGGACCGGCGGCCCGCCCGATACGCGGTCCAGACACCGAGCGGCACCGCGACAACGGCCGACAGCGCCAACGCTAGCCCGACGAGTTCCGCGCTGACCGGCAAGCGGTGCAGCACCTGATCGGCGACGGGCGCGTTGTTGACCAAGGAGGTCCCGAGGTCGCCGTGGACCACGCCGCTCAACCACCGGAAGTACTGTTCGTACAGCGGTTTGTCGAGACCGAGCCGCTGCTCGATGACCGCGGGATCGACATCGGTGCTGCTCACTCCGATCAGCGCCTCGGCGGGCCCGCCCGGCACGAGATGGATCAGACCGAAGGTCATCACCGTCGTCAGAAACGCGGTGATCAGGATCGCCACCGATCGCCCCAGTACCGGGGCGACCGGCCATCGATGACGGATCCACTTCATGACACGGCCAGGTACGCGAGTTCGGGCGATCCGCTCAGCGAGGGAACTACTCCCTGCACGCGCTGCGTGTAGGCGACCACTGCGGGACCGTGATAGAGCGGGATGAATTCGGCTTGTTCGACGATGATCCGGTTGATCTTCTTTGCGACCTCGAGCTGTTCGCCGTCGGTGTAGGTGTTGTTGAGCTGCGCGATGAGCTCGTCGAGTTGCGGATTCGGCGCGGCATTCTGCCGGTAGTAGGAGGTCGGACCGAGCAGGGCGCTGTAGTTGAGCGGCGCCGACGCCTGCGAAGGCCATCCGACACTGAAGACGTCCGCGCCGTTGTGCGCTACGAACTGTGAAATAGCCTGCGGACCGGGAACATTGGTGAATTCGACGTTGATCCCGACGGCTTTCCACTGCTCCGCGACCAGCAGTGCGTTGGTGGAGAACGGCGGCGCGGCGGCGGAGATGCCTCGCACCTGCACGCCGTTCGGGTAGCCGGCCTCGGCGAGCAACCGCCGCGCCTTGTCCGGATCGTAGGGCCAGGCGTTGTCGGTGGCGGAATCGTGGAAGGTCGCCCCCGGCGGGTAGACCGACCAGGCGGGGGTGCCCGCGTCGCTGTTCAGCGCGGCCGTGGCGATCGCCTTGCGGTCCAACGCGTACTCCATCGCCAACCGTACCTTCGGGTTGTCGACCGGGTGGTTCTTGGTGTTGATCACCACCGCGGTGAAGCCGAGTTGCCGATGCCGGTCAACGGTGATGCCCGGCAGGCGCTCGAGCGCGGGCGCCGCGGATTCGCCGATCCCGAACGCGAAATCCGCTGTCCCGGAGGTCAAGGCGTTCGTCAGTGCCGTGTCACTGGTGATGATCGCGATATCGATGCCCGCCGCTCGCGGTGCGGGGTCGCTCAGAGGCTGGTAACCGGCGAACCTCGTGAAGGAGTATTCGCTGTTGGGCACCGCGCGCGCGAACTGGTAGGGCCCGGCGCCGACGGGATGGTTACCGAATTCGTCACCGTACTGTCGCAGCGCGGTCGGCGAGACGACGAAACCCAGACGGGTGCTCAGGTAGCCGGGCAGCCCAGAAGTCGGGCTGCTCAACTTGATCGATACTATGTCCGCGCCTTGGACGTCGATGCTCTTGATCGACGGAACGGACACCAGACCGGTGCCGAGACAATGCTGCATGCTGGCCTTCACCGCCTCCGCGTCCACGGGTGTGCCGTCGTGGAAAGTCAGGCCCGATCGGAGTTTCATCGTGAAGGTGAGTTTGTCGGCTCCGGCGAACTCCCACGAGGTGGCGATCCCCGGTTGGGGTGCGAGAGTTTGCGGGTCGGTGTCGATGAGTGGGGCGTAGAGCAACTTGAGATAGGTCAGGTCGTAACCCGAATTGCCCCGGCAGGGGTCGAGCGAACTGGGCGTCTGCCGCGTGGCGACCTTGATGCTCGCGTTCGGGTCAGGCGCGGACGCGGACGGGTCGCCGCTGCAAGCGCCGAGCACGAGAGCGAGTGCGGCCGCCGCCCCAGCGGCGATCAGTTTTCGGTTCATCGCGATTCTTCTTTCCGGTCCGCGGCGGGACCAAGCGCGGATTGCCACGCCTCGATGGCTTCCTGGCGAAAATGGCATGCTGCCGAATGGCTTTCGGTGTCGTCGGTCAGTGCGGGGGTGGTCGTCGCGCAGCGATCGGTGGCCAGATGGCACCGCGTGCGGAATCGGCAGCCCGACGGGGGGTTACGTCGATCGGGAATCTCGCCCCGCAGCAGCAGCCCGCGCCTTTCCCGGCGCACCCGAGTCGGCCGGGGCACGGCCGCGAGCAGGGCCTGGGTGTAGGGATGCCGTGGCGATTCGAGCACCGACGCGGTCGGTCCCAGCTCCACCAGCCTGCCCATGTACATGACGCCGACTCGATCGGCGATGCGCGCCACCGAACCCAGGTCGTGTGAGATGAATACGTAGGTCAGCCCGTGCTCGTCGCGCAGTTCGGCCAGCAGCGCGAGCACTTCGGACTGCAGGGAAACGTCCAGCGAGGCGACCGGTTCGTCGCACAGGATCAGCTCCGCGCGCGACGCCACCGCCCGGGCGATGGTCACGCGCTGCCGTTGACCGCCGGACAGCTGCGCGGGCTTGCGGTCGGCCAGTTCCTCGCCGAGGCCGACCCGGCCCAGCAGCTCGACCGCGGCCGGGCGCGTCGATCGCGGTATCCGCAACCGGCGCGGCGCCATCGGCTCGGCGACGCACTGCCAGACCGTGAGCCGAGGGTCGAGCGCCGACCGCGGATCTTGAAAGATCACGTGGGATCTCCCCGCGGTGCGGTCGTTCGCGCCCGGGACGCGGTCGATCGATCCCGCGGCCGGTTTGACGAGTCCGGCGAGAGCGTGGGCCAGCGAGGTCTTTCCCGATCCGGATTCGCCTATCACGGCGAACGTTTCGCCGCGGTGCAGAGAAAAGCTCACAGTGTCGACCGCGCGCAACCGGTCGGCGCCGCCGCCGTAGTCGACGACCAGATCGCGGACGTTCATCAGGATCTCGGTCATCAGGCCACCAACCCGGCCAGTTCGAGGTCGCCGGCGCGCAGGCAGCGCGTCGCCGAGCGAGCGTCGCCGATCAGATCCGGATGTGTCGTCCGGCAGGCATCTATGGCGTACCGGCACCGGGTTCGGTAAACGCACCCGTTCCCGTCGGGTGGGGACTCTCGCGCCGACCGCACGACCGTCGGCGTGGTCTCGCGACTCGATGCCTGGAGCAACGCCTGTGCGTAGGGGTGGGCCGGACGGCGCAGCAACTCGTCGCGGGCGGCGATATCGACGACTTCTCCCGAGTACATGGTGACGACGCGATCGCAGAGTTCGGTGATCACACCGATGTCGTGGCTGATCAGCAGCACGGCCAGATCCTCGTCAGCGGTGAGCCCCCTGAGCAGCTCGAGGATCTGCGCCTGGATGGTGACATCGAGCGCGGTCGTCGGTTCATCGGCGATCAGCAGTTTGGGCCTGCACGCCAATGCCATCGCGATCATGACCCGCTGGCACATGCCACCCGACAGCTCGTGGGGATAGGAGCGAATCAGGCGCCCCGAATCGGCCAGACCGACCTTTTCGAGCAACTCCGCGGTCCGTGCGCCGATCTGGGAGGATGTCATCTTCTCGTGCGCCCGAAGCACATTCGCGATCTGACGCCCGACAGTCATGACCGGATTGAGCGACGACCGCGGCTCTTGGAATATCATGCCGACTTCGCGTCCGCGCAGGGCACGCAACCTGTCGGGCGTCGCCGTCAGGAGATCCTCGCCGCAGAAGTCGATGCGGCCCGTCACCCGGGCACCCGGAGGGTGGAGCCCGAGGACGCCGAGCCCCGTCAGTGTCTTCCCGCTGCCGCTCTCCCCCACGAGCCCGACGACTTCACCGCGGGCCACTTCGAACCCGACGTCGCGGAGCAGGCCGCCCACCGCGGGCAACGACAGCGACAGTTCTTCCACCCTCAGCAAGGCGGCCATATTCTTCTCTCAATCTTCCTGTCGGCCAGGATGTTCCGGCGGCGCGGGATCAGCCGATCGCCGCCGGGCCCGCGGCGCGGGATCAGCCGAGGCTGAAGGGCTGTCCCCAGAAGACGACGATCTCCCTGGCGCGCGGGGTGTCGACGTCCACCCGGACGAACGAGCGAGCTTGCGCGTAGCCCGCGCACCCACTCAGTGCGATGGTCGAGTTCTTCCAGGTCACGCTGCCGCTCGAGCCGCGGAACCCGATGTAGGGCAGGTGTCATCAGAATTGACCCTCATCTCGGTCGAAATGCGGTGGCGGGCATCGAGATACCCCTCGCGCGGTGCGACATACCCGCACACCACGTCACCGATGTCATCGCGAATCTCTCATCGCATCGCCCGCGTCGTACACCGCGAGCGATGGTCGCCTGCCTGCCCCGCCGGAGGGTGCAGTATGTGACGGCCAACACATCGGCTGGCCGGACTCTAATTGAATTCGGCGTCAAGTTCAATAGAGCTTTCGCCGCGTGCTTCCGGCGCCATCGCCCGCGCTTCCCTCGCTCCCCGTGATTGAAGTTGACACCAAATTCAGATAGAGTGCCTTCGGAAGTGACCCCCGTCACACGTCTTTCCATAGCCGGTCTCTACCTGTCTGGATGTGCCATGACCAATGTCGCCGACCGTTTCTGGCAGCACGCCTCCGAGCGCCCCGACGCCATCGCGCTGCGCATCGGGGACCAGCGCATCACCTATCTCGACCTCGCCCATCGCAGCGCCGCCTTCGGTGGCCTCCTCATCGATTCCGGCGTGGCAGCCGGCGACCGCGTGCTGCTCGTTGCGCCGACCGTCCCGGAGTTCGTCGTCGCCTACCTCGGGGCCCACCTCGTCGGGGCCGTCGCCATTCCGGTGAACACCATGGCCACCGCGCCCGAAATCGGCTATGTGCTCGATGATTCCGGCGCCCGGCTCGCCATCGCCTGGCACGGAGCGCAGGCCGCGGCACGGCAGGCGGCGGCCGAGCGCGACATCCCGCTGCTCGTGCTCGAACCCGGCGCGCACGCCGAGCCGACGCGGGTGGTCGCCGAACCGGTCCGGCGCGACCCCGACGACACCGCGATCCTGCTGTACACCTCGGGCACCACGGGCAAGCCGAAGGGCGTCGAGCTCACCGTCTCCAACCTGATCGAGACCGCGCGAATCTTTATCGACCAGCTGCGGCTCACACCGGAGGAACGGTTCGGCACCGGGTTGCCTCTGTTCCACGTGTACGGCCAAGCGGTATGCCTGATCACGGCGCTGCACGCGGGATGCTCGTTCTCGATGGTGTCACCCTTCCATCCGCAGGCGATGATCGAGATGATCAGAGACCACCGACTCACCGTGGTGTCCGGCGTGCCGACGATGTGGAACGCCATGCTGCACACCGACGGTGACTACGGACCGGACGACTTCGCCAGCCTGCGCCTAGCCGCCTCCGGTGGGGCGTCGCTGCCCGCCGAGGTCATCCGCGCGTTCTCGGATCGGTTCGGCTGCGCCATTCTGGAGGGCTACGGACTCACCGAATCCAGTGGCGCCGCGACCTACAACGCGCTCGATCGTGAGCAGCGGGTCGGATCGGTGGGAACCGCGCTGCCGGGGACCTCGATCGAAGTGCGCGATCCGGAAGGCAACGTGCTGCCCGCGGACACCGTCGGTGAGCTCTTCCTGCGCGGGCCCAGTGTCATGAAGGGGTATTGGAACCGCCCCGATGCCACCGCCGCCGAACTGTCCGGTGGATGGTTGAAGACCGGCGACCTGGGGCGCGTCGACGCCGACGGCTACGTCTATATCGTCGACCGCGCCAAGGACCTGATCATTCGCGGCGGATACAACGTCTATCCGCGTGAGGTCGAGGAGGTGCTCTACGAGCACCCCGAGATCGTGGAAGTCGCGGTCATAGGCATCCCGGACGACCACTACGGCGAGGAGGTCGGGGCTGTCGTCGCCGCCGCGGCGGGAACGCGACTCGATCCGGAGGAGCTGCGAACCTGGGCGAAGGAACGCCTGTCCGCCTACAAGGTCCCGCACCGCTTCGCCTTCGTCGACCAGCTGCCCAAGGGCGCCACCGGCAAGATCCTCAAGCGCGCGCTCGATGTCAGCGTGTTCACCGCCGCGCCGGAGAAGGCCTCCCGATGACACTCGTACCCACCGTGACCGGAACCATCGACTCGAGCGAGCTCGGCCGCGTGCTCGTGCACGAGCACGTCTTCGTGCTCGGTACGGAGTTCCAGCAGAACTACGGCGACTGGGACGAGGACGCGCGCATCGACGACGCCGTCGCCCAGTTGGAGGAACTCCATTCGCTCGGCATCGACACCATCCTCGACCCGACGGTGCTCGGGCTCGGCCGCTACATTCCGCGCATCCAGCGGATCGCGGCCAGAACGCGATTGCAGATCGTCGTCGCGACCGGGGTGTACACGTACAACGATGTGCCGTTCCAATTCCATTACAGCGGACCGGGTTTGATATTCGACCAGCCGGAGCCGATGGTCGACCTGTTCGTCCGTGACCTGACCGAAGGCATCGCGGGCACCGGCGTCCGCGCCGGATTCCTCAAGTGCGCCATCGAGGAACCCGGCCTGACTCCCGGCGTGGAACGAGTGATGCGCGCGGTCGGGCAGGCCGCGGTCCGCACCGGGGCTCCGGTGACCGTGCACACCAACCCGCACACCCGATCCGGTCTCGTCGCGCAGCGGGTGCTCGCCGAAGAGGGAGTGGATCTGAGCCGCGTGGTGATCGGGCACTCCGGTGACTCCACCGATCTCGAGTACCTGACCGAACTGGCCGACGCGGGTTCGTTGCTCGGCATGGACCGCTTCGGCGTCGATATTCTGCTGCCCTTCGAGGACCGGGTGAACACGATCGTCGAGCTGGTTCGCCGCGGGTATCGCGACAAGGTCGTCATCGCGCACGACGCCGCCTGCTTCATCGACTGGTTTCCGCACGACGCCAAAATTCAGATGGCGCCCAAGTGGAACTATCGCCACATCAGCGACGACGTCATCCCCGCGCTGCTGGCGAAAGGGCTCACCGACGACGACATCGACGCGATCCTGGTCCGCAATCCGCGTCGCTACTTCGAGAAATGAGCGGCGCGGCCTGCTCCGGGTGGTCGGCGCGCCACGGCGCAGCCGGATACGTCGGCCTTCGTACCGCCGCAGCCGCGCGAACCACCGCACCCGGTGCGACGGAACCACCACCCTGTCCACGCAGCACCGGCCACACGGAGGACGATCGACCCGATACCGACGGGCCCGAACCTTGACGCGCGCAGCGGCTCTGTCCCACTAGCCGCGAGACCGGCCGCCATGGACAGAGGGGAGCAGGGAGCGACCACCACGCCCCGCCCGGCACTGCTATTTGCCTATGGGTGAATTTGGGCGTCAGGGCAAGGCGGGGCGGGCTGGTCGGACGGTGAATCTTGACATCACCGTGCGGTTGTGGCCGGGTCCTATTGGTGTCGCCAGATTTTGATCGAGGAGATCAGGGGAAGGGCGGTGAGTGCGGGGATGAGCGCGGCGCTAGGGATGGCCCCGAGAACCAGGCCGCCCGCGAGGGTTCCGGCGATCGATCCGGCGGCCAGTAAATCGATTGTCCGGCCCGGGGGTGCGGGGCAGGATTCGGCGCATGGATACGTCGCCTTCCACCTTGCTGCGCTGGCAGTTCGATCTGATCTGGTCGTTGTTCGAGTACCACCTCGAGCAGCTGGAGACAGACGACTTCCTGTGGGAACCTGCTGATTTGTGTTGGACGCTGCGCCGGGACGAACGCGGTATCTGGGTGCCCGACTGGGCCGAGTCCGAGCCCGAACCTATCCCGGTCCCAACTATCGGCTGGATCAGCTGGCACATCGGGTGGTGGTGGACCGTCGCCATCGACCACCTGCGACAAAGCCTTCCCCACGACCGTTCCCAGATCGTGTGGCCGGGCCCCGGATCGACCTCGGTCGACTGGCTGCGCGGCCTGCGCACGCGATGGCTGCGTGTCCTTGATCAGATCACTGACACCGATCTCGATGCGCCGACGAGGTTTCCATGGCAGGACGACCCCACCAAGTCCGTCGCCCACACGATCGCATGGGTGAACGCCGAGCTGATGAAGAACGCTGCCGAGATTGGGCAGCTACGACTGCTGCGTGCAGCCCGAAACGACGAGTGAGGTAGCACAACTCAGGAAGGGCTGACCTGCGTGGCTCAGATTCATTGGCAATGGCCGCCGCCCCAGATCATCACCGACTTCATCGAAGCGTTGCTGCGGCGCTGGCCGAATATCGGGGAGGAGGGCAGTCCCTGGACCAGTAGCGTCGGCGCGGATCTCAACGGCCCAGCATTGCGACTCAATATCGACTGGGATCGGGCGGTCGACGTGGCTTCCGGAGTCGCTGAGTTGGCGAAGCAGCATGGCTTGCAGTGCTATGGGGGTTCGACGAAGGTTCTATGGATCCTTCGATAGCGGCATGCGTCAATGTTGGCCTGCTACTGCGGCTTTGGTGCGAGCGCGCGCGAGTCGGTAGGAGTCGGTGCCGGTCTCGATTATGTTGCCGCCGACGGTGAGTCGGTCGACGATGGCAGCGCAGAGCCGTCTTCGAGTCCCGCAAAGCGAGACACGAGCTAGAGCGGCCGATAGCAGTCCCCCAGGAGGAAGCCGCCGACCGGCAGGCGCATGAGTTCACTGTCGAGCTGTGCGCAGCACTGGATGCGCGGCTTCCGAGTTCGTAGATCAGCGCCGCGGGTCCCGGCTGCCGCCATCGAGCCTGTCAGCACCAGTGCAGGCGTACTGCTTCGAGGTCCGGCGCTGCCTGGAGCGCCTCGATCAGCTCGGTGGGACCGGCTACCTTGGTGGCGCAGAGGTCCCAATCCGACCAGGTGATCCATGATCGGTCGGCGGCCCACATGTTCGAGGGTGAGCCGACGCCGCTGGGATGGTCGTAGAGCCCCGCGGCGCCGCCGAGAGGGCCCGAGATGGTGACTCCGGTGTCGAACTCACCGCTGACAGCCGGGCCGAAGTAGGCCACGCACGCGGTGTCGGCACCGCCCGGGGACCACCCGATCAGAACGTCGATCAGCGTCTGCCACGACTCCCGGTCGAGGGAGCCCTCGGCGGGCGGGCGGATGCTCACCGGCCAGCTTCCGCTCGGGTGTGCGCCGGACAGGCTGCGGTAACTGGGGTATTGGCCCTCTGCGACCACCGGCTCGTCGAGCCGAGTCGCGAGCTCGGTCCAGCGCAGCCTTTTCCAGCCCGGTCCGGGGTGCTCGGAGCGGCCCAGTTCGTTGCCGATCACGACCGACTCGGCCTCGAGGTCGAGGCCGGGGATGATCGTCGGTTGCGCGAGTCCGGCGGCCAGTCGCTGCCGCCGCTGTTCGTCGTAGGTGAGTTCCGTTGCGCCCGCGTCGTGCTCGTACATCGCATGCAGCAACCACACCGCGTCAGGTCGCGGGTCGATCTCGTACCCGCACCACCCGAGATCGGTTTCGGGCGTACCGAGCCACGAAACGAGTTCTCGATCGGCGACAGTCCAGTTCACAGCAGGCGAGCGTACCCAGCCTCGACGCCGCCTCCGGCACGAGCCACAGTGATAACCAACAGCCGCCCCACCGGGGCAGCCGGACCGTGCCGGGTCTTTCGCTGCTTCGCTCACGCGATCAGCGGCTGCCGACCTGACTCGGCGTCTGGTGGGCTGCGCTGGGCCGGCGGCTCGAGAGTCAGCAGCACCGGTCCGTCGGTGCTAGAGGCGAGGGGGTGAGTCGATGGGTCTGCTCGCGTTTCTGGCGCAGGTAGGTCACGGTGAGGTCGATGCACTCGATCGCACCGAGCCATGCTTCTCGTTCTGCCCCGGTCTCGCCGGTCGAAAAGGTCGGATGCGATCTCGTCGAGCCGGATCAGCATTTGGGGTTGATGGTGAGAATTGGGGGCAGCGGATGCAGGGCGGGTTCGTGCTTGATGATTTGCTCTGCCGCGCTGGCTACATCGGTGAACCACGACGTCGTTCATCGGCGAATCTCAACGGCGGTCGGCGCGAGCTGGCTGCCGTATCGGTGAAAGCTGACGTCGCGATCGGGCTTGACGGTCGACCGCGGCCGTTTCGAACCGCGTGCTATGCGGCAATGCAGTGTGTTCGATTACCGACGACTCCGCTCTCGGCCCAGTGCCTGTGCTCGGACGTGGGACGATCAGGGCCTCGGCGACCTGCGGAAAACAGACGCCACAATCTGGCCTTGTGCAGAGCACAAAACCGCGCGAGCACCCCTGGTGTCAGGGGCGACGGAACCTGGGGCTGTGGACTGGGGCGATGCGGCGCATAGCGTGATCTTGGCTGCTTTCGGGGTAGTTGAGCAGTTCGAAAACTAGAGCAGAAGGAATCTTTTGATGAAGCGATCACTCGCCGCGGTCACTCTGGCCGGCGCGCTCATGCTGGCCCCGATGGCCACCGCGAACGCACAGCCCTCTGCCCCGGCCCCCGCAAAGGCTGCGGCCACCCCCGCCGCAGCCGAACCGGTTGCCCTGCCGCCCGACTTCAACCCCTTCCATGTCCTTCTGGAACTGCTTCATACCGGATCGTCCAGCCTCAGCGGCGGATCGAAGGTGTCCTGAGGCTCTGGGCGAAGTAGGGCCATCCGCGCACAACGGCCGCCGCACCGATCTGGTGCTGCGGCCGTTTCGTGTTCAGCCGCAGCGGTTTGGGGTTTGACGATCAACGTTGAAGCGGCACGATCCGTCTGGCCGCGCGCGCCGTAGTCCGCACTGTCGGCGGGCAGTGCGGCGAGGTCACGGACTGCGACCGGCGACCCGGCGGCGTCTGCCTGGCTGAGATCGGTCGCGATGGCTTGTAGCGTTTGGGCCACAACGGTGCTGGCGGCGGAGGCGACGATGACCCGCAGGGTGCCGGAGCTGACGTCGATCGCCCCGTACACCTGCCGGTCGCGGATAAGTTGTTCCGCCGCTGCCGTTTCGGTGACTTCGGTGATGTCGAATCCGCCCGGCAGTCGTTGATCGAGTGCGGTGCGGATCTGCGCGACCGCGGTAGCCGGGCCCGCGACGGCGATCGGCAGGTCGTGCACGGAAGACCGTACCGATGGCCAGGCGAAGGCGGTCAGCAGGACACTGGTGAGCGCCGTGAGCAGGAAAACCGCTCCGGCTACTGTCGGCCATTGTGACAGCGGCGCATCAGTGGTGTGCGGTGCGGTGCCCGCGTGGTCATGTCTTCTCCTCGAAGAGTTTGGCTGTTCATCGGAGGGTGAGTGGCGTCTCGGATTCGACACGGGTCAGCTTCTGCGGGTTGCGCACGAAGTAGAGGCCGGTGATTCGGGTGTCCTCGACGCACATCGCGATGACACCGTCGAGTTCGCCGTCGACGTGCAGTGCCAGGGCGGGACCACCGTTGACCGTGGTCGGCTCCACGATGAGCGCGACGCGATTTTTGGTGAGGCCGCCGACGATGAAGCGGGCCACCTTGTCGGCGCCGATGATCGGCCGTGGTGTGGCTTGTTTGATGCCACCGCCGTCGCTGATCGCGACGACGTCGGGGGCGAGGACGTCGAGCAGGCCTCGCAGGTCGCGGGTCTCGAGCGCGCGCCGGAACGCCTCGGTGGCCGCTTGGGCCTGGCGTGCGGTGACCGTGCGGCGCGGGCGGCGGGCTTCGACGTGGCGGCGCGCGCGGTGGGCGATCTGGTAGACGGCGGTGGGAGCCTTGTCGACCGCGGCCGCGATCTCGTCGTAGCCGAACCCGAATGCTTCGCGCAGCACGAACACCGCCCGTTCGATCGGGGTCAGGGTCTCGAGCACGAGCATCAGCGCCATCGACACGCTTTCGGCCAGTTCGACGTCGGCGGCCACATCCGCAGTGGTGAGCAGGGGCTCCGGCAGCCACGACCCCATGTAGGACTCGCGGCGGCGTTTCATCGAGCGCAGCCGGTTGAGCGCTTGGCGGGTGGTGATGCGGACCAGATAGGCGCGTTGATCGCTCATCTGCCCCACGTCGACCCGCACCCATCGCAGCCAGGCTTCCTGCAATACGTCCTCGGCGTCGGCCGCCGATCCGAGCATCTCGTAGGCGACGGTGAACAGCAGATTGCGGTGCGCGACGAATGTCTCCGTCGCCTCGACGGCGGCGTCGTTGCTGTCGAGGCCAGCCGCCTCGCTGGCGGTCTGCCCCCGCCTACCGGCTTCACTTGTTGTATTCATGGAGTCCTCTTCCGTCCTAGCTGTTCGATCCGGCCCGCCGCGTGCCGCACGTGGTGCTGCCGAAGTCATCGGCGACCGGACCGATGACCGCGACTTCGCTGCGCTATGCGACCGATGCCGCCGCGACATCACGCTGGGCCTGCAACAGCTGTGGCCTGTGCTTGCCGTCCTTGGGCCAGTGGTGCGAGCCGGGCTTTTGCGCTTCGGTCACCAGGTGCTTGACGCTGGCTTCGCAGGCGAACTCCTTGAGCTTCTTGCCGGCGGAGCCGGTGAAGTAGAGCGGCAGCGCGGTGTCGTCCTTGCGTCCGAGCTGGAAGATCCCGGCGTCCCGGCCGAAGCTGAGGCACATGGCGGCGAACGATAGGTCGATCGGCGCTGGCTGCTCACCCGCGATCCGGTTCAGCACGGTGTCGGCGGCGTGGGCGCCCAGGCATCCCGCGGCGTAGGCGCTCATCCGGAACGGCAGGTCCGACGGCGCCGACGCATCGCCCGCCGCGACTATGCGCTCGTCATCGCTGCTGGTCAGGGTTTCGTCGGTGAGCAGCCGTCCGGCGGCGTCGGTGCGCAGCCCGCTGCGGTCGGCCAGGTCGGGCACGCCGAAGCCCGCCGCCCAGATCGTGACTGCGCTGGCCAGCGTGCGGCCGCCGCCGAGTTCCACGTGATTCCGTTTCACCGCCGTGACCACCGAATCGGGGCCGTCGACGACGCTGACCCCCAGCTTGGCGAGGTACTTGTGGGCCGTGCGGCGAGCCCGCGGGTGCAGGTATGGACCGAGGTCACCGCCGCACACCAAGGTGACGGTGCGGCCCTGCTCGGCCAATTCCGCGGCAGTCTCGATGCCGGCCGGACCGCCCCCGACCACCGTCACCGGCGCGGTCATCGGCGTGTCGTAGAGCACCGACCGCGACCGCTGCGCCGCCTCCAAAGTCGCGACGGAGTAAGCGAACTCGGCCACACCTGGCACCTGCGGGGCAGGGCTGCCGCTGCCCGCCGCGTAGATCAGGTAGTCGTAGCCGATCGTGTCGCCCTCGGTCAGCGTCACACTGCGCCCGGCCGCGTCGATCCGCGTCGCGCTGTCGACAACCAGCCGGACGCCCTCGGCCAGAACGTCGGCGTAGTCGACGACCGCATCGTGCGTCCCGCCCACGAGCTGGTGCAACCGCAGCCGCGGGACGAAGACCGAGCGCGGATTGATCACGGTCACCGTCACATCGTGGCGCTGGGTCAACCGATTGGCCGCCATCACCCCGGCGTATCCGCCGCCGATCACGATCACATCGATCTTCTTGCTCATGGTTTCTCTCCTTCGATCCGAGGGGCTCGAGCACAAGACACCGCATCACCGAAAATCCTGACGCCATGTGATACAGATCACTCGTGGAGTGTGTGTCCGTAGCCACACGACGTTCTCGAGGAGCAATCGCTCGGAGGGTCCAGGTGACGTCCGGGGCAAGGATCGCCAGCACGCCGTCCAGGTCGCCGGTGGTCGCCACGGTCAGGAACTATTCGATCAGTTCTGCGGGGCGGGCAGTGTCGGCGGGGCCGATCGGTTGCGGCGGACGTGGACCCGCGGCACCAGGGACCATCCCGCCATCAGCGCCGCTTGCACGGCACTGCACAACGCGGCAGGGCACAGAGCATCGACAGCCGGACGAACATGAGATCGAATGTCGGACGGCCGGTTACCACGATTCGATCAGCGGGACATCATGCTCGCGCCGCTGCCATTCCGCGGTGAGGCGATCGAGTCGGTACGGAGCAGCGATGCCGCGCACGCCTGCGATCTTGTCGTCACGGATCTCCAAGATCGTGACACCCAGGACCCGGTCGTCGAGCGTGACGAGCATGGCCGGGCAGCCGTTGACCACGCCGGCATGGATCGAGGGCGAGCCACCGGCGAGTCGCCGCTTGGCCGCAGACGATTTGAGGCCGGTCCGCACCGCGGCGGCGAGCCGCTGCGGGGTCGAGTACCGGATCAGCGTCTCGGCCAGCCCGAGCGCACCGTCGGAGACACCGGTTGCGTCGTCGGTCAGCAGCGCTACCAGTTGTTCGGTCCGGCCCGAGGAAGCGGCATCGACGAACGCCTCGACGATCCGCCGTGCGGAGGCGCGGTCGATGTCCCGGGAGTTTCGCTCGGCGGTGATACGGCGCCGGGCCCGGTGGACATGCTGCTGGCTCGCGGATTCGGTGATCTCGAGGATCTCGGCTATTTCGGCGTGGCTGTAGGCGAAGGCTTCGCGCAGTACGTAGACGGCTCGTTCGACCGGTGACAGCCGCTCCATGAGCATCAGCACCGCCAGGGTCACCGATTCACGTTGTTCGACGGTGTCGGCCGGGCCTAGCATGGGGTCGCCATCGAGCAGCGGTTCGGGCATCCAGGCGCCGACCGCGCGTTCGCGCCGTAGCTGTGCCGACCGGAGTCGGTCGAGCGCCAGGTTGGTGACGATCTTTGTGAGCCATGCCTCGGGTACCTCGACATACTCTTGGTCGGCGGCCTGCCACCGCAGGTACGCATCCTGCACGGTGTCCTCGGCGTCGGCGGCCGAGCCCAGCAAGCGGTACGCAAGCGAGGCCAGCCGATTCCGGCTGGCCTCGAATTGCTCCACTGCGGCCGTGTTCACGAGCACGACTCTATGCGGTTACCAACTTGGGCGAGACTTCACGGGTGGTGGCCAAGCGGTACTTGTGATTCGGCTTCCCGAAGGTCGGGCGGCTGACCGCCCAGGCACTGATTGCCACGATCGCCGACTTGACTCGTGCCGCCGAACGGCCGCGCAGGGCGCCGGGCTTCGAGTGCGCGTCGCCGTCGACCAGTTGGAAGATCCCGTCCTTGCGGCCGAGGCTGATGTGGTTGCCGACATACGACAGCGCGGTCGCTTTGATCTTGCGCCCGGTCAGGTCTCCGACGATCGCCGCCGCCGCCTGTGTGCCGGTGTATCCCGCCGAAGCGCAGGACATCGGCAGCGGTCGGCCGTTATCGCCGATGACGAAGACGCTGTCGCCGGCGGCGTAGACATCCGGGTGCGAGATCGACCGCATCTGCCGGTCGACGGTGATCTGGCCGTTGGCTTCCACCGCGAGACCGCTGGCGGCAGCGATCGGGTGCACAGCGAACCCAGCTGCCCACACGGTCGCATCGGCGGCGAAGACGGTGCCGTCGGCGGCGACAGCTCCGGTCTCCTCGACCCGCTCGATCTTGGTGTGCTCGTGGACGGTGATGCCGAACCGGTCGAAGGCGCCCAGCACGTGGCGGCGTGCCTTGGGGCCCAGCCAACCGCCCAGTTCGCCGCTGGTGGCGAGGCTGACCCGAAGTCCCGGACGGGCTTCGGCGATCTCGGTGGCGGCCTCGATCGCGGTCAGATTGCCGCCAACCACCAGGACCCGCCCGCCCTCGCCCAACTCGTCCAGGCGGGAGCGCAGCCGCAGCGCGGACGGCCGCGCGGCCACGTGGAAGGCGTGCTCGGCGACGCCCGGGATGCCGTTGTCGGCGGTTGTGCTGCCGAGCGCGTAGAGGAGGGTGTCGTATTCGAGCCGGTCGGTGTCTGCGCCGTCCGCGATCGTGACGGTCCGGCGCTCGGCGTCGATGCTGGTCACCCGCGCCAGTCGGAGCTGGATGTCGGTGCCCGCGAACACTTCTGCCAGCGGCCGGTGGGGGAGTTCGTGTCCGGCAGCGAGCTGGTGCAGGCGCAGCCGCTCGACGAAATCGAGTTCGGCGTTGGCGACGATGATCTCGAAGTCGTCGGAGTGCAGTTGGCGGGCCAGGTATCCGGCGGAGTAGGCCCCGGCGTATCCGGCTCCGAGGACGACGATGCGGTGCTTCATGATTCGCTCCTGTCTGGTTCGCGTGCCCTCTGAACGAGACAGCCCCCGAATTCCTGACAGCATCGACCAGTGACGTGGATCACCCTCCAAGCTCGCTCAGCGGACGAACTCCATTCCGAACATGCCTGGCGCAGCAGGCGCCCGGCGCTGAACGGCTGAAAGGGTATGCCTAATGACTGATTCGGATTTGTCCGAGCTGCGGGAACGGGCCGCGAATGGTGACAACAATGCGGTCGATCAGCTCATCGAACTCGCCGTTGAGCGGGGCGATACGACCGAGTTGAGACGTATGGCCGACCACGGCAGCCGTGATGCTGTGGACCAACTGGTCGAGTTGGCAGGCGAGCTCGGCGACGTCGATGAGTTGCGTCGCCTGGCTGCGGCCGGTAACCAGGATGCGGCCGATGTCTTGGCCGAACTCGCCGAGGAACAGAACGACGCCGAATAACTCAGTGTGTTCGCGACATAGCCGTGCCGAGGTCGCCGCAAGCGAACGGCAGTGCGCATCGGATCTATCTGAACCTGAACTGTCGTCGTCTGCGGGGGCTGGGCGTAAGTATTGGCGTTCGCTGTCCGACCATGGCCTCGTGTTCAGGTTTGGCCGTGGCTGTGATCGCTGTGGCCAGGGAACGGGTTCGACCGCGGTGTCGAGATAGTCCGAGGGTGCCGGGTGTGGCCGGATGAACCCGACGCATCGGCGGCCGGGCCGCCGCTGCGACCAGTCACGCAGGATGACCGGTGAGAGTGAACTCGGACCACCGAATGTGCGCAGGCTTCGATAGTCCAGGATGGGCAGGCTCGGGGGCCGCCAGCAGTCTTGTTGCGCATCGCATGCGGCACCAGTTGCGGCAAACGCCTCGGCGTCCCGCGGTTTGATCCGATCAGCGGGCCGACAGTCCATCACCAACGCTCCGCCGTCCGCGGAGCGGGCGAAGTAGTCCGGAGCGTGCGAGCGCCGCTTGCCCTCCGGCGTGGTCCAGAACAACCAGAACGGCTGCGCCGCAATACCGATCACATCGGGATCGAAGTCCAGCGGACCACGCTCAGCCTTCGCACGGGCATGCAGTCTGCCCGCCGGAGCAGTCCTATGTCCTCAGAACCCGCAACCTATGTCCGAACTCCGCAACCACTACCGCAAACTATCCCCGGACAGAACACACATTGTCCGTTCGAACTCTTGCTGGTGCAGTTGGGATTTCCGACCTGCGGTTCGCCATCTCGGCCTGGACGGCGCGTGGTGGTTGTGTCCAGATCTAGTTGGCGGATTGTGGATCTGACGTATCCAACGACCGGCAAGTCGATCCAGTGGGCGGGGCCGTGTCGACTTCCATCAGCGGCAGCTTGCGTCCAGCAATCGACTCGGACTCGACACTGCCAACTTTGACCGCGCCCCTAGCCAGATAGAACGTCTCTGCGTTCGGATCCGACTCGATGACCAACTTGTGGAATCCGGCGCTGCGAGCAGTCTCGACCGCATGTCGGAACAGTTCGGTGCCTACCCCCTCGCCAGTCGCCTCGGGCACGACGAACAGCATCCCCAGTTCACCAACCGGCGCAGCGCCGTCGACTGTCACGAATCCGACGACCATGCCACCCAGCTCGGCAACGGCCGTGCGCCGGACTACAACAGCGTCAGGGGTCAGGGTGAGCTCGCCCCGGAATGAGTCGAGCAGCTGTTCGCTGTAGCCCCACAGACCTTTCGACCGTAGCGCAAGGTCGCTGAGCAGAGTCGCTTCGTCGGGTCGGCCGGGCCTGATCACGATTGCCATGCCGCCAAGTCTGCCGATCAGATCTCCAACCGAGAATCACGAAGGGTCCAAGATTGTTTCCTTTCGAGCGGTTCGAACTTGCCTTTCAATCCAACCCACGAAAGGCCTTGGAGCGCTAGGGTTCTGGCGTACCGAATTTCCGGTACGCCCCTTCGCGCAGCGGCCGGTACAAGCTCAGCGGGCATGTTCGACGTGCGTCTGATCCAGCTACTCACCAGAGCCTCCCCCCGACTCGACATCGCCCGCTCCACTCTCACCGCTCGGTGCCGCGATCTACGCCGTGCGCCACAGGTTCCCCCACCCCGTGAAGTCTCGTCAGCGGTCGCCGTGGTCAGCCGGTGCGGCTGGTGCGGCGCGAGCGGTTCAGGGTCAGCCCGCCGAGGACCATGCCGATCAGCCCCAACATCACGGCCGCGAAAGCCCCGACTATCCCGTTGCCGGTGCCGGGACCACCGTCGGCGGTGGCCGCGAACAGGCCGCCGAGGACCGTGCTGATCAGCCCCGAAACCAGCGCTACCTGGGCCCCTCTTCGCCCGTTGTCGGTGCCGATTCGTCCGGCGCGGGCAAGGCCGCCGATAGCCACGCCGACCAGTCCCACCAGCGCGGTCAGGGTGGGCCCGAGTCGCCCGGAGGTCATTCCGGCGACAGCGGCGGTCTGTTGGACCGAGGCCGCGGCTGGTGCGGCCAGCGCGATACTTCCGAGCATGGCGGCTGCTGCGACGGCAGGCAGATGACGGACGGACATGAGGTACTCCTTCGTCGAACGGCTCGATATCGCTTCATCATGTCCGCCGGTGCCACCGCCGATCATCGTGCGGGCGTAGACAATTCCCGCTGCCGCCGCTGCCGTAACGGACTGCTGCGGATGCCGTAGAAGCCGAGAAACTACCGCGTCCGCGGTAGTCGATTGATCGTCTACGAGCAGGAGTTGCTCACGCGATATTCCGGCTAGGGTGCACTCATGAGCAGGGCACGGATCCGCATCGGCGATTGGGCGGTCGCCGTCGCGGTGGCGGCCATCCTGCTGGTCACCGGGCTGTCCGTGCAACACTCCGCCACGAATCTCGACGCGCTGGGCTATTCGTTGTTGATCTTCGGCAGCCTCCCGCTCGCCGCGGCCCGCTGGGCTCCGTGCACGGTGCTGGCCGTGACCGGGCTGTGCGTATTGGGTTATCAGGCAATCGGTTTCGAGGTACCCGCTATCGCTTATCTGGTCGCGGTGTACGCCACGGTACGCGCAGGACACCGTCGCATCGCGGTGGCCGGTTCGGTGCTCATGGTGGCCGCGGTTCCGTTCGCGATGGTGGTCGCGCACCCCGACTGGCCAGTGGGCGAAGCGTTCACGCAGGCCCGGGATGCGCTCCCACTGGCCTGGCTGATCGCGGCCGGTGCGGCGGGGGAAGCGCTGCGACAGGCCGAGCGGCGCGCGGATGAAGCCGAGCGCACCCGCGAGGAGACCGCGCTGCGCCGCGCCGACGAGGAGCGCCTGCATATCGCGCGGGAGCTGCACGATTCGCTCACCCACCAGATTTCGGTGATCAAGGTGCAATCCGAGGCCGCCGTCCATGTAGCCCGCAAACGAGGCGAAGAGGTGTCGGAAGCCCTGCTCGCGATCCGCGAAGCCGGACGTGAGGCGGCCCGGGAACTGCGCGCGACACTGGAAGCGCTGCGCGACGACGGGGTCGCCCCCCGGCAAGGGCTCGAGCACGTCCCGGACCTAGTGGAACGGGCCCGCACAACGGGTTTGGACGCAACGCTGACGATCGAAGGACAACGCCACGACGTACCAGCCGCGGTGGACCGAACCGTCTACCGGATCGTTCAGGAGTCGCTGACCAATATCTCCAGGCATGCCGCCGCCGCGACGGCATCGGTCCGCATCGACTACCGTCCCGACGCCCTGGTCGTGCGCGTCGACGACGAGGGCAAGACCCGGCCGGACACCGGGCCGGTGCACGGCGTCGGCCTGCTCGGAATGCGCGAACGAGTCACCGCCCTCGGCGGTCGCTTGCAGGCGGGACCGCGCAGGGAGGGCGGCTTCTCCGTCCGAGCCGAACTCCCTTTGGACCCGACATGATCCGTGTTCTGCTGGTCGACGACCAACCGCTCATTCGCAGCGGATTCCGCGCCCTCCTCGACCTCGAGGACGATATCGAGGTAGTGGCTGAGGCAGCCGACGGCAGCGAGGGCGTGGCGCTGGCCAGGCAGCACCTGCCCGATATAGCGCTCATCGACATTCAGATGCCGGGCATGGACGGCATCGAGGCAACCCGGCACATTGCCGCCGACCCGGCGCTGGCCGAGGTGCATGTCGTCATCCTGACCAACTACGGCTTGGACGAATACGTCTTCGACGCGCTGCGCGCCGGGGCGGCCGGATTCCTCGTCAAAGACATTCGGCCAGAAGACTTCCTGCACTCGGTTCGCGTCGCCGCCCGCGGCGACGCGTTACTCGCACCGTCGATCACCCGGCGACTGATCACCCGGTATGTCGCCCAACCGCTCGGCACCCTCACCGGCACGGGGCTGAAAGAACTGACCACCCGCGAACGCGAGGCCGTCACCCTCGTCGCCCAGGGACTGTCCAACGACGAGATCGCCGATCACATGGTCATCAGCCCGCTGACCGCGAAAACCCACGTCAATCGAGCCATGACCAAGCTCCACGCCCGCGATCGCGCCCAACTCGTCGTCCTCGCCTACGAATCCGGCTTGGTCACCCCGCGCAACCTCTGACGCCATCCGACCAACTCGCTGTGGGCGCGATCTGGATTCCGTGCGCGGACAGCGCGCGGCAGGTCGACTCGACGCCGTGGATCCTGCGGTATTCGTCGATGAATCCGACGATCAGTGGTGTCGCGGGTCGAGTTCCCGCGCGAAGAAAGCCGACGCCAACTTTAGAATCTCGTTGGCCTGCTCGAGATCTCGCACTTGCCTGCGCAGCCGTGCCAGCTCGTCACGCTCGGCCGACGACAACACCGATCTGCCCTTGCCGCGCGGCCGACTGCCCTGCGCGAGCGCCTTTTTCACCCATACCCGCAGCGTCTTGTAGTGCACATCGACCAGCGGGCCGATCGCCCTGGCAGCGGCATACGGGGACTCAGCCCGCTGGCAGGCCGGAGGCCGCATCCCGCGCTCGGTAGTGATCGATCGATTCACCGGTAGCGGGTGGATTGGCGTGTCACGATGTACCTATGCAACTGGTTTCGATCGAAACAGATGCGACCGGGGCGGCGACTCTGGAAGCGGCCGTTCGGCAGCAACCCGAAGTGGTGTTCGATACACGCGAGGTCCAGGCCCAGGTCGGCGATCCGGACACGTGGATGTTCGTGGCTCAGATGGTGCCGCTCGCGCTTGCCGCTCTGCGCGAAACCGTAGGCACCCTGATCGCACAGCGAAAGATCAAATACATCAAGATCGGTGATCTGGAGTTCCGCGATATCACTCCCGAGCAACTTCAGGAGGTGCTCAGGGCTCTCGGAGAGTCAGAAGGTGACGGGACTCGATGATCTGCTCTTGGAGCAGTCGATACGGCGACGTGTCGGCGTGCCCGGGACAATCACGCGGATCACGGAAGGATCTCCGTCGATCCTCAGCGAATTCCGCGCAGTAGCAGAGCGAATCGGAGGCCTCAGCATCGAACTGGTGACCGTCTCCGACGGCATACCCGGCCACTTCGGGTTGCGTGGACGTCACGACCATACGGTGGTATTTCACCAGCGGCAGCTCGAGGTGTGCGCACACATGCATGGTGTGTGGCTCGAGCAGCGATTCGACGGCGGTCTGATGGATTCGGTCTTCGAAGGCACGGTTCTATTGCTCGTCGCTGAATTCCTGCTACAAAGTGGACACCCCGATCAAGCTTTGGCGACTCTTGCGAAATCCCACCGAGTCCAGAGCGGCATCCACGTGTACGCGCCCAGGATCACCGATGTGACGGCGCTGCCTCGCGACGAACGCTACATGGTCGAGTGGTTCTTCGCTCTCGGACACGAGATCGGCCACCATATCCGCCCTGAGCTGCAAAACAGCCTGGCGGACTTGCCGTACTTCGCCCCTTCTACCGTGGCGCGAGTCGTCGATGCGGTCATCGACATGCAGTTCGACAGCGACGATGCCCGCCGGTTGAACGAGATCATTGGTCGCGGAGATGACGGCAGCCTCCCGAAATCGCACGCCGCCACCGACGTGGTGCGCGCGGAGAGCATCGCAGACTTGTTCTCGGTGATCTGCATGAGCGAATCGTGGAATGCGCTCTGCGCGAATGCGGTCGGCCGTGACTACCTGCCGCACCACCTCCTGCTCGAATCGATGATCTCGATGTCGTCGGTGCTGACGATCGAGCAGTGCCGAATCATGGCTGGATGGTTCTCGAGCATGTCCTATGTACTCGAGACACAGTCACTGGCGCTCGCGCGGGTGGCACTTCAAGCGCGGACGAATCTGCTTGCGATGACATTGCGTGACAGTGACATCCAGCATCATCTCGCGGCACGATATCCGAGCCTCGGTACGTTCCTGCGCTTGGACGACTCCGCTTTCCACCGTGCCATGGTGTGGCTGCAGTCACGCTCGAATCAACTGTCCGAGCCGTTCGGTCGTGCACGAGCCTTTCTATCGTCACCGGAAATGCGCGATGCGGGCCTGCTGCAGACCTATTTCGAGGCAGTGGCCACTGACCGCACCACGAGCTTCTTCGCGCGAGATTTTTTGCGTGTCGCAGCACATCTCGATGCTCCGCTCCTCGACGCATTACGCGAGGTTATCGACGGTGCACCGCCCCCGGTGATCGAGCAAGTGGGCAACCCGGTAACGTACTGAGCCACCTGTACGTGCCGCGGCGCGTGTGACGTGTCATCGTGGCCCCTACCGGTCATCAGTGATACACATCACTGCTATGGAGATGCTTTGTCACGACTACGGACCGGTGTGGGTGTAGGCCGCCCACGCGGAGGGCGTATTCGGGTACGCGTCGCGCAGACGCCGGACCGCGGAATGCAGTGCCAAGGCGGAATCACCGATGGCCGGAGCCTGGTCATCCGCCGCGAGCGCGTGGTGGACATCGCACGCCACCTGCTTCGACGCGAATTCGCCAATGGGCCATAGTGTTCCGATCACATGCCGGTACCCGGCCAGGTAGAGCGCGCCCGACAGATGCACCGCCTCGTCCACCAGCTCGAGGTTGGTCACCGCGGTCTCACACGCCGACAGGTAGGCCAGCCCGGCCCGCAGTCGCTGCTTGCTCAGGAAAGTCACGGTGAGCGGTCGCTCCTCGTGGTCGCGCAGCACCAGGCGACTCGACGCCGGGTCGATCGCATTCGTCACCCCGTGACAGGCGAAATGCGCCACCAGAAATTCCGGGAGCGCCGCCGCGACCGTCGCACGCACCGGATCGTCCAGAACCCGTGCACCGGGGACGATCTCGGCGATCGCCCCGGCCTCGGCCAGCGCACCGGGTAGTGGCATTCCCGGTGCGTCGGGCACGGCAACCACCACGGTTCCGCGCGGCCCGGAGTCCGTTGGCGCGGCCTCGGTGAGTCCGAGGCCGCGCAGCGTCGGAGTGTAGGACGACACGACCCGGTCGAGGACGGTCCGTGGCCGCGCACGCACCGCTGGATCCGTCGATCCCGCGTCGGCGTGCACACCCGCCGCGTGCAGCGGCAGGAATCCGAGCAATCCGACCGGGCACCACCAGATTCGGCGAGGCGTACCGCCTGGTGCGAGCGCTTCACCGAAACCGAGTGCGTTCAAGACGGTTTCGGCAATGCTGTCCCACATCCACGCCAGCACTTCGTGAATGCGCTGCTGCGCGCGGATGCGGGCGATGGGCGCCGCGTCCTCCGTAGTGGTGTCGGTGACGGCTCCGAGCAGTGTTCGGACGTGCCGCTCGAGGTCATCCCCGGTCAGTCGCTCCAGCGGAATGTGCAGTGCCTGCGGGTCGCGGTGCGCGTCGACCACGATGGCCTGTCCGTGCCGAACACCCATGAATACGTATACGACAGGGCCCGCGCCTGCGCGACCGACCAACCGGTCGAATGCCGGGCTCAGGAAATCCCGGAACTCCTCGTGCGCACGGATTCCACTCAGCACGCGCTCGTACTCGGCCAGTACAGTGCGCCGTAGGTCCGCCCGTCGTGGCGCGAGCGCCTCACTGTCGTCCGCGCCATCCGGATCGTCCACGTCTTCGCTGAGATCACGTTCCAGGATGTCCAGCCGGGCCAGTATGGCCCGGAATTCCCGTGCCAGCTCCGGATATTCCAGCTCGAGCCGGGTCAGGTCGGGGTCGCTCAGATGGAGACGGTCGGCCACCAGAATGCCGCGCGTCTGTTCCAGTACCTCGACCGCGCGCCGGGGCCCGGCCCGCCACAGCGCCGTATCCGCAAAACTCTCGGCGAGCGACGCCCGCCGCGCCGCCAAGTGAAACGTCCTGTCCTCCAGAGACAGTGCGCGATCGGCCAGTTGCGGGAACAACGCGACCGCATCGTCCAGATAGTCGAAGGCACGCTCGGCACCGAGCCCCAGCAGCAGGGCGTAGGCCCGCATCCGATCGGCCGCCGGTGCGTGGGCATGTCGCGCCGCCATATCGAGGGCGTCGACTGCTGTCCTCAGCAGCTCCGTGAACCGTCCAGGACCCGGTTCCAGGTCCAGCGCCGAGAGAGCGGCGGCGCGGCCGAGCGCGTACAGCCTGTGCGTCCGCGCCGGATGATCCGCCGCGGTGGCCTCGACGGCTTCCTTCGCGACACGAATTGCTCTGTCGAACAGGGCATCCCTAGTCGCCACCGATGCTTGCGACACCGCGCGGATCAGCAGTGTGGCGAGGTTGGTCAGCCGCAGCGCCCGGCGTGGGTGATCCGCGGAGGTCCGGTCGACCGCTTCCTCCTGCAAAGCCAAAGCGTCGGCCAGCACCTCCGGGTCACCCGCGAGTTCGAAGAGGCTGTTCAGGATGGCCGCGTGAATCCCGAGCGCAGCGGCATAGCTCGATTCCGTCTCCTCGTGCCCGGCGAGCACCCGCTCGTGCACCTGTGCGCATTCCTCGAGAACGCCCGGCTCTCCATTGCGCTTGTACTGTTCGTAGAGCGCACCGGCGAGGGCGCTCAGCCGATTGGTGTACTGCGGATGCCCTTCTGCGGTACCGGCACTCACCTGCCTGCCGAGTTCGACGGCCTCGGCCAGCACCACGGAATCCCCCTCCCGGCGATACTGCTGGAGCAGGGATTGGCAGAGGTTGTAGCCGAACCCGGCATGCTGATCGCGTCCGGGCGCGGTAGCCGCGACCGCGGCGCGGAAGGCCTCGCTCGCCGCGGCCAGTGCGGTCGGATCGTCGGTGTGCTCGAACCGCACCTGATGCGCGGTGCCGAGCACATTGAGCAGGGCACCCAGCTCAGGATCGTTGTCCTGCGCGGACGAGACGGCACGCTGCCCCAATTCGATGGCCTCGTCGAGTGATTCGGGATATCGGTTCCGCGCCAGCAGGGTCAGATCCGTACACAACCCGGACAGGTGCGCGAGGCTCGCGGGCTCATGCGAGAGGGCCGCCCGGTCCATGGCGGCCGCCTCCTCGAGCAGGGCCACCTCGCCCGTGGAGTCGAACTGCCGCCGCAGCGCACCGGCCAGTCTGGACCAGCATCGTGCGCGCTCGTTCACCGGTGCGACCGTCACGGCCGCGCGTGCCGCGTCCAGTGCCATGGACTCCATCTCGCGATCGACATTGTGGTCGAGGTAGGTCTCTGCGGCAGCCACGAAGTCGGACAGCACCAGGTAGTAGCCGGGATCGTCCCGGGGCGTGAGGGCCGCGATCACCGCCGCCACCTCCGCCGCCCAGCCCAGCAGACCGAGTTCGTCTCCGTCGTCCGCGAGTTCGCGCAGCGCTTCCAGCAGCACCTGGCATCGGTTCGCGGTCAGGACGTCCTGGAACCGCTCCGCCAGGATCGCATCGACCGCATCACGCACGGCGGCAGTGAACTCGGCCAGGGTATCGGCATCCCGGGTGAGCGAGAACCGCCGCGCCAGTGACAGCGCCAGCTCGAGGCGATAGCCCGCCGCCTCGACCGGGCGGGGGTTCGCGTCGGCGAGTTCGCTGCGCAGCACCTGCGCCGTCCAATCGAGCGGCCCGGCATCGCCGACCGTGTCGGCGATGAGCCGCATGGTCTCCATTGCATCACGCACTACCAGGCTGCGAATCTCGGCCGCCGACGCGCTGTTCACTGCGTGCACGACCAATTCCGCGGCCTCGTCCAGCAGCCGCCGATCGTCCTCCGCCCTTCCCAGCTCCGCCAGCGCGTTGGCCAGCCGAGTCTCGATGATCGGCCGCGCATCCTGGTCGGCGGGCCGCCGATCCAGTCGCACGAGCAGGTCTCGGCCGAGCGAAACCGCTTCGCGCATTAGTTCTTTCGCGCCGGTGCGCGCATGGATGCGCATCAGGACCAGCATCTGTTCCACGGCAGTGCCCAGATAGGACTGCTCGCCTGCGGGGCTGGTATCGGCCGCGAGCGCGGCGAGGGCCGATCGCGCCATGTCGGCGGTCTGGGCCAGCCGCGCCCCGTCGGCATCCCCGATTTCCTGGGCCGCGGACATGGCCTCGTACAGTTCGTACATGACGGCGTCGCGGTCCGGACTGTCTTCGGGAACCGCCGAAACCGCCTGCCGCAGTATGGCGATCCCCTCGTCGAATCCGCCCGGATCGCGATCCCGCGCGGCCACGGCCGCCACCGCCTTGCCCAGTTGCGCCAGGTACAGATAGCGCCGGGGATTGTCCTCGGACGCCGACGCCACACCGGCGCGGCCGAGGTCGACGGCTTCGTCCAATCCGCTCAGGTCGCCCGTCTCCTGGGCCAGCATCGTGATCGTGGCGGCGAGATTAGCGAAAAACCTCGGCCTGTTGGGATTCTCGGGCGCGGCGAGATCGGAGGCGGTGCGCTGCGCGTCCAGGGCTGCACGCAGCGCGCCGACGTCCCCCTCGGCCTCGTAAAGCCGCAACAGCGCCAGTCCCAGCGCGGAGTGCGCGCCCGGGGCATCGTCGCCGTCGCGCAACGCCTGCACCGCGCGCCGGGCCGCCGTCACCCCGGCCTCGACGTGGTCGGGTCGGCCTGTCGTCCGGTACAGCACCTGGTGGGCGGTGCTGAGTTCGGCGAGCAAGGTACTGAGCGACAGTCCTGCCGGGACCGGTTGCGCCGCGGCGGCGGTCGCCACCGCCACGATTTCCGCGGCACGCGCGCCGACCTCTCCGTCGATGAGGTTGAGCAGCCGGAGCTCGTGGGCGAGCTCGTACTGCAGCCGCGTGCGCACCGAAACATGCTCGGGCACAGCATCGATCGCGATGCGCAGAAAGTCCGCCACCATGAGCCGCAGACTGTAATCGCGCTGCTCCACCGCCGCCTCGTACAGTGCGGCCGACAGACGGGTGGCGGCATCCACGATCCACCAGACGGTGCCGGGTTTCTCACGAGTTCGGCCCCGCAGGAATCCCGCTGTTCCGGCGGCCGTTTCCCGCGTCGGGGACCGCCGGAACAGCTCATCCAGCATTGCGGCCGCCGACTCCAGGTTGTCGGCGTCGAACTCCCCTGGCACCCACACATTCACCGGCAGCCTCCGGAACGCCCGCATTTGGTGGACTTTGGCCCTAGGGTAGATCACATGGTGAGGTTCTTTCGCCGAAAGGATCAGCTGGACAACGCCTGTCGCGTCCGCTTCGCGAATCTGTGCCGCACATTCGAGCAGTGGCCGGAGACCGAGAACCTGCTGTCCGACGCGGGCGCGGGACCGGCGCTGCGGCGTATCCGCGAACTGCTGCCGGATACGCCGATCGACTCCGCCGAGGCGCGGGAGCTGCTGGATGCCGTCGATCGCGCGGGCCTGGTGATCGGGTTGGAAGGCGTCACCACGGGAACCAAGGGCTATCGGCCACTGCCCGCGGGATTCGAGCAGCGCACCGATATCACGGCGTGGGTGTGCCCGTTCCAGTGTTGCGACAAGGCTGTTCTTCCCGGGGAATCCGAGGCGGTCCCACGGTGTGCCCTGGGTCCGGCCGGGACCGCGATGGTCGAGTTCACGGTCGACTCGTGACCGGATTCCTCGCCGAACTCGGCAAGAAGCTGGCGGAGCGCTGGCTGGAGCTGCTGGTGCTGCCCGGTGCGCTGTGGGTCGCGGCGACGGTGGCGGGCGGGTATCTCGGGCACGCGCACGCGGTGGATGTGCCTCTGCTGCGGGCTCGACTCGATCAGCAGGCCGCGCAATCCAGGAGCGCCGCAACGCTACTGCTACTCGTGGTCGCGTTTCTGCTGGTGTCCGCGGCCGCTGGATTGCTCGCGTCCGCCCTTGGCGGCCTGGTGGAGCGGGCACACGCCCTGGTCGGCCATTACGGGGCGCCTCGGCAGCTCCGGGACGTGCGAATCGGATTGTGGCGCAGGGCGGATCGCTGCTACCGTCGCGCACTGGCCGCCGCCGCACGGGCCACGTCCCCACGGGTGCGGAGGGCGGCGAATCGTCGTGTTTTCCGCGCCCTTGCCCGGCGACAGCACCTCGGTGACGCGATGCCCACCCGCCCCACCTGGGTCGCGGACCGGTTCGCGGCGGCCGATTCCCATCTCGACACGAAATACGGTGTGACGCCGACGGTCGTCTGGCCTCGGCTGTGGACGCTGCTGCCCGACGCCCTGCGCGCGGATCTCGGCACCGCCCGGGACGCGTATTCCGCCGGTTGCCGTCTCATCGGATGGGGTGTGCTGTATCTGCTGCTCGGCTGTGCCTGGTGGCCCGCGCTGGCGGTCGGTGCCGTCGCCGTCGTCACCGGTTCCGTGCGATCCCGGTCCGCGGCCCGCACCCTCGCGGAGCTGACTGTCACCGCGGTCGACCTGCATCTGGCCGACCTGGCGGAACATCTAGGACTCAGCACGATTCGGCCGCCGGACCGGGCGGTCGGCGAATGGATCATGAACGCCCTGCGCTGATACTGCTCCGGCACTCGCGTGAATCGATGCTGGACGACCATGGCCGAGTTCACGGTCGACCCGTGAGCGGATTCGTCGCCGAACTCGGGAAAAGCTCGCCGAACGCTGGCTCCAGCTGCTCGTGCTGCCCGGCGCACTATGGGTAGCGTCGGTCATCGCGGGGACGAATCTGGGACACGAGCGAGCGGTGGACACGCACGTGCTGCGAATTCGCCTGGAACAGCAGACTACCCAGTTCACCGGAACCTCGTCGCTCGCCTTCCTCTTGTCGGATTTCCGCTCGTCTCGGCCGGGGCGGGCTCGGGCGCGTCCGCGCTCGGCCAAGTCATCGAACAGGTACACGCCCTCCCTGGCCGCAGGTCCACCCCGGCTCGCACGCCTTGTGCGCCTTCACCTCTGGCGGCGCACCGACGCTCGTCACCGGCGTGCGATCGCCCTCGCAGCGACCGCCATACCGGGATGACGACGTCGCTCGACAAGACGTCGCGCCCTGCGCGGCCGCCGACGTCCTGAGCAAGTCACGGCGAGAAAGATCGCTCAAAGTTCAGATCCTCTCAATCGGTCTACGCCAGTACCGGGCTGCCAAGGGAACTCTTACCCGCTGGCCGCCGGGCAGTCTTTTGTGGTCGACCCCCCGCACGGTAACGGAATGACGTGGTGGTGTGTCCCGACACGCCAATCGAGAACGATGACGACAGCCTGAAGGAGTAATGGACCGAGCACATCTGGGGGTCAGCTAGCCGGGAGTTTCACCACCGGATCGGGGCCTAGATCGGTGATATATACGTCGCCCGCCGAGTCGACCGCCACACCCTGGGGATTCTTCAGGCCGGTGAACGGCACCGGGGTCGGCGTCGACGCGCCGGCCGCCAACATCACCACCGATTTGTTACCCCAGTCGACGACGTACACATCTCCAGCCGTGTCGACCGCCAAGGCCTGGGGATTCTTCAGGCCGGTGAACGGCAGCGGGGTCGGCGTCGACGCGCCGGCCGCCAATTTCAGCACCCGATCGCTACCCATGTCGGTCACGTATACGTTGCCCGCCGTGTCGACCGCCACACCGGTGGCCAGGCTGACGCCGGTAAACGGCAGCGGAATCTGTGACGAGTAACCCGAGGCGATAGATGTGGGCGGGTCACCACCGCCGCCTGATTCCCGTTGGACACCGAGGACGACAGCTACGATGGACACCACCACGACCGCGACTGCGGCGGCGAGCAGCCCGGCGGTCTTGGGCGACAATCTGATTCGCCGCCCACGGCGCGCAGCCACGCCCCCGGTGGTGCCGACCGCGGAATCGCCCACCGCGGCGCGGGCCGCCGCGGCCAGCTCGCGAGCGGTCTGGTAACGATCGTCGGGATTTTTGGCCATTCCCTTGGCGATGATGGCATCGAACGCAGTCGGTACACCGGGTGTAGTGGTGCTGGGACGCGGTGGCGGGGTGTGCAGGTGATGGGCGATCACACCCTGCATCCCCAATGTGCTCGCAAACGGCGGACGACCGGTCAGGCACTCATAAAGCACACACGTCAACGCGTACACGTCCACACGGGCATCGGCCTTGACCTCCGCGCCGATCTCCTCCGGCGCCATGTAGGCGACGGTGCCGATCGTCTCGCCGGTCGCGGTCAGCGTACGGTCGTCGGCGGCGTGGGCGATCCCGAAGTCGATCAGGGACGCGAACTCATCGGTCCCCAGCAGGATATTGGTGGGTTTGACATCACGGTGGACCAGCCCGGCGTCGTGGGCCGCCTGCAGCGCGCCGGCCACCTGCGCGACGATCGCCACTGCCCGCTGCGGCGACAAGGCCCCTTCTTGCGTGATCACCTTGCGCAGGTCGGTGCCCTCGATCAAGCGCATATTCAGATAGAGCCGACCGTCGATGTCGCCGAAGTCGTGGATGGGGATCACATGCGGCTCGGTCAACTGCGCCACCGCCCGGCACTCCCGGCGGAACCGCTCGCGCAGCTGCTCGTCATCGGCGAAGCGCTCGGGCAACAGCTTGAGCGCCACCACCCGGTTGGTCAGCGAATCATGCGCCCGCCACACCTGGCCCATGCCGCCCTGACCCAGCACCGATAACAGCCGATAGCGCCCGAAGGCCACCGCTGGCCCCGACGCCCGGGCGGTGTCTTCGCCACCCATTGGTATGTCATCCATTGTGCCGTCCCGTGACCACTCGTCTGGCTAACGGCGTACTCGCTTGCAATCCAACCCGCGCCCGCGAGCAAGATAGGTTCACACTAGTCGATTCAGCTAGGCCAGATGCTCAAACGGGCCGCCGCACGAGTGCTGGCGCGCGCGTTGAGCACCGCCAGCCGCCGCGAACGCGCTGTGGTCGAAACCGGGTCGGCGTTGCCGCCGGGACGGGTACGGATGCGCGTACGGTGGCCGCGACTGGGTGCCGCTCGTGGTTGTAGGTGTCCAGCAGTGTGTCGGGTGCGGGGCCGTTGAGCACGGCGGCCAGTTTCCAGCCCAATTTCACCGCGTCCTGGATTCCGAGGTTCAGGCCCTGTCCACCGATCGGCGAATGGATGTGTCCGGCATCTTCGGCCAGGAAGGCGCCTGTGGCGGTAGTCGGTGATCTGGCGGAATCCGTCAGAGAATCGTGATATCCACCGTGCCTGGCGCAGGCCGTAATCGGTGCCCAGGCCGTCGCGCATGACCGGACCGGACGGCCCTTCGACGAACACCTCGACCCCGTCATCGTCTTGACGCAGATCCACGACAGTGGTGGCCCATGCGAATCGGGCCCCGATCTCGACGGCACGGGTAGCGCGGCGCGGGCACCGCCGTGGTCTATCCCACCCTGCTCGCTGTGATCGGCGATGTCGCCCACCCCATCCGGCGAGGCCGCGCCGTCGGCGTCTACCGCGTCTGGCGAGACCTCGGCTACGCCGTCGGCGCCATCCTCGGCGGAGTGGTCGCCGACCTGATGGGCCTGCACGCCGCCGTCTGGGCCGCCGCCATCGTCAGCGCCGCCACCGCCATAGCCGTCGGCGCCCGCATGTACGAAACCCACCGACCACCGTCGAAGTGCGAAGACGGGCGGTCAGCGCTCTAGCCGTGCGGCGAGGGTGGGTAGGCCGGGGCCGTTGAGTTCGCCGATCACCGCGGGGCGTCCGGCCATGGCCATGAGCAGTGCTTCGCCCGCGCCCGCCACCGTGGGCCCGTTGCCTGTCGACCAGTCCAGATCGGTGGCCTGCAACCGCAGCCCGCGGATGCGCCAAGGCAGACCCAGCCTGGGGTTGGTGTGGGCCGCTGTCAGCACCCGGTGCAGCCGTTCGGGTGGGATGGTTCGCGGCATGCCCAGTGAGCGGCGGATGTCTTGATGGTGAATGGTGCCATCGACCAGAGCGATCATGCCGCCGAACCCTGCGGTCAGCCCACGCGGGCGCAGATGAGCGTGCAGGAAATCCAGCAGCTGCTCAGGGGTTTTCGTCGCGAGCTCGTCGACACCAACCTGGTTGGCCCGCAGCAGCCGCCCCTTGGCAAAGCGTTTGGCCAGCCCCCACGTGTCGAGCTCCTCGTAGCTGAGCATATGGGCGACAACATCTTTCACCCGCCAGCGATCACACAACGTCGTCGCCTGCCACTGCTGCGGGGTCAGTATCGCCAGAAACGCCGCGAGGTCCTTGCGTTCGGCCTCGGCCATATCCATGTCATTCATCGTTGTCCTCCCGAGCGTGGAACGTCGGCCGCCGGGGCGATGTCTTCGTGGTTGGCGTGCGGTAGCCGGAGCGGGGTCAGCCTTGGGCTTCAGCGGTCGTGGCGAACAGTTGCAGCAGGGTGCTCCAGCCGCCGCCCTGTTCGACGATGGTGTCGTGGATGGCTTTGCCGTCGACGAGCCGGTCGAGGTGACGGTGTTCGAGGGTGACGCCGGTCTGCTCAGGACCTTCCGGAGTGAAACGGACCTCGATCTCGCTGGCATTGGCGGGATCCGGGTCGTATTGCCAGTGGCCGTTGATCTGCCAGGTCACCACCAGTCGGGTCGGCGGCTCCCACACCAGCACGCGGCCCCAATCGCACTCGGTGCCGTCGACCCCGCGCTCATACCAGCGTCCACCCTGACGGGGTTCGAGGATCGCGTCGGCCATCTCGGCCTGCCCGATGTGGTAGGCCGCCGGCCACCAGCTGCCGAACGATTCGGTGAAGAACGCGAACGCCTTGTCCAGCGACATGGCCACGGTCGCTTTGCCCTGCAAGACGGGCAGGATGGGTGTGCTCATGAAGGTTGCTCCTGTTCGGGATCGATTGCCGCCACGTCGGCGGCCTTCTGAAAAGCGGTCAGCGCGTCATCCCAGATCCGCTGGAAATACGCCTGAATCGCGGCGAGCCCATCCGGGTTGATCCGATAGATCCGCCGCGTCCCGTCCGGTGTGGCCACCACCAACCCGCCGTCCTTGAGCACCCGCAAATGCTGCGACACCGCTTGCCGGGTGATCGGCAACGATTCGGCCAGCTCCCCCACCGACGACGGCCGCCGCGCCAGACGCTCGAAGATCGCCTGCCGCATCGGATCCCCCAGAATCGCCAGATCCACATCTTTGAAAGCAGCCACGTACGTAAGTCTGCGCTTTCCCATGCGGTGGCGCAAGCCCACCGAGCGACCGAGGAGTAGCGCGGGCGAACGGTCTGAATGCCGCCACCTTCTGATCGGTGTGACGAGCGGGGTTGCATCGCGAGGGGAGGGCCTCGACGGTATCCGCAAAGCTGGAAAGACATCCGTGAGATGACGGTCGACGATCCGCCGGGTCGACATGCTGGTTTCTCGGGCTCTCTCAGCTCAACCCGTATTGAACCCCGCAGGCCACCACCTGCGGTTTTGCGATGATTCGGCTCGAAAAAGTCACCCGCCCTCCTGCATAACCGCAGGTAAAGCGGGTGACCTTATTGTGTCCGGAGGGGGACACACGCCGTCTTCACCGTCGGGTTGAGGCGGCCGCTGAGCGACGGTCCAATGCGGTGGCCTGAACAGCAACCAGTGCGGGCCGTGGGCACGCAGCCAGTAGTCGACTTCCTTGTTCACCCATTTCGAGGCGGCAGCGTGCGGGGCCAGCACCACGATGAAATAGGGGGCGCGTTCGATCGCGTCGGTGACCTTGCCCCACAGGTCGGGTGACCAAGCCCCTCCGAGAAAGCGGGAGAACCTCATCTCGGCCTTCACCCGCCAGGATGTGCGTGATCTGTCTGGGCCCAGGCGACGCTGGCCGGTGAACTGGCGGGACGGGCGGCCAGGACCATCTCGGCCCGGGAACTCGAGCAGCTCGGCGATGTCGTCCCCGAGTACGGCAGGGCCATGACCGCGGGCGATACCGACCGCATCGTGACTCTCGGCCGCGAGTTCCATCGCCGGATCAACCTCGCCGCCGATTCGCACCGTCTGGTGACGGCTGTTGGGTTCGATCGTCAAACAGTTACCCGACCGGTTCTTCGGCGATATCGAGGGTCACACCGAACAGACGCGCCATTTCCATCCGGCGATCCCCGAGGCGCTGCGCAAGCGCCGCGCCAAGACGGCGACCACGCTGATGCGCGATCACATCATGTCCGGCACCAACGATCTGGTGGCCGTGCTCGACGAGCACGGGCTCTGGGCCGAGGACGCCAAGTCCAGCGCCTAGAACGTTCACCTGTCGATGACGACGTGTCGAAGTTCTCGTCGATCTGGTTGTCGGTGAGGAACTCCCGCAGAAGTTGTGTGCCCCGGGTGTCCGACGGACAATACCGTCGACATCCACTGATCCAGGCCCGTTCGCGCGGCGCCTGCTGCCGGGAGGGCAGTCGGAATGTTCGTCGAACCGCTGTCGGGGCATCGCTATTTTCGGACCGACGACCCCGAGGTGGCCCGAGCGGGGATGGCCGGCATCCTGCGTGAGCACCGGCTCGACCCGGGCGCCTCCACCATGGAGGCCAGCTGCAATATCGTCCGGTACGGCGATATCGGCCTGGTCTACAAGCATTACGGGGTTCAGGTTCGGATCCGGACCGACCCCATCGAAACCTTCCGCCTGATTCAAATACCACTGGCCGGGTGGGTCCGGGTGCTCGACGGGACCGCCGATATTGCCTGCGACCCGGCGGTGGCCTCGGTTCCGGACCCGGATGCGCCCCTGGACATGAACTGGCACGAGAGCAGCAGGCAACTCCTGGTCCGATTCGACCGTGCCGCGTTGGACGACCATTTGCGGCGGATGCTGGGCCGGCCGCCAGATCGTCCGTTGCGGATGGCCATCGCCATGCAGTTGCGATCACCGGCCGCCCGGACCTGGTTCGAATCGCTGCGCATGCTGCAGACCGACGCCGAAGGTCCGGGCCTGTTTCTGGATCCGCGGCTGCGGCCGCAGGTCGAGCAGCTGATGATGTCGCAATTCCTGCTGGCCCAGCCGAACAGCTGTTCGGAGCTCCTGCTCGACGACGCCCCCGGAAGGTCGACGCCACGACCCATCCGCCTGGCCGAGCAACTCATTGCCGACCATGCGCACGAAATGCTCACCGTCACCGATATCGCAGAGGCAGTGGGACTTTCGGTGCGGAGTCTCCAGGAGGGCTTCCGGCGATACCTCGACACCACACCGACGGCGCGATTGCGTGAAGCCCGGCTGGTGGGCGTGCACTCCGCGCTGGTCGCCGCGGACCCCACTATGACCACGGTCGCCGCGGTGGCCGCAGACTGGGGGTTCTGGCATCTTGGCCGTTTTTCGGCCCTGTACCGGCGGCGATGGGGTGTGCCGCCGTCAGTGACGCTGCGCGCCTGACGCACCGCGCAGCCCGGACAGAACTCGCGCGAGGTGGATAGTCGCGGACGGTCCGGACCACCCATCATGAGTGCGGCGGATTTCCGCCCACCGATACTCGATCCCACCGGCTTTGAAGGGTCAATCATGTTGTCACTCAGACTGTTTAGCCGTCTCAGCGTCGCGGCGGCAGCCACCATCGCGGTCGCCGGGTACGGCGCAGCCCTCGCGCCGGCGCCGGCATCGGCGGCCTACGACTGCCCGGGCGGACTGTTCTGCGGCTACGACCACCGCGACGGCACCGGCATGTTCGTGCAGGTCGACAACAACTGCCTGCTGCACGACATCGGCAACGGAGGAATGGGAGATCGTCTGAGCTCGTACTGGAACCGCACCGGAAAGACGGTCGGCGTCTACAACTGGACTGGTCAGAAGTGGCAACTGCTCGTCTCGGTCCCCGACAACAGCAAGGGCAATGTGCCCGCCGACGGTGACAACAAGGCCGATGCCCTGTGGGTCTGCGGCTGAGGCTTGCAGTACTCGGTAGACCCTCCCGGCGCACCACCGGGAGGGTTTTCTGTCTGTCGCGCTGAAGACCGCCGACGTCACCTGTTCAACTGCCGCGAGTTGTCGGGCGTCCCTTGCGACCTGGACTACGACGTGGAGGTGCTCCTTTGCGGAGTGAGCGTGAGTGAGTTCGTAAGGCACGCGTCACATTCGCAAGTAGGTTCTCGAATATGGATAACGACGGACCCAGCCGGACAGCGCTCATCACCGCGTACGCCCGCGCCTATCACCAGATCGTTGACCGACCACAGATCTTCACCGACCCCCTGCGGCAGCGGCGCCCGCAACGAGACAACGCCGCAATGCCTGGTTCATCTGGAGTCTTTGCACCTCACAGAAGATTCAGCGGAAGTCGTTTGCGTGAGCCACTGCCCATTGATGAAAAGTACGAGGTGGATGGCCTGTCACCTCCTCCACCGTGGGGTAGATCAGGGACTCGTCGAGTGTCCGGTCGCTGTAGAAGCTGAGGAAGGCGCGGACATATTCCTCCGGCATCCTTTCGCTCATGTCGGCACGGGCCTGCTCATCGGTGAGCGGATGGAAGCGCAGATCGCGACCGAGCACCTGCGCGAGAATGGCCAGCCGCTCAGCCGGCAACAGCCGTTGCGGGCCGCTCAGCATGTGGATGCGTTCCTCGTGTCCGGAGTCGAGCAGTGCCCGCACCGCGACGGCCGCGATGTCATAGGGGTCGACGGATGCGATGGGCACATCACCGAAACCATCTTCGACGACGTCACTGGACCGTAGCTGGGGCAGCCAGCGCAGTGCGTTGGACATGAAAGCGTTGGGACGCAGAAAAGTCCAGGCCAGACCGGACTCACGGACTGCGCTTTCGGACCGGATCATGAACTCCGAGACAGCGTTTCGGGTGTCGGTGGCGACTGTGGCCAGACTGGACAGCAACACAACTCGTTTCACTCCTGCCTGCCGCATCGCGGTGAGCAGGCCCGGCATGTCGCGGTAGCCGGGCAGCAGGAACACCGCACCGACACCGTCGAGGGCGGTGGCGAGCGAGGCCGGCTCGTTCAGATCGCCGACGGCCTGCTCGACCGGCAGGTCGGTCTGCTCGCGTACCAACGCGCGGACCGGCTGCTGCTCCCGGACGAGTGCCTGGACTACTTCGCCGCCGACGTTGCCGGTGGCGCCTGTCACGAGGATCATCGAAGGGTCCTTCCGAAGTGTGCGGCGGCGGTGTCTGCGGCCAGCGTGACCTGGGGCTCCTGGTCGTAGAAGTCGAACTGGCTGCCCTGGGTCCACAGGATGTCCTTGCGGCCGGCGAGTCCGGCGTGGAAACGGCGGGCACCGTCGGGGATTGCGGCGTCCTCGCTGTGCACGAGCAGGGTGGGCTGGGTGATCTGTGGCGCCAAAGCGATGGAATCGTAGCTGAGCCAGCCCTCCCAGGCCATGAGAGCGAAACGGTTGGGCCAGGCGGGAATCCCGCCGCGGGCCGGGTTGAGGTAGAAGTCGATGTCGTAGGGCATGGCCGCGCGTGCGTCGGTCGCGCTGACCACCGGGACGTAGTCGATCTCGCCGGTCTCATCGAAATGCGCCCGAGCCTGCTTGGCGATCTGAATCTTCTCGGCGACCGCGTCCGCACCACCGTAGGCGAGCTCGCAGATGGCCGCGTCGTGCAGCCATGGCGCGATCAGGGCGAGGGAGCCGATGCGCGGGTCACGGGCGGCCGTACCTGCCATGTACATCGCGGCCGCGCAGATTCCCAGCGCGCCCAGCCGGTCGGCGTCGATCGACGGCTGTGAAGCCAGGAACGTCACGGCGTGGTGGGTGTCGTCGACCTTGAGTGCCGGGTTCTCCACCTCGCGCGGCTTGCCACTGGATTCGCCGAAGCCGGCGAAGTCGAACGACAGCGCGGCATACCCGCGGTCGGCAAGTTGTTCGGCGTAGCGGTCGGCCATGAGCTCCTTGACACTGGTCCAAGTCCCAGCCACCACAATTCCCGGAGCTGGGTCTTTGCTGTCAGGGAGAAACAGCGTGCCGGTGAGGGTGGCGTCCCCGCTGGGGAAGCTGACCTTGTGTTGAGTCGTCACGAAATGCCTTTCATGCGAACAATGGCGCAATGCACGGTGGGCGCGCCATCGCCCGTTGATATCGAATTTGCATGCATTCGCCGGTCAGTTTCTGGCTTGTCTACTGGAGGCCCGTTCCATCAGCTTTTCGTTGCCATCACCCCAGCGTGCGCACATCACCACCCCGGTGATCCGCCAGTTGTCGCCGGCGCGCCTCAGGTCGAATCGGTAAGTGCCGCCAAGCGTCCACAACGAGTCGCCGTACTCGGTGGCCAAACGGTGCGTGGCCTGGAACGGCGCAGTGCACACCGCGGTGTCACCCATGACGCTCGCCACTGGGTTGCCGAGCAGGTGCTGAGTGGAGGCGAAGCCGCCGAGTACCCGTGACCAGCCCTCGACGATCTGTTCCGGTGAGAGTGTCGCGGGTTCTCCGCCGTTGAGGCTCGTGTAGTCCAGACGTACCTCATCGGCGAACACCGTCTTCAGCATGTCCCACTCACGCTCGTCGGTGTGCCAGGCCATCTGCGTGCACACCTCCATCACGGCCTGGCGATCGGTCAGGCGCCGCATGTCTGCCGCGACACAGGATTCGTCGATCACGCTCATCGAGCCACTCCTGTTGGCCGCACGGCCGACGTTGACGGGAGGGCGATCTTCGGCACCGGATCCTCGAGCTTGCGAGGCTCGTCGCTTTCCCCGCGGTAACGGGGGTCGAAAACCATGGCAGTGAAGCCGTTGCCTGCCAGCATCCGCGCGTAGAGCCTCGGCGCCTGTTGCTGGCCGTATGTCATCGGCCCGATAATCGTAAGTGCCGCCGCGGGTTCAGTCGCGAACGCGGCCGGATACAGTCTGCGGACCAGGGACTCGCCACCGCTGGGGAAGCCGACTCGTTCACCGTCGGACGCGCCGACCGCCTTCATGGTCACTTCGAACACTTCTCATCCTGTTCTTTTTGAGTCACACCGGGCATGTCGGCGCATCCGCGTGCGCTGGGCGGACGCTCACGCTGCCCCGGTTCGAATGTGTTGCACTGCCTGCGAATGATCTTGGCGACGCCAGCGGCGGGACGGAAACAGCGATCCTCTGTGGCAGGGCACCACGAATCGTTGTGACAGCTAGGGTGATGCCGTGAGCGAGCTCGATCTTCGGCATCTGCGTTCGTTTCTGGCCGTGGCGCAGCAGCGGTCCATCACCCGCGCCGGTGTAGCGCTGCACCTGACACAACAGGCGGTGTCAACGCATGTGCAACAGCTGGAACGTTCGTTGGGGGTCGCGCTGTTGGTGCGCACCTCGCGCGGTGTTCTCCTGACCTCTGCCGGTGAGGAACTCGCGCTCGGCGCGGCGACGGTCATCGACGACCTCACCCGTCTGGTTGAACGAGTGCGCGCGGTCGCCGACGCCCAGACCGGCACTCTCCGACTGGCCTGCTGCCCAGCCGCTACCGCGCTGTTCGCCGTCGCCGTGGCCGATGCACTCGAGTCGCAGGTTCACGGGCTGCGAGTGATGTTGAGCAGTGCCCGACACCCCAAGCACGAACTCGAACTTCTTCACACCGGGCGCGCAGACGCGGCCTTCATGTGGTTGCCGATCGCTGACGCCGGTCTGCACCACGCGACGGTGCGCCGCGATACCCGTGCCGTGGCGCTGTCGCCGCGCCACCCTCTGGCCCACCGCACGACTGTGACGCTCATTGACATCGCCGAGGATCCTGTCCTGCGTCCCGATGTCCTCACCTCCGAACAGGCACAACGGTTCTGGATCGCCGACCCGAGACCCGACGGCCGCTCAGCTCCGGCCGGCCCGGTAGTGCCCACCGTGGAGGACTGCCTGCTCGAGGTCGGCCGCAACCGCGGTATCTGGATCGCGCCCCAGCCGCTCGGCGCCGCGATGCCCATCGGCGATCTGCGCTGGGTCCAGCTCACCGACGCCGAACCCTTCGACCTGGCTGTCGTATGGACCGACCAGGCACCCCAGCCCCTGATTACACGGTTGATAGCCGAGGTCCGTGCCGTTGTCGGTCACGATCGGCGACGGGATGCTGCATAAGGCCGACGCTGTCGATCACTGAGGGCAATTGTGTCGTCGCGCCGCTCTCCATCCGAGTGGTCGAGCCCGGCGAACGCTGGGCGTCCGGTCCGGTCACGCTGCTCGGCGATGCCATCCAGGCCACCCCACCGACCGGCGGCAACGGCGCCAACACCGCCCTGCGCGACGCCGACCTGCTCCGCCGCTGCCTCACCGGAGGCCGCGACCTCCTCGGCGCGAACGGCGACTACGAGCGCCAGATGTTCGAATAAGGCGCCGAGGCCGTCCGCTTCGGCCTCGAGGCGCTGCCCGCCATCGCCCCGCAGACAGAACCGGCCTGACAGAAACCGAAGGTGCTGACTCTGGCTGACCTCGAAGCCCCCATCCGGACATGGGTAAGGCAATCCGTGGGCTGCACGGTGACGATGCATCCAGATTCTCCGGCGAACGCTCTTCGACGGAACTGCGCCCTACCGCGCACTCTGCCGCCGCGCTGGCGGTAGCTGGTGGATCTGCGTCGATAGGCCGAGACTGTTATTGCCTGCCCGCGCCATACGGCACGCGACCACACGGGTCGCGCTCGCCTCGGAACCGCCAGATCGGGCGAGGTGCGTGGGTCTCCGCCTATCGACATGAAGGAGGCTGGAAATGAATCACTCAGACTTGGACCCGACCTTCTATCGGAGCGCAGCGGAGGCGGCGGCCGCGCCACCGGAGCGGCTCGCATACGTTGTTGCGTTCGACCGCGCGGCACAGAAGCCAGATGCGCTGTCAGTAATCGATGTGGATCCGGGCTCGGCCACCTACGGCCGGGTGGTGGGCTGGACCGAGGTACCCCACCTGGGCAACGAGCTGCACCATTTCGGCTGGAACGCCTGCAGCAGCGCGCTGAAGCACAAGGGCCACCAGATTGAGGGGCTGACTCGGCGGTACCTGATCGTGCCGGGTCTGCGCTCGTCGCGCCTGTACGTGTTCGACACCCAGCCCGACCCACGCCAGCCCACCCTGTCCAAGATCGTGGACAGCTCCGAGCTCGCGGCCAAGGCCGGCTACTCCCGTCCACACACGCTGCACTGCGGGCCGGACGGTGTGTTCATGACCTGCCTCGGCGGGGCAGACGGATCGGACGGGCCGGGCGGGATCGCGCTGCTCGATCACGGCACGTTCGATGTGCTGCGCCAATGGGAGACCGACCGTGGGCCGCAATACCTCGCGTACGACGCCTGGTGGCATCTCAACCAGAACACGCTGATCAGCAGCGAGTGGGGCACCCCAGCCATGATCGAGGACGGGCTGAACCCGGAGCTGCTGCTGGCCAACAAGTACGGCCACGCGATCCACTTCTGGGACCTCAGCGCCGGTCGGCACCAGCAGCGGATCGATCTCGGCGAGCAGTACCAGATGGCACTCGAGCTGCGCCCGTCGCACGATCCGGACGCCGCTTGGGGGTTCGTCGGCGTGGTGATCTCGACCGAGGATCTGTCGGCCTCCGTGTGGCGTTGGCACCGCGATGGCGGCGTGTGGGCGGTCGACAAGGTGATCACCATCCCGGCCGAGCCGGCCGATCCCGACCTGCTGCCGCCGGCGCTGAAACCGTTCGGCGCGGTGCCGCCGCTGGTCACCGACATCGACCTGTCGGTCGATGACGCATACCTCTACGTCTCGTGCTGGGGTACCGGGGAGCTGAAACAGTTCGACGTGCACGATCCGGCCGACCCGAAAGAGACCGGGTCGGTCCGGCTCGGCGGGATCGTGGGCCGCACCGCCCACCCGGCCGCGCCGAACCAGCCGCTTGTCGGCGGCCCCCAGATGGTCGAGATCAGCCGTAACGGTCGGCGGGTCTACGTCACCAACTCGCTCTATGGCGCGTGGGACGACCAGTTCTACCCGGATGGGGTTGGCGCCTGGATGGCCGTGATGCGCATCGATCCCGACCGCGGAATGACCATCGACGAGTCGTTCTTCCCGCACGACGAGGACTTTCGAGGTCTGCGGGTGCACCAGGTGCGCCTCCAGGGCGGCGACGCCTCCTCCGACTCCTACTGCTACCGGTAGTCGGGTCGAGCGGGGACCACTGGATCTCTACCGCGTATGCCCGGTCGGCGAAGTGTCCGCACACGTCCAACCTCGGACACGCTGTTGGCGCTAGGAGATCGTCCCCAGAGGTGCTCGCCGAAAGCCCCAGGCGGCTTGGGGTTTGAACTTAGCAGCCTCGTCGGCGTAGCGGGACGATCGTCGTGTCGGTTGGCATGCTCGGCCGGGCTGCTTCCGGGGTGGTCAGCAACGCGAAGTCGACGTGGTTGTTCTGTTCTGCCGCCCGTGATCTCGAGCCGGATTATTCAGAGCCATCTGCATGTCGTCGGTCACCACCGTGCCGTGGGGTCCCCCCGTGTCGGGGTGGTCAGCGGCCAGCACCCGCATCCGGTCGACGAGATTCTGGTCGAGCAACTCGATCGCTTCGGTCACGCGGCCCGCCACCGGAATTCGTCGCCCCGCTGATCGGCTTGCCACGGCCGGTTCAGTCACCACCGGACGTTGGACGAGGCGCCCCTCTCGCGCCCCTGAGCGAGCGCCGGGAATCGGTCAGAGCGCCCGCTTCAGCCCGACGTGACTGTTGTCGTACCCGAGCCGCGCATAAAAGGCGTGAGCCCGCTCGCGGACACGGTCTGTGGTGACCTGCGCGAGCGTCGCACCTCGGTGCCTGCCGTGGTCGTGTGCCCACTCGAGCATCGCGGTTCCGATGCCGCGAGAGCGTTCCGAGGCAGCGACCCGGACTCCCTCGATCTGGAGGCGGGTGGCGCCGCCGCGGGAAAGCCCCGGAATGATGGTGAGCTGCATGGTGCCGACGATCCGGTCGCCCTCGTCCCGGACCACGGCCAGATAGTGCGACGGGTCCCTGGTGACGGCGTCGTATGCCTCCTCGTAGCGGGCAATTTCGAAACCTTCGCGGGTACGGCCGATCTCGTCGTCGGAGAGCAGCGCGACCAGCGCTGGCACGTCGGCACGCCCCGCCCGCTGCACACGATAGATCCGGTCGCCGAGTCGGAGCCGACCACCGACCGAAGCCCGTGCCCGTGACTGCAGTCGGGCGATCAGCGTGTCCAGCCAGGCGCCGACGTGCCGCCGGGCTTCGGGAGTGTCCGGATACCGGCAGCGCAGGTGCAGCCCCGCCTCGTCGAGGATGAACCAGAGCATCACGCCGTCGGTCCGAATCGTCGCGCCGACGTACTGCGCCTCCAATCCGGTCGCGTCGACTCGCACCGGCAGCCGACGCAGGTCCAGCCACGAAATCGCGAACATCCCCGGCGCCTCGGGCATCCCGCCCCACGGACGCAGGATGTCCTCCAGTGGCCAGGACCCCATCCGGACGGCCTCCTTCACCGCCTCCGCGCTGGCACGGGGATCGGAGTCGGCCGACTCGAGCACCGAGTTGGTGATGAACCACCCCACCGAGTCGTGCCAGGTGGTGTCGTACCGACTGTGCACCGGAAACACGGCCCGCAGTGCGGTGCCGGCCAACTCGTGGGTCACCTCGGTCATCGCCCCCACCACCAGCGCCAAGGTCGAGACGCCGTCGTCGCGGGCCTGCGCCGAGAACGCGGCGCTGTCGTCGACGTCGAGGACATCGCGCACCTCCACGCGCTCCTCCTGCAACGTCGCCTCACCCAGCGGCAGCGGGAACCGTGGCATCACATCGCCGCTGCCCGCCAGCACCTCTGCCCAGCGGCGGTGCACCTCGTCGGGTGCCGGCGGGCGGTCCCGCAGCGCGCGGGTGTGCTCCGCGAAGGCGGGTGCTGGCGGCAACGACGGTGCACGACCCTTCTGCACCGCGGCCAGCGCGGTGAGCAGGTCGCGCACGATCACCAGCATCGACCACATGTCGACATGCGCGTGGTCGGCGGCGACCACCACGGTCGGCCCTACCGCGGTCTCGAGCACGCAGAGCCGGTACGACGGACGACCGTACGGTGAACAAGCACGGTCGAGCACGGCGCGGAGCGCATCGTTGACCGCCTGCCCCGGAGCGATCACATGCTCGACCCAGCCGCCGGGGCGGATATCGACCTCGTGCAGCCGAGGCTCGCCGTCCTCGCCCGGCACGAAGACCGACCGCAGCGTGCCGTGCCGCTCGATCACCGCCAGCCAGCAGGTCGCGAGCTCGTCGGGCGGTACCGGCGCGGAGAGCCTGAAGGACAACGCCATCCAGGATCCCGCTCGGTCGCCGGCGCCGACGTGGCGCCGCTGGTCGAAGGACACGGGAAGTGACCGGCCCACCCGACCCGCAATGACGTCGAAGCCCAGCAGGCGGCCGAACGGCAGGCGCAAGTGCGCGACATTGGTCAGCCGCATGACGGTATCCTAGGCTTCTTCCCGAGCGATCGCCGTCTCACCAGCACCTTGGAGCCGCCGTGCCGACCTTCCGTGTTCCCGGCGCCGACCTCGCCGTGGAACTGAGCGACGAGGGCGGCCACCCCGTCGTCCAACTCCACGGCCTCACCTCCAGCCGCCACCGCGACCGTCTGATGGACCTCGATCTCGGCCGCGGACTCAGCGGAACCCGACTGCTGCGGTACGACGCGCGCGGCCACGGCCACTCGACGGGCCGTACCGTCCCCGAGGACTATCGGTGGCCGGTTCTGGCCGATGACCTGCTGAAACTGCTCGACCACTGGTTCCCCGGTGAACAGGTGCACGGTGTCGGTCCTTCGATGGGCACCGGGACACTGCTGCATGCCGCTGTCCGCGATCCTGCCCGATTCGCCGGCCTCACCCTGCTGGTGCCCGCGACCGCCTGGCGCACCCGCGCCGCGAAGGCCGACCTCTACCGGAAGAATGCTCGCTTGATCGAGGAACAGGGACTCGACGCCTTCCTCGGTGCCGATCTCACCGTGCCTCGCCCGCCGGCCACCGTCGGAACGCCGGAAACCGTGCCGGATGTCGCCGAGCACCTACTGCCCTCACTGTTCCGCGGGGCAGCGATGAGCGACCTGCCCGCCCCCGAGGCGATCGCCGCGATCGAGGTGCCGACCACGGTGTTGGCCTGGATCGACGACCCCGCCCATCCGGTGTCGACCGCCGAGGCGCTGGTGGACCTGCTGCCGACGGCCACACTGGAGGTGGCGCACACATCGGCCGATCTCGCACGCTGGCCGAGCATCCTGTGCGAGGACGTAGCACGACACGGGTAGGCACGACGCCCTAGCGATTCGTTCTGGGGCCAACCGCCCGATACGATCGCCCGTGCCCCACAGCTCGCCGTCGGCCGGTCCGACGGGGGCCCGAGCGCCCAAATGTACGCTCTGGCTACACGGAACTGATCGAATCGGTCCCAGGACGGGTGCATAACAGCCGAGCGCCAGCCGGATCTCGTGTGGCGCAGCGCCAGGCCGCACGCCCCGCGCCCGCCGGTGATGCCACCACTGGCGTCGCGAACAACATTGCGGCACAGAACTATTCGTTGCCATGCGCTTATGGCCGGCTCCGCCGGTGGCGGATCACCGAACGGGTCAGCAACTGACATTCGAGTGTCGGTCGTCGCGTCGCAGGCAAACTGCGAGACGACATGAAAATGTCAGTCGGACGGCGAAATCGAAATGTCAACTGGCTCTAGCCATCGATAGTCCGCCGCGTATCAGTCGCCCTGCTCTACCCCCACGGCGCGGCGATGCCGACTAGCAAGGCGTGACGTCCGGCCCTGGGCCGCTAGTCGGTCCAGGGTTCATCTACTCGGAGTTGACTATCCAAGTTGCATTGAACGCAATTCATCCTGGTTTGTCGGCCACAGACCGAGATCGACTCGGGCACTAGGCTGTTCGCGACGTCGGTCGTAGCGCAGCGTGGTGGCCGGGTTCTTGTGCCGGGTCAGTGCCATGACGTCCTCGAGCGGGACACCGCGGTCGAGCGCTTCGGTGGACATCCTCGTGCGCGCGCCGCGTTCGGGCGGCGGACGCTCAGGGCGAGCGTCATACGATGGTGGACCATCGGGAGCGCCTGCGCGGCGCTCGTTTTGGCGTCCGGGTGGGCGTTCGGGGCGATGCCGTCTCGTGAGGTAGCCGACGCGGGCGAGTTGTCCGACGCGGGTAGCCCGGGTGGTCGTGCTGGCGCCTCTCGTATGGCTGGCGGTGACGAGCGCTCTTGTGGTCACGGCTGGGGCTATCGGCTTGCGCGATCCACGCTCCCCCCCGATTGGCGGTTTCGGTCATGATCGCGATCGGCCTGTGGGGCGTCGGCTACGTGGTGACCGCCGCCGTGCTGCTCGCTACCGCCTCGCTAGACGAGCACCACGCCCCCGCGGTCGCCGTATGGGGTGTGCCCGCTTGGCTGCTGCTGTCGGCGGTCGGCGCGGCCAGTCCGGCCGCGACCGTCCGCCGACAGATGGCCGCTAGGCGGTCCGCCGCGTTCGAGTGACGCCATGAAATGAAAATTGCCGGTTAGGCTGCGTCGGCGACCAGCTCGCCGGCCTCGTGATGGGCGATGTGGTCGACGGCCTTGTCGTAGGTGCCGAACACGCGCGAGTGCACGAGCCCGCGCGCGTCCATCCAGATCGCCTCGAAACCGCCGGGCACGCGCTCGATCTCGCCGAGCTGCCCGAGCCGCACGAGCCGCCGTCGGCGCGCCTGCTCCAAGTCGATGACGTGAGCACGCAAGCGCGGCAGTCTGCCCGCGATCGCCGCGGCGCTGGCTGCACTCGCCGCCGCGGAAATGTGCCCGTAGCGCGCGTCCGTGATCGCGATCGATGAGTGCCCGGCGTCGCGGGACACGACCCAAATCGGCTCGCCGTCCTGTAGGCGCCACGAAATCCCGGTGTGGCGACTGGTGTAGGGCGTGAGCTTTTTGCCGACCAGCCGCTTAGCCAGGTGGCCGTACCGGTCCCGCAGCACGCCGTACCGCAGGCCCTCCCAGCCACTTCGGCCGGTGAACGGGGCTGGGTCGCCAGCGGCCAACGCGCGCAGCCGGAGCATCATCGGCGCCCATCCCTCATCCCAGAACCGGATCGAGGTCACCGGCCGTCCGGTGTGCGACAAGAACAGCTGTTCGCTGGCGTCGCGGTCGAGGTCGAGGCGTGCCACTGTCTCGAGCGGCACGAACGTCGTGCGGATACCGCGCGCCGATTTCGGGTCGCCGAGCTCGAGCCTGCCGTTGGCCCACTTCCACGCCTTCGTGATCGACACCGCGCCCGTGTGCCGATTGATGTCGCCGACGGTGAGCGCGCCTTGCTCACCGGGCCTCGCCATCGACATCACGCCGAACTCCCACCACGCGCGCCAGCGTGGTGCCAGCAGCTCGTCGACGAGCTCGAACTCGTCCTCGCTGAGGTGGTCGACCTCGCGCGCAATCCGTTTGGGCAGCTTGGTTTCCGCGCACGGATTCCATGCGATGAGCGGCGTCGGCCGACGGCGAGCCGCCGCACCCATCGCCGCGCACAGCAGTCCGTGTTTGTTGGCAATGGTTTTCGGGTTCGCCGGGGCGTGTGATGCGGTAGCGCACTTGGCTTACCGTGCTGCCGTCCTTGCGAACGCGGATGCGAGGTGTCGTCTTGCGGGGTTGTGCCATCGGGGCGTGGTCCTTTGACTCGGGCCGAATCCCCTCAGATTCCCGTTTGTGGACCGCAATGTGGACGCAGAAGGGGCGCAATCTCGCGATTACGCCCCTGACCTGCTGTTTTTCTGTGTCCGGAGGGGGACACAAGCCTTAACCACAGAGATCGACCTGCAGAAACGATGATCGACTACGACTCCACCCCGGTGGGCCGCGTCGGCTCGAAGCATGTGGCTCGTGCGACCGGTCGGCGCGGGGGTGTCGGGCACCACCGGCCTCGGCTTCACCATACGGAAACGGTGCGCTTGTCAGTGGGTGGCGGCAAAGTGGTAGGCGTCAAGGTGATTGGAGAAGGTGGGGGTGCACCGATGGATCGGGAACAGTTCGCTCAGGCTGTGTTCTGGAAGCTGGTCGCCCATGGCGTGACCGATGTCGAGTACCTGGCTGACAAATTCTCGCTTCGTCGATCCAACGGATGGTGTCACGTACCTGGGCAACATCTTTCAGGAGCTCATAGTGGACATCGACCAGCGGGCCGATCGCCTTTGCGGCGGCATACGGGGACTCGAACTCATCGAGGCGCTCCAAGCCAAGCGAACGGCCTTGTCACGAACCTCAGGCGGGTAACGCTTCGACATGATGCAGACCATCTTCCTCAAGAAAGGAAGCGGCCCCAAACCCGTGACGGTTCAGTTCAGTCCTACGCGCCGCCCTGCCGGGCGAGGTCGCGGCGGCGTGCCGGCATCGGGTCGGGGCGTTCACCTGTGAGGTATGTCTGGATGACCGGGGCGAGCCAGGAGATGACCTCTTCGCGCGGCATCGAGACCAGTGGCGGGAAGGTCAGTACGTACCGGCACAGTGCCATGCCCAGCATCTGCGATGCCGCCAGTGCGGCCCGGACCGGCCCGTCGCGGGGGTCGTCGCTCACCCGGGTGATCACCGGCTGCAGCTGCGCGGCCAGGATCGAGCGCATCCGTTCGGCCACCGCGTCGTTCGTCACCCCGGCGCGCAACAGGATCAACAGGGCCTCGTCGCGCTCCCAGCGTTCGAGGAAGTGGGTGACCACCGCGGCGCCGATGCGTTCACGTTCGATCGCGGCCAGATCCGGCAGCTCCAGATCGAATTCGACCGCCGCGGCGAACAGCCGCTCCTTGGTGCTGTAGTAGCGCATCACCATGGCCGGATCGATGGCCGCGTCGGCGGCGATAGAGCGGATGGTGGCGCGGTCGTAGCCGTCGGCGGCGAATCGCTCCCGGGCCGCGGACAGGATGGCGGCTTTGGTTTCCGTCGAGGACCTTCTCATGCCAACAAGTGTAGACAACAAACGTTGACATCGCCGGAAAGTTATCCGGCAAATGAGCAGAACGGGTCCTGGACCGAGGCTGCCGAGAACTGCATGGTGGTGGACACCTCGACTATTCGCGGCGGCGTAGGGGGTCGGTCCGTGACCGCCCCGACCATCCGGCCGGCACCGGATCATGCAGCTAGCACCCCCGTGCGCTCCCTCGCGCCCCCGCCGGGGAAAAGCGTCCCGGGCCGGTCGCGCGACTGCTGATCGCCGCCTGGATCAAATCCCGGGCAGCGTCACCGGTTACTGCCTGGCGGGCGAGGATATCGAACGTCCGGTGATAGATCTGGATCTGGCGTGGCTGTGTGATGGCCAGTTCTGCGGCTATGCCTTCGACAAGCACCCTCCGGGTGTCGAACATCATGAACCCAAGCGTCGCCGTTTCGAATGGTGCTGTCGACGGCACGATTCCGAAGGTCACTCGCGGCATGCCCTGAACCGCGTACAACCGGTCCAGCTGACCGATCGTCGTCTCGTCATCTCCCACAGTGGTGTAGAGAGCCTGCTCGGCGATGACGAAGTGGAACAAGTGGTCCCGATGGTACAGGACCCGTTGTCGCTCCATACGTTTCGATACCCCGGCGTCCAGGTCGTCGGGAGGCCGGTGGAATTCGATCACCTTCCGAAGGATTCCCGTCGCGTAGTCGGCGGTCTGGAGAAGGCCGGGGACAAGTGTCGGTTCGTACCATCGGAGTATCCGGGCCTCGGATTCCATTCGATCGACGCTTGCTGGCGTCGTTTGGTGCCGGTGCCGAGAATCTTGCGCCATGCGAGGGAAGCGGAGTCGATGCTCTGCCGGGTCGCCACCAGGTCCGCCAGCTGATCTGGCGCGTCGCACTCACGGCAGTATGCGGCGACACCGTCGTGCGAGGGAGGGTGAGTTGCTGTGGATCGCAGTGGTACCTGTGTGCTCCGGCGTTCGGGGTGTCCCGCTTCGTCTCGGACAAAGAACGCATCCGTCCGGAGGCACACGCGATGATCGCCCAGTGCGGGGCGGCTCCGTCCCAGTTCGAGGTCGAGCCGGAACTCGGCCGGGTACTGGACGAAGAGGCTGCCGAGAACATTCGGTCAGTGGCGAGCAGCGCCGAGCATCCGGCCTCACGGGGCTCTGAGCTGGGAGTCCCGGCCGATCTTTCCTGTCCGCGACCGCCGTTCAGGTGAGTGCGGCTTGGGCACGGGCCAGTAGTTCGCACTGGTTGCGCCAGTCGCCGCCCGCGATGCCGAAGACCAGATGGTGGGCACCGGCGTCCTGGTAGGCGGCTATGCGTTCGGCTGCCTCGGCGAGGGAACCGGTGATCGGGATCGGCAGGGTTTCCTCGAGTGATCGGCCGTAGGCCCCGGTGATTCCGGCGGCGATCTCGGCGCGGGTGGGCAGGTCGGTACCGGTGCCGAGGACTCCGGTGGCGCCGATGGTGACCGTGGGAGCCGGTCGCTGGCGCCGGGCGGCGATTTCGGCGATTTCGGCGAGTCCGGTTGCCACCCGCGCGGGCGGTATCAAGGACGGAAACCAGCCGTCGCCCAGTAGCGCGGCGCGGCGGCGGGCGGGTGCGGAGTAGTTGCCGACCCAGATCGGCGGGACCGGTACGGACGGTGCCAGTTCGAACTCGGCGCGCCCGCGTGCATCCGGGAGCGTGACCCGTGCACCGGAGAGCAGTGCGGGTAGCAGGCGCAACGCGGTGTCGGTGCGCGGGCCGCGCTCTTCGTAAGGCATTTCTGCCGCCGCCCACCGTGCCGATCCGCCGCCGGATCCGACGCCCAGCAGTAGCCGGCCCGCGCTGAGGCACTGGAGGCTGGCGATCTGCTCGGCCGCCCAGGCCAGGGGCCGCAGCGCCGGAACGAAAACACTGGTGCCGATGTGGATCCGCTCGGTCACGGCGGCAGCGGCGGCCAGCGCGACGGTGACGTCCAGGGTGGGCGCGCCGGTGCCGAGGTGATCGCCGTGCCACACCCCGGAAAGCCCGAGCTGTTCGACGTGGCGGGCCGCAGTGGCGATATCCAGTTTCTGAGCCGCCTGAGTCTCGATCGAGGGCAGGATGACACCGATTTTCACGGGACGAGCACCACCTTGCCGGTGGCGGTGCGCCGTTCCAACGCCGTTTGCGCCGCCGCCGCGTCCCGCAAGGAAAACGTCTGTACCGCCGGGAGGAGCCGCCCGGCGGCGAGCTCGGCCAGCGCCCGCTCCTCGAGACCGCGCAACCCGCCTGGGATCCCGGTGATACTCGCGCCCAGGGCCACGACGGCGGTCAGCTGTCGTTCGAACAGTTCTGCCGAGGTGAACCGCAGCGGCTCCCCCGCCGACCAGCCGAACGATACGACCCGGCCGCTGGCGCCGAGCAGGTCGAACGCCGCCCGGCCCACCGCCCCGCCCACACCGTCGAAAACCACTGTCACCGAACGATCCCCCAGCGCGGCGCGCACAGCATCCGGCCAGTCCGCGGCAGTGTAGTCGACCGCGGCCACCGCCCCGGACCGCCGGACACACTCGACCTTGCGCTCTCCGCCCGCCGCCCCGGCAACTGTTGCCCCGGCCCGAATCGCCGCCTGCACCAGTAGGTTTCCGATCCCACCGGCGGCCGCGTTCACCAGCACGACATCCGCGGCGACGAGCCGGGCGTGATGCAGTACCCCCAGTGCCATCCGGCCGGTGCCGACCATGGCGACAGCGGCCTCGTATCCGGTGCCCTCGGGTATCTCGTGCAGCGCAGCGGTATCGGCCACGGCCAGTTCGGCGTAGCCACCTCCGGCACCGGCGCCGAGGTGGACCACCACACGCCGGCCCAGCCAGCGCTCATCGACCTCGTCGCCCAGTCCGGTGACGACTCCTGCTACTTCCCGCCCTGGCGTCATCGGCAGCCGTGGCGGCGAAACAGGGCCCCGGGTGTCTCCGGCGCGCAGCACCGTATCGACCAGGTGCACCCCTGCCGCACGCACCTCGATCAGCGCCTGCCGCGGGCCCGGTGCCGGGTCGGGCACCAGTTCGTACACCAGTTGTTCCGGCGCGCCGAACTCGTACTGCCGGATCGCGTACACCTCAGCTCCTCGTGTTCCCGGTGGTAGCTGTCGAACCGATCAGCCGGTAGATGATCGGCTGAGCTGCGATCTCGTTGGCGGCGAAGTTGGCCAGCACGAAGGTGCGGAAGCTCGGCCGCAACAGCAAACTCGGCAGGAATGCGCGCACCGTGGGCCAGGATGCGTGGTTGACGAGGGTGTAGTCGCCGGGCTCGCCGTGCAGCGGGCGCATCGGCACCGAGTCGGGCAGTGCGGTTTTGCGCTGGAACCAGCCCGCGGTGTAGCGCCAGACGTCGAAGACGGTGTCCTGGTCCGCGCAGTGAAAGTAGTTGAAAAGGAACCAATTACCCGGATCGTGGTCTACATCGGCGATCCGGGCCGGGCTGCTCGCCGCGATCCGGTGCACGTGCCGGGCGTTACCGGTCAGCAGCGCCACCAGTTCCGGCCAGGCCGGGTCGGCTCGCACCGCGTCCAGATCGGCGACTGTGCGGGTGCGCACGAGGACGACGATGTCGTAGCGGGCCGGGCGAACTCCGGCCCGGCGCAGCAGTGCGCCGCCCTCGCCGGGAGGCCGTAATGCCGCCCGGAAAGCTGTCGCCTCGAGGACATCGGCTCGGTTGCCCAGCCGCGCGCAGAGCGGGCCGAGATGAGCCGAGACGTGGCGTCGCGATCGTGCGGGACGCGGGAACGGTCCGGCCCAGCCGCCTGTTTCGGCGGCCAGCAGGAGGAATCCGTTGTCGGTGGGGGTGGTCAGGCGCGCTTTGACGGCCAGGTGCTCATTGACGATTTTCACGGCGAGTTCCGTTCGCGGGAGCGGGTCAGCGGCGGTCGAGTCCGGACAGGCGCCATGCCAGCCGATTCCGGACGGGCGCGGCCTTACCCGCCAGCGCCATGACGGTATTGCGCATCGGCCGCACCCGCGCCGACGCGGTCGCCAGGTCGGTGAGCCGGCTCGCGATGGACACCACCGCTCCGGCTGTGCGGTGGCGGCTCTCGGCGTATTCGTCGAGCAGGGCCTCCGGCTCACCGGCCAGCACGCGGGACAGGGTCGTGGCGGCCGTCACAGCATCCTCGATACCGAGGTTCATCCCTTGCCCACCGGCCGGCGAGTGCACGTGACCGGCATCCCCGGCGAGCAGGACCCGGCCGTGCCGGAAGGTGTCGGCGATGCGGTGGTGGACGCGGAAACGCGAGCCCCACACCAGGTCCTCGACCACGACCGGGTGCGCCTGCGGGCCGCGTTCGTCGAGCAGGCCCTGCACGAACGCGATATCCGGGTCGTGCGGTGCCTCGTCCACAGTGGCCACGATCCGGTACATATCGTCGGGCAACGGCGCCACCACGACGAGCCCGGCCGGCGAGAAGTACAGGATGACCTCATCGGTGGGCACTCCACCGGAGAGGCGGACATCAGCGAGAGTGAACGATTCGGCATAGGCGCCGCCGGTGAACCCGATACCCGACTGCTCCCGTACCAAGCTGTGCATACCATCCGCCGCCAGCAGATACCGCGCGCACAGCGGCGCGCCCTCCGACAGGATCGCGGTGACCGAATCCGATTCCTGCGCGATGCCGGTGACCGTGGCCGGGCGGGTGACCTTCCCGCCGAGTGCGGTGAGCCGTTCCAGCAGGAATTTCTCGGTGTCAGCCTGGGAGATCATCAGCGTGTACGGGTAGGCGGTGGGCAGTTCGCTGAACGGCACTGCCATCAGCAGGCGGTCACGGTCACGGATCGCGAACGTGGGGGTGTGCACACCACGGTCCACCAGTGCCGGGACCACACCGTAGGGCTCCAGCATTTCCAAGGTGTGCGGATGCACCACCGCCGCGCGGGAGGTGTTGGCACCCTCGGCCTGCCGGTCGATGACCACGACGTCGTGGCCGAGTTGTTTCAGCACGACCGCGGCGGTGAGGCCGACCGGCCCGGCTCCGACGATCAGCACGTCCGCGATGTGGTTGTTCATGACTACTCCTTCAGGTCAACGCTTGTTGTCATCAAAGGTAAAAGGCGGGGTTCGCGTTTGTCAACGGTTGTTGGCCTGCGTCGTTCGGATCGGTTTTCGCTGAGCACCGGCGGGCGACCGCGACATACGCGCAAGCGAACGTGGTGGCGCTCCGCAGTCGGCACGGTTCGTCACCACAAGCTGCCCGCTCGCCGGATCGTCGCGGTTCAGCGCAGGAATGCGGCGATCAGCGGGTTGGTTTGCGCGGGGCAGTCCTCGTGGACGGTGCGCCCGCAGTCCGGGAGGACCGTTGCGGTGGCATTCGGGATGCGTTCGGCCAGACGACCGGCCTGGGATGCGGGCAGCCAACTGTCCGCGCCGCCCCACAGCACGAGTGTGGGCGCACTGACCCGCCCCAGACCGGCATCGGTGAGCCGGTAGTCCAGATTGCGCCACAGCGACAGGAATCCGCCGCGGTTGGCGGGACGGGAGAACGGCGCATAGAGCTCGTCGATCACCTCGTCGGTGACCAGGTGCTTGTTCTGGAAAGTGCCGCGGATATTGTCGGCGTAGAACGACCGGGTCGTGAGATTCGTTGCCAGTTCTCCCACCAGCGGTGTGGTGAACAACGGTGTGACAGGGGCCTTTTCGGCGTCCAGACCGGGCGAGTCGAGCAGGACCAGACGCTCGACTCGGTCGGGGTTCTGCTCGGCGAAGTACAGGCTCCAGGCACCACCCCACGAGTGGCCCACCAAGGCGGTGCGCTGCAGGCCGACCGCATCGAGGAAACTCGCCAGCGCCTGCGACATCGCGGGCAGGTCGTAGGCGAAGTCACCGCGATACAGATCGGTGAATCCCTGACTGGGCAGGTCGACGGCGTAGACGGTGTGCTCGGCCGCCAGCACCGGGATCATGTCTCGCCAGGAGTACCCCCACAGCCCGCCACCCGCGACGAGCACGACGGGTGATCCGGTCCCGGTCCGGGTGTAGTGGAAACGAGCGAGGTCGGTATCCACGTAGTGGGATTCCACCCGCGATAGGTACTGCGACTGGTAGTCCGAGGTCGGCGGCTGTCCGTACGCCACGGGAACGACGAGAGCGGTGAGCACGCCGACCAGCACCGCGGCGATCGCGGCCACCCTTTTGAATGCCGGTTTCGATGTCATGATTAGCTTTCCGATCAGTGGGACCTGACATCCCTTGGACGAGCTTTCGTGTGCCGGTGTGACGGGTCATGAGGCAGATCACATCGCGGCCCGCGTGGTTGCGGTCTCGCCTACCGGTCGCCGACCGGTTCGGTCGCGGGCAGCAGGGCCGTGGCGGCGGCCCATGCTCGGGCGAGCCCGAATTCGGCCACGCCGCGGATCAGATCGCGGAAGGTGCCGTCGGTGGCACCGTCCGCACGCGCCAGCTCCGCATGCAGGTGTAGCGACTCGCCGAGGGTCTGGTAGAAGATGTCCACGACCAGGCAGGCGAGCGCCCGCTCCCGGACACTGAGATGCGGGCGGGACCAGCGCTGGGCGAACTGGTCCTCGGTGAAAGCGGCCAGTCCGGGATCCACGTTATGCAGAGCGCGGACCGCGCGGGCGAGGGCGCAGTCGGGTGGCATCGGCGCGACCGGATCGGTGTCCGTCGCTTCGGGGAGCCCGAGTTCGGCCAGACGCTGTAAGGCGGGAACGACGATGGGATAGCCCACATACGGGGCCAGATGCCGGAACAGCTCCCGGATGGCCTCGGGTTCGACCCCATGGGCCGACGCCATCTGGACATGCATGGCCAGTGGAAGATCCAGATGAGGGTGGCACAGGTCGGCGGTGAGACAGGTGAAGACCTTCTCCCGCGGAGTCAGGTGCGTGAGGCCCCAGAGGTTGTGGCCCACTCCGACGGCGAGCTGGGCGAAAACAGGATCGAGGGCGGTCAGAGCATCGGCTCCGGCGAGCTGGGTCATGGTGTGATCCGTTCAGGAAAGGCCGAGCGCGCGCAGGCGCACGGCGTCGAGGGTGTACTGGGGAAGGACACGGCCCAGGGTGCTCATCAGCCGCGATTTCTTGCCGACCGGGTAGCGAGCGCGGGGTTTGCGAGCGGTGACGGCGTGCAGGATGGCGCGGGCGACCACATCGGGGCTGGAGCCGGTGCGCTCCTCCTTCAACGATGCGGTGGTCATGGCCCGATAGGCGTCGCCGTACAGCCTCCTGCCCTCGGCACCGATAGCGGCCAAGCGCGGTTCGACCTCGTCCTCCAGCTTGTCCACTGCGGCGGTGTGGGTCGAACCGGGTTCGATGAGCACCGCGGTCACTCCGTGCGGCTTGACCTCCATCCGCAGGGCATCGTCGAGCGAGCGGATGGCATGTTTGGAGGAGCACAGCGGCCCGCCGAACGGCAGGGTGATCCAGCTCCCCACCGAGCCGACGGTGACCACGCGTCCGCGGGCGGCACGCAACATGGGCAGCATGGCCTGCGTGACGGCTATCTGCCCGAACACGTTGACCTCGTACTGCCAGCGCAACGCCTCCAGCGAAACGAACTCCACGGGGCCCGTGACTCCGACACCCGCATTGTTGACCAGCGCGTCGAGCCGGCCGAGACTCTCGGCCACCTCGGCAATCCGGCCGGCATCGGTCACGTCCAGCTCGATCGGCGTCACCGCTGGACCGAGCGCCGTACCGTCGGCCTCCTTACGCACCCCCGCGTAGACGGTGCAGCCCTCCCGGGCCAGCAGCAGCGCGACGGCCCGACCGATTCCGGTCGACGCACCTGTCACCAGAACAGTTTTCGACATCCCTTATCTCCCTCGGTCCAGTTACGGCAGTCGTCGACACAGTCCACCGTCCCGCCGTGAGTCCGGCACATGGTTGCCGGCGTTCGCCTGTACCAGCTGAGCGGCGGCATACGCATCGAATCGACGACGGGCAGCAGGGGCGGTGCCGCCCGAGCGGGTTCGGATCCGCTGTGTACGGCTGGAAACAGTAGGGAGATCGCGCAGCCGGCCGCTTCCGTCATATGACTCAATGACGTAGGTGCCGCATGAGTCGCCCGGCATGGGCATGGGCACATCGAGCCGAGCGGGCTGCGGTTCTCCGCCCGCACCGAGCCGGCATTTCGATCACGACGGACGGCATCGCGTGAGCCACGGCAGGTAGTGGCCGGGCTCGGGCAGGGCGAAGGTGAATCGCAGGAGGGCGGCACCGGCTGCTGTCGCGTGCACATGCGCCGGATGCGCGCCGTCGCTGCTCCTGACCACCAGATGGCCGGGCATGTCCAGCCAGGGCGGTGCGGGCCATCGGTCCCGATCTCGATCGTCACCGGGCTCCCGGCGCGCGGCTCACCTGGAAATAGCCGGGGCACAACGATATTCCGGTCCGATGGGGGCTCGCGTGGAAGGAGATGAGTTCGTCCATGCGGCCGGCAAGGACCTTCGCCAGCCAGTGACGACCAGTCCGGACCGAGGCCGTCGCACACCCACCATCGCTGGGGAGAGGTGGCAGGAGTTGACGAGATCCGGGTGGCCTTCACCGGCGCTCGACGCGGACCTCACCCCACCGGGGCGGCTCATCCAGCAGCGCCCCCCGGTTGCCGGCCAGGAAGCGATCGAAGAAGGCCAGGGTGTACGCGGCCACGATCTCGTGGCCGCGCGCCACCGATCGGGCCCGAGATCCCCAGCCGCTCGGCCAACGGCGTCCAGCTAGGCGCATCGACGTAGGGAGCGCATCAGTCACCCGACGTAGGGCGATCGGCGCGTCGAGCCGAGCGCGCTGCGGTTCGCGGCGCCGCTCACGTCGGACCGACATTCCCACCCAGCCCGATCTTCCGGCCCGGTCTCCCAGTTTCGTAACGGGCGATTCCGAGGCGACGGCGTTGCCGCACAACCGATCATCTCCCGCCGGGCACCCAGTCTCCACGGGACCCCCGCCCGCCGTTGATGGTCTCGTGATCGCTTGTGGGACACGTGGGGACGACCTCACGGTCATACCGGCACGCTTACGGTGATCTGCGTCGTCCGCAGATCCGCCCCGGGTTCGAATTGGACAGTGTGTCCGCAACCCTCGCGGATAGTCGCCGATCCTTGCACTGCGACCACTGCGTGTCTCCCTGGGCTGGAATACCCGCCGGTCAGCTCAGTCCAAGAGCTTGCTCAGCTCGGCACGGGAGGAGATGCCCAGCTTGGGGAAGGCTCTGTACAAGTGGGAAGCAACGGTGCGCGGGCTCAAGAACAGCTGGGCGCCGATCTCACGGTTGGAGGCTCCGTCTCCGGCCAGCCGCACCACTTGCAGTTCCTGCGGTGTGAGGGCGGCCAGCGGGTCACCGGGGCCGGGCGGGTGGACGGCCACACCGGTGGCGCGTAACTCGGTGGCGGCCCGGGCGGCCCATGGCGCGGCGCCGAGCCGGTCGAACGTTTCCAGGGCCGCGTGCAGGTGGATACGCGCTTCGGCGCGACGCCGGTGGCGGCGCAGCCACTCCCCGTAGACCAGCCGGGTGCGTGCTTCTTCGAACGGCTGTCGCCCCTCGGCATGCAATGCCAGGGCCCGCTCATACAGTCCCTCGGCCTCCTCGCCGGAGGCGACCAGCGCGCGGAGCCGATGGAGTACGGCGAGTTGCACTGTCCGGCCGGTGGCCTCGGCCCACTCCGAGTAACGTCCGAGCCGGTCCCAGGCATGCTGCGGATTTCCGACCCGGACCGCGGCCTCGATGTAGTCCGGCCAGAGGTACCGCCACAGGAAAGCATGCCGGGCGGGGCCGGTCAGCGCCCGATCCATCCGCTCGAGCACCGCGCCATAGCGACCGACACCGAAATCGCGCATCACCCGCGCGCTTTCGGCCCAGCAAACGCCCGGCATCCACCAGTGCGGATCGGCATAGCGGATCGCCTGCTCGGCCATCACCTCGCATTCCGCCTCCGCACCACCCACCGCGGATAGCCAGGCGTGCACACCCGCCAGGTAACCCCGCCACATGGGCTGGCCGATATCGGAGGCCAACGCAAGGCCCGCTGTCACCGTCGCGCGGGCGGACCGGTGCTGGCCGTCGAGAAGTTGAGCAATGGCCAGCAGCAGCATGGCCTGTGGCATACGCCCCAGCCGCCCTTCCTCTCGGTACTCTTCGACGAGCTCGGTTGCGTCGTCGCGCATCCCCTCGATATCGGCGCGGGCCAAGCCCTGGAAGTTGATTAGGAATCGCAGCTCGGGCGGCAGATGTCCGACACTGCCGGGGGCCGGGTAGACGACCGTGGTCACCTCGTCGCCCTCCAGGATCAGGCGGAACGCACGGACGATGGCCCGGACCAACGCCGGAAGTCCTTCGCCGTCCGGGCACAGTTCCTCGACACGGCGGGCCAATTCCAGCTGGTCCGGGTGCGTGGCGCTGGCCCACGCGTAGTAGGCGGCCATACCGAGCAGCGGCAATTCCATCGGCAGGCCGCCGGCCGCCTCCACTCCCTCGAGCAGGAGCCGCACACCCTGCAAGGGCCGCCCCGCCTCGACCGCCAACCTCGCGCGCACATAGGCGAGCTCGGCCGGCACGGCCCCCGTCAACGGCGTCGACCCGGCCCGGTCCCAGGCGCAGTCAACCAGGTCGCCCGCACGCTGCCACAGCCCCGCCTCGATCGCCGCTTCGGCCGCGGCGGTCCACCGGCGCACGGCCCGGCCGGGATCGGTGGACAGCTCCGCCGCGCGCGCCA
>NZ_BDBP01000011.1 GCF_001613045.1 Nocardia lijiangensis NBRC 108240 | reverse complement strand
GAAGAAGGCCGAAATCCGGTGCCACGCCACGCCCCACGTGAGCTTGCGGCCGATGAGATACAGGAACGCCGCGCCCGCGAGCATCTTGACGAACGCGAAGACCGAGATCATCAGCGGGCTGGCCGGCAGCAATCGAGCGACCTGCATGGTGAACGGGTCGGTCGATACGTGCCCACCACCGTAGGTGGCGATCTTGCCGGCCTTGACCAGGACATCACCGAGACCGTGGGTGAGCACGATCATCTCGATGAGATACGCGGCAAGAAAATTGGACCCTCCGAACCGGGACAGACGCTCGGGACGCCGCGGGTGATTCAGCTGCCGGATGACAATCAGCACCACGATTCCGATGATGGTGGCGAGGCTGAGGACCTCCTCCAGCAAGTGGTAGGCGAAGGTATCGCCGACAACCGGCCAGCCGAACTCGGGATCGAAGGTCTGACCGTAGGACTCGAAGTAGAAGACCATGCCGAGCAGGAACCCGGCCATCACCAGCCAATGCGCCCAACCGACGGTCCGGAACTTGTTCATCCGTGTGTGCGCGACGACCTCGACGCCGACGGTCTTCACCCGCGGCAGGACAGGGCGTAGCCGTGACCGGTCGGGCTGGCCTGTGCGGAAGACGCGAATCATCCGGGATACCCCGGCAAAGAGCACTCCCCAGCAGAGCAAGGTGATGGTGGTGCCGATGATCCCGAGTGCGATCGTCGCAGTGCTCATGGTGCAGTCCCCCGTCCCGAGAAGTCACTGACCAGCAACAACAGGCATGTTACTGGTGGGTAACTTATGTATATGATGTCAAAGTATCATCGAATCGACAGGGGCGAAAGTCCCGCTCCGGGTCACCTTCTCGGGGAGAGCATTGGTCAGTTTTGTTGTGGCGGTTGATGCTTGGCGGACTTGCTGGAGGATTGCGGCTGGTTCACGGCGATCGATTGCCTCCGCGGTCGGTTCGGCCCCGCCCTTGGTCGGGGTGGGAACCCATCGCCTAGGCGCTCTGCCGCGGTCGTGCGTCGGTGTGTTCCGATATGGTCGGGGTATGTCCGGGCAGCGCGGCGGCAGCTCGTTCGGGAACTACCACCTCGAACGGTTGCTGGGGCGTGGCGGTATGGGCGAGGTGTGGTTGGCGCGCGACCGCGGCGGCGGCGCCGTGGCACTGAAAGTGTTGTCGACGACGTATTCGGCGGATCCGGCCTTTCAGCGTCGCTTCGAGCGAGAGGCACGGCTGGGAGTCGAGTTGCGCAACCCGCACATCGTGCCCATTCACAACTTCGGTGCGGTCGAGGGGCACCTGTTCCTGGAGATGGCCTATATCGAGGGCGTCGATCTGGCCACGCGGTTGCGGTCGGGCGCGCTGGCACCGGATCGGGCCGTCGAGGTCATCGCCCAGGCCGCCGAGGCACTGGATGCTGCGCACGCTGCCGGGCTCGTTCATCGGGATGTGAAGCCGGCCAACATCCTCGAGCACACCAGCGGTTTCGTGTACCTGATCGACTTCGGTATCGCCCGGGGCGCCGACGGCACCGCGATCACCGCCACCGGCCAGGTCGTTGGCACGTTGCAGTACATGGCGCCGGAACGGTTCGACGGTACGCTCGACGCCCGCTCCGATATTTATTCGCTGGCCTGCGTGCTCTACGAAACCCTCACCGGACGCCTGCCCTACGGTAACGGCGATCCGGCCCAGCAGATGCGCGCGCACATGATCTCCGCACCACCGCATGCCTCGCATGCCGCCGCTGGTGTTCCCGCCGCACTCGACGCCGTGATCGCCCGCGGTATGGCCAAGGATCCGCGCGACCGCTACGCCAGTGCGGGGGAATTCGCCGCCGCGGCGCGCGAGGCCCTCGGCCTGCCTGCGCCGGCGCGACCACCCTCACCGGTTCTGCACCAGGCCGCGTCGAATTCGCGCCCCGCGACTCGCGTCATGACAGCCGCAGGCCCGACAGCCATCGAGGAAGTGGCGACGACCGAGAAACGCGGGTCCCCGCCATTCCCGCCCGCATCACATCCCTATCGACGGCGAAGCCCTTCGATGAACAGGTGGATAGCCTTGGCCGCCGGGGCAGCCGCCGTCGTCGCGGTGGCACTGTGGCTGCTGGCAGGCGGCATCGACATCGGGTCCGGCCCGGGTCCGAATACGACGACCCCCGAAGCCGCCGCTCCGGCGACGACCGCTCCGCTTCCCTCTCCGGCCGAGGCACCGCCCCCCGACCCGGCAGGCACCGTGCGCGACGGGAATTTCGCGTTCACCGTGACCGACACGGTTTCCGGCGTGCCCATCACCGGCTCGGCGACCGCGGGCGGTCCGTACACCATCGTGACGCTGACGGTCACCAATGTGTCCGATTACCAGCAGGCTTTCACCGTCGCCGATCAGCGCCTGGTCACCGCCGGTGGCCGCTCGGTCGCACCCGAGGTCGCCGCCACCGCCGGACTCAACCCTTCCGGCGCCGAACCGATCGCGCTCGATCCCGGCCGCACCGGCACGGTCAAGCTGGCCTTCGACCTTCCGGGCAAAGACAAAAAGAACGACAAGAAGAACGACAAGAACCAGGACGTTCCGAGCCACCTGGAGCTGCACGGCGGTCCGACGACCTCCGGCGTGATCGTGCCCATCCGCTAGCCGAGGCCGTACCACGCCGAGCGCGCGCCTGTGGCGATGATGTCCTTGACTGCGCTCGGGCGCAGGTCTGCGGCTCGGAGCTGTTCTGTTGGGAGCCAATCGAACTCCAGATGCAGCTCCTGGCTGCGCGGCTCGCCGTCCATGTCGCTCGTACAGTCGCGCTCTTCGACAATGACGTCCCAATCACGTTGTTGCGGGCATTCGCCGAGTCGTGCGCCGCGGTCGGTTGGCACCGACTTCACGGCATCGGTGAAAACCGATGACACTTCCGCCGCGATGTATCGAACCGAATTCGAAACGGCCGCCCGATTGCCGCCGATCGTGCCCACACCGGCGCTGCAGTTCACCTTCGATCCCCAAGGTTGGCTGATCGCGGTGTTCGATTACGTTTCCGGTCGCCACCCCGGCTCGATGTGCGGACGTGAGTTGCGGCGGGCCGGTCGACGTAGGGGAGCCCGATGAGATCGGCCGGGCCCGCCGGGCGTGCGACGCCTAGAAGGCGGCTTCGTCGAGTTCCATGATCGAGGTGTCGATCTCGGACATGACAGCCCAATCGGCGCTCAGTCGCGGCAGCACGGTCTTGGCGAAGAACGAGGCGACCGCGATCTTGCCTTCGTAGAAGGCGCGGTCGGCGCCGCCATCGCTGGAATCCAGTACCGTGACGGCGATCTCGGCGGCGACCAGCAGACGCCATCCGACCAGCAGGTCGCCGACGGCGAGGAGGAAACGCACCGACTCCAGGCCGATCTTGTACAGCTCGGTGGGGTTCTCCTGCGCGTCGAGCAGGTGCTGGGTGAGCCGGCCCGCCATGTCCTGCACGTCCTCCAAGGCGGTGGCGAGCAGGATCTTCTCGGCCTTCAAGCGGTCGTTGCCTACGGTGGATTCGGCTGCTTCCCTGACCTTTCCGGCGACGTGGGCCAGTGCCACGCCGCGGTCGCGGGCGATCTTGCGGAAGAAGAAGTCCTGCGCCTGGATGGCGGTGGTGCCCTCGTACAGCGAGTCGATCTTGGCGTCGCGGATGTACTGCTCGACCGGGTAGTCCTGCAGGAAGCCCGAACCACCGAAGGTCTGCAGCGACTCGGTCAGGTACTGGTAGGCCCGCTCGGAACCGACACCCTTGACGATCGGCAGCAGCAGATCGTTGACCCGCGCGGCGAGTTCGGCGTCTGCACCGGAGACATGTTGGGCGACAACGGGATCCTGGTGTGCGGCGGTGTACAGGTAGATCGAGCGCAGGCCCTCGGCGTAGGCCTTCTGCATCATCAGTGAGCGCCGCACGTCGGGATGGTGGGTGATAGTCACCCGCGGGGCGGATTTGGTCGCGATCGTGGTGAGGTCGCTGCCCTGTACGCGCTGCTTGGCGTATTCCAGCGCATTGAGGTATCCGGTCGACAGGGTCGCGATGGCCTTGGTGCCGACCATCATCCGGGCTTGTTCGATGACGTCGAACATCTGCGCGATGCCGTTGTGCACCTCGCCGACCAGCCAGCCCTTCGCCGGGATGCCGTGACCGCCGAAGGTCAACTCGCAAGTGGCAGAAGCTTTCAGGCCCATCTTGTGCTCGACGTTGGTGACGAACACGCCGTTGCGTTCACCGGGTTCGCCTGTCCGGAAGTCGAAGAGGTACTTCGGCACGATGAACAGGCTCAGCCCCTTGGTGCCGGGATCGGCGCCTTCGGGCCGTGCCAGCACCTGGTGGAGGATGTTCTCGAATAGGTCGTCGGAGTCGGCGGAGGTGATGAAGCGCTTGACACCCTCGATGTGCCAGGATCCGTCCTCCTGCTTGACCGCCTTGGTGCGGCCCGCGCCCACATCGGAACCGGCGTCGGGTTCTGTCAGCACCATGGTGGCGCCCCATTGTCGTTGTACCGCCAGCGCGGCCCAATGGCGTTGCTCTTCGGTGCCGATGCCATTGATGATGTCGGCCATGCCAGGTCCGCCCGCGTACATGAACGCGGCCGGCTGCGCTCCGAGGACGAATTCGCTGATAGCCCAATCCAGCATCCGCGGTGCGGGAACGCCGCCGACCACCTCGGCTTTGCCGACGCGCCACCACTCGCCGTCGTACCATGCGCGCACCGACCGCTTGAACGCGTCGGGCAGTCGCACCGAATGCGTCGCCGGATCGAAGACCGGTGGATTGCGGTCGGTCTCGGCGAAAGAATCGGCGACCGGTCCCTCGGCCAGCCGCGCGGCTTCGGTCAGCATCGTCCGCGCGGTCTCGCCGTCCAGGTCGCCGAATGCTCCGGTTCGCAAGATCTCCTCGAGGCCGAGTACCTCGAACAGGTTGAACTCCAGGTCCCTGACATTGCTCTTGTAGTGCCCCATCGGCCCTGCCCTTCCGGCGATTCTCGGTCTGGTTGCCGAGATGTGTCGGGCGCATGTGATCACGCCCAGCCGAAATTCTGGCAGGCGGGAAGCCAGGAAGGCAGTCGTAAGTTACTGGCCATTATGGAGTATCTTTTGCATCCGATGCACGAACTAAAGGAGTACCTCCCGATATCGGGGAGGGAAAGTTAATGCTAAATTACAACCTGGGGTGGCGCTGTCGACGGTAATGGGTTCCGGCGCAGCCCGATCGCGTTCGGTGCGCGTTCAGCTCATCGGGGGCATCAGAACCGCGTCGATCAGATACACCGTCGCGTTCGTGGTCTGGACCCCGCCGCAGATCACTTCGGCGTCGGAGACCTGGATGTCGTCGCCGGATCGGGTCACGGTGACTTCGGAGCCCTGCACGGTCTTGTGGGTTCCGGCGATTTGGTCGGGGGAAAGCCGGCCAGGTACTGCGTGGTAGGTCAGCACGGTGGTCAGCGCCTGGGCGTCGGTCTTCAATGATTCGATCGCGGCCGGATCCACCGCGGCGAATGCCTCGTCGACGGGCGCGAAGATCGTGAACTCCCCGGAGTCGAGGGTGCCGACGAGGTTCACCTGCGGGTTCAACTGCCCGGATACAGCGGCCGTCAGTGTGGTCAGCAACGGATTGTTGGATGCCGCCACGGCGACCGGTTCTTGGGCCATGCCGGCGATGGAACCGGGCCCGGTCGGCACTTGGTCGGCGTAGGACTGGCAACCCGGTCCGACCAGTCCGGCGGCGGGATCGCCGCTCGGTGAGGTTGTGCCCGGCGCTGCCGTCGTCTGCATCGGCGTGGCGGCCGGCTGTGTGGTCGGTGCGGAATCCGTTTCCTCGTTCGTGCAGGCCGCGGCGGCGGCGAACGAGGCAGTCAGCAGAATTGTCGCCAGTACGGCTTTCGTGTCCTTCATGTCGTTCACCACTTCTCCTCGGGGCGGCCGGTCGCCGCATCTCCTGTCGTTTCCTTCTCCTCGCGTCTGCGCGCATGCGGCGATCAACCGACTTCGAGTCGAGTCACTGGGGCGCAACGCGCCTGGCCTTGTTCGCTTTCCCTACCGCCACGCTACCATGAAACGATGCATAAACGATTCAAGCCATGACCGCCGGTCCCGCGTCCGTTTCCGGCGCGGCCGGGTACACGGTGCGCGCGGTAGCCGATCGCCTCGGCATCCCGACCGCGACGCTGCGCAGTTGGAACCGCCGCTATGACATCGGCCCTACCCGCCAGCCCGGAAAGCATCGCCTCTACAGCGAGTCCGATATCGCGGTACTGGAGCAGATGCTCGTCCTGATCCGTTCGGGCGCCAGCCCGGCAGGTGCGGCGGCCGCGGTAACCGGGCGGCACGCCGCGCCCGCACGCGGCCATTGGGAGCCGCTGCTCACCGCCGCCTTCGTGCTCGACACTCGGGCGTTGTCGGCGCTGCTCACCGCGCATCTGCATGCGTACGGGGTCATCGACACGTGGGACCTGCTGTGCCGCCCCGCTTTTGCCGCGATCGTGTCACGGCAGCTGGCCGGCGAGGGCTGCGTCGACGTCGAGCATCTGCTGTCCTGGTCGGTCACCGTCGTCCTGCACCGCTACACTCCGCCGGCGGTGCCCGCGAACGCGCAGGCGGCGATACTGGCGTGCACGGGCGGCGAGACCCACGCGCTACCGCTGGAGACGCTGCGGGCCGCGCTCGCCGAACGCGGCGTCAGCGCCTGGATGCTCGGCGCCGACGTGCCCGCGGCTGCCATCGCCGATGCCCTCGCGCGCACCGATCGCCGTCCCGATGTGGTGCTGTGGTCCCAGCAGGAGTCCACGGCGCTGACCTCGGCGATATCCGCTTGCGCGGCTGCGGGCGCACGAGTGTTCGTCGGCGGGCCGGGCTGGGACTCGGTCATTCTGCCGGATGTGGCGAGTCCGGTGACCACGCTGGCCGACGCGGTCGATCGGATCGCCGGACCTCGCGACCGACCGCACCGTTAGCCGGGTAGCCGTGCGATCGATCGCGGAATGCGTTGTGTGGCTTCCGCCCTCGCCGTGATGTTGCCCTCTGGACGCGCTCGCGAAGCATGCTGTGGCCGTCCCCGCAGCTTCGAGACTACGTCATTGTGAATCGAATATGCATCGTTCGATGTATCCTGGGCGAGACAGCTCTGATCGGACACCCGAGATGACGCATACCGAACTCGATGCAGCAGGTATCACCGATCGATCGCTACGACGGTCGTATGAACACTGCCGGGCGCTCAACGCCCGGCACGGCAAGACCTTCTTTCTGGCCACGCGGTTGCTTGCTCCCGACCAGCGACCCGGCGTTCACGCGCTCTACGGATTCGCCCGTCGGGCGGACGACATTCTCGACGATCTCGATCCACAACTCGGAACCGCCGAGCGAGCGTCTCGATTGGACAGCCTGGCAGAGGAATTCACAGTGGGTGACACGGGTGGTGATCCGGTGCTGGCCGCGGTGCTGCACACCGCCGGCCGATACCGCATACCGGATGATCTCTTCGCCTCCTTTCTCGCGTCGATGCGAATGGATCTGTCGGTCACCGACTATCCCGATCGCGCAGCCCTGAATCGCTACATCTATGGATCGGCCGAAGTGATCGGTCTGCAGCTGTTACCGATTCTGGGCACGACGTCCTCCGAGCAAGACGCGGCGCCGTATGCGGCGGCGCTGGGCAGGGCGTTCCAGCTCACCAACTTCCTGCGCGATATCGATGAGGACCTGGCCCGCAACCGCCTCTATCTGCCCGCCGACGAACTGGCCGTTCACGGCGTGGATCGGGAGCTGCTCGTGTGGTGCCGCCGGTACGGCCGCGCGGATATTCGGGTGCGCCGCGCACTCGCCGCGCAGCACGAGATCACCAGGCAGACATATGACTTCGCGCGTGGAGGCATCGAACTGCTGGCACCGCGCTCGCGTCCCTGCGTGGCGACCGCGCTACTGCTGTACTCCGAAATTCTCGACCGCATCGAAGACGTCGGCTTCGAAGTGTTCGGCTACCGCGCCACCGTTGGCACCCGGCGGCGTGTTCGCGTCGGCGCCGAAGGCTTGCTGCGCGCGTGGTGGGCGCGCAGCAAGGGTCAATGGGTTATGCGGGGCGGACGACGATGACGGGGCATTCGGCGCGGTGCAGGACGGCGTTGGGGACCGAGCCGAGGGTCATGCCGGGGAATCCGCCGCGGCCGTGGCTGCCGAGCACGATCAGTTGCGCGCCGTCGGCGGCTTGCAGGAGGCGGCGGGCGGGGCGGTCTTCGGTGACGATGCGGGTGATCGGCACGTCAGGGTATTTGTCGCCGTATCCGGCGAGGCTTTCGGCCAGCAGCGCTTCGGCTTCGGTCTGCATTTCCGCGCGGGACTGGTAGCGGTAGAACTCCGACCAGGTATGTACGGCAATCAGTTCCGTGCCGCGCTGGCTGGCTTCCTCGAATGCCATCGCGACGGCTTGTGCACTGCACGGTGAGCCGTCGACTCCCACGACGACCTGCCCTTGCCAGATGTCGCGTTCGGTCTCGGGGATGACCGCGACCGGTCCGTTGGCGTGGCGGACCAGCGCGGTGCTGACCGAACCGATCAGGATGCGGCCGAACGCGCCGTGGCCGTGAGTGCCGACGACGAGCAGGCGCGCGTCGGCGGCGCGGTCGCGCAGCACCGGTACCGGCGCGGCGTCGGCCAGGACCGGGAAGACCTCGATCGGCGCGATCGGTGCGGCCGCGGTGCGGGCGGTGTCGATCGCGGTGGTGAGCAGGTTGTGTCCGGCGCGGCGCCAGGATTCGATGTCGAAGATCGGGCCTGCCATGCCGGGTCCGAAGTCGGTCGGGACGCCGAGTGCGTGGATCAGTTGCACAGGGGATCGGTGGTGGGCGGCGTATTCGGCTGCCCAGCGCACGGCGGTGAGCGACTGCTCGGAACCGTCGACGCCGACAACGACCGGCGGGTTGGTGGTGGACATCTGCGTGTGCCTTTCTGTCCCTCGCTGATGGGCCAGCTGTTCACAGGCTAGGCAGCGCGTGTCCCGGCGCGCGCTGGTCGTTGGTCACCGGCCGTCGGGACCAAGGACCGCATCGATGGACGGGGCGGCGGTACGGTGCCGAGGGCGCGGGAGGCGCGCACGACCGACTGTCGTCGATTACTAGGAGGCATTCCGGTGGGCCGAGGGACGATCATCGTGACCGGAGGAAGCAGAGGCATCGGCGCGGCCACCGCGCGCAGGCTCGCGCGGGAGGACTACACGATCCACCTGACCTACCGCGCCGACGCCGAATCCGCCGCCGAGGTGGTCGACGGGATCGTCGCCGCGGGTGGGCGTGCCAGCGCGACTCGCGCCGACCTGGGCAGCCCCGCCGATATCGACGCGCTCTTCGCCGCCGTCGACGCGGGCCGCGAGCCGCTCGCCGGGTTGGTGAACAATGCGGGGATGCTCGAAAACCAGTGCCGGGTAGCGGATCTCGATGCCGACCGGCTGCATCGGGTGATGGCGGCCAATGTCGTGGGCCCGATGCTGTGTGCCGCGGCGGCGGTTCGGCGGATGTCGCGCCGCCATGGCGGCGGGGGTGGGGTGATCGTGAACGTGTCCTCGGCCGCCGCACGCCTCGGTGCGCCCGGTGAATACGTCGACTATGCCGCGAGCAAGGGCGCGATCGACACCTTCACCCGCGGGCTGGCGGTCGAGGTCGCGGGAGAAGGCATCCGCGTCAACGCGGTCCGCCCCGGCTATATCCACACCGGCATCCACGCCCTGGGCGGTGACCCCGACCGCATTGACCGCCTCGCCCCGGCGTTGCCGATGGGCCGGGGCGGCCACCCCGAGGAGGTCGCCGAGGCGATCGCGTGGCTGATGTCGGAGGCCGCCTCCTACACGACGGGCAGCTTCCTCGATCTCGCGGGCGGCCGCTGACCTCGCACGTCGCGAAAGTAGCGGCACCCCAGTCAGATCCGAGCCGATACGGTCAGCCCTGACGTGATTGCTGGATGCGCGCCGGACGCGGCAGCGATGTTGCATCGACCACCCCAACCGCCGCACGACGCCGCTGGCCGCTGCCCCGGCCCGCCCGGGCTGGTCGCGGCGGTCGCTGTGGGGTGGCTGGCCGACGGCACAGCCGCCGCCCTGGAGGACGCCAGTCGCCGCACCGCCGAGGAGCACCAGCGGGTGCTGCGCGCTGAACTCGGCGACATGGGGCTCATCGCCCACCCGCGCTCGTACTTCGCGTGGCTGCCGGTGGATCCGCAGCAGCGGATGGATCGCGTTGCGGCGAATCTGTCGCGGCGCGGTGTGCGAATCTCGACCGCCGAAATGTTCGCGACCACAACGCATGTCCCGCACGGGCTGAGGATCGCGGTGGGGTCACCGGCGCTGAGCGCGTTGCCCGGCGCGCTCGCGGCCGTTCGCGCTGCCCTCGAATCCGTACCGCTGGGTTGACCGGCCATCCGGCGCTCGAGCATGCGGGCCGCAGCAGACACGGGGATCGGGGCCCGCTGGCGCGAAGGACGGGTGAGTTCAGTCGGTGGCTGATGCGACGGGCAGACCGGCTAGGCGCCATTCGAGTACGCCTTCGTCGAGGCGCTTGACCGATCGGCCTGCTTCGCCGGCGATGCGGATGGCTTCGGGCGCCATGACGCAGTAGGCGCCGCGGCAGTAGGCGACGATGTCGCGGTCGGCGGGAAGTTCGGCGAGCCGGTCGGCGAGTTCGGCGAGGGGGATGTTGATCGCGCCGGGAATGTGCCCGGCTACGTATTCGTCGTGGGGACGCACGTCGACCAGGATGATGTCGCCGGTGTCGCGGCGTCGGACCAGTTCGTCGCGGGTGATCACGTTGTCGGGCGAGCCGAGTGCCGCGGCGGCCGCGACGGCGACGTCGGCCAAGTGGGCTTCGGCAACGGTCTGCACGAGGGTGTAGAGCCGGGCGACGTCGTCTCCGGCGAGGCGGTAGTACTGGCGGGTGCCGTCGCGGCGCGCTTCGACCAGTCCGCCGCTCTTGAGGGTCTGCAGGTTGGCCGACGCGGTGGTGAGGTTCATGCCGGTCGCGGTCGCGATCGACTCGACGGTGCGCTCGCCCTGGGCGAGCAGGTCGAGGATCTGCAGGCGGCGGCCGTTGCCGAGGGCTTTGCCGACACGGGCGATCGCGTCGAAGAGGACGGCATTGCGACCAATCGGCTCACGCATCTTGCTTCTCCAATGTTTCATAGATTATTGTTCCAATAATCTTTGGAACAACGTCACATCGCGAGTGTATTCCCACCGGCCTCGCCGGTCCGTGTGGACGCGGCGGTGTGATCGGACCCTGGCCTGTCCGTCGATCGAACAACTGTCGGCGGGGTGGGTCGGCGAAGGGAAGAATCCCAGTGCCCAGCACCGACAGCATCACCCTGTCCAGCCCCGAGCTACCCGCGGAACTCCAGCGCCGCATAGTGCGTGTGCTCGTCGCCGCGCAGGTTCTCAGCGGCGCCGGACTGGCCGCAGGCGTCACCGTGGGCACCCTGCTGGCCCAAGACATGCTCGACTCCACGAGCCTGGCGGGCCTGCCCAGCGCCCTGATCACCGCCGGTTCGGCACTTGCCGCTGTCGCCGTCGGGCGCATCTCGCAAGCCCGTGGCCGCCGTCCCGGTCTGGCGGCCGGATACCTGACCGGCGCGATCGGCAGCCTCGGCGTCTTGGTGGCGGCCGCCGCCGACGATCCGATCCTGTTGTTCGTTGCCCTCTTCGTCTACGGCGCGGGCACCGCCACCAACCTCCAGGCACGCTACGCGGGAGCCGACCTGGCCGATGTCTCGCACCGCGGCCGGGCCGTAGCAACCGTGCTGGTCGCCACCACTCTCGGCGGGGTCGTCGGCCCCAATCTCGCCGCCCCCACCGGCGCCCTCGCGGAAGCGCTCGGCATCCCGCACCTGGCCGGACCGTTCCTGCTCGCCGCGGCCGCCTACGCCCTGGCTGCCCTCGTGTTGACCGTGTGGCTACGGCCCGATCCGCTGCTGCTGGCCCGGAGTCTGCCCGCCGACGGCGACTCGGCCGACGCTGCGGATGGGACGGTCGCTCGGTCCACGCCCACCCGCTCGACCGGCGGGGTCGCGGTGGGTGCCCTGGTCATGGCAGTGACGCAGCTGGTGATGGTGGCGATCATGACGATGACACCGGTGCACATTCACGACCACGGACACGGCATCGCCGCCTCCGGGTTGGTCATCGCCATCCACGTCGGAGCCATGTACCTGCCTTCACCGCTGACCGGCTGGCTCATCGACCGCTACGGACGCCTGCCCGTCGCCGCGGCCGCGGGGCTGACTCTGCTCGCGGCCGGACTGATCGCGGCGACCGCGCCCGGAGATTCCGTCGCGCTGCTCGCACTGGCCCTCGCGCTGCTCGGAGTCGGCTGGAACTTCGGCCTGCTCTCGGGCACCGCGATCGTCGCCGACGCCGTCCCGCTCGCCACTCGCGCGAAAACGCAAGGTCTGGTAGATGTTTCGATTGCCATCGCCGGTGCCGCTGGGGGCTTGGGCTCCGGTCTCGTGGTCGCGGCGGCCAGTTATCCCGCCCTCGCGTTGACCGGCGGCCTCCTGGCGGTGGCCGTCGTGCCTGTCGTCGGATACGTCAGTCGCGGCGGCGACCGGCGCGAGCTCGGCCTAGCAGACCATTGATCGTCAGACGTTCGGGTGAGCGTCGCGTGCAGGCGCGGGTGGCCCGATGTGAGGGTGGGAGTGACGGGATCGGGCCGGGTACCGCCGGGGACTGGTCAGCTATACCGTGTGAGTCACCGCATCTTCTCCGGCGGAAGGAATGTTGCTCTCTTCGGCTTTTCTGTGCGGCACTGTGAATGTGGCTACCACACAGAGTATTGCGACGGTGAAGCACGCGAGTGTGTACCAGAGATTCCCCACGGGGTCTCCCTCGCTTGTCGAACCATCGACGGCGTCGAAGAAGTCGGGCAGCGCGGTCACCCAGAGTAACGCCATAACGCACAGATACACCACACTGTAGGTTCGGACGAAGTCGTTCGTGTAGCGAGGTGTTTCCGAGTGGTCTCGCCGTAGCCGGAGCCACTGGCGGGTGAGGATCAGGACAGCGACAATGGTGACGATGACCAGTTCGGCCGCATAGAGGAATCCCCGCAATGTGGTGTTCCCGACGCCGAAAAGCGTTGCAGGGATCGGTAACACGGCTGTCCCCAGAGACCCGAGTATGCCGATGACCACCGTGCGCCAGACCAATTGCAGGCCGGTGAAGGTACGGCCCTGGTCGACGTGGCGACCGACGAACAACTGGACGAAGAACGCGAGGGACATCGGCCACAGCGCGGCGAATACCACCACGCTCGGTAGCGGTACCGAATCGAACATCGGTTGATTGAGCGAGTTTTCGATCGACCACTCCCACCAGCGCAGCTGCGGTCCGAGATGGTCGAAGATCTCATAGAAGGCGTGGTGGACGAAGCCCACGCAGACCGCACCGACGAGAACCCCGTACCGACGAAAAACTCCCAGCATTCTGACGATTTCGAAGGCCAAGGTGGCCATCAACGGGTAGATCGCGACGATGTACAGCGGGAGTCGACCCCACAGGAAGTCCACAGTGAAGACGTTGTGGGCGAACATCGTGTCGACGTGTTCGTCGATACCGAACGCTGCGGGAAAGTACAGGGGCGGTTCGATAATGAACAGGTACGCGGTCGCGCCGAACCAGAGCACGAGATTGGTTGGATCGCCTTGCCGACGCAACCGCACGATCGCGTATATCAGCGCGAGCACCGCGCCCAGCACGATGGTGAACTCGAGGACCGGCAGCGTCCAGTTTTCCAACGCAAAAGGGTTTCGCAACTCGACGAGTCCACCGGCCTCCCGGCACGAGAAGCCGAGCTCCGTCGCAAGCTGGTCGAAGGTAGGCGCGCAATGATCAGCCATCACTCCGCCTCCCGCGCTGCGACCGTGTCGGCGGTGTACCAGTGCGAGACGTCGTAGCCGGCCGCGTAGCGTTCGAACCACACGTCGGCGAGTGCGGGCAGTGTCTCGTGGTCCGGATTGTGCTTGGGCAACTGACTGCGGATGACGCCCACCAGCGCGATGAGTTGTTCGCCGAGTGGTAGATCGTCGAAGGCGCGCGCCATCGGGCCGTTGTCCTCCGTGCGCAGCCGCAACCACTTGCGCAACTTCTGCTTACCTCGGTACGACACGAACATCGACAGCGCGTCGCTCTGCCGATCTTCCAGTGGGACATGCTTGTTGAAGCCTTCGCAGGCCAGCCTGATGACCTTCATCACGTGCCGGAAGATCGACGGAGCCATACGCATCCGGTAAATGTCGCTTCCGACAAGGGAATCGAAAATGATCAATGCGGAACTTCGATGTTCGACTTCCTCGACGAAGTGCCAGATGAAAAGCGATGCGACACGGTCGTCTCCCGGCTGGAAGAGGGTCGAATCGTTGTCGAGCATCAGTTTGAACACCGGGGTGAAGGTCGCCTCCAGGTCGGCAGTGTAGGCGAGCCGGTAGTTGAGGGGAGTGTTCACGGTGAGGTGGTCGAATTCCCCGATGACCTCGTTGAGGGTCTCCTGTAGCCCCGGGTACCGCCTGATCAGGCCGTTGGCATGCTGGCGATGAGCGGTCGAGTGTTGCCCCTCCTGACGCACGAACGCGTCGGCTTCCTCCGCAACCGCGGGATCGGCTATCAGCGGCATGGCCTCGCGAATCATGTTGACGATCATCTTCTCGAAGCCGATCGCCAGGAAAGACACCGCATTGGCCATGGACGAGAAGGCCGGGTTCTCTTCGTTCCACAGGAACGGCACGTCGTAGTCAGCGAACGCGAAACGCATCTGTCGGACTTGCAGATCGGTCACTTGGCTGTACCTCATCTTTCGGGAGCGGTTCGGCCGCCGCGCTCGGATGCGCCGAACCCATGATGGCGCTGATCATACACAGAGCGAAGGAAGTGTATGATCACAATTGTGGATGTTGTCTCGAAGCGCGGGACGAGCGACCCGACGGCCCTGTGGTAGCGTCGAGCCCCTGATCCCGACGGTCGGCGGGGTTCCCACGCGGACGGTTTCGCACGCGACGGACATGGTTCGAGCGGAGGAAGCGAGCAGTGGCAGGAAGGCGCGGGTGGGGCGGAAGTCCACCGAGTAACGACGAAGAAGCGTCCCGTCGAATTGTCTCCGCCGCAGTCGATCTGATCGGACAAACGGGTTCGGAGATCAGCATTGCCGACGTCGCGGAGTCATTGGGTGTCATCCGGCAGACGGTGTACCGATACTTCCCCAGTGCGGATGCTCTGATGAAGGCTGCGGCGATCGCGTCGGTCGATGGCTTTCTCGATCGGCTGACGCAGCATGTCAGCGGTATCGAAGACCCGGTCGAAGCGATGACCGACGGTGTGGTTTACACGCTGACCGAGGTACGCCGAACGCCCCATCTGGGCATTCTGCTGTCGAGCACGTATTCGAACGTCCACCCCGAGAGTCTCACCTCCGACGAGGCGCAAACCTTCGGAATGACGATGATCAGACGCTTCGACGTCGATTGGGAGCACTACGGATACGACGATGCATCGCTTCACGAGCTCGTCGAATACGTGCTGCGAACGATGCAGTCGTTCTTCGTTTCCCCGGGCAATCCACCACGGAGCGAAGATGATCTGCGGCGATATCTACGACGCTGGATGGGAGCCGCGATCGTCGCCCAAAGGAAGCCGGCTACGAGCATTTAGGTCACCGCACCGTCAACGCCGGCCACGGTGCCTGAAGTCTCCGACTACCAGTTCGCGTAACGGCTCGAAGTCGGCGAACGTCGTCACAAGGTCCGTCCGAAGTGGGCGGCGACCGTGTCGACCGCGAGGGTGACCTGAGGCTCCTGGTCGTAGAAGTCGAACTGGCCGCCTTCGGTCCAGAAGATGTCCTTGGGTCCGGCCAGCCCGGCGTGGAAACGCCGTGCGCCGTCGGGGATCGCGGCCTGCTCGCTGTGCACGAGCAGGGTGGGCTGGGAGATCTTCGGCGCCAGCGCGATGGAGTCGAAGGTGAGCCAGTCGACCCAGGACATGACGGCGAACCGGTTGGGCCAAGCGGGAATTCCACCGCGAGCGGGGTTGAGGTAGAAGTCGATGTCGTAGGGCATGGCCGCGCGTTCGTCGGTGGCGCTGACCACCGGCACGTAGTCGATCTCGCCGGTCTCCTCGAACCGTGATCGCGCTCGCTGCCCCCTCTCGATCTTGGCGGCCACCACCTCGGCCCCGCCGTAGGCCTGTTCGCAGATGGCCGCGTCGTGCAGCCATGGCGCCACCAGCGCGAGCGATTTCACCCGTGAGTCGTGAGCTGCGTTGTCGGACATGTACATTGCCGCGGCGCAGATCCCCAGCGCCGAGTCGCGCGGCGTCGACAGCGGAATGTCCGGCCAGGAAGCCCACCGCGTTGTGGATATCTCGCACCTTCCGCGGCGGGGATTCGACATCGCGCGGTTCGCCCGCCGATTCGCCGAAACCGGTGAAATCGAACGACAGCGCCGCGTAGCCGTGCGCGGCCAACCGCTCGGCGTACCGGTCGGCCATCATTTCCTTCACGCTGGTCCACGTCCCGGCCACCACCACGCCCGGCGCCGGGTCCTGTCCCTGCGGCAGGTGCAGGTTGCCGACGAGTTCTACTCCGTCGCTGTCGAATTCGACTTTCATGGCCTGAATCTCCCCTCGTAGTCCATCGGCTCGCGCCACACACCGGCCACGGCAAGGGGCGTCACGGAAGTCGGTTGCCGTCCCCAGAGCGCCGTCATCACCTCCCTGATGATCCGCCAGGCGCGGGCGGATCGCAGGAGGTCCGAACGATTGGTACCGACCGGCGTCCACCGCGACGCGCCATACGCCCGCCGCATGGCCGTCCGTGCCCTGTTCGCCAGCGCCCTGCCGCTCGTAGCCGACGAGGGGGAAATCTAGCAACGCTAGACAGGCTAGCGGATGAATGTTACCGTTGCTCCAGTTTCTAGCGCTGCTAGACTTCAGGAAGAGGAAAGCCGAAAATGCTCATTGTCACCGGCCAGATCATCGCCGCCGTAGCCGTTCTCGCCAACGCCGTCGTCTATGGCACCGACGTCTGCGGGGCCGTGATCACCCGGTCCGTGTACCGCAAGCTCGATGACGAGACCGTGACCATGAGTGCGGGATGGGGTCACTACTACGGCGACAAGCGCATGCCGGTTGTCGGTGTGAGCGGTGTGGTCACCGCGGTGTTCACACTGCTGATCGCGCTGCTGGCCGGGCAGATCGGCGCCGCTGTCGCGGCGGGGATCACGGTGGCGGCGCTGCTGACCTGGCTCGCCTTCTACGTCCGCATCGCCAAGCCGATCAATTCGCAGCAGACGGCCGCTGCGCAAAGCGGCATCATTCCGGCCAACGCCCGTGCGCTGCAGGACAAGTGGGACAGCATTCTGAAGTACCGGGTCACCCTGCAGTTCATTGCCATTGCCGGACTGTGCGCCGCGCTGATTCTGTTCTGATCTCAGAGCACGGAATAGGCGGTGTCCGGCTGAACCGCCGACGCAAGACGCGCGGGACGCGGCAGGCAACAGCTTGCGCTTCCCGCACCCAACAACTTCCGGCTGATCGCCGGGGGCACACCTGATATCGAATTCACCGAGGAGTAACCGACATGACCTTCACCATCAACGAACAGCAATTCCTCGCGGAGGCCGGGATCGGTCGGCTGGCCACGGTGTCGCCCGACGGCGTTGTGCAGAACAACCCGACCAACTATCGGGTGAACGCCGACGGCACGATCGACATCGGGGGCATGCGGATGCGTGCCAGTCGAAAGTACCGCAACGTCGAGGCGGGCAGCCGGGTGTCGTTCGTCATCGACCAACAGGTTTCCTTGGAGCCCTACGTGATTCGCGGCATCGAGGTGCGCGGCACGGCCGAGACGCTCGATGACGAGGAGCCACCGTTCCAGCACCAGGAACGCGCGGTCATCCGAATTCACCCCGAACGCGTCATCTCCTGGGGCATCGACGGCGGATCCTTCGACTTCACCAGTCGCGGCGCCGAGTAGTCAGGCATCGTGGGCGATCCCACACGACCCGACTACTCGAGTATTGATCTTGTCAGGACAAGTCGGCGTGAGTGTGGGAAGTTGGCCGCACGGCACCGAGCGGTGCGACGGCTACGACCATGCTGGAAGGCCTCGATCCCATGCCGACTCTTCCCTGGCTCACGGTGAATTCCACACCGACCTCCCCGGCGCAGGTGATGGCCTCGCGGTTGGAGGTGAAGTCGCTGCGCCATGTGCCCGGCTTCTTCATGGCGTCGCTGACGCTGTGGCGGCAGGCGCGTCGCTCGCCCGGCGTGCTCGGGCTTTCCCTGAAGGCGGAACTGCTGAAGCGGACGTTCTGGACATTGTCGGCATGGACCGGCAAAGACGCCATCGACGCCTACGCGTCGTCCGACCCGCACCGGGCGACGGTGGTTCCCAAGCGTGCGGTGATGCAGGAGTCGACGTTCGTCTTCTGGGAGGTTCCCGCCGACAGCCTCCCGATCACCTGGGCGGAAGCGCGGCGCCGCCTCGACGAGGAGCGCCGGTCACGTAACCCCGCGACGGAATAGCGAAGTACCTACTACCGCTACTTATTTCGAGCTCTCGATTCGACGGCGGGTGCAGCTGCCGCCACAGTTGTATGTGCAGTGGGGCCGACGATCAGTCGGGCAGGCGTGCACGAGAGGGCTGAGAGATGTTCACCCGGATTGCAATTGTCAACCGCGGCGAGGCCGCCCGCAGGCTCATCCACACGGCCAGGGAATTGGGTGTCGAAACCGTCGCGCTATATACCGACGGCGAACGTCATGCCACCTTCGTGCGGGAAGCGGACCTGCGGTATTGCCTGGGACCGGCGAGCGCGCGCCCCTACCTGAATCTGCCGTTGCTCGAACGCGCCCTCCGCGAGACGGGTGCGGACGCGGCCTGGGTCGGCTGGGGATTCGTGGCCGAGGATCCGGCATTCGCCGAACTGTGCGCGCGCGTGGGTGTCACCTTCATCGGTCCGAGCGCCGAAGCGATGCGCAGGCTCGGCGACAAGATCGGCGCGAAGCTGCTGGCCGAGCAGGCGGGTGTGCCGGTCGCGCCGTGGAGCGGCGGTGCGGTCGAAACACTCGACGCCGCAATCGAATCCGCGCAGCGGATCGGCTACCCGCTGATGTTGAAGGCGACCGCGGGCGGTGGTGGGCGCGGGATCCGAGTCGTCACCTCCGAGGCCGATCTGCGCGGGGCCTACCGGCGCACGAGCGAGGAAGCCGAGCGCGCCTTCGGCAGCGGTGTGGTGTTCCTGGAACGTCTGGTGACGGGTGCACGGCATGTCGAGGTGCAGGTGATCGCCGACGGGCAGGGCGGCGCCTGGGCGCTGGGCGTGCGCGATTGTTCGGTCCAGCGGCGCAACCAGAAGATCATCGAGGAGTCCGCCTCACCGGTGCTCACCACCGAGCAGGCACTGGAGCTGAAGGAATCCGCACGGCGGCTGGCCCTGTCCGTCGGCTACTGCGGGGCCTGCACCGTCGAATTCCTTTACCACCCGGGCGAACAATTTTTCGCGTTCCTCGAGGTGAATACCCGGCTACAGGTCGAACACCCGATCACCGAGGCCACCACCGGCGTCGACTTGGTGAAAGCCCAGTTGCGGGTGGCGGCCGGAATTCCACTGAGCGGTCCGGTGCCCGTCGAACGAGGGCACGCGGTGGAGGCCAGGCTGAACGCCGAGGATCCGGACCGTGACTTCGCCCCGTCACCCGGCCGAATCGCGTTGCTGCGGTTGCCGACCGGGCCGGGCATCCGGGTGGACACCGGTGTCGGTGAGGGCGACGAAATCCCCGCGGACTTCGATTCCATGATCGCCAAGATCATCGCCTACGGCCAGGATCGGACCGAGGCGCTGCAGCGGCTGCGCCGGGCAGTGGCCGACACCACGGTGGTGATCGAGGGCGGCGCTACCAACAAGAGCTTCCTGCTGGCGCTGCTCGACACGCCGGAGGTGATCGACGGTACCGCCGACACGCGTTGGGTGGACCGCGTGTCGGCCGAGGGCGATCTGACCGTCCAGCGCCACCTCGGCGTGGCCTTGGCGGCTGCCGCGATCGACGGCTACGAGGACACCGAGCGCGGCGCTCGCGAGCGGCTCTGGGAGAGCGGGCGCGGGCGGCGTCCGCACGTACAGCACGAGGTCGGCCGCGCGGTCGAATTGCGAGTCGGTGAGATCGGGTACCGGGTTACGGTGGCCAAGGACGGATTCGGGCGATTCAGCGTCGCGATCGAGGACGGGATCGCGGATCGCGTCGAATTCGATGTGGCTGTCGAACGGATCGACGTGCACTCGGCCGCGCTCACCGTGGCCGGTCAGCGCTACCGTTCGGTGTCGGCGACGCACGGCACGGTCCATTCGGTCGAGATCGACGGCGTCGCGCACCGGATGAGCCGGGACGAAGGTGGTGTGCTGCGCGCTCCCGCACCCGCCTTGGTGGTGGCCACTCCGGTCGAGGTCGGTGGCGAAGTGCACAGCGGCGCACCGGTTCTGGTGCTGGAGAGCATGAAGCTGGAAACCGTGCTGCCCGCGCCCTGCCATGGCCGGCTCCGGGAACTGCTGGTCGCCGTCGGCAGTCAGGTCGCGGCGGGTGAGCTCCTGGCGAGGGTGGAACCGGCGGGTGGCGCCACGCAGGCGGCGCCGTCGACATCGATCGATCTGATGATCCCGTTACCCGCGCAGCCGCCGAGGCCGGCGGATCGGGGGCGCCGCGCGCGTGCGGACCTGCGCGCCGAACTGCTCGGCTTCGACGCCGCATCCGGCGACGCTTGGGCCCGCTACCTGCTGGACCGGGACGCGCTGGCGTTCGCGGACGATGGTTGGCTCGCCGGTGAGGTCGAACTGGCCGAAATCTTCGTGGATATCGCGGAGTTGGCGTCCCCCGAGGCATCGGGCCGTGGCGCCGACAGCCCGCGCGAACAACTGCATATCTACCTGCAGAGCCTCGATGCCGAGCGGGGCGCGATCCCGGCAGCGTTCCGCACCGGACTCGGCCGCGCATCGGCGCACTACGGGGTCACGGAACTGGAGCGGACCCCCGAACTGGAAGCGGCCGTCTTCCGAATCTTCCTGGGCACCACTCGGATTCCCGCACATGTCACCGTGGTAACCGAACTGCTGAAGCTGTGGATCGGTGCGAACCCGCCGCCCGCGGCGCAGCAACCGCACACCCGCGAGATCTTGGACCGGGTGATTCGGATGTCCCGCTCGCGATTCCCCGCGGTCGCCGACCTGGCCCGCAGCGTCGTCTTCGCCTGGTTCATGCGCCCCGCGACCGATGCCGCCAGAGCCGCGATGCTGGCCGGGGTGTCCGAGGATCTGGCCGCACTGGCGGCGGCGCCGGATTCGCCGGAGCGGGCGCGTCGGATCGCCGCGCTGGTCGACATTCCCGAACCGCTGTACGAATTCCTTGCCGAGCGTCTGCTCGCGGGTCCGGACGGCCGATTCGCGCCGCGCGAACCCATGTTGGAGGTGCTCGCCCGCTGGCACTACGGCGAACAGCACCTGCACACACTGCGCGCCTTCGACATCGCGGGTCGCCCGTTCGTGGTCTGTGACTATCGGCTGGAACTGCATCCGGCCCACGCCGTGCCGACGACCGCTGTCGCCACCGTCGGCGCCTTCGCCGAGCTACCGGAATACGCCGATCAGCCGGACACCGCACTGGTGGCCGCATTGCGCGCCGAATTGCTCGCGGTCCCGGTCGGTCAGGTGGCCGTGGCCGATCTGCATCTGGTCTGGCCGGACGCACCCGCCACGCCCGACGAACGCGCCGAGGCGCTGTGCCGCGGTCTGATCGCTGCCCGGCTCTCCGAGCAGGCGCGGCGGATCGTGGTGGCCGTGGCCGGACCGGTCGTCGAGTTCTACACCTTCCGGCGGGCCGAGTCGGATCTGGCCGAGGACCGGCTGGTGCGCGGGGTGCACCCGCTGGTGGGGCGGCGGCTGTCGCTGTGGCGGCTGCGGCACTTCCACCTGTCGCGGATCCATACTCCTGAACCGATTCTGCTGTATCACTGTGTGGCCAAGGACAACCCGGACGATCAGCGGCTGGTGGCGCTCGCCCAGGTCCGCCGCTTCGAGTTGACCCGCGACGAGCAGGGGGCGATCGCGGCGATCGGTGATGTCGACACGGTGCTCTCGGCATGTGTCGAGGCGATCGGGCGGGCTCGCCACCGTCTCGACCCGGCGGGGGCCTGGCTGGATATGAACCACATCTGGCTGGATATCCGGCCGGGTATCGAGGTCGATCTGGCGGAGTTCGCGGCCTGGCAGCGTTCCGTCGCACCGGAATTCATCGAGGCAGGTGTGCAGGAAGTGCTGGTCCAAGCGCGCCTTGCCACCCGGGAGGGGACTGCCAGGGAAGCGGTCACCCGGTTGCGCTACGAGCCCGGTTCCAGCGCGCAGGTCACCATCGGCGGACCGCCGCAGGTCGCGCTCGAACCGCTCGACGACTACGACCAGAAGGTGGTGCGGGCGCGGCGGCGCGGCACCGTGTATCCGTACGAACTCATCCCGCTGCTCACCGGTACGGCAGGCACCTTCACCGAATACGATCTCGACTCCGAGTCCACCTCGTCGCGGCTGGTCCCGGTGGACCGGCCCCGCGGGCGCAATACATCGGGCATCGTGGTGGGTGTGGTGTCGACGCCGACGTCGCTGCACCCGGAGGGCGTGTGCCGGGTGACTCTGTTCGGAGACCCCACCAAGGCCCTCGGCGCGGTATCGGAGGCCGAGTGCGCCCGGATCATCGCGGCGCTGGATCTCGCGAAGCGGCTGGCGGTTCCGGTGGAGTGGTTCGCACTCTCGGCGGGCGCGCGTATCTCGCTGGATTCCGGCACCGAGAACATGGACTGGGTGGCCCGCGTCTTGCGCCGTATCGTCAGGTTCACCCAGGACGGCGGCGAGATCAACGTGGTGGTCGCCGGGATCAATGTCGGCGCCCAACCGTATTGGAACGCCGAGGCCACCATGTTGATGCACACCAAGGGCATCCTGGTGATGATCCCGGACGGCGCGATGGTGCTGACCGGTAAACAGTCGCTGGACTTCTCCGGCGGGGTGTCGGCCGAGGACAACTTCGGCATCGGCGGCTACGCGCGGGTGATGGGCCCGAACGGGCAGGCGCAGTACTGGGCCGCGAACCTGGCGCAGGCCCGCGATGTGCTGCTGGCACACTACGCGCACAGCTACCGCGGTCCGGGGGAGCCGGTGCCGCGCCGGGCCGTCAGCACCGACCCGGTGGGCCGCGACATCACCGTTTTCCCGCACCCGGGTCCGGATTTCCGCACGGTGGGTGAAATCTTCTCCGCCGCCGTCAATCCCGATCGCAAGAAGCCCTTCGACATCCGCACCGTGCTGCGCGCGGTCACCGACCAGGACCATCAGCTGCTGGAGCGCTGGGCGGATATGGCCGACGCGGACACTGCGGTGATCGCCGACGCCCGGATCGGCGGCTGGCCGGTCTGCCTGATCGGAATCGAATCGAAGCCCGTTGCCCGGCACGGTTTTCCGCCTGCCGACGGTCCGGACACCTACACCGCGGGAACGCTGTTCCCGCGTTCGTCGAAGAAGGTGGCGCGGGCGATCAATGCGGCCAGCGGCAATCGGCCGTTGGTCGTGCTCGCCAATCTTTCCGGATTCGACGGATCGCCGGAGTCGATGCGCACGCTGCAGTTGGAGTACGGCGCCGAGATCGGCCGGGCGGTGGTGAACTTCGACGGCAAGATCGTCTTCTGCGTGATTTCCCGCTACCACGGCGGCGCTTTCGTGGTCTTCTCGAAGGCACTGAATCCGACGATGACGGTGCTCGCGGTCGAGGGGTCTTTCGCCTCGGTGATCGGCGGGGCTCCGGCCGCGGCGGTGGTGTTCGCGCGCACCGTGGACGCGCGCACCGTCGCCGACGACCGCGTCCGCGACCTGGAACACCGACTGGCTCGGGCCGGCGTGTCCGAACAACCCAAGCTGGCCGCCGAATTGGTCGATCAGCGCACGGCGGTGCGCGCCGAGCATCTGGCAGCGCTCGCTGCCGAATTCGACGCGGTACACAGTATCGAGCGGGCGGTACGCGTCGGGTCGGTGGATTCCGTCGTCGCCGCGAGTGAGCTGCGCTTTCGGATCGCGACCGCGATCGACGGATGGATGCGGGACGGGCGTTTATCGGCGGAGCGGGAATGAGCTCGGGTGCAACCAGTTCCAGTGGAGGTAGAGGCCGTGGTTGCCGCTCGACAACTGATCAATTGACCTAATTGAAAATTGGGATATTTACCTCATTTGACACGTTTGCAGTTATTTTGCGGTAGGAAAGTGTCGCGGTTGCCGACGTTGTTCGTCGCGCACCGTCACCGCGCTGATCAGCTTCACGTTCAACGTCTCTGCGGCGTAGTTCGGCTCGTCCGATGTCGCGGGGGCCGGTGTCACTCTCGGCCCGGCAACATCGAGGCCGGGCGCTGCGGTGCCGCACCGATACTCGTCATCACCGCGATAGCCGCGGCAGGGCTCGCAGCCGGATCGCCGGGTTCCGCCGCCGCGACACCGAATACTGGCCATCGGGCTCCGCGTCGGATCGGCGCGGAGCCTGGTCGGGCTGAGCAGCACAGCTACGGTAGCGCGGTCAACGGTCGGTGGCGGGCCGCACGACGATAAGCGGGCATTCCGCCCCGTGCAGAACCGCTTGACTGACCGAACCCAGCGTCATACCGGCGAAACCGCCACGGCCGTGGCTGCCGACGATCAGCAGCTGGGCGGTTTGCGCGGTGTGCAGCAGGAGGCGAGCAGGTCGGTCCTCCCTCGCAACGCGCTCGACTCGAACGCTGGGGTATTTCTCGATGTAGCCCGCGAGGTTTTCCGACAGGAGCGCTTCGGCTTCGACTTGCATTTCGGCGCGCGACTGGTACTGCTCGAATTCGGACCAGGCGTGCACTGCTACCAAACCGACACCGCGTAGCGAAGCTTCCTCGAACGCCATGTCGATCGCCGCGACACTGCATGGTGAGTCGTCCACGCCCACCACGATCGGTCCTGGCGAGATCGGCTCTGCTTCTTCGGGAATCACTGCGACGGGGCTGTCGGCATGCCTGACCAGTGCCGTGCTGACCGAACCGAGCAGAGTGCGGCGGAAGGCGCCGAGCCCTCTGCTGCCGACCACGATCAGCCGCGCGCTCTCGGAGCGGTCTCGCAACGCCGGTACCGGCGCGGCGTTCATCACGGCGGTGGACACCTCGATGGCTCCGAACGAGGCGGCCGCCGCGCTCGCGATCCGGGTCGCAGCGGCGACTATCTCTGCGCCTGCCTGACGAAACGCTTCGTAGTCGACCACCGGCCCGGCCAGACCGGGGCCGTAGTCCACCGGTACTCCGATCGCGTGAACCAGGTGCAGTGGCGCGCGGTGACGCGCCGCGTACACCGCCGCCCAGCGCACGGCGGTGCGCGACTGTTCGGAGCCGTCGACTCCGACCACGACCGGTGGGTTCGTCTTGGCGGACATATGCGTGCCCTTCCTCCGAAGAGTTTCCGCAACGGGATAGCCGTATGTTAGGCCGCGATATGGGGACGCCGCGCCGGTCTTTGGTCACCGATGATCGGGTCCAAAGACGACCGTGGGGGCGCCCGCTGTCCATGTCGTCGTGGAGTGTGCCCGCAGTCCCTATGTCCGGGGGTCGTCGTGCCGCATGTTCGGCTCCTTCGGCCGTGGCTGTCCACCCTCGCAAATGTCGCGGCAGGGGATGTCGGCAGGGTGGTCGCCGCTGTGCACGACGTCGGACACGCGGCCGGTTTACGCGTGACATCCGGCAGGCGCGTCACCGAATTGCGAAGGCTCTGCGCAACGAGTCGTACGCGGTTGAGGGCACCCAGGGCCAGGCTGCGGCGGATTATTGCTGTGGGTAACCGCGTGTCGTGGCCGAGGCGGCCCACGCGTGTGCGCTCATCGTTGGGCGAAGGTGCTCGTGGCGAATTGGACTTCGGGGCGTGTCGGGAGTCGCGGTCAGTGGGAGCCGACGCGGGTGTAGATGTCCGTTAGTGGTCGGCGGAGAGTGGGTGGAATCATGTCGCCGTCGTCGGGCGCGGTCCCGATACGGATCACCACCTGGGGCGTTGCCGGGTGGGGGATCAGGCTGGTGAGCAGTTTCCGGCCTGTCGGGAGTTCGGTGATATGGGTCAGCGCGCAGGTCGCCAACCCCGCTGCGGTGCATTCCAGCAGCACGGCCGACAGGGCCTCGCCGGTATGCAGCCAGCGCGTGACCGAGTCGCCGTCGGTGCTGAGCACCACCAACCGCGCGTGGTCCTCGAGCTGCGCACGGCGCATCGAATGCGGGGCGGAGGGAAAGACGCGTCCGACACCGACCCGGGCGAATGTCGGTGTGCCAGCCTCTGTCGGCGAAGACGGTCCGCACGTGGTGCAGCATGGCGCCGCAGCTGATCACCAGCTGGCGGCCGAGGGGATCGGTTGAGGACAGCAGCCGATCGGCATCGGTGTACAGGTGCAGGCGCGTGCCGTCGAACACCCAGCGCCACGGCTGGGTGTTGTGCACCGACGGCGCGCGGGCGGCCAGCCGCAGCGCCGCCAGCATTGTCGGGTGATCAGGTACCGAAACGGCAGATGCATCGTTGTGCGCGGTCATATTTCGAGTCTTCTCGGTGCGGGAACCGGCGGATACGGGCCTTCCGCCCGCCGGGCAGGGCCCTTGGTCCCGCGGATGGAAGTGCGGCTCCGCCCGTACCGAGTGCGATCGGGATAGCGGAGGTCTGGTCGTTGCGACAGTCCTCGATTGTGCGGTGACCTTCGGCCTTCATTCGGGACGTCGGACCCTGTCGCGCCGCACGGCGCCCGGGGCACCGTCGTAGCTACAGCACTGAATCCTGCAATTACCACCCACCGCGTCCGAGGAGTACATCATGCGGGGATACGACAACTACCTACGCTGGCTGTATCGCCACGGTCGGCCGAATCTGTTCGCTCGGATTCAGAATCGGTTTTCGGCATGGCTTTTCGCGGCGGGTATCGCGCCTCGGTGGGTCGCGGCGCTGGGCGTCCGCGGGCGGCGCAGCGGGCGAGTGATCTGGTTCCCGGTGGTGCTCGCGGAATTCGACGGCGGACGGTATGTGGTGTCCATGCTGGGGAGGGATGCGAACTGGGTGCGCAACGTGGCCGCCGCCGACGGCCATGCCGTGCTGTGTCACGGCGGCAGGGAGACGGTCCACCTGGCGGAGGTCGAGCCTGGTCGACGGGCCCCTATTCTGCGGCAGTACCTGCGCGTGGCACCCGGAGCCCGCCCGCACATCCCGGCCGGCCCGAATGCTCCACTCGCCGACTACGAGCGGATCGCCTCGGATTACCCGGTGTTCCAGATCGAAGCCGAGCCGGTGGACTGATCGTGGCTCGCGCGAGCGTGCCCGCAGCCTCTACAAGCAGTCGGCACGATCGCGTCAGCGGTCAGTACAGCAGCGGCCCAAGCGCTTTCGCGCACAGTGCAGCCGCATCCACATGCGCCAGGATCGCTGGGGTGCGGTTGGACGGCCCCGCCAGGCACAGAGCGCCGCGCACCACACCCTCCGCATCGCTGATCGGCAGTGCGACGCAGCTCAGTTCGGCCTGGAGCTCGTCGGTCTGGGTGGCGACACCATCGCGGCGCACCACCTCCAACTGGACGTGGAGGGCCGGGTGGCTGACCACGGTTGCGGGCGTGAGGCGGGGGAGCCGGGCGGGCAGCGCTTCGAGCGCGCCGGGGTTGTGGGCGAGAAGCAGTTTGCCTGCCGCGGAGGCGTGCGGGTGCCGGACGAGTTCACGCTCGGCCCGCACCGGATGGTCGGGGTCGGCGTCGATGATATGCAGGGTGGTCCCGCGGAACCCGATCACATGCACGCCGAAACGCACGGTCGCGCGGAGCGCTTCGATTGCCGAGCGGGCCGCGAACGGCATGCTCGGGCAGGCGGCGGCGGTGATCAGTCCGTCGAGCCGCGCGCCGAGGCCGAAGCCGCGCAGATCGGACGTGCGCACCAGGTACTCCTCGGCCACCAGGGCGTTGAGCAGCCGGTAGGCGGTGGCCGCGGGCATGTGCAGGGCGGCGGCGATCTCCTTGGCCGTCACGCCGAGTCCGAGGGTGGCGACCGTTTCGAGGATGAGCAGCGAGTTGGAGACGGTGCTCGGGTGGTGCCGGGTGGGGTCACGCAAGGGGCTCATCGGAACGCGGCCACCTGCGCCAGATCGGAGCGCTGCGTCTCGTCGTAGATGCCGACCGCGGCCAGCCGCCGGGGTCGGAGGACCGCCAGGTAGCCGGTGTAGAGGGCCGCCGCCGCCATGATGAGGCCGTACACCAGGATCACCCTGTTGCCGTCGCGCACCGTCGAGATCGCCGCATTGCCGGCGAGGAACAGCAGCAGCGCCGAGGTGAGCGCGCCGAGCACCCATATTCGCGCGCTGCCTTCCCCGATGCGCCGCAACAAGACCGGCGCCGATACGCACACGGCGAAATAGCTGCCGAGATACCCGCACGCGCTGAGGGTGAGGAACGCGCGTAGCCCGTCCTCCGGCGTCGCCCCCACGGCCAGCACCACCACAGGCACCACCGCCACCACCGCGAGCGCGGCGAGCGCCGCGTGCGAGGGTGTGCGGAAGCGTGGGTGCACGTGACCGAAGGTGCGCGGTGCGACCCCTTCGCGGCCCATGCAGAACAGCACCCGCACCAGCGCGTTCATCGAGGCAAGCGTGCAGGCGAAGAAGGATGCGGCGATGCCGAGATCCAGGAACGCGGCCAGCACGCGGGAGCCGTCGGAGACGAGCAGTTCGACCAGCGGCGTGGAGCTGTCGCGTACCGACGGCGGCGCGTGCCGTAGCGCGATCGCCAGGATCGGCACAGCGGTGAGGTAGATCGCTGCCGACAGCCTCGGCGTCGAGGTGACCGCGCGGGGGATCGAGCGAAATGGTTGCTGTGCTTCCCCGCTGAGCGTCGTGGAGCTTTCGAAACCGACGAACGCGCTCACCGCGACGACCACGCCGACGGCCAGGAGTTGCAGGTCGCCGTCGAAGGTGAACGCCGAAGTCGCCGGGGCGTCGGTGCGATGGGTCGTCATCAGTACCAGCAGCACCGCGGCGATGATCACGATCGACACGCACTCCACCCCGAGGGTCGTCCACGCCGACATCCGGATGCCCCGGATGAGGACCAGGCCCACGGCCAGCGCCGCCACCACCGCGACCGCACCCACCGTCACGGCGGATACCTCGCGAGCGAGGCCCACGCTTGCCGCCACATGCGCGAGGTAGGCGCCGACGGCGATGAGCCCGGCGATGGACACCGCCCCGTAGCCGACGATCGCCGACCATCCCGTTGGCACCGCAGCTTTCGGCCCGAGCCCCCGCGCGACGTAGGTATAGAGCCCGCCCACCGACGCCATCCGCTGCGCCATCGGCCGGATGCATGCCGAGACGAGCACCGTGAGGACCGCGGCGCACACGAACGCGATCAGCGCTCCGCCGCCTCCTGCCGTCGCGAGCACGAGCGCAGGCGTCACTCCCGCGGTACCGGCGGGCGCGACGGCGGCCACCGACTGAGCCAGCACGGGCGCGAAAGGCAACCGTCGCCGGTCCAGACCGCGGACCGGTGACTGCTCGGTGATCAGCTGCCGCTGCTGCGCGTCGGGCATAGTGCTCCGTTCTCTTCGGACGACGCCGCCGGTCGCGCCGCATCGACGATTATCACAAGCGCACTCGATAGTTGTTTCCGGCGTGTTACGCCAGGTGGGAATTTCCGGCGCTCGATTTCTCGCGAGAGATTAGACAAGCGTTCGCAGCCCGTCATATCCGCTCAGTACCTTTTGCCGACGTGAGCAACCCATTTCCCGGGTCGAATCCCGCGGTCCCTGCTCACGGCCGAATTTCCGATGTCCGTATGGAGCCGCAGATGTCCGTTCTCGACGCCGACAAATCCCGGAATCAAGGGAGTAATCCTCACGAGGAAACCAGCGACTACCTGGCTAGACGCCAGCTGAAGCGTGGCAGTGCCGGCTGGATGCTGCTGGCCGGGCTCGGCGTGAGTTATGTGATCTCCGGCGACTATTCCGGCTGGAACTTCGGGCTGGAACAAGGCGGCTTCGGCGGCCTGGCCATCGCCACGGTGATCATCGCCGCCATGTATCTGGCGATGGTGCTCGGCATGGCCGAAATGAGCTCGGCGCTGCCCGCCGCCGGCGGCGGGTACACCTTCGCGCGGCGCGCACTCGGCCCGTGGGGCGGATTCGCCACCGGCAGCGCCATTCTCATCGAATACGCCATCGCGCCCGCCGCGATCGCCACGTTCATCGGCGCCTATGTGGAGTCGCTCGGGCTGTTCGGCATCCAGGACGGCTGGTGGGTGTATCTGGTGGTCTACACGGTGTTCATCGGCATCCACCTCAGCGGTGTCGGTGAGGCGTTGAAGGTGATGTTCGTGATCACGGCGGTCGCGCTGGTCGGCCTGGTCGTGTTCGTCGTCGCCGCGATCGGCAAGTTCGATCTGGCCAACCTGACGAACATCCCGGTCTCCGACGCCGCGGGCGCCTCGAGCGTGCTTCCGCATGGCTACCTCGGCATTTGGGCGGCGATCCCGTTCGCGATCTGGTTCTTCCTCGCGGTGGAGGGCGTGCCGCTGGCGGCGGAGGAAACGAAGGATCCCGAACGCAATGTCCCGCGCGGCATCGTCGCGGCGATGGGCGTGCTGCTCGTGGCCTGCGCGCTCGTGCTGGTGCTCACGACCGGCGCGGGCGGGGCCGAGGCCATGCAGTCCTCGGGCAACCCGCTGGTCGAGGCCCTCGGCGACAGCGGGGCGGCCACCATGGTCAACTACATCGGCCTGGCCGGTCTGATCGCCAGCTTCTTCTCCATCATCTACGCCTACTCCCGCCAGCTGTTCGCACTCTCGCGGGCCGGATACCTGCCGACGTCGCTGTCGGTCACCAACTCTCGTAAGGCTCCGGTTCTCGCGCTGATCGTGCCCGGCGTGATCGGTTTCGGGCTCACCTTCACCGGCCGCGGCGCCATGCTGCTGAACATGGCCGTGTTCGGCGCTGCGCTCAGCTATGTGTTGATGATGGCCAGCCATATCGTGCTGCGCCGCCGCGAGCCGGAGATGCCGCGGCCCTACCGCACCCCGGGCGGCATCGTCACCACCGGTTTCGCCCTGGTCGTCGCCGCGTTCGCGGTGGTCGCCACCTTCCTGGTCGACACCACGGCCGCACTGTGCTGCCTGGCGGTGTTCGCCGCCTTCCTGGCCTACTTCGGTCTCTTCAGCCGCCACCGGCTGGTCGCCAACTCGCCCGACGAGGAGTTCGCGGTGCTGGCCCGCGCCGAGGAGGAACTCGAATGACCTACCACCAGAGCGTCTCCGGCCGGAACTACAGTTTCGGGTCGCTCGTGGAGGTGATGGCCAAGGCGACACCGCTGCGCTCCGGCGACCAGCTCGCCGGCTGCGCGGCAGAGTCCGACGCCGAACGCGCCGCCGCCTCCTGGGTGCTGGCCGACCTGTCGCTGAGCGTGTTTCTCGACGAACAGGTGGTGCCGTACGAGACCGACGCGGTGACCCGGCTGATCGTCGACGGCCACGACCGGGCGGCCTTCGCACCGATCGCGCATCTCACCGTCGGCGGCTTGCGCGACTGGCTACTGGCCACCGCGGCGGCCCCCGACGCCGCGGCCACCCTCTCGGGAATCGCCGCGGGTCTGACGCCGGAGATGGTGGCGGCCGTCTCGAAGATCATGCGCAACCAGGATCTGATCGCGGTCGCCAGGGCGACGACGGTGACCTCGGCGTTCCGCACGACCATCGGCCTGCCCGGCCGCATAGCCACCCGCCTGCAACCCAACCATCCCACCGACGACCCGCGCGGCATCGCCGCCGCGACCCTCGACGGGCTGCTCATGGGCTGCGGCGACGCGGTCATCGGCATCAATCCCGCCACCGATTCGCCAAGGGCGACAGCGGATCTGCTGTATCTGCTCGACGACATCCGCACCCGCTTCGACATCCCGATGCAGTCCTGCGTGCTCTCGCACGTGACGACGACGATGGAATTGATCGACAAGAACGTCCCGGTCGATCTGATGTTCCAGTCGATCGCCGGCACCGAGGGGGCCAACGCGAGCTTCGGTGTCACCCTGCCGATGCTGGCCGAGGCGAACGAGGCGGCCAGGTCGCTGGGCCGGGGCACGGTCGGTGACAACGTGATGTATCTGGAAACCGGTCAAGGGTCGGCGCTGTCGGCCGGTGCCCACCTGGGCACCGGCGGGCTGCCGGTGGATCAGCAGACGCTGGAGGCGCGGGCCTACGCGGTGGCCCGCGCGCTCGACCCGCTGCTGGTGAATACCGTCGTCGGGTTCATCGGCCCTGAGTACCTCTACGACGGCAAGCAGATCATCCGGGCCGGGCTCGAGGACCACTTCTGTGGAAAGTTGCTCGGCCTGCCGATGGGTGTGGATGTCTGCTACACCAATCACGCTGAGGCCGATCAGGACGATATGGACACTCTGCTCACCCTGTTGGGCACGGCGGGGTGTGCGTTCGTCATCGCGGTTCCCGGCGCCGACGACGTCATGCTCGGCTACCAGAGCTTGTCCTTCCATGACGCGCTGTACGTGCGCCAGGTGCTGGGGCTGCGGGCCGCGCCCGAGTTCGAGACCTGGTTGCACGGGCTCGGGATGGCCGACGACTCGGGCCGCATTCTGCCGGTCGATGCGGCCGCCTCGCCGCTACTCGCCCTCACCGCTCGCTGACCAGGAGGTTTCCATTGGAGATCGACAAAGCCGCCGACTCCCCCCGGGACGTGTGGGCTCCGTTGCATCGCACCACCCAGGCCAGGATCGGGCTGGGTCGCACCGGTAACGCCTTGCCCACCGAGCGGGTGCTGGAGTTCAGCGCCGCGCACGCTGCCGCCCGCGACGCCGTGCACCTGCCGTTCGACGTCGCCTCGTTCGCCGAGCGAATCACCGGACTCGGACTCGGCGCCCCCGCCGTCGTGCGCAGCAACGCGAGCGACCGCGGCGAATATCTGCGCCGACCCGATCTGGGCCGCACCCCGGCCGACCTGTCATCGCTGTCCCGTAGCGGCGCCGATGTCGGCATCGTCATGGCCGATGGCCTTTCCCCGCGCGCACTCGACGAACACGGCCAAGGCCTGCTGCAGGCCCTGGCCGAGGAATTGCGGCCGCACTACAGCCTCGCCCCCCCGGTGCTGGCCGTGCAGGCACGGGTCGCGCTGGGCGACCACATCGGCGCGGCCCTCGGCGTGCGCACCCTGATCATGCTGATCGGCGAGCGGCCCGGCCTCTCGGTCGCCGACAGCCTCGGCATCTACCTCACCCACCTGCCGCGGCCGGGCCGCACCGATGCCGACCGCAACTGCATCTCCAACATCCACCCGCCCGAAGGACTCGGTTACCGCCGGGCTGCGGCCATCACGGCCGCGCTGGTGGCGGGGGCACGCAAGCTCGGCCGCTCCGGCGTCGCACTCAAGGACACCTCGAGCGACGAACTGGCGGGGACGGAATTCCTCGAGCTGCTGTGACGCTAGAGCCGTCGACGACAAGCCGACTCTCGCAGCCGAGCGGGCACAGCGACAGTCGCTGACAACAACCACCCGGGTGTGGTGCGCGGCACCGCCGCGCACCACCACACTTCTTGGAATCAGTCATCTAGGGGGCGGGCTGATTCGCGGAGCAGGTGATATCGGTGGCCGGGAGCGTTCCCGCACCGAAGTAGATGTTGATCGCACTGTTCACACAGTCGCTCAGTTCCGGCCGGAATGTCATGTGGATACGGACGTCTTGCAGCGTGACCATCCGCGACTCGGACAAATACTGATGCAGCCGGACGCCGTGGGCGTAGGGGGTCCGTGGATCTCCGGTCGCCTGCACGATGAGCGCGGGAACCGAGTTTCGGACCACCGTCGGAGGTTCGACCGGCCGCGGCCAGAAGGCGCACGGCTGGATATTGCCCGCCAGCGCGCCGAACACCGGCTGCGTAGCGCGGGTCTCTTCGATGTTGCGCCAGTACCAGGTCGGATCGACCGGTGCGCCGACATCGCCACAGGCGATCTGTGCCAGCGCCGAGTTCTCCTCATCGCGCAGCGCCTGCACGATCGCGCGCAGCCGGGGTGAGCGCGACGTCGTCGGCGGACCGCCCGCCGCGTCGGCGATCTCCCGCACAGTGGTGGCCATCGCTTCGTTGAGCCGGAAGTTCGTCAGCAGGGAGTGCAGGATGAACGGCAACCAGTGATCGTTGATCGCGAATCCATCGATGACGATCGGCTGACGTGCGACGATCCGTACGAGTTCCTCGATTTTGGCTCGCACCTGCTGCGGAGTCGCACCGAGCCGGAACTCGCCATCCCGTAGGGCAGCCCACGCGGCCCAGTCGTCCAGCGCAATCTCGTCCGCCGGACCCCAATCCTGGACCAATCCCGTCCAATACCGATCCGGATCGATCGCGCTGTCGAGCACCATCCGATCAGTGCGCTCGGGGAACATCTGGGTGAACACGGCGCCGAGGTAGGTGCCGTAGGACAAGCCGTAGAAATTGATCGTGTGCTCGCCGAGGGCCGCTCGCACGATATCGATGTCCCGCGCGGTATTGCGCGTGGTGAACTGCCGCAGCGTGATCGGATCACGAATCAGGCAGGTAGCGGCCATTACCCCGGACTGAACGGTGTCGTGGGCGAAACCGAGCAGATCCAGCCCCGCGGACCGAACCATCTCGCCGACCGGCCATCCGCACCGCGGACTCCGCCCGGACTCGCCGACTCCGCGTGGATCCATGCCGATCAGGTCGTAGCTCGCCGACACCTCTGGTGACAGCACGTCACCGAGCAGATCCACACTGTCCAGGCCCTGTCCACCAGGGCCGCCCGGATTGGACAGCAGAATGCCGCGCCGACGCGCCGGGTCCCCGGCCTGCACCCGCGAAATCGCCACGGTCATCGTGCGGTCGGTGGGTTTGCTGTAGTCGAGCGGCACCAGGACATCCGCGCACTCGCCACCTGCCTTGTCCAGATTCTCGACACCGCAGGGCTTCCACTCGAGCCGCTGGCGATAGAACCGGTCCAATTCGATGGGGTGTGTTTCGTCAACCGGCTCGGCCTGGCTGTAGGCGGGCACAGCCACCAGCACGGACACCGCCACTACCGATATGGAACGCCAGAGCAGCTTCGCTGACAACAGACTTCGCCTCTCGACGGGAGCGAACACGAGGGTTGTTGCGCAGTGAACCGTATCGGATCGGGGCAGCGGCGGTGGCAACCCATTCCCACTCGGGCAGAGTCGGGCGTGGCGGTCAGGTGTCGCGGCGCGCCTCCAGCCCGTCGAGCACGTGGTCCAATCCGTAGCGGAACTTCCGCTCGCGCAGTTGTTCCGGGTCCTGGTCCCAATCCTCCTGGACTCGCGGGAACTCCCGAGCAGCCTCTTCAGCGGCGGGCCGCGCGTCTTGGCCCGGGAATCCTGAAGCTGGCCCCAGCCCCAAAGTAGCTTCGCGCTCAGGGTGATTCGTCTACTGTTGCCGGGCCAGTGGACGCTATGTCATTGCAACGGGACGTCCGCAGTCAGCCGGTCCACGAGAAAGGCGAGGATCTCGTCGCGGGCCGCGGCGGTCGGCTCCCCCGCCGTATCGATCAGATGCGCGGTGACCACACTGTGCGGGCAGCCGACGATCTGCGAGAAAAACGGCGGCGGAGAGGGATTCGCCGCGTCGGCGGGCAGCACTCGCGGCTCGAAACGCGGACCCAGCGCTGCGGCGTAGGCGGCGAAGCGCTGCGCGGTGCAGAAGCGGTCGCCCTCGAAGCGATAGGCGCGCACCACGAGATCATCGCGATCGAGTCGCTCCCGCACGGCCGCGAGCTCACCGGGCGAAATCTCGAGTCCGCCAGGCTCATCCAGTGGCAGCGACGGCTGGCACAGCACCGGCGCCAGCATCGCGGGCTCGAGCATCATGGTGAGCGCGAAATTCCCGGTGAAGCACATTCCCAGCGCGCCGACGCCGAGACCGCCGCATTCGCGATGGGCCAGGGCTGCCAGCGCACGCAGCCACACCGCGACCGGGCTGGACTTGCCCGCGCCGAAGGCCCGGAATTCCGCGCTGACACAGGTTCGTTTGAAGACTTCCACGCCGGCCTCTGCCTCTGGATAGGCGCCGTCGCGGCCGAACAGTGACGGCAGGTAGACGGTGAGCCCGGCGTTGCGCACCCAGCGGGCGAAGCGAGCCACATCGGGACTGATGCCGGGCATTTCCGCCATGACGATGACCGCCGGTCCGTTGCCGCTGACGTACACCGTGCGGGCTATTCCGTCGAGCGTGATCGACCGGGGTGCGAAATCGGCGAGGTCGTCGTCGAGAGAATTCTGCGGGAGAGATTGCTGCACACCCAAAACCCTGCCGCAGCAGGTCAGCACACCACCATCGGCAAGATCGCCACTCTTCGGTCTAGTCTCGCCACATGATTACCCACCTCGCGCTGGATGGTGTGCTCGAAGGTGCACTCGGCCTCGGTATCGACATCGTCGACACGGCAGCCGGGATCGCCGGTGACACGACGGGCGGGCGGCTGCGGCAGCGCGTCGCATCACTCGATGGGCTGCCGGTCCGATCCAGCGGTGGGCGGCTGATCAGCGTCGATACCGAAACCCCGCTCGGCGCGGCGGAGTTCGAACCCGGCGATATTCTGGTGCTGCCGGGGCCGTCCGCGTCCAGCGAAGCGCGTGTCGAGGAACTGCTGACCCGACCCCAGACCATGCAGGCCGTCGAAATCATCCGGCGTGCCGCTGATTCCGGCGCTACGGTAGCTGCCTCCTGCTCGGCTGTCTTCGTGCTCGCGGCCTCGGGGCTGCTGTCGGGCCGGGCCGCCACTACTACTTGGTGGCTGGCGCCGCTGTTGGCCCGCCGCTTCCCCGACGTCACCGTGCACTCCGATCGCATGGTGGTCGACAGCGGCGCAATACTCACCGCCGGTGCGGCTTTCGCCCACACAGATCTGCTGCTGGCGCTGGTCGCCCGCCTCGGCGGCGGTGCACTGGCCGAGCAGGTGGCTCACTACCTGGTGCTCGATGCCCGCATGTCGCAGTCGCGCTACATGGTGCTCGAGCATCTACGGGCCACCGACCCGGTGCTGCGCGCCGTGCAACAGCACGTGCACGCCAATCTGCACCGACAACTATCGCTGGACGAATTGGCCAGTGTCGCAGCGGTTTCTCCGCGCACTCTGACCCGCCGCATCCGCGACCGCGTCGGCGTCTCACCCACCCAGTACGTTCATCGCCTCCGGGTCGGGCAGGCGGCCACCCTACTCACGACCACGCGCGAACCCGTCGACGTGATCGCGGGCGCGGTGGGTTACGCCGATCCGGCGGCCTTCCGGCGCATCTACCGTAGGCACACCGGCGAGACACCGAGCGCCACCCGCACCCGCGCGGCCGAATCGACCTAATAGGAGTGCCGTTAACGGTCGTGTCACCCGGTACATGAAGCCCTGTTCAGCCAGGTAGCCGCCGCGATCGCTGTTCTTGTTCGGTCGCCGGCGTGAGGTAGCGGTGCAGCGATGTCTTCGGGATGCCGGTCTTGCTCGTGATTTCACCGAAGCTGTTCCCGTGTTCGCGGAGCAGTCGGGCGTAGTCGGAAGCGGAACAGATAGCCAACCCGGCTACCGCCCAGGACAAACGGACCTGGATGGCTTCAGGCGGCCCTACTTTGGGGCTGGGGCCAGCTTCAGGATTCCGGGGCCGCTACAGATGGTCCCATGGTGAAGCCATTCACGACTCCAGAACGGTTGCGCCCTAAGGTCAGCCACAGCGAGGCATTCGCGGCGGCACGATGGTGCGAGGCTGCGCCGTGCCGACTGTTGTCCCGGCTCAAATGAGATGTCGAAAAATCGATCGGTTTACGGACGTGGCGCCGCGTTCGGTGGCGTGGCGTAGCAGCAGGACATCCAGTCCGGGGTCATGGCCGGTCGTGGCCGCGAATTTGTTGATCGCCTCGAGGATCGGTTTGGGGATTGCGTGTCGGCGCGAGGGATGCTGGCGTGGCCTGTCCAAGGTGCGGGCGATGTTGCGGCTGGGATCGAGCAGTTCGGCGTCGACGGCGTATCGGTAGAGGCGGCGTAGTGCGCTGATCATGTGCTCGGCCACGGACTGGCCGCCGCGGTCGCTTCCGCGGATCTGTCGGTGAGCTCGGGTGTGTTCGATCAGTCGCTCGAAGTCGGCTTTGGTCGGTTCGTCGATTCGTCGGTCGGCCCAGCCCTCGGTTTTGAGGAGCTTGTTCCAGTAGAGGCGATACAGCTGGCGGGTTTGGGTGTCGGGCATTCTGCCGGTGGACCGGTCCGAGGCCTCGAGCGAAACCACCGGAGGCAACGCGGCATCGGACATGGTGCCGCCTCCCGTGCAGGCGTGGGTGGCCCGATGTGGGGGTGGGAGGTCCGGCGACACGGCCGCTAATTCACGACACTGTGTAGTAGACGGCAGCGGGATGAACTAGCGTGTGGCTTTATGGATTTCGTTTACGACATCGTGGTCGTCACCCACCTGCTCGGTATGGCCGCGGTGATCGGCGGGTATGCGGCCGGGCAGCCCAAGGTCAACGAAGTGATGGTGTGGGGTGCGCGGGCCCAGATCATCACCGGGATCGTGCTGGTCGGTATGGCCGAAGCGATCGATTCGCTGGGCAAAGACCTGAACATGACGAAAATCGGTGTCAAGCTGGTGATCTCCGTGCTGGTCGCCGCGTTCGCCGAAATGGGGCGCGCCGACGCCAAGCGGGGCAAGGACGTGCCCTGGATGACGCACGCGGCGGGCGGTCTCGGCATTGTGAACGTCCTCGTGGCCGTGCTCTGGAGCTGATCGGCTCGGGCGTGCCCGGGGCCCGCGGAACGGCGGGCCCCGGGTCGCCTTACGACTCGAACAGCGTCTGTCCGAGGTATCCGCCGGGTTCCGGTACCCCGGGCGGGATCACGAACACCGACGACCCGATCGGCGTGGTCCAGACGTTCAGCGCGTCGAAATCGGCCAGCCGCTGCTGCACCGGCAGGTACTGGGCGTCCACGTCGCGCTGGTACGCGGCGAACAACAGCCCCGAGTTGGAGGTCTGTCCCGGCGCGGGGGCGTCGTCGTAGTTGTAGCCGCGGCGCAGGAATCGCTCGCCGTCGTGGGTGTGGCGGGCGCGAGCGATATGCGAGGAGGGCGGGATCACCGGAATGCCGTGCGCGTCGACGGCCGCGAAGTCGGGTTCGTCGAATTCCCGGCTTCCGGTGAGCGGGGCACCGTTGCCGAGCTTGCGCCCGACGGTGAGTTCCCTTCCCTCCGCGTCGATTTCGTCCCAGGTGTCCAACGCCATGGCGATGCGGCGCAGCACCAGCGAGGTGCCGCCCGCGAGCCAGGGCTGGGCGGCGCCGTCGTCCCAGACCAGTCGGTCGAGGTCGGGCGCCGCGATGTTGACCGTGCCGTCGACCTGTCCCATCAGATTGCGCGGGGTCTGACCGGGCGCCGCGTCGCGGAACCCGCGCTGCACCCAGCGCACCGTGATCAGCGAGGTCACGCTCCGGCACAGCACCCGCACCGCGTGCGCGACCGCGGTGGCCTCCTCGGCGCAGATCTGCAGCAGCAGATCGCCGTCGCTCCAGCCCGGCTCCAACCGGTCGATGGTGAACGGCGGCAGCGGCCGCAGCCAGGCCGGTCTGCGCTGCTCCAGACCCGCGGCCGTGAACACCGCGGGACCCAATCCGACCGTCACCGTGAGCCGGGACGGGCGCGCCGCCAGCTCCGGTTCGGTGTCGGCCAGCGCGGGGGTGCCCTGGGTGAGGCGGGCGGCGTCGCCGGTCCAGATCTTCAGGACGCCGGCGATGTCGTCGCGGTCCAGCCCGGGACGCAGATCGAAGCCGACGAACGCGACGTGTGTCGGCGGTGCGGTCGCGATGCCCGCCTGGTGCGGTCCGTAGAACGGTTCGGTCGCCGGTGCGGCCCGGTGTGTGTCGTGACCGGTGAGTGCGATCGCCCCCGCCCCGAGGCCGACGGCGCCCGCCGCGGCGGCGCCTCCACCGAGGAGGCGCCTGCGGGTGAAGCCTCGGGGTCCGATCGGTTCAGGCACCGGGCGCGAGGGCCGGGGCGGGCGCGCCCGCCTGGTGGTCGCCGTCGGGCACGTAGTTCTCCTGGTTACCGGGGAAGTCGCGCACCTGCGCGGTGAACGTCATGGTCGAACCGTCGTCGAAGGACAGCGTCACCGGCGTTTCGGAACCGGTGCGCAGCGGGCCGTTCAACCCCATGAACATGATGTGATCGGCGCCGGGCGCCAGCGCGTGCGACCCGCGTGGCGGAATGACGAAACCGCCCTTCTTCGGACGCATCGTCTTGGTGCCGCTCGCGTCGGCGACCACCTCGTGCAATTCCACCCGCGCGGAGGCGGGACTGGTCGCGGACACTACGGTCAGCGTCTTGTCGCCGGTGTTGGTCAGTTCGCCGAATGCCGCGGACATGTCGCTGTGCGCGGCTTTGATCCACTGGTTCTGGATGGTGACCGCGTCGGCGGCGCGGGCCGGGGCGGGTGTGCTGTCGGTGGAGGAGCAGGCGACCAGCAGAAGGGGAGCGGCGGCGAGTGCCGCGGCGCCGCGCAGGAAGTTGGCTGCGGGGCGGGTTCGGTTGATGGGGAACATGGAGAAGCTCCGATCGGATTTCGGGATGTGTGGGGACCGCCACCATTCCTGGGTTGCGTTCGCACGCGCCGGCTGTGCCCGGCGTTTCGCTTTGGCGCGCAAGGATTTGCGGATCGGTTGCGAGCAGACTCGTCCGGGACATGCGCGCATCACGGTGCCGCTCGGCGGCAGAACGCGATCGCGAACGGTCGGACGGCGGACCCGTGTACCGGATCAACCAGCTCTGCTGGAACTACCG
>NZ_BDBP01000010.1 GCF_001613045.1 Nocardia lijiangensis NBRC 108240 | reverse complement strand
GTGCGTCCGTGCGTGCGCGGCGGTATATGCCTCGGATGACGGGCGAGCCCGTGCGGGTTCGACGTGTCGCCGTGTTCGGCAGGCACGTGGCGAATCCCGTTCCGCGGCAGGCGCGTCGACGAACATACGACGCCCGAGTGCTCGGTGGCGGTGTGGGGATCTACCGGTGAACCGGTGGCCCCCGGGTCCCGATGCCGGAACTGAGAAGCAGCTTCCGGGGGATGGCGACAGCGCGCGGGGCGACGAGCACGACCTGCGGCGGCGCCGGTACACCCATCGTGCCCACGAAACGCACCGCACGCCGCACACTGGACGCCGCTTTGGCCAGCGCCGCCTCGGCGCCCCGAATCAGCAACGCCCCCACCGGAATCGCCGCAAGGTGGGCGAGCAGCATCACCGTGGTCGCGTGCGATCCGTGGTGATGCCCCGGCGACATCGTCAGGGCGGTGTGCCCGACGGCCTGTCCGAACGCCAGCAGCCCCATGAGTTCGAGGAGCCCGGCGCGCAGCCGGAGGGAGCTCACGAGCACACCCACTGCCGCGCAGGCCCCGATCAGCAGGGCGACCGACGGCTGCTCCGGCGAGACCACACCACCGCCGAGCGCGTGCGCGGCGACGCTGACGGCCCCCGACGCCGATCCGACGAACGCGCCGCGCAGCCGCGCCGCTCCCATCGCCGGTGTACGCACCGGGTCATACTACCGCCGGTCGTAGGCATCGGCCAGACGGCCCCCGCTCTCGGCCACGGAGCTTCCGCACAGACGCTTTGCGCGCCGCACGGGGCCTACAGCGTGTGTGCGGGGCCGAAAAGCTGTGTGGCAGCTTGTGTGTCGGCTTCGTCCGTGCGGCAGATCGGCGCCGGGAGCAAGTCCGGCCGTTTCGGTTGGACTCCGGTGCCGGACGAGCGGCCGCGCACCCGGCGGGCGATCCACGGGAGCATGTGCTGTGTGGTCCAGGTCAACTCGGCCACCACGGTCTCGGCCACGCCACGCCGTACGGGTGGCAGCGGGTCGCGCCAGGTCGCGTCGGCGCCGGGCAGGGTCAGGATGTCGGCGACGGCGCGGGCGACGAGGTCGTGGCCGAGCGGGCTCAGGTGCAGGCGGTCGGCGGACCAGACCAGTGGGTGCGCGGTGGCGGCGACGGGTTCGAAATCGACCAGGGTGAGCCCGTATCGGCGTGCGAGGCGGCGCATTTCGGCGTTGAGCTCGCGCACACGCGGAGACAGCGGCCGCACGAACGGCGCGACGCCGCCGATGTCGGGGTAGGTGAAGGTGATCACGCGGGCACCGATGGCGGTGAGCTCGTCGAACATGGCGTGCAGGTCGTCGAGCAGGGCGGCGCGGTCGAAGCGCGGACGGATGATGTCGTTCATGCCCGCCATCACGCTGACGAGATCGGGTCGCAGCGCCACGGCGGGGGCGAGCTGTTCGGACCGGATCTGGGCGGCGCGGCGGCCGCGGATGGCGAGGTTGGCGTAGCGCAGGGCGGGCGTGCCCGCGCCGAGCAGTGCGGCGAAGCGGTCGGCCCAGCCGCGGTGTCCGCCCGCGCCGTCGGGATCTCCGATGCCCTCGGTCTGGCTGTCGCCGATCGCGACGTAGCGGAGGTAGGAGGGGAAGGATCCGGTGTCCACGTTCGGCTCCTGCGGGTAAGCGGCGACGCGCGCGCACGGTCACCTCCGGCGCAGCAACATCCTACGAGCGCGGGAGTGTTCGAGCCATTCCAGCGAGAGGCTCGGCCGTGTGCGCGAACAAGCCTCGCGCGCGCACGGCCGCTTCGGCGCCGGACCAGGGCGCCAAGGCGGTGGTGAACATGAGCTCGTACCAGGACAGCGCCGGGTTCGCACCGCGGGTGAGCGTATCGAGCAGCGAAAGTTCCAGGTCGTAGTGTTGCCAGGCGGTGTAGAGCCAGCCCGCGTCGAGCCGCAGCAGGAATTCCGCCGCGTCCTGGGGCGGGCTCGGCGGAGCGTCGACCGCGAGGTGCACGAGGGCGGCGACCGCGTGGGCGTCGGGGGTATCGAGGCCGGGCTGATCGCGCAGCAGGCGCTCGAGGGCGTCGCGTAGCGGGAGGTTGTCGTCGCACGGGTCGGGCCCGGCCGGGCGCGCGACGTATTCGACGAGTTCGGCCACGGTGGCCGGATCCCATTCCCGCCGACCGTAGAGGGCACACCAGGCGTGGGCGGGATTGTCGGGCTCGACGACCAGGTCCAGACCGAGTCCACCGGCCGCGGCGGCCTCGGTGAGCCTGCGCGCGTCCACCTGCCGGGAGGAGACGCGCAGGTGCAGCGTCGCGTGCGCGACCCCGGCCGCGGTCCGTGCCCGGGCCGCGAGGCGGATGCCGTGCAGGGCCGCGGCCAGCACGGGCGTGACGCGTTCACCGCCAGTGTCCGGTCCGAGCGGGCCGTAGCAGAGCGGTCGTCCGTATCGGTCGGTCACCGCGAAGGTGCCCGTCACGATGTCCCCCGCGACCGCGAGGGTGATTTCCCGGGCGGGCACGTCGTTCTGGATCGTCATACCGGTTCCCCGTTCGATGGCGTCCGACAAACTGATCCAAATCGAGAACAGCGGCCGAGTCCATACACTCGCCGGTATCGGAATTGCACTACCGGGTACCTGCTCCGGTGGGTATATAGCGCACGAGAACTATCCCGGCCGTATCCAGTTCTTCGTCGGTACCCGTCGGCCGAAATCGGGGTGAGCGATGGACGCCGGAGGATCGGTCAGAACGGCTCGAATCCGGCCCCGGGCCCGCCCGCCCGATCGATATCGTGGAGCACCTTGCCGATTTGCGTCGCCACTGCCGGATCGTGCACCGCCACCTGAGGATGCTGACAGGCCACGTCGAACACCGTCACCCCGAACGCCGCGACGCCCGCGTGACCGATGTTCATGCCCACCAGGCGATCACCGACCGTGACCGGCCCGCCGGAATCACCCGGTTGCGAGCAGACCTGATTGCGGAACCACCACTCGTGCTGGTCCCACACCACGCCACAGCCGTGGCCGGAGGTGCGTCCGTTCTTGCAGACGATCGTGCCCGGCGCGGGCGGTCCGCCCACGTCGGCGATCACGGTCGCACCGACGTTGCGCAGCGGCACGACGCGTTCGCGGTCGAACTCGATGACGGCGTAGTCGTCGTACCGGTCGACCAACACCACGGTGCCGATGGGGCCCACCCATGGCGCGTGCTCGGCCCGCACGGGTATGCCGGGCTGTGTGCAGTGTCCGGCCGTCAATCCGACGAGGCGGCCGGCGTTGTCGTATCCGATCGTGGTCAGCGTGCACGCCGCGTTCATGCCGAGCACGATGCCCGATCCGCCGCCGAGTACGGCGGGCTCGGCAGCGGACGCGTGCCCGGGCGACAGGGTGGCGATCAGGACCGCGGCGAGCGCGGCGAGCACGGCGCGAGCCCTGGCGGGCCGTGTCGCCGTGGGCCGGATGCGTTGCAGCGCTGCGGGATTCATGAGCGCCGAGCCGCGGCCGCGGGATGGATGTTGTGATACAGGTGGAAGACGTTGCGCGGGTCGTATTCCATCTTGACCGCCGCGAGCCGGGCGTAGTTCTCCTGCCCGTAGCCCGCGATCACCCGGTCCATGCCTTCGTCGCCGATGAAATTGAGGTACACCGCTCCGGTGGAATAGGGCCGCATCGCGGCGATGGTGTTCCTGACCCAGGAGATGCCGTAGGCGTCGTCGGCGGCGTCTTCCCACAGACCGAACGGATGCACCACCCACTCGGCGTTCCGGTGGGGTTGCGGCCAGTTCCGCGCGCCCGCCGTCACCGCGCCGCCCCACGGCAAGAGCAGGTACTGCGAAGCCGTGGGGCAGGGCATGGACATGCCCTGTTCGTCGATCCGTCGCAGCGCTTCGTCCGGCAGGGCGACGAGGTGTTCGCCGGACCAGTAGTTGCGCAGGCCCGGCGGATCGTCGAGCGCGCACTGAATGTCGCAGTAGGGCATCTCGTTGAGCAGCACGCCGTCCGGCTGCAGCGCCAGCATCGGTGCGAGCACGTCGCGCAGTTCGGCGGCGGTGCCCGCGTAGATACCCAGGCACGCCACCGACCGCTTGCCCTGGAGTTCGGCGGGCACGAACTCTTCGGGCGGCCCGGTCAGATAGATGACCGCCCCGCCGAGGTCTTCGGTGACGCCGGGGACGACGAGGCCGCGGTAGGCGGCGAGGACCTCCGGTCCGCGCTCGGCTTCCCAGAACAACAGGGCCAGCGAGGTCACCGGCAGCGGGTGCAGCCGGAAGGTCAGGCGGGTGGCCACCCCGAAGTTTCCGCCGCCGCCGTGCAGCGCCCAGAACAGGTCCTGATGCTCGTCTTCTGATGCCCGGATCTCGACACCGTCGGCGGTGACGAGGTCGACGGAGAGCAGGCTGTCGCAGGCCAATCCGAACTTGCGCTCGAACCACCCGGAGCCGCCGCCCAGGGTCAGCCCGGCCACGCCGGTGCTGGACATCCGGCCGCCGGTGGTGCCGAGACCGTGCGGCTGGCAGGCGCGATCGAAGTCCGACCAGGTGGCGCCGCCCTCGACCACGGCGGTGTGCGCATCCGAGTCGATGGTGATCGAGCGCATGCGGCGCAGGTCGACGACCAGTCCGCCTTCGGTGAGGCTCGAGCCCGCGACGCTGTGGCCGCCGCCGCGCACGGCCACTTCCAGACCCGTCCGGTCGGCGAAGGCCAGCGCGGCGCGCACGTCCGCGGTGTTGGTGCACTGCGCGATCACGGCGGGCTTGCGGTCGATCATCGCGTTGAAGATCGTTCGCGCCCCGTCGTAGCCGTGATCATCGGGTGTCAGCACCGATCCAGCGAACTGGTGCCGCAGGTCCGCCGCTGCAGCGTAGGGAGAGTGAGTGGTCATACCGCCTCCGTGGGACCGCCGTCGGCATCGTGTTGGCAAACTGCGCTCGGTTCAGTCACGCTACGCGCGCAGGTGCGGGGGTTGGCATGGTTGCCGAGAGCGATGCCGAGATGAAATTTCGCCGTGGGGCGGCCGTTCGCGCCGGTGAGTGCGTCGCTGCGGCAGATCGTCCGGCGGGATCGCGCCGGTGGCGACGCGTGCTCGTGAACGCGGTAAACGGCTGGTTGCCAATGGGTTTGGTGCCCGGCGTGACGCCGCCCTGGCGTCCGGCGGATCCCGGCGACGGGCGGGAGCGAGTGTGTCGATGCCGAGACCGGACGCGGCTGTTCGTCGCGAAGGGGACACGATTCGGTGTCGGCCGGTTCGCCACCGGTCCCGCCCACGGCGATCCGGCCGCGCCAAGGTGTCGTGCGAGTCCCCGGGGTAACGACGTTCTATGCGCGCGTCATCACCATGGTCCGCGAGGCCGACACCCAGAAGTCGCCGACCCAGCGTTTCATCGACCGGTTCCAGCTGTTCTACCTGCCCGCCGTGCTGGCGGCCGTCTTCGGCGTGCTCGTCGTCGGCATGGTCGCGCTCACCGAACCGTTCGCCGACAGCGGGAGTGGCGCGCGCCGCGCAGCGGCCGATCCCGCCTCGCGCGCGGAGCTGATCGCGACGGTGCACGCGGTCGAGCCCTACAGCGACCACCCACTGACCACCGCCATCACCCGCGATCTCGCGCCGCTGCTGCCCGGCGCGGGAACGGCGCAGAAGTCCGCCCGCCGCGTGACGTGCCGAGGCCGCGCCCGTCATCGCCCGGCGGATGGTCGACGACATCGGCCGCCTGCCCTTCGCCGTGGCCCTGAGCAGGCGCACCGCACGCATCATCCGGCAGAACCTGACCTTCGCGCTGCTCATCCTCGCCGCCCTGGTGCCCGCGACGCTGATCGGCCTGCCCATCGGTCCCGCGGTGTTCATCCACGAGGGCTCGACCTTGCTCGTCGTGGCGAATGCCTTGCGGCTGCTGCGTTTCCGCCGCGGTGCGGAGCACGAGGGCATCGATCACGAGGCGCGCCCGGTCCGGGATCAGCGGACGTAGTCCGTCGACAGTTCGTGCACGGCCGGAGCCGAGGCGGCGATATGTCTAGCCGAGTAGCAGCGTCAGGCCCATGATTCCGACGGTCGCCGCGGAGGCGAACGCCCCGCCGCCGATGAGAATGACCTTCGGGAGCGGGTCGCGCGCGGCGGTGGCGCAGAGCGCTGCCACCAGTCCGATGATGACGGCGACGAGCGCCACCACGACCAAGCCGACGATCACCGTGCCCCGGGAATTGCTGTCCATAGTGGAGTCCTCGTGTTCGTGAAACATCTTGACGTATCACAGAATTGGGCTCGACCGGGAGATTGGGCGGGTGCATCGCCCCGATCATCGGAGAGCCTAGGTCGGCGGTCTGTGAGATGCAAGAACAGATGTAAGCGCATCTGCAAGGACAGAATCTGTTCGAACGATTTTCGAACATGTCGTGGGGGCGCACACGGAATCTCCACAAATGCCGCCGCTGCTCACCACAGCGGGTGGTTAGGGTTCCGAGCATGGAGCTTCGGAATATCGAGCGCGCCGTCGCGGCGAACGGGCACGCGGCGCGGCGGATTCTGGTGGTGGATGACGAGGTGACCATCGCCGAATCCGTTGCCGCGCGGTTGCGCGCGGAAGGGTTCACCGTCGAACTGGCGCACGACGGTCCGAGCGCGGTGGCGGCGGCCGAGGCGAACGAGCCCGACCTGGTGGTGCTGGATGTGATGCTGCCCGGCTTCGACGGGCTCGAGGTGTGCAGGCGCATCCAGGCCGGGCGCGGGGTGCCGGTGCTGATGCTCACCGCCCGGACGGACGAGACCGACCAGCTCATCGGACTCGGCGTCGGCGCGGACGACTACCTGACCAAGCCGTTCTCCCTGCGCGTCCTCGCGGCGCGGGTGCACGCGCTGCTGCGCCGGGTCGACCGCGCCACCGATAGGGAGAGCGCCGCGCTCGTCGTCGGTGATCTGCGCATCGATCTGGAACAGCATCGCGTCTGGCGCGGCGAGGCCGAAGCCAAGCTCACCCCGCTCGAATTCGAGCTGCTCGTCCGGCTGGCACGGCGGCCGCGCGCGGTGCTGGCGCGGGAACGTCTGCTCGAGGAGGTGTGGGACTGGGCCGACGCGGCGGGCACCCGCGCGGTCGACAGCCACGTGAAGGCCTTGCGGCGCAAGCTCGGCGCGGATCTGATTCGCACGGTGCACGGCGTGGGGTACGCCTTGGAGACGCGATGAATCCCGGAGCACCGCCGTCGCAGGCGGGTTCGCCGAAGCCGGTTCGGCGATCCGACGGCGCCTCGCGATCCGAACGCGCCATGCACCGCTGCCGCGCCCTCGCCGACGTGGTCGCCGAAGCGCTTCCGCGGCCGCTCGATCCGGTGCGCTCGGTCAAGCTGAAGCTGGCGATCCTGATGGTGGTGTCGGGCGGTCTCGCGTTCGGGTTCTTCCGGTTCCAGATCGGCTGGCTGCCGCCGCGAACCACCCTGACCGCGGTCTTGATCGCCCTGGTGACCTCGCAGATTCTCGCGCACGGCATCACCAGGCCGCTGCGCGAAATGACCGCGGCCGCCCAGCGCATGGCCCAGGGCGACTACACCCGCAGGGTGCGGGCCAGTTCGCGCGACGAGGTGGGTCAGCTGGCCGAGGCGTTCAATCGGATGGCCGCCGATCTCGCCGCCGTCGACCAGCAGCGCCGCGACCTCATCGCCAACGTCTCGCACGAGTTGCGCACACCGATCACCGCTTTGCACGCGGTGCTGGAGAACCTGGTCGACGGTGTGTCCGAACCCGATCCCCGCACCCTGCGCACCGCGCTCGCCCAAACCGAACGGCTCGGGCTGCTCGTCTCCGAACTGCTCGACCTGTCCAGCATCGAGGCGGGCGCGCTGGCGCTGGATCGAGAGGATGTGCCGGTCGCGCCGCTGCTCGCCGAGGTGGTCGCCGAGGTCGAGGTGATGGCGGCGGCCCTCGGCCGCGGCGTGCGGTTCAGCACCGAAGTCCGGCCGGGCAATGCATGCGTCGATGCGGACCGTGCGCGTCTGCACCAAGTGCTGATCAACCTGCTCGACAACGCCGCGCGGCACGGCCCGGCGGGCGGCGAGGTGCGGATCACCGCCCGCGCGCAGCACGGCGAACTCGTCATCGATGTCCAGGACGAGGGCCCCGGCATTCCGCCCGCCGAACGCGCCACCGTCTTCGACCGCTTCACCCGCGGCGGGCGAACCAACGGCGGCGGCACCGGACTCGGCCTCGCCATCTCCCGCTGGCTGGTCGAACTGCACGGCGGCACCATCGCCGTGGCCGACCCCGGCTCCCGCATCCGCGTCGTCCTGCCCGCCGCCTGACGGGCCGGACCCGACCGACGAACACACACCGCAACCCGGACCGCAACGAGGTCCCGAGGTAATCACGCACACCCGAATTCGGAGGGGATCATGAGTAAAGAACCGACCGGACGGAACGCTTCGATGAATTCGTCATCGCACGAATCCGCCAAGTCGCCGACCACCAGCAAAGCCTCGGCTGGAGCGAACGAACCCGCTACGGCACGGGGGCCCGAGTCGGCCGCTGCCGCCGAATCCGTCGACTTGCCGACCGGCGCGACCGAAAGCGGTGCCACAGGAACCGGTGCTGAAGCTGTGGTTTCCACGCAGGCGGCACCCGACAACAGCGGGGCGTCCGACGGCATTGCTGCTGATGCCGCGGCGGTGTCGTCGCGGCGCGGACAGCCGGAGCCGGAGGTCGCGTCCACCGACTCTCGCCCCGAGACATCCGAAACCGCCGATGAATCCGCGAAGTCCCCGGACACAGGCAAAGCCTCGACCGATGCGCACGAGCTGGTCGCGAGCCCTTCGTCCGCCTCCGCGGATTCCTCCGACTGGCCATGGGACCCGAACGCCGTCCCCACCGTCGCCGCGGCGGGCGCGACGCTGACGAAGACCGCCGACTCCGCCGCGAAAAACTCTGCGGCTCCATCGAATCCGCGTAGCGGAGTGACTTTCGTCATCGAACGATTCGGCCCGCCGCCGGTACCCAGGTGGCGCAGGGTCAGCTATCCGCCTGCCGTGCTGCCCGCCGCGGGGGTCGCAGGCGTCGCCGCGGCGATCTCGATTCCGTGGGATCGGCCCGGTATCGGGTGGGTGCTCGCCGGTGCGGTCGCCGCGGGCGCGGTGTTCGAGGTGGATCGCCGTGCGCGCCGGGATGTCGAGCCGAGCGAGTCGAAGTCCGAGCGTTCGATTCGCGCGCTGCTGCGCCGGAATCCGGCCCGGGTGTGGTGGACCGCGCTCACGCTGGCGCTGCTGGCGGTGGGTGCGGTGCGTGCGGCGGGGTGGTTGTTCGTGCTGTGTGTGCTGGCCGCCGCTGTCGCGGGCTCGTTGGCCGTGGTGCCGCGCCGGTCGGTGCACGGCCTCTGGTACGACGCGATCGCGGTGCCGCTGGAGACGTTGGCCGCGGTGCGGTGGGTGTCCGACGGCGTGCGCAGGCTGCGCGATGTGCGAACGGCGCGGACCTGGCGGGCCGGGCTGTCGGTGGGTGCGACCGTCGCGGTGCTCGCGGTGTTCGCGCCGCTGCTCGGCAGCGCCGACGCGACGTTCGGCTCGATGTTGAACCGGTTGGTTCCCGCCGTGGAAGTGGCGTCGCTCGTGCGGTGGACGCTGGCGTTCGGTGTGGTGGCGCTGGGATGCGCGAGCGCGATGTTCCTGCTGGCAGGGCCGCCGATGCCTGCGGATTCGGCTCCGCGCGAAGCGGTTTCGGGCCGCACGGTGAGCCGGTGGGAGTGGGCACTGCCGGTGGGCGCGCTGACGGCGCTGTTCGCCGCGTTCGTCGCCGCCCAGTTCGCTGCGCTGTTCGGTGGCGACGATTACGTGCAGCAGACCGCGGGTCTCACCTACGCGGAGTACGCGCGCAGCGGGTTCTGGCAGCTGTCCATCGTCACCATGCTGGCGCTGGCGGTGATCCTCGCGGTGCTGCGGTGGGCGGCCCAGGATTCGGCGCGCGACCGGGCGTGGTTGCGCGTGCTGCTCGGCGCGGTGAGCGCGCTGTCGCTGGTGCTCGTCGCGTCCGCGCTCGGTCGCATGTGGACCTATCAGCAGGCCTACGGGTTCACGGTGTTGCGCCTGCTGGTGGAGGTCTTCGAACTGTGGCTCGGGCTGATCTACGTGCTGGTGCTCGCGGCCGTGGTCCGGTTGCGCCGGGCGTGGCTGCCGCGCGCCGCGGTCGGCACGGCCTTCGCGACGGTGCTGGTGCTGGCGATGCTGAATCCGGAACGTCTGGTCGCCGAGCGCAATATCGATCGCTGGGTGGACGGAAAGACCCTCGACACCGAGTATCTGAGCACGCTCTCGCCCGACATCGTGCCCGCCCTGGACCGGCTGCCCGAGCCGATGCGCGACGAGGTGCTCGCACCGATTCGGGACGACCTGCCCGCGGACACCTGGCAGAGCTGGAATCTGTCCCGCGCCGCCGCGCGCTGAGTGTCAGGTTCTGCGCGAGCCGATCGCGAGCCGCACGGCGTCGGCGGGGTCGGCCGCGGTGAGCGTGGCCTGCAGGGGTTCGCCCGCGGCGTCGAGGATCTGCCAGCCGCCGAGCGAGACGACTGGGATGTCGCCACGGTGGCGGGCCAGCGCGAGTTCGGACAGGGTGCCCCACGAGCCGCCGATGACGATCACCGCGTCGGCCGAACGCACCAGGATCGCGTTGCGCGCCTCGCCCATGTTCGTGAACAACACGGCGGACAGCCCCGGACAGGCCGCGTCGCGGTCGAGGTCGGGCCGCACCCCGATCACCAGTCCGCCCGCGCGCGACGCGCCGTCAGCGACGGCGGCCATCACCCCCTCGCCCCCGCCGCACAGCACGGTGACGCCTGCGGCGGCGAGCAGTCTGCCGACCTCCGTGGCGTTGGCGGCGTCGGCGCGGGTGCATGCGGTGGGCCCGCACACGGCGACCTGTCTGGGGTGGGTGCGGCGAGTGGTCAGCGCTGCCATATCGACAGTGTGCCGGGTGCGGGGGTCAGCCGCGGGTACCTCCGGCGAGTCGCGCGGCGGCGTCGTCCGGGAAACCGAACGTCATCTCGGTTTCCGCGCGCAACGCCGCGGCCCGGTCCATCGATCGGGTGTTGGCGTAGAGCGCCTTGTAGATGCGGTTCGAGCCGGGCGAGTTCGCGGCGATGCGGGCGGCGAGCTCGGCGACGAAACCGTCGAGCTCCGCGTCGGGCACGCAGTGGTCGACCAGCCCGATACCGGCCGCTTCGGTGGCGGGCAGCCGGCGTGCGGTGAAGCTGAGCTCCTTGGCCTTGGACATGCCGACCCGTTCGGGCAGCCGCACCGACATGCCCCACAGCGGGACCAGCCCCCACTGACTGTGCGTGTCACCGAGCTGCGCGGATTCGCAGGCCACCAACAGGTCGCAGCCAAGGGCCAGCTCCAGACCGCCGGTGAAACAGTGACCGTGGATTTTGGCGATGGTGGGTTTCGGCAGGGCCTCGAGCAGCCCGATGGTCTCCGACTCCCGGAACCGGTGTGCGAGCGCGTCGCCCTCGGCCAGCGCGGCCAGATCGTGTCCCGCGCAGAACGATCGGCCCGCACCGGTGAGCACGACGACGTGCACGGCGTCGTCGGCGGCCAGTGTTTCCAGGTGGGTGCGCAATCGGTCGAAGGTGCCCGCGCTGAGCGCGTTCAGCTTGTCGGGCCGGTTCAACGTCAGCGTGGCGATCGCGCCGTCGATCGAACACAGGACGAGTTCGTCGCTCATGCCCTCACCTCGCTGGCGCTCGGCTCCGGCATGCGCGATGCGCGCTGGCACATGATTCGCTCACTCCGTTCGCTCATGCTTCCGTCTCGCTGGCGTTCGACTCCGGGTTGCGCAATGCGCGCTGGCACATGCTTCGCTCGCTCATCGGTCACCTCCGTATGTGCACCGCCGTGCGCACCACGCCGGTGTATTCCGCACCTTAGTCGGCGCGCTCGCGGGTCGGAGGGCGCGTCTCGATGTGCGCGGGAGGAGATTTCACGAACTTCAGGCCGATGACACAGGCGATGACGCCTGCGAGGAATCCGACTTTGCCCGCCGAGACGGTCTCGGCGCCGCTGACCATGGCGTAGCCGACGGTGAGAGCCGCGCCGATGCCGATCCACACGGCGTAGGCCACGCCGATCGGTATCCGCCGGGTGGCCAGCGCCAACCCGAACATGCTCGCCGCCAAGGTGATTGCGAACACCGCGGTGGGCACCGGCCGCGAGAACCCGTCCGACATGCCGAGCGCGGTCGCCCACACGGCTTCGAACAACGCGCTGACGATCAAGACCGGCCACGCCATCTCAGCTCACCGCCTTCAGACCCGCGACGCAGCCGATCAGACCGCACAGCAGCAGCGCCCGGCCCAGGCTCGCCCGCTCTTTACCGGTGACCACGGCCCACACCGCCGTGAGCACCGCGCCGATGCCGACCCACACCGCGTAGGCGGTGCCGGTGGGCAGGTTGCTCATGGCGAACGCGAGGCCGAGCATGCTGGCGACGAGCGCCGCCGCGAATACGAGGGTGGGAACGAGACGCCGGAAACCGCGGGATTCGGCGAGGGCGGTGGCCCACACGGCTTCCAGCACCCCGGCGAGTAGCAGAACGATCCAAGCCACGACTGACCTCCATGGTCAGTCTTGTCGCTGTCCGGGTACTGAGCCCTCGTCCGGAGGCCCGCCACGGGCCTTGTCCTCGACGCTAGCACGGGCCGCGGCCACCGAATGGTGAGCTTGGTTACCAGCCCGCGAATGCCCACGCGCGGAGCGCTTTTCGGCAATCGATGCACCGCCGCGCCCACTGCGGCGCTGCACGCGATGCCATCACGGCGCTCATCCGGCCTGGATCGCGTCGGCGAGCCGGGCGCGCAGGGCGAGCGCGTCCCGCGGCGCCATTACTTTCGCGTCGTTGTCGAAGTAGGTGTACACGTCCCCGCCGCGGGCCCACGCCCGGATCTTCTCGGCCCACATGTCCAGCCCGGCGTCGGTGTACCCGCTGACGTAGAGCTCGTCGTGCCCGTGCAACCGCACGTAGACGAAGTCCGCGGTGACGTCCTCCAGCAGCGGATACTTTCCCGCCGCGTCCGCGACGACCAGTGCGATGCCGTGTTCGCGCAGCAATGCGGGGAACTCCGGTGTGACGAAGCTGGGGTGCCGGATCTCGAGCGCGTGGCGCACCGGGCGATCCGCGTCGGCGGTGGTGTGGGCGGGGTCGACGCGGTGATCGTGACGGCCCGCGATCTCGGCGGCGTGCGCGGTGCTGCTCGGCAGGTGGGCGAAGAATTCGGCGAGCAGCTCCGGGTCGAACGGCATGGTCGGTGGCAGCTGCCACAGGATCGGGCCGAGCTTGGGGCCGAGCGCGAGAACGCCGGAGGCGAGGAAGTTCGCCAGCAGCGTGTCGCCGTCGCGCAGCCGCTTCATGTGAGTGATGAAGCGGCTGCCTTTCACGGCGAACACGAAGTCCTCGGGTGTCTGTGCGGCCCAACGCATATAGCTCGATGGTCGCTGCAGCGCGTAGAACGATCCATTGATTTCGACGCTGTTCAGTCGCTCGGCGAGGTAGGCGAGCTCGAGCCGCTGGGTCAGCCCCGGCGGATAGAACACGCCGCGCCACGGCGGGTACACCCATCCCGAGGTGCCGATCCGGATGTCGCCCATGGCATCCATGGTGGCAGCCGGCGGGTCAGGGCAGTGCGAAACGAGCGGGCGAGACCGTGTGCGGCGGATTTGCCGGGGGCGGTTGTGGGCCGAGTTTGCGGGCGCGGCAGGATCTCCGAGGGTTCGGTGGGCTGTTGTTCGGGTACGTCATGGTCGGATCATTCGCTTTTCAACAGAGTTCAAACGGAGGAATCACATGTCGAAGGTCGATGCCGTGCGGCTGTCGAGCGTGCTGGGCATCGATGTGGCGCAGGCGATGCTGCGGCTGCGCAACGAACGGTATCCCGCAGAGACCGCGCACGAGACCTGCCTGCGCCTCATCGCCGAGGACGCACAACGCAGGCGTCACGGCGCCTGAGGCGCGTTGTCCGGGCCGGATTGCAGGGTCGGCTCGGACAGGTTCGCGCATTCATCGGCACTCGGGCCCGCACTGGCCGCTGACGCCCGGGTTGCCATGCACGCACAACCGCACGCTGAATCTGATCAGCGCCTCGCTCAACGCGCTGACGTCGCCGAGGGCGCCGCTGTCGATACCGCGGGCGATCTCGGCTTCCAGCTCGATGACGCGCACCAGCACCTCCAGCACCGCAGCATGCCGCGGTAGCCGTCGCTCGGCGTCGCGTGCCAGTTCTTCGGCGATGGCTTCGGCCCGGTGCAGATCGCGCACCGCGCCCATGGCGTCACGGCGGCGGACCGACAGCCGTGCCTGATTGCGCAGCTGGTCGATATCGTCGAGGCGAGGTCCGAGGTGCGGGAACTCGGATGACGTCACGGTGTCCTCACTGGGTGCGTCGATGCAAACGAGGGGCTCCGGTCGTGCGGGGGATGATCTGGTTCGGCGGGGTGCAGTGCATATCGCCGGTGTGCGCGCCGCTGTGACACCGCGGCGTAGCGGGCGCGGTAGTGGGTAGGTTTTCCAGGACTAGGTTTTCCAGGACGCAGCACATCGACGACGCAGGGAGGCGGTGGCGATGACGAGCGCACAGCTGCTCACCGACGGGTACGAGCGGGTCAGGGAGGTGGTGCACGAGGCCGTCGACGGACTCGGCGAGGACGCGCTGACTTTCCGGATCGATCCGGGCGCCAACACGATCGCCTGGTTGATCTGGCATCTGACCCGCGTGCAGGACGATCACCTCGCGGAGGTGGCGCACACCGAGCAGGTGTGGACCGCGCAGGGCTGGTACGGCCGCTTCGGGCTGCCCTTCGATGAACGGGCGACCGGTTACGGCGACGGCCCCGACGACGTAGCGCTGGTCCGCGCCCCGGCCGAACTGCTGTCCGGCTACTACGACGCCGTCCACGAACAGACCCTCGACTTCGTGCGGGACCTGTCCGACAAGGACCTGGCGAGGGTGGTCGACATTCGCTGGGACCCGCCGGTCACACTCGCCGTGCGCCTGGTGAGCGTGATCTCCGACGACCTGCAGCACGCCGGCCAGGCGGCGTATCTGCGCGGCGTGTTCGACCGCACCAGGTGAATCGCGTCAGCCGCGGGTGAAGGTGCCGAGCCCCTCGGCGTCGAAGTACTCGAGGGTCAGGGCGTTCCCGGCGAACGTGGCGCGCGAGACCGAGCCCGTGGTGGCGTTCTCGCCGCTGGGGGTGAACACGAACGTGTCACCGTCCCAGTGGCGCAACGGGAAACGCATGTCCTCGGGCCCGAGGGCGAGGGTGAGCGAATCGTCCTCGACGGTGACCGTGGCCGGACCGTAGTAGGGGTTGTCGTAGCGGCCCGCGTAGGAGGGCAGCGGCTGCGGGGGCGCGGGCTGGGCGGGTGGCTTCGCGCCTGCCAGGCTGCCGCCCGGTGCGCTGAGCGGGGCGAACGCCTCGCGGTAGAGCGCACGCCAGTCTTCGCGGATGGTGCCGAACTGGACGAGGTCGGCGAATTCCGCGTTGAGCGTTTCCGGCACCCCGATGGGCGCGGCGTTGGTGAGTGTCACGATGCCGACGTCAGCGGAGGGGATGAGGGTGAACGCGGTCGCGGCGCCGAGATCGAAAGCGCCCGAATGGCCGAGTACCACCCGTCCCGCCGGGGAGACCCCCACGTTGAAGCCGTATCCATAGAAGCCTGCGCGCGAGTCGAAGGTCTTGGGCGGCGCCGAGACCGCTTGCGGTGACACGGCCGGTTGCAGCGCGTCGGGTGCGAGGTGTGGCCGACCGTCGACGGCTCCGTCGGCGAGGACCATCGTCATCCATTTGGTCAGATCGTCCACCGACGAACTCACCCCGCCCGCGGGGGACTGGGCGTCGGGCTGCCGGGGCGGATCGGCGACCCGGTACGCGCCGTTGACCAGCACGTGTCCATCGGCGCGATCGGCGCGGGCGCGGAAGTCGCTGTAGCGCGAGCTCGTCGAGCTCATGCCGAGCGGCCGGTAGATCTCCTTGTCCGACAACGATTCCCAGTCGTCGCCCGCGGCGGTGGCGACCGCGACGGCGGCGGCAGTGAGGCCGAAGTTGGTGTAGGCGTAGGAGTCTCGGAACGGTTCCAGCGGCAATTGCCGCAGGCGTTCCAGGACCTGGTCGCGGTCGTAGCCGAGGTCTTCGAGCAGGTCGCCTGCGTGATCGGGGAGGCCGGACCGGTGCGCGAAGAGGTCGCCGACGGTGACTTTGTCGGTGACGTAGGGATCGTTCAGCGCGAACGAGGGCATGAGCCGGTGCACCGGCGTATCCCATTGGACCGCGCCCGTGGCGACCTGCCGGGCTACGACGGTCGCGGCGAGGGACTTCGACACCGACGCCAGCTGGAACACCGTCTCCGGGCCCACCTTGGCGTCGGAGTCCACGGAACGCACGCCGAAACCTTTGCGGTACACCACTTTTCCGCTATGCACGACGGCGACCGCGAGTCCGGGGATCCGCGAGGATTGCAACAGGCTGTCGACGAGCCCGTCGAGGCGGTCGACCGCAGCATCGATCTGTCCGTCGGGGATCGTCACCCCGGCGACCTGGTTCGGCATGGCGGCGGAGGTGATGGGGGGTGTCTCGGGTGCGGGGGCGTCGACGCAGCCGCCGACGAGCAGTCCCGCGGCCAGCAGCGCCGCGAGACCCGGAATTCTCCGCCGATCTCTCCGCACGGCCACTCCCGGGGGTTGTCTTCGACACAAACCCACCCACAGCGTAGATGAGCCGAGATATCGAAGGAAGCCTGCCGGACCTCGGTGTTGTTTGCCCTCGCTGGTTCGCGGTAGTCCTCATCAGAACCAAGGACCGTCGGCGGCGTGTTCGGCTGCCGACCCGCGGAGAGGAGCTTCGATGAGTCGGCTACCGGCAGGTCGCGGCGGCACCCGACGGCGCACCGCCGCGGTGCGCGGCGCATCCGCGTTCGCGATCGCGGCGACGGTATTTCTCGCGCCGGTCGCGGGCACGGCGACCGCGGCCGATCCGCCGGTGCTCGGCGGTGGCTCGGGCATCGTCGTCGGCAATCTGGCCGAGTGCACGCTCACCGCCATCGGGCACGACCGCGCCGGACGGCTGGTCGGCCTCACCGCCGGGCACTGCGGTGAGGCGGGTGCGTCGGTGCTGGCCGAATCCGAGCCCAACTACGGCGTCGTCGGCCGGTTCGCCCACTCCGACCCCGTCCTGGACTACGCGATCATCGAGTTCGCCGCCGAGCGCGTCACGCCGGTACGGCAGCTGGGTGATATCGCGATCACCGGTCTCGGTGCGCCCGCTCAGTTCCCGACGGTCGTCTGCAAGAAGGGCCGCACCACCGGAACCACCTGCGGCGTCACATGGGGCGCCCTCGGCGCGGCGACCGACACCTGGACCCAGCTGTGCGTGCTGGAAGGCGACTCCGGCGCACCGGTGCTGGTCGGCTCCACCCTCGTCGGCATGGTGAACGCCTATCTCGGGGTGGGTTGCTTCGGCCCGGAAGTGGGTACCGACATTCGTGCGGTGGTGGCCGACCTGGATGCGCGCGGAGAGGTGGGCGCGGGTTTCCAGCCGATCTGATCGGTCCGGACCGCTGCGGCGAACCGGCGGGTGCTCGACCGTTGCCCGGCGGCGACGCGAGACGATCGGATAGCAACCGGAGCCGCCGGGTTTGGGGTTGGTCACAATGACCAGATCCTCGGCCGGGGGTGTTTGCCGAATTCGCGCCACCGTATCGCTTCCGGTGGTTGCCGGTCGATACCGTGGGGGCACATCGGGAGGAAGCGGAATCCACATGGGCCCCAACGACGCCGAGGACGACGGCACGCCGGCTCCGGTGCGGGATTTCGGCACGGCGATCCGCATGGGCCTGGATCTCGCCCTGGCATTGGTGGAAGACGCCGACACGTCGCTGGACGGCATGCTGCGCACCCTCGAACGCCACACCACCCTGTGGGCGCTGGACGGCGTGCCGATCGACGAGGTCCAGCACGCGGTCCACGAAGGCGTGAAATCCGGGCTCGCGCAGCTGCGCGACGGTGCGGAGCCGGTACTCGACTGCTCGCTCGTCGTCGATCTGCTCGACATCATGACCTCGGCCGTGTCGCGGGCGTACCTGGCGGCCGACCGCACCCTCCGCGGCACCGCGCTCTAGGTCCGGGACGCGCGGCCATTACCCGCGGGGTAATCGTGCGACGCCCGCCGGATTCGTAGGATCGGCGGGGTGAGTACTCCGACGGCGGGCAATCTGCTGCGGCACTGGCGTCTCGAGCGGCGATTGAGCCAGCTCGAGCTCGCCGGTCGCGCCGAAACCTCCGCCCGCCACCTCAGTTTCATCGAGACCGGTCGCGCCACCCCCAGCCGGGCGATGCTCGCGCATCTGTGCGACCACCTCGACATTCCGCTGCGGGAACGCAACCGCCTTCTGCTGGCCGCCGGCTACGCGCCCGCGTACGCCGAACCGACCATGGACACCCCCGAGATGGACGCCGTGCGGCAGGCGATGCGGCAGATCCTCGTCGGCCACGAGCCCTACCCGGCGCTGGCCATCGACCGGAGCTGGAACATGGTCGACGCCAATGCCGGTGTGGCCGTGATGCTCACCGGCATCGACACACGGCTACTGACCGCGCCGGTGAACGTGCTGCGGCTGAGCCTGCACCCCGGTGGCCTCGCGCCGCGGATCGTCAACCTCGCCGAATGGCGCGGGCACCTGTTCGCCCGGTTGTCCCGGCAGATCGAGGTCACCGGCGCACCGGAACTGATCGCGTTGCGCGAGGAGTTGCGCGCCTACCCGGGCGGCGAAACCGAGGTCGCACTTCCGGAACCGGATCAGGCCGCCGTGCCGCTGCGGTTGCGCCACGAAGGCCAGGAACTGTCGTTGCTGTCCGTCACCACGGTTTTCGGCACACCGATGAACGTCACGGTCGCCGAACTGGCCATCGAATCGTTCTTCCCCGCCGACGCCGAGACCCGAAAACACCTGGCGGCGTTGGCTTCCTGAGGCGCGGGCGCTCCCTCACCCCGACAGCGCCGCGCGAGCGGCGGCGAGAGTCTGTGCCCGGTACCCCGCGCCGAACAGCGCGACGTGCACGAGCAGTGGATGCAGCTGGTGCAGCGGGACACGGGACCGCCAGCCCGCCGCCAACGGGCGGGTCTGCTCGTAGGCAGCCAGGACGCGGTCCAGGTGCGGTGCGCCGAAGAGCGCGAGCATGGCCAGATCGGTCTCCCGGTGCCCACCGTGCGCGGCCGGATCGATCAGCATCACGCGCTCGCCGGTCCAGCGCAGGTTGCCCGACCACAGATCACCGTGAATACGGGCGGGCGGCTCGGGCGGGCCCGCCAGCTCCTCGATCGCATCCATCACCCGCTCCAGCAGCCGCACACCCTCCGCACCCAGCACCTCCGCGGTGCGCGACACGAACGGCCGCAGCCTGCGCTCGGCGTACCAGCGCGCCCACGGCCCCTTGCCCGGTGTGTTGTCCAGCGGAAGCTCCGCGATCCAGCCGGGCCACGGCGCACCGAACACATCCGGCGAATCCGCGTGCAGCAGTGCGAGATCCCGCCCGAAGCGGTCCGCCGCGGCAGGGGAGGGCGCGGCATCCGGCAACCACGGCAGCACCAGCATGCCGTCCTCGGCCGCCAGCACCGGCGGAACCAGCGCGGAATTCCCTGCACCCAGCCAGCGCAGACCCGCCGCCTCCGCCGCGAACACCCCAGCCCGGTCCGCCGCGGCCTTGACGAACACGGCGCGACCGTCGGCCAGCTCCGCGCGGTGCAGCGTCCATCCGTGACCCGACCCGAGATCGGTCACCGCACGGACGGCGACACCCAGCGACTCACCCACCCGCTCCGCGACGCTCACCGCACCACGGTATGCCCCTCAGGACGCGGTGCGCGCGACGACGTGTTCGGCGAACCGGGACAGGTTCGCGATCTTCGTGTCCAGGCTCTCGGTGTCCTGGTCACGGGTGTACGGATTGCGGAAACCCACGATGACATCGGTGACGCCCTTGTCCTCCAAGCGCTTCACGCCGTCGACGGTGAAACCGTCCAGCGAGATGACGTGCACCTCGAAGTCCTTGCGCGTCCCGTACTCGGCACGCAGCTTGTCCAGCTTCGCCAGCAGCCGGTCGAGCTCGGCGGGATCGCCGCCCGCGTGCATCCAGCCGTCGCCGCGCTGGGCGGCACGCCGTAGGGCCGGACCGCTGTGCCCGCCGATCAGGATCGGGATCGGCTCGGTGGGCACCGGATTGATCTTGATCGGCGGCAGGTCGTAGAACTCGCCGTGGTACTCGAAATAGCCGCCCGCGGTGAGCCCGCGCACGATGTCGACGCACTCGTCCATGCGCGCGCCGCGCTTCTCGAACGGCACGTCCATGATCTCGAAGTCGTCCGGCCACGGGCTGATCCCGACGCCGAGGCCGAACCGATTGCCGCTCAGCGCCGCCACCGAGGCCGCCTGCTTGGCCACCAGCACCGGCGGGCGGATCGGCAGCTTCAGCACGAACGGGGTGAACCGCAGCGTGGTCGTCACGGCCGCCATCGCCGCCGACAGCACGAACGCCTCGATGAACGGCTTGTCCTCGAGGAACTCCCGGCTGCCGTCCGGGGTGTAGGGGTAGGTGGCGTCGGAGTCGCGCGGATAGGCGACGCTGTCGGCCACCGCCATCGACGTGTACCCGGCCGCCTCGGCGGCTTGCGCCAAAGGCACGTAGTAGGACGGGTCGGTCATCGTCTCCGCGTAGGTGAACCGCATGGGATCAGCCTTCCTGCTCGGTCGTTGCCGGGCAACGGGTCGTCGGTGGACGCGGCGCGCCCACGGCACACATCTCCCAGCCAATTAATCACTCGTGCTTAACAAGGTCAAGACTCGGGTTCAGTACAGTGGGTGTCCATGCAAGCCGAGGACTCGCGCGCCGCCCTCCTCGCCGCGGGGGAGCGGCTCATCGCCGAACGCGGCGTCGACGTCCCGCTGCGCGACATCGCCGCCGCCGCGGGCCAGCGCAACAACTCCGCCGTGCACTACTACTTCGACTCCCGCAACGGACTCGTCGAAGCCATCGTCGAGCGCAGAATGAACCTGCTCGAACAGCGCCGCATGGAAATGCTCGCCGCCCACGAAGCCGACGGCACCGGCACCGATCCGCACGCACTGGTCGGCATGCTGGTCGGCCCCATGCTCGAACTCGTCGGACAAGACCGCGCCAGCCACTACGGACGATTCCTCGAAGTCATCCGCACCCACCCCGTCATCGCCGACGCCCGCCGCCTCGCGGGCGCCGACCGCGCCGCGGTCCGCATCATCGCCACCCGCCTCGACGCCGCCCTCCCGCAACTGCCGCCCCGCCACCGCCGCCAGCGCATGGAAACCATGACCACCGTGCTGTTCGCCCTGATCGCCGACTACGAACGCGCACTCCAGGACGGCAGCCGCACCCCGCACCTCGACACCGACACCGCCGAGATCGCCGACATGCTCGTCGCGATGCTCACCGTGCCCGCGCGCGACCCGGCCTGACCACTCACCGAGCGAACGTCGCTGGTCGGCGTCCTTGCCCGATCGTTCCGCCACCACGCAGGCGCGTATCGCGACTACGGCGACTCGGGCTCAGGGCAGGAAACGACCCACGCAATCATCGAGCCGCGCCGCCTCGGCGAGGGAACATCCCACCGGGGCATCGGCGCCTCCGACGACGAGCCCGGCCGCACGAAGCGATCTCCGCACACTCGCCCCAGAATCCGCGGCCGCATCATGCACCATCCCCGTGGCCGACAACTGAATCCGACACGACCGGCAGACTCGCCGTCCGCCACCACCCCCGATACCGCTCCATGACAGCCAGGATTACCGACCTTGCACACGGCCGGAAGCGTAGGACTACTCAGCCGAACGGCGAACTCAGCCCTCTCGCGCCCTCCGCGTCAATTCCACTGTCGCCGCACGCAATCCGTCGACACCGTCCAACCGCTCCGCATAACCCACCCGGGTCCGCGCCACCCCACGCGGCGTCTCCACCCGCAAATCCAGCCCGTACCGATCCGCCCGCTCACACAGCGCCGCCGTCGCATCCGGATAACCACCGAGCACCCGCGCCATCGACAACAGCGCGTCGGCGTGATCGTCGTTCAAATGCGCGATCGCCCGCCCCGCCACCGGCGCGACCGGATCCGGCTCCGCCGCCAGATACTCCTCGGCCGTCGCCGAATCCATCCGCCCGTACCCGCCGACCCAGCGCACCCGCCGCACCCGCAACACCCACAGCGAGAAATCGCTGTACTCGACATACATCCGCGCCGCGGGCACCGCGGCCACATGCGCCTCCCGCGCCGCCGCCAACTCCGCGTTCACCGGACGCTCCACCACACCCGCCAGCGTGATCCGCGAACCCGCCAACGGATCCGCGGGGCCCTCCGGCGCCACGATCGACAGACTGGCCCGCGGATCGGCCGCCAGATTCCGGCCGTGCTCGGCCATCCGCGACACACACAACACCGGCGCACCGTCCAGCAACCCGTACGTCACGAACGACGCCCACGGTGAGCCGTCCTCGCTCAGGCTCGCCAACGTCGCGATATTCGTCGCCGCCGCAACCGTTCTCGCTTCCTCCGCCGCAGCAGGCCGCGCCGCGTTCACCACCGCACCGAGCGGACCGGGCACCGACGGCGCGTCACCGGGATCACCGTGATCGAGAGTCATGACCCCCAGCGTGCCACGCCGAAACGCCGCGAGCGGCACAACCAAAGCAACCCAATAGCCGCGCCCCGCCACCCGATACGTGAGGATGTGCCACGTGACCCGATACGCATTCGACGCCGACCGCAACGCAATCGTCGCCATCTGGGCGACCGGACGCGGCGATCAGGCAGAGACGGTAGCCCTGCTGCCGCCGACAACACCCGAGCTGGCAACGGATCTGGCGTCGAATCTGACCACGCTGTCGCGCTTCCACTGGCGCACCTACACCCACCCCGCGGCCGCCGCGGGCGACCCCGACATCCCCGACAGCGAGGCTTGGCGTCGCGCCGAAGAACGCCGAAACTTCACCGAAGTCGACAACGGCCTGCGCAACCCCAACCTGCCCACCGAAGCCGGCCTGCTCGTTTCCTACAGCGGCGTCGTCGAATCCGCCCACCGCGTCGGCCGCTGCCTGCACGGCATCGATACCGCCGAACTCACCGAAACCATCGTCGCCGAGATCCGCCGCGAACAAGCCGCCATCGAAGCCGCCGAACTCGGCGACCTCTCCGGCCGCGCCCGTCAAGCCGTCGAACTCTCCCGCCCTGACGTCTCACCCGCCCAAGTCCACGCTGCCGACACACTGCTGCGCACCGACCCGCTCGGCACACCCGAGCTGTTCACCGACCTCGACCCGGCCTCCGCCTCCGTCGCCGCCGTCCACTGGCTGCACGCGGCCGCCGAGATCGCAGGCGACCTCGCCGACCTCGCCATCACCGACGTCATCGCCGAAGCCGACGACATCGAAGCCATCCCCGTCGAAACCCCCACCCTCGTCCTGGAACGACTCGACAGCGGGGAAACGGCCACCGACATCGTCGTCGACCTCATCGCCGAAGCCGTCGCCGTCTCCGAAGGGCACCTGCCCGCCCCCTGGGCCGTCGTCGCCCGCGTCGCCGAACTCGAAGAGCACGCCCGCCGCTACGAGATCGACAACGCCACCCGCGCCGCCATGCTCGCCGAATTCCGCGTCAGCCGCCTCGACCCAGCCCGCCCCGCCCTCGACCTACTCGAAGACCTGCTCGACGGAATCCGCGGCTGCCTGCTGCTCTACGCAGCCCACCACGACGACGACACCGACATCGAAGACCGGTTCGCCGCCGATGTTCGCCGCGCCGCCGACACCAACTCCGACCGGCTCTTCTGAACCAGCCTCACCCCGCCCGGCCCGGACCCAGGGCCGCGGCGGGCACAACAGCCCGTCGGACCTGTCAGCTCGGCACCCGGGCGACGGCAACGGCCGACTCGGTCAAGCTGCCCAGATACAACGTGCCCTGATGCTCGACGACACCGGTGACCATCGAGAAATCCGTGCCCTCGGTCTGCAGATCGTGCACGACCTTCCCCTCGAAATCGACCGCGACCACCCAGACCGTGCGCGGCGGCTTCGGATGCGCCCAGGCGGGCAACGACCACACCACGCGGCGCAGCACACCGGGCAGGGGGAGCAGGCGATCCAGCAAGGGATCTCGCGGGGCGGGCAGCGTGATCCAGACCAGGCCGTCGCTGCCGAGCGCCATATTGTCCGGGAATCCCGGCAGGTTCTCGACGAGCCGATCGGTGGTGCCGGCCCGTGGGCCGGTCAGCCAATGCCGGGTCACTCGATACGCGCCGGTCTCGGCCACCAGTACGCAGGAGCGATCGGGTGCGAGCACCACGCCGTTGGCGAATTGCAGTCCGTCGACGAGTGTTTCGACCTTGCCCGACGGGTCGCGCCGGAACAGGCGGCCGGTACCGGAATGCTCCAGCAGGTCGCCCATCCACTGGTCGAGCGGGTAGCGGCGCGAGGATGCGGAGAAGTAGATGGCGCCGTCGACATCGCGAACCACATTGCTGGCGAAGGCGAGTCGCTCGCCGTCGACCTCCTCGACCAGCACCTCGAGTGCGCCGTTCTGGTCCAAGCGCAGCAGTCCGCGCGCGAAATCGCAGATCAGCAGGGAGCCGTCGGCATCGGCGTGCAGTCCGAGCGGGCGGCCGCCGGTGTTCGTCATTTCGCGCACCGACCCGTCGGCCGGGTCGATGCTCACGATCGTGCCGTCCGCGAGCCCGGCGACCACTTTCCCTTCGGGTGTGCGTACCACGTCTTCGGGCGCTGCGCCGGGAAGTTCGATCCTCGTCACCGGCGGTAGTGGGGGAGTGCTGTGCTTCTCACGCGCCCGATCCGGGGCCTGCGGGGGAGTCCAGCGGTGCGGTTGCATGGTCGAGCCTGCGAACATGGCGGCCAGCGTATCCGGGCGGGGCTGGAATCGGTGGAGAACCAAGCAGAAGCAACATATTGCTATGTAGATATGCGCATCTAGCCATGAATCCCCAATAGGGAGCCCTTCACGCCCGGCAAGCCGGGCGAAGCAAGGAAGCGGGGGAGGGGAGGCGTCCTCTTGGGGAACTTGCGTGCCATCCCGCCACGGGGATCGGGAATACGTTCGACCAGACCGGATTTCGCCGCCGCCCTCAGCGGGTGGGCGCGGCCTGAGTTACTCGCGGACCTGAGCGTTCATTGGGGGATGGGGATCACTGCTGTCCACGCCCAGGCCCGCGAGCAGGCGCAGCCCGTCCGCGGCGGGACTGCCGGGGGCCGCGGACAGCACCAGCAGCTCCATGCCTGATTCGTCCGGTAGCGCGAAGTTCTCATGGTGCAGTTCCAGCAGTCCGACCAGCGGGTGCCGGTACGCCTTGCGCCCATGTGTGCGGGCGCGCACGTCCGCGCGGGCCCAGAGGCGGCGGAAGCGCTCGCTGCCCATCGATAGTTCACCGATGAGCGAGGCCAGGCGGGGGTCGTCGGGGTATTTGCCCGCGGCCAGGCGCAGGTGCCCGACCACGTCGAGGGTGCAGTTCTCCCAGTCGGCGTAAAGCCCGCGCTCGGTTTCCTCGAGGAAGATGTGGCGGGCGGTGTTCAGACCCGGCATCGGCCGGCCGTAGAGGAGCCCGGCGAGGCGGTTCCCGGCGAGCACGTCCAGGCGGTGGTCCATGATCAGCGCGGGTGCGTCGGCGACCAGGTCGAGGACGCGCAGCAGCTCCGGCCGGACCCGCCCGCCCGGCGCCTTCGCGCGGCGGCGGCGCTGCCGGGCGAGCCGGTAGAGGTGCTCACGTTCGGTCTCGTCGAGACCGAGGACGCGGGCGAGCGCGTCGAGAACCTGTTCGGAGGGCTGGGTCGCGCGGCCCTGCTCCAGGCGTACGTAGTAGTCGATGCTGACTCCGGACAGGTGCGCGACCTCTTCGCGGCGCAGCCCTTCGACCCTGCGGTGCCTGTCGGTGGGGATGCCGACGGCCGCAGGGTCGACCCGGGAACGCCGGGTTCGCAGGAAGCCCGCAAGATCGTCCACGCCCCCCAGTATGGCCTCGACGGCGCCCGTGAAGGTGGTCCTGCCGTTACCAGGAAGTCCCGTCCGATGGAAGAAGCGCCCCTGAACGCCGGGCGCCGCGGCGTCCAGGATCGAAGTCACCCGATCCGAAGGAGTTCTGATGAAGACGCTGATCGTCTACGCCCATCCGGAGCCGAAGTCGCTCAACAGCTCGCTGAAGGACCTGGCGGTGTCCACGCTGGAGGCCGCCGGGCACGAGGTACGGGTGAGCGATCTGTACGCGATGAACTGGAAGGCGGTCGTGGACGCCGCGGACTACGGCCCCCACGCCTCGAGTCCGCTGAAGGTCATCCTGGACTCGGGCCGGGCCTTCGACGCCGGGACGCTCACCCCGGACGTCCGCGCCGAGCAGGAGAAACTGCTGTGGGCCGACACGATCATCTTCCAGTTCCCGCTGTGGTGGTACGCGATGCCCGCGATCCTGAAAGGCTGGGTGGACCGGGTGTTCACCTACAACTTCGCCTACGGCGTCGGCGAGCACAGCGACACCAGGTACGGCGAGCGCTTCGGCGAAGGCACCCTCGCGGGCAGGAAGGCTCTGCTGTCGGTGACCGTCGGCGGCCCGGAGTCGCATTACGCCGCGCGTGGGATCAACGGCCCCATCGACGATCTGCTGTTCCCGATCCACCACGGCATCCTCTATTACCCCGGCATCGAGGTGCTGCCCCCGTTCGTGCTCTACGGCACCGACCGGATGACCGGCGAGGACTACACGGACGTCGCCAAGGCATGGGAACAGCGCCTGCTCGCCCTGGAGTCGACCGAGCCGATCGCGTTCCGGCGGCAGAACTTCGGTGACTACGAGATCCCCTCACTACACCTGAAGCCGGGACTGGAGCCCGCGGGCCGCACGGGTTTCGGGCTGCACGTGCGCGGCTGACCGCGGGGAGCTGGTTCACAGGGGGAGTGCGTACGAGCTCGAGACGGGGGATCGGCCTGAGAGAGCGGTCCGCTGCCGACGCGGCGGATTTCTGGAGCGCTACAACGTCGATGTCGAGCGAATCGACCGGAGATCTGGGGCCGTGAGTTCGAAGTATAGATACTGCTATCTAGATATGCATATTGATCTATGTAGCAAACCATCTACTAGCCAACCTCTTTCACGACCTCTCGACCCCAAAGACAGCACTGACGAGGGGAGGGGTGGGCCACCGTGGCGACCCACCCCTCTGTTACGGACTCGTGGTGAAGACGTACCACAGGACGCCGAGCGTGGCGACGGCGAACAGCGGTGTGAGCACCCAGGTTTCGAGTTTGTTCCCGGTTCGTTCGATGATCGGCACGCGGGTGCGCACTTTCAACGGCCAGAAGAGCCGGCAGCCGCGGTCGGTGAGGCAGTCGCCGATGAGGTGGGCGAAAGCGCCGAGGCCCACGCAGAACGGCAACCAGGCGGGTCGGTCGCTGATCCAGTTGTCCATGGCGAAGGTGCCCGCGGTCGCGAGAACGACGATGGTGCCCCATGAGCGGATCCCGTCGCCCGGCGGGTACAGGTGCAGGGCCCGCACCGCGAGGGCGAGCAGGAAGAAGACGAGTGCGAGGGTGAATCCGCGCCCGATCCAATGCATTCCGGCCCAGGTGCCGAACGCGGCCGCGATCACGAACGCGAACGAGTGGGTGGCCTGCCGGTGTCCACCTGCGATGGTCGATATGACCTTGCAGAGGAAGTAGGAGAGGGGGCCGAGCACACGCGCGATCGTTCCCTTGGGGTGGTCGGCATCGGGGAGCAGCGCCGCGCCGGCGGTCAAGAAGACGCCGAGGAGGACGTCGACCGGGCCCAGGCGGGCCTCGCTGTCCTGTAATACCGGGTAGGTCAACGCCGCAAGAGGCAGCGTCGCCGCCGCCACCGACCAGGCGAGCGCGCCGCTGGTCGCATGTGAATGTCCAAGCACTGCTTGGAGATTAGTTGAACCGGGGACAATCCGACATAATCCGCGCGCGGCAGATTATGTCAACCACAGCGTGCGGCGCTCGAATGGCCCTGGGGGAGTTGATGTCTGGAGGGGAGTGCCGTTGGTTACACGTCCTGGTGAAGGCGCTCCGCGAACCGGTTACGGTTCGCGGAGCGCCTTTGTATCAGGCCAGGTCGAACCGGTCGAGGTTCATGACCTTGACCCAGGCGGTGACGAAGTCCTCGACGAACTTCTGCTTCGCGTCGTCGGTCGCGTAGACCTCGGCGATGGCGCGCAGCTGCGAGTTCGACCCGAAGACGAGATCGACGCGGCTGCCGGTCCACTTGGTCGCGCCGGTGGCGCGGTCCTTGCCCTCGTAGGTTCCGTCGTCGGCTTGCGACGGCTCCCACGCCGTGCCCATGTCGAGCAGGTTCACGAAGAAGTCGTTGGTCAACGACCCAGGGGTGTCGGTGAATACGCCCAGCGGCGACTGCTTGTGGTTCGCGCCGAGGACGCGCAGACCGCCGACGAGGACCGTCATCTGCGGTGCGCTGAGGGTGAGCAGGTTCGCCTTGTCCAGCAGCAGGGCCTCGGCGGGAATCCTGGCGCCCTTACCGAGGTAGTTGCGGAAGCCGTCGGCGTTCGGCTCGAGTGCGGAGAAGGACTCCACATCGGTCCGGTCCTGGGTGGCGTCCGTGCGTCCCGGCGAGAACGGCACCTCGATGTCGTATCCGGCGTTCTTGGCGGCCTGCTCGACGGCCGCGGATCCCGCGAGGACGACGAGGTCGGCGAACGAGACGCGCGTATTGCCGGTCTGGGCGGCGTTGAACGACTCCTGGATGCCCTCCAGGGTGCGCACCACCTGGGCGAGCTCGTCGGGTTCGTTGACTTCCCATCCGCTCTGCGGTTCGAGACGGATGCGTCCGCCGTTGGCGCCGCCGCGCTTGTCGCTGCCGCGGAACGACGACGCCGCGGCCCACGCGGTGGAGACAAGCTGGGCTGCGGTGAGTCCCGAGTCCAGAATGCGGCCCTTGAGGGTGGCGATGTCGGCCGGTCCGATGAGATCGTGCGTCACCGAGGGGACGGGATCCTGCCACAGCAGCGTCTCCTGCGGTACCAGCGGTCCGAGGTAACGGGCGATGGGGCCCATGTCGCGGTGGGTCAGCTTGTACCAGGCCTTGGCGAACTCGTCGGCGAGCTCTTCGGGGTGGTCGAGCCAGCGGCGGGTGATCTGCTCGTAGATCGGGTCGATCCGCAGCGAGAGGTCCGTCGTCAGCATCACCGGGGTGTGCGTCTTCGACGGGTCGTGGGCGTCGGCGACGGTGCCTTGGCCCGCGCCGTCCTTGGGGATGTACTGCCACGCGCCCGCGGGACTCTTGGTCTTCTCCCACTCGTAGCCGTACAGGGTTTCGAGGAAGCTGTTGTCCCACTTGGTCGGAGTGGGGGTCCAGGTGCCTTCGAGACCGCTGGTGATCGCGTCCTTGCCGACGCCGGTGTTGAAGGAGCTCCTCCAGCCGAGGCCCTGTTCCTCGAGCGGTGCGGCCTCGGGCTCGGGGCCGACGAGGTCGGCAGGGCCCGCGCCGTGGGTCTTGCCGAAGGTGTGGCCGCCGACGATGAGCGCCGCCGTCTCGACGTCGTTCATGGCCATGCGGTGGAAGGTCTCGCGGATGTCGGTGGCCGCGGCGAGGGGATCGGGGTTGCCGTTGGGCCCTTCCGGATTGACGTAGATCAGGCCCATCTGGACCGCGGCGAGCGGCCTTTCGAGGTCGCGCTGTCCGGTGTAGCGATCGTCGCCGAGCCAGGTCTGTTCGGGGCCCCAGTAGACGTCTTCCTCGGGCTCCCACTGATCGACGCGGCCGCCGCCGAAGCCGAAGGTCTCGAAGCCCATCGACTCGAGTGCGACGTTGCCCGCGTAGACGATCAGGTCGGCCCAGGAGAGTTTCTTGCCGTACTTCTGCTTGACCGGCCACAGCAGGCGGCGGGCCTTGTCGAGGCTGGCGTTGTCGGGCCAGCTGTTGAGCGGTGCGAAGCGCTGCATGCCCGCACCGGCGCCGCCACGGCCGTCGTTGATGCGGTAGGTGCCCGCGGCATGCCAGGCCATGCGGATGAACAGCGGTCCGTAGTGGCCGTAGTCGGCGGGCCACCAGTCCTGCGAGGTCGTCATGACCTCTTCGATGTCGCGTTTCACCGCGGCCAGATCGAGGGTCTGGAATTCCGCGGCATAGTCGAAGTCCTCGCCCATGGGGTTGGCCACGGCGGGGTTCTTCTGGAGGATCTTCAGGTTGAGCTGGTTCGGCCACCAGTCACGGTTACCGCCTCCGCCCTCGGCCGGATACTTGAACCGGCCGGACGCGACGGGGCAACCACTTTCCGCAGGTTCCGTGTTCGCCTCTGCGATGGGCGGATGTTCCTGTGGCACGACGATTTCCTTTCGGATCGAGTGTGAATCGGGCTGTGATCACGGGTGTGTCTGTTGTGCGCATTCGGGGCACAGGCCCCAGTAGATGACCTCGGCTTCGTCGAGGACGAAACCGTTGTCGTTCGACGCGGTCAGGCAGGGCGCCGCGCCGACGGAGCAGTCGACGTCGACGATGGCGGCGCAGGACCGGCAGACGAGGTGGTGGTGGTTGTCGCCGACTCGGGTTTCGTAGCGGGCCACGGAACCCATCGGCTGGATTCGCCGGATCAGTCCGGCGGCGGTCAGCGCCCGGAGCACGTCGTAGACGGCTTGGTGGGAGACCGCGCCGAGTGTTTGGCGCACTCGGCCGAGGATCGAATCCGTATCGGAGTGGGGATGATCGTGCACCGCCGCTAGCACCGCGACTCGCGGTGCGGTCACACGTAGCGCGGCGCTGCGAAGCATGCGCTCGTAGTCCGAGGTGGTGGACACATTCTGAAGTATGACCCATTCAAGTCTTTGTCATGGGTGGTTTGGGGGAAGTGATCCTCGAACGTTACTTAACATAATGTCGATTATCGGCGCGGGAAGGGTCGGCGAAAGGGGTCGGGTTCGCGTGGAAATATCGCCGGTTCGCCGCCGCTGTCACGTCTCGCCGCCCGCCGCCCAGCACCCGCCGATACCCGCGCGGCGTGGTTCCTGCGTGCAGTGGACACGGTCCCCGTGACGCACATTTCGGCTACCGTAAATTTTCCGGTGACCATCAAAGATTGTTCTAATATCTTGGAAATAGCCAAGATACGACTGAAGGCCACTACCCCAGCCTCTCCCCCTTTCCATCCTAAATTTCGTCACGTGATGAAAAATCGGGGAATGCGCGGGGGGCCCCGTCCCATCTAGGTCGGGCCGCGAGATGGAGTTCACAGGGCCTCTTGCTGTTCGGGAACAGCAAGAGGCCGCGGTAGTTGGTCTCAGACCACGAACATCCACACCAGATCGCCCGCCGCGCGCGCAGGACGGCAGCCTCGAGCACCGAGGCGGGCAATCGGGCGCCGGTCGGTCCGACGGCCTGTTCGATCGCCTCGCAGAGCTGGTGGCACCATCGACGACGCCGTAGGCAGGAGACGCACTCGGTGCGGATCAGCGAGCGATCGAGATCGCGAAGGGCGCGAATCCGCTGGATCGGATCACGTGCGGTACGAACAAGATCGCGGCCTCGGCAGCCCGCGCGGTCTCGATCCCGCCGAGGTCCGTGATCCACTCCTGGTGCCAGCCGAGGTCCGCGAGAAGCCCTCGGACGACCTGCTTGGCCTCCGGGTCCTTGCCGGAGAGGAACGCGGTTGGCGTCTGGGTGAGCGCGGCGGGCGCGGTCATCACCGAGTGAAGCATCGTGTTGAGCGTCTTGACGACGTGCGTCTCGGGGAGCGCCTTCTGGAGTTGCTCCGCGAGGCTCGAGCCGGGGTAGAGCAGGTCGGCGGGCAGTCCGTCCGGTCCGTCGACGGTGGCGTTGGAGACGTCTACGAGGATCTTGCCGCGCAGTTCCTCGCGCAGCGCGGCGAGCCGCTCCAGCGAGCCTGCGCCCGGCGTGGCGTTGATGACGATCTGCGCTGTCCGGGCAGTGGCGGCGGCAGCGCCGGGCGAGCGGTCCGCCACGGTCACTCCGTGCCCGGCCCGGGTGAGGGCGGTGGCCAGGCCGCCGCCGACGCGGCCGCCGCCGAGGATGGTGATCTTGCTCATGGTGAACTGGTCCTCCTGGGTTTTCTGTTCTGTTCGGTGGTCAGCGGGAGAGCGTGGCGACCGCATCGGCGTGCACGCCGGGCGCCGCTGCCAGGAAGCTGTCGCTCCCCGGGGTCCAGGGGCGGCCCTCGGCGGTGGAGATCCGTCCGCCGGCCTCGGCGACGAGCAGCGCCCCGGGAAGCAAGTCCGCGCGGGCTCCGGCGAACTGCCAGAAGGCGTCGATCCGGCCGGCGGCCACGTTCAGCAGGTGCAGGGTGGCGGGCACGGCTGTCCGCACCACGAGCGCGTCGATGAGCATCTCGGTGATCGAGGAGCCGACGCGCCGCACGACCTTCTCGTCCTCGTCCGGCCTGGCCTGGCTCGTGGCCACGATGCTCAGCCCGAGGTCCGTGGTCCCCGACACGTGCAGCGGCCGGCCGTCTAGGTGGGCGCCGGCGCCGGCGAGCGCGGTGTAGGTCTCGCCGGTCAGCGGCAGGTGGACCGCAGTGAGCACCGGCTGGTTGTCGTGCACCAGTGTGGCGGTCACCGCCCACTCCGGCAGGGCGTGCAGGTGGTTGACGTTGCCTTCGACCGGATCCACGACCCACCATTCGCCGGCCGGCAGAGCGCCGCCGTCCAGCTCCTCCTCCACCCAGCGGGCGTCCGGGCGCAGGACTTCGAGGCGGGGGCGCAGGATGTCGAGAACCGTGTCGTCGTTGGCGGCGAGCGCGCCCATCAGCTCTTCGCGGGTCTGGAACTGGATCACGTCGCCGAAGCGCTCCCGCAGTGCCGAACTCGCCGTGCGTACGGCGATCGCGGTCTGTGCGAGCAGGTCGGCGTCGGAGGCGGAGCCGGCGGCTGTGGCAACACCGGTGTTCCGAATCGACTCGGGCATGGTGGGTGCTCCTCTCTGAGCAGGGGGTGATGAGGTCAGCCGGGCGAGAACCGTGGTCTTTTGCGCCCGCATCTCGAAGGTAGGAGGGGCGATCGTTAACTTCAAGTGCATGTAAAGCACGAATAGAATGACTCTCATGCAATTGGATTTGAATCTGCTCGCCGCGCTCGACGCTCTCCTGGAGGAAGGCAGCGTGGCCGGTGCGGCCGACCGCCTGCACGTCACCGCCCCCGCGATGAGCCGAAGCCTCGGCCGGATCCGGCGCACGACGGGGGATCAGATCCTGGTACGCACAGGGCGCACGATGACCCCGACGCCCTACGCGCTCGCCGTCCGGGAACAGGTGCACGACCTGCTGCGGCAGGTCCAGGGCGTGCTGGCGCCAAGCCGTGAACTCGACCTCGCGACGCTCGAGCGCACCTTCACGCTCCGCTGGCACGACGCACTGGTCGCCCTCAGCGGTCCCGCCCTTCTCGCTTCCGTGCGCGAGCAGGCGCCGGGCGTGCGTCTGCGCTTCATCGCGGAATCGAGCATCGACACCCCCGAGTTGCGGCGCGGCGAGGTCGACCTCGCCGCGAACGCGGACCGCCCGACCGCACCCGAGATTCGCGCCGATCGGGTGGCCGAGACCCCGCACGTCATCGTCGTACGGCGGGGGCACCCGCTCACCCATGTCGAGACCGTCACCGCCGCGCGGTATGCCGCGGCCGAGCACATCACCGTCTCGCGGCGCGGAAGGCTCGGCAACATCCTCGACGACGCTCTCGCGCGGCTCGACCTCACCCGACGTGTGGTGGCGACCGCGCCCACCGAAAGCGCCGCGTTCGAGTTCGTGCGAGGCTCCGACCTCCTCGTCACAGCCCCCGAATCCACGGCGCGTTCGGCCGCCGCAGATCTCGGCCTGGTCCTGCTCCCGCTCCCGTTCGACCTGCCGCCGGCCCCGGCGTACCTGTCATGGCATCAGCGCTATGACACCGACCCCGCACACATCTGGCTACGCGATCTGGCACGGACCGCGTTGACCAATGCGATGGGAGGACAGGGTCAGACGGCGCGTTGACACCTGCTGACGCAGAGAACCAGTCCGTCATGGGGAACATGACCGCTCCTGACGAATCCCTCGATCGTCACGCCTGGCGCGAACGAGAACGCGACAACCGTTGAGCATCGGGTTTTCGATGACAGAGGCGTCCAGGGTCGGTCCGAGGATGTCGATTCCGGCGCAGTTGACCGCCACCCGCAGGCGGCCCCAGCTGCGTAGCAGCATCCAGGGCCGAAGCGACGGCGCGTTCATCGCAGACGTCCGTGGGAACATCCGTCGCGCGTTCTGCGGGCCGAACTCGGCTCAGCGCAATTCGTGGTCCAGGAAGTCGAGAACTGCTTCGGTGTATGTCTTCGGATCGGCCTTCAGTCCCGACAAATGCTCCGCGTGCGGCAGCACAAGGGTCCGGAAGCGGGGATACCGAGCCGCAAAGGTCTCCACCGAAACCGCCGAGATGATTCGATCGCGCCCACCGACGATCAACAGCGCAGGCACGGACTCGTAGTCGGCGTTCAGCGGCGGGGGCCAATCGGCGCCCAGCATGGCCAGCGCGGTGGTGCTCATCGCCGCCCCTACCGCGGTTCGGGCGGGTCTCCCGGCGAGGAGGCCGGGAACCGGTAGGCCGCCCGAGGCCAGAAAGCTCTCGAAAACGTCACGCGCGTCGTCCCCCGGTCCGCTGTCGCAAACGATCGCGTCCACCGTGAACCCGTCGCGGGTCAGCGAGTAGACCGACGGATAGGTCGAGAACGAAAATCCATACAGTGCAACCTTTGCCGATCGATAGGTCGCCGTTTCGCGCAGCATCGACACGACAGCGACGATGTCGGTCGTGAGATGCTCACTGAGCTTGCGCAACCGGCGATCCGTTCCGCTGGCTCCGTGATTGCGGTGGTCGAACAGGCACACGGTGTATCCGGCGGCGTGCAGGAACTTCGCGTGCGCAAGTGACGCCGACTTGCTCATCCCGATCCCGTGTCCGAGCACCACGACCCGGTCGGGCGACCCCGGGCACAACCAGACGTGGATGTGTTTGCCTGGCTCGTACTCGACGGTCGAATCTGTTGCGGCCAAGCCGAAATCCTCCGGCCGACGATGATGCTTGCGCCGCGGCGGGTGGTACAGCCGGAATGCCAGCGCGGCACCGTATACAGCGCCCAGCGGTACCGCCGCCACGGAAAGCGCGGTGCGGCCGAATGATGTCTTCGGGGGCTTGCTCCTGGGGCTCACAATCGGCGTCTCGGCATTGTCCACGGCAGGCTGCACTGATCACCTTTCATCGGCCGACATCGGAGGGAACGCTGTCGAAGATGTCAGGCGTTCCATCACCGAACCTATGTCAACCAACATATGGCTAGCTGAATGGCTAGTCAACTGTCGGCGGTCCTAGAGAAGCCCGCAACTGCCCCTTGGTGAGCGGCTGATCGCTGGAGACTCGGCATCGCCTCCCGCGCCGAACTCGCTGCGCGTCAGCGCCTCTGTCAGACGGCGCGTTGACACCTGCTGACACAGAGAACCAGTCCGTCATGGGGAACATCAGCGGTTACCGGCGAGGAGGATCGTGGCCGGTGCCCGGCATCGTCGTGGTGCGTGGACCCGCAGGTTCCCCGGCGTGGAGGGCGGCGAAGTCGGCGGGCGCCTGTTCAAGGGCTTTGTAGTGTGTTTGCACTGCTCCGCGCTGCCGCTCGTCCGGCGGTGAACCAGGCCCAGGATTCGCCGGCTGTCTTGGGCACTCGCTGGGCTGGACGGCCGAAAGGCAGCATGATCACCGGCGAACGACGTCGAAGACGAATCCCTCGATCGTCACGCCTGGCGCGAACGAGAACGCGACACCCGTAGAGATCGCCTTGTTCGCTCTTGCCTCACGGGCGATCCGCTCGAGCACGAAGATCAGCGAGACGCTCGACATGTTTCCGTACTCACTGAGGACATCCCAGCTCGTCGACGCGGCTTCCGGCGGGAGGCCGAGCGATCGCGCGGATTCGAGCAGGATCTTCGGCCCGCCCGGGTGAATTGCCCACACATCGATGTCCGGCTGCCGCAATCCATTGCGGCGCAGTACGTCTCCGACGACGGGAGCAACGCCGTTGTAGATGTACTGAGGTACGTTCTCGGACAGCCCACAGGTGATGCCGTCGTGGTTGACGCCGACCGCGATGCCGTCTTCGGTTCCCTCGAACAGGTGGGTGAATGCGTCCCGGATGACGATCGTCCCGGCTTTGGCCTGCTCCGTCCCTCGCTGTGCCCCGATGACGACCGCGCCGCACCCGTCTCCGAACAGGCTGTGAGTCACCGCGTCGTTGACGTCTTCGACGGGGACGGCATGCACCGAATTCAGCTCGATACACAGGACCATCGCCTTCTTGTCCGGGTTGGCCCGCACGAAGTCCGAGGCGGTGCGAATCCCGTTCATGGCTGCCGCGCAGCCCATGAAGTTGACCACCAGGCGAGCGACCGACCGAGGCAGTCCGAGATCTTCGACGACCGCGACATCCACGCCGGGCGCGATAACACCGGTGCTCGTGGCGAACACCAAAAGCCCGAGGTCAGCCGGGTCGACACCATCGAGCGCGCGCCGCGCCACATCGATCGCCAGCGGAACGGCGTGGCGGTAGAACAGGTGCATGCGATCCTGGATCTTCCTTGTTTCGCCACCAGGCGCGTGAAGTCGAGGATCCAGCGGGTCGACCGCGAATCGCCGGGTGTCGATCATGGTCTTGCCGAAGATTCGCCTGATCCGGGTTTGCTGCTCCGGATCGGTGAATTGTCCCGCCATCCAGTCCGCTGCGGCGGATTGGTCGAGGACCAGGCTGGGCGCACCGGTCGCAATCGCTTCGATGACAGGTACGGTCGGCGGCGCCGACCGAGTCGTGTGCTTGCGCGCTCGCGCAGCCGTGCGGGTGAGAAGTGCCTGATCGAGAACAATTGACATAGAGTCGGTTCTTCCTCGCTCGAGCGATTGGGGGATGCGTATTCCCATCGTCGACGAGCAAATGTTCCGCAAATAGACACCCAAGGGGTTGCGGACCCCCACCCAGGGGGCCGGTGTTGCTCAGAGCGCGTCGGTGCGGTCAGGCCTGGCTGATGCTGTGGCCAAGGAGCTGGCCGACCCGGAGGGGAACGAATTCTGCCTGCTCCGGCGAAGGGTCGAGGCGGTCGAGAGCCAATCGGCAGCATGCCCAGCGGCGTAGGCGAGGGTTTTGTCAGCGCTGACGGATCACCACGATCGGGCACTCGACGACGTGCAACAGTGCGTTGCTGGTCGATCCGAGCAGCATGCCGGAGAAACCGCCTCGGCCGTGGCTGCCGACGACCACCAGCTGTGCGTCGGTCGAGGCCTCGAGCAGCGCGCGAACCGGTCGGTCCGACACCACGATTCGGCGCACGGTCACATCGGGGTAGCGTTCGGCGAAACCTGCCAGCCGCTCGGCCAGCAATGCCCGCTCCGACTCCCGGATCGAATCCCAGTCCGCCACAGAAAGATCGATGCTGCTGCTGTCGCGCCATGCGTGCAGGGCGACCAGCTCGACCTTGCGGCGTGCGGCCTGGTCGAACGCGTATTCCACGGCGGCCACGCTGTTCTCGCTACCGTCGACGCCGACGAGGACAGGCTTGGTCAGTGTGACCGCGTCGGTTGCGGAACGGTCGTGGACGACCGTCACCGGGCAGTGCGCGTGTCTGGCCACCGCCGTGCTGACCGAACCGAGCAGGCCGCGCTGGAATGCTCCGAGACCGCGGCTGCCGACCACCAGTGTGCGCAGGGTTTTCGATCGTTCGATGAGGCTGGGAATCGGCAGGTCGAAGGTGACCTCGGTGGTGAGGTCGAGTTCGGCGTCCTGGACCGCTTCTCGTGCGATGCGCGCCGCTTCGGTCACGATTCGCTGACCGTCGGTGCGCAACCACGTCATCTCCGCTTCGGGCAAGCTCATCGCCGGTCCGAGGCCACCGATCAACGCCACCGATGTCAGTACATGGAGCCGGGCACCGTGTGTCGCCGCGTCCACGGCGGCCCACGCGGCGGCTTGGTAGGAGCTCGCCGAGCCGTCGACTGCGACGAGGACCGGCCGGTCGCCGGCATCGGCGCGGAAGGTGTTCTCGGTCATTGGCATTGCCTTTCCCGGGCGGTGAAAAGTGTTGCCTGGTTGGGCAACCTACCCACAGCTTCGCGATCCTGAGCGCCGATCGCCAGGGACGAACGTCCTGCGATCGTTGGGACTACTGGCACCGTTCGGCGCGAACCCGATCCGGGCGACCGGGCTCGAGCCGAACGAGTTCTGCGGCGACCGGCGGGCGCTCGAACGCGGCCCGCCGGTCGCCTCGCACCGAGGTGCGGGAGTCGCGGCTCAGGCCGGGGCGGCCGCCCAGCTGTCCGGACCGAAGACCTCGTAGTGGATGTTCTGTGCCGCAACGCCCTTGTCCAGGAGTGCCTCGCGCATGCCGAGCATGAAAGGCAGTGGCCCGCACAGGTAGACGCGAGTGCCGTCGGCGATGGTGATCTCGCCTAGGTCGGCGCGGCCTTCCCGGAGCCGGTCTTCGGGGCTGCGGGCGCCGAGATCCTCGTACCAGCGATGCATGACCGCGAACGGCAAACGGTCGACGAGTTCGGCCAGTTCGGCGCGGTGGGCGTGGCTGCTCGGCGCGCGATCGGCGTGAATCACCGAGATCGCGCGGCGGTCGGCGGTGTCGGCGAGGTGGCTGAGCATTCCCATCATCGGCGTGCATCCGATGCCCGCGGAGACCAGCAGCAGCGGCGCGTCGTCGTCCTGGAGGACCAGATCGCCGAACGGGGTGGTCACGTCGAGCACGTCGCCTTCGAAGACGTTGCAGTACAGGAAATTCGACACCTCGCCAGCCGGTGCGATCGAACCGTCCGGCAGGGTGTGTGCGCCGACCCGCTTGACGGTGATGCGCCAGTCGCCGCTCGACGGCGCCGAGGACAGGCTGTACTGGCGGATCTGACGCGCACCGTCTTCGAGATGGACGCCCACCGACAGATACTGCCCCGGCGAGAAGGACGGCAAGGGTGCGCCGTCGAGGGAGGTGAGCACGAAGGAGACAGCGTCGGCCGACTCGTGGCGCCGCTCGCGCACGCGCACCTGCCGCCACACCTCACCGTCGGCGACACCGGCCGCCCGGTAGAGGCCCGCCTCCATCGCGATCAGTGTCTCGGCCATCAGCCAGTACACCTCGTCCCACGCCGCGGCGACCTCGGCGGTGACGGCGTCGCCTAGGACTTCGACGATGGCCTGGAAGAGATACTTGTGCACGATCTGGTACTGAGCGGGCTGGATTCCCAAGGAAGCGTGCTTGTTCGCGATCCGCGACAGGATGAGATCGACTCGGGCCTGGTCGGGTTCGAGTTGCAGTGCCGCGAAGGCGGCGATGGCGCCGGCGAGCGCTTTCTGCTGACCGCCCTGCTTCTGGTTGCCGCGATTGAACAGGTCGCGTTCGAGTTCGGGGTGGGCGGTGAACATCTTGCGGTAGAACAGCGTCGTGATGTCGTCGATGGCCGCACCTACCGCAGGTAGGGTGGCGCGGATCGTCTCCTTCGCGGTGGCCGAGAGCATGTCATTCTCCATTCGTTGCAGAAATCTGGGAGTCCGTGCCGCCTACCCGAGGTAGGGCGAGAAGGACTGTGCGTGTGGGGGTTCGGGTGAGGTCTTCGATGGTGAGGGTGTCCAGGGACTCGAAGAAGGCTTCCTGGGCGTGGCGCAGTGCCGAGCGCAGCAGACACCCCGCCCGCAGTGGGCACGGCTGGGCGCCGTCGCATTCGACTACTTCGCCCTCACCCTCGAGGCGGCGGGCCAGCCAGCCGACCGAGGCTGTGCGGCCGAGTTCGGTGATGGCAAGCCCGCCGCTGCGTCCGCGGCGCGCGTCCACGACGCCGAGCTCGCCCAGTCGGGTGATCACTTTCGCCACGTGGGCGTAGGACACCGACAGCTCTTCGGCGATTTCACGGCTTCCCGGGCGAATGTCCTCCCCCGCGACGGCCAATCGCATGACGACTCGCAGTCCGAGGTCGGTGAACCGGGTGAGTTGCATGCCCCGAATCTACGATAATTCTCATCTGAGATACCAATTTTGTGAGCGGGATAACCAGCGGATCTACGTGGCGCGAGCCGCTGGGTGGTCGCGGATGGTGAGGATCTCGGTGACCGGGCGCCGGGGTGTCGGCGAGGGCACGGTGGTGTCGGCGGGTGCGGCGCCGACGCGGAGGACGACCTGCGGTACGCCCGCGCGAGTGAGCACACCGTGGATCGACTCGCGGGCCGCGGGCAGTTCGGTGATATGGGTCAGGGCGCAGGTCGCCAACCCCGCCGAAGTGCATTCCAGCAGCACCGCGGAGAGCGCTTCGCCGACGTGGAGCCAATCGGAGACGGTGTGGCCGGGCGAGCTGAGCACCAGCAGCGCGGCTTGGTCTTCCAGGTCACCGCGGCGTTCCGAGTGCGGCGCGGAGGGGAACTTGCGGGCGATCGGCACGCGGGCAGCTTCGGCGTCGGATACCAGGGCCGTGTCGGGCACCCCTTCCGTGCCGCCGGAATGACCCGTCCACCAATGCAATTCGGTGTGGTAGTCCATGTCGTAGTGGCGGTTGGCGGTGGCGTGCTCGGAGGCCGCCGCCAGCACGGAGCGGGCGCTGTCGTCGAGGACGTCGAGCTCGACGTCGTGCGGGCTGACCAGCATCCGCGCGGTGTGCACCAGCGCGCCCAGCGCGGGCGGCGGAGACAGCGGCAGCCGATCGGTGCGGCGATGCTCGATGGCCCGCGCGCGGGTCAGGACCCCCTCTGGCGGGTCGGGCCATGGCCGGAAGGTGATGGTCGCCAGCAGATCCGGCCGGGCCGGCACGGGGACGCGGTGGATGTCGGTGTGCCAGCCGCCGGCGGCCAGGGCGGTGCGCAGGTGGTGCAGCATCGCGCCGCAGCTGATGACCAGCTGGCGTCCGTGCGGGTCGGCGGTGGTCAGTTGCCGGTCGTCGTCGCGAAGGAGGTCGAGCCGGGTGCCGTCGAACTCCCAGCGCCACGGCTGGGTGTTGTGCACCGAGGGGGCGCGGCTTGCCAGCTGCAGCGCCGCCAGCAGGGTGGGCGTATCCGGCACCGGGGATGCGGGAAGTGCGGTGCTGTCGGTCATGATTCCAGTCTCGGCGCCGCGCGGGCCTCCCGAGACGGCCATTGTGCCGCTCCTCGGGGGCCGATCGTCACATTCCCAGCTACCGGGGTGCGTGCGGTGAGGAACTGGTCGAGCCGGCTGCGGCGGTGCACCGGCCCGACGGAGTTGTGATCCGTCGCCGGTCGCGCGCGTGCGTGTCGATGGTCCCCCTCGTCGGCGACCTTGGACCCTAACGGGGATTCGGGTGAGCTGGTGGCATGAAACGACCAGCACCCGCCGAGGTGATCACACGCGCGAACGGATGGGGCATCACGTGGGACCTTCCGAACCGGCCGTCACGGTGGGATTCGTCCGCTGCCTACGGCGTTCTCGCCCGATCGGCCGCGGTAGCGCCGGACGAGGCGCACGACGGTGACCGGCCTACCCGCCGCAGGCCGGACCGACCGCAGCGTCGTCGAACTGGATCGCGAGCAGGCCCTGTCGCTGCTCGCGCAAGCTCCGTTCGGGCGAGTCGTCTACACCCGTGACGCGCTGCCCGCGATTCGCCCGGTCAATCATCTGGTCGACGACGAGTGTGTCATCGTGCGCACCCGGCTCGGATCGCAGTTCTCCACCGCCGTGCAGAAGCGAGCGGGCATCGTGGTGGCCTACGAAGCCGACGACATCGATATCGAACGTCGTACCGGATGGTCGGTCGTGGTCACCGGAATCGCGCGCCAGGTCACCGACGCCACCCGGCTCGCCCGCTACCAGCAGCTGCTCCGGCCGTGGATCGACTCGCCGATGGACGGCGTGATCGAGATCGAGGCCACGATCGTCTCCGGAATCAGGCTCGCCGACACCCACCACCCACCGACTGCCGACGGCCACTGACCGGGCCGCGGGCTTGCGCCCCGCCCGACTGTGACGGAGCAGCGGACGTGCGCCCTCGAAGCCGGCGACTACGGCGCAAGGCGCTGCGGACCGCCTGCGGGCTCCGCAGGCAAGGGACCCGCCGAGCGCGATCAGCTGCACGACTCGGCGGATCCGACGGCTCAGGCTCGGGCCCGCTCTCGCGCGAGGGCGCGCTCACGTTGTTCCTCGAATCGCGGGACCCGCACGTGCGCCATGTCGTCGAGGAAGGCCGCGAGGCGTTCCCTGACGATTTCACCGCGGGGCCCGAAGTCGGTGCGCTCGAAGATGTTCCACTGCCGCAGCACCGGCTCGAGTACTTCCTGCAGATGCTGGCGCAGATCGTAGACGCCGTGTTTGGCCATGAGCACGCCGTTGCGCCGGAAATCGGGCATGCCCGCCCCCGGCATCGTGAAGTTCTCCACGATGGTGTCGATGGCCTCGATGGCCTGATCGGGCACCAGGTCCAGCGCGGCCCCGCAGACGGTGCGGTAGAAGATCATGTGCAGGTTCTCGTCGGCGGCGATGCGTTGCAGCATGCGGTCGGCGACTGGGTCGTGGCAGACCTTGCCGGTGTTGCGGTGGGTGACGCGGGTCGCGAGTTCCTGGAAGCTGACGTAGGCGACCGAATGCAGGAACCCGGCGCCGCTGTCGACCTCGGTGCGCCCGATGCCGGGGTCGAAACCGTTGGTCATGTGCACCATCCTGGCCTGTTCCAGCGCGACCGGGTCCACGCCCCTGGTCACCACCAGGTAGTCGCGAATCACTGTGCTGTGGCGCATCTCCTCGGCCGTCCATCGACCCACCCAGGTTCCCCAGGCGCCGTCGCGAGAGAAGTTCTCGGCGATTTCGCGATGGTAGGAGGGCAGGTTGTCCTCGGTCAGCAGGTTGGTCACCATCGCTGCCTTGGCGACCTCGCTGAGCGTGGATTGGCCCGGCTCCCAATCGGTTCCGCCGAGGGCGGCGAAGTTGCGGCCCTGATCCCAAGGCACGTAATCGTGTGGCTGCCAGTCCTTGGCCAGCGACAGGTGCCGGTTCACGCAGATCTCGGCGACCGGTTCGAGCTCGGTGAGAATTTCACGCTGTGTCAGATCGCGTGCCATCGTCGTCTTTCACCTTCCGGAATCGGTGGGTCGCGGCGCCACGACGATCAGCGCACCGTCGTGGCCTCGGGAGAGCAATCTGCCCCGCCCGTCGCGAGGGTCGTTGAAGAACAGAAACGGCAAGCCGAACCGGCACAGCCGTTCCACCGCCTCGGATTCCTCCAAGTACGGCGTCGAGCGCGCGTCGACGATCAGTGCGGGCGTCTGTGTGTCGGTGGGCAATCCCCTGCGATGCTGGCGTGCCAAGCGCATACCGTAGGGGCCGCCCCGATACAGGACCGCGTCCATCCCGGTCTCGATGTCGGTGAACAGCAACACATCCCAGCCGCGGGCGTCCATGGCGGCCGCGGCCTGGGTGACCGAACCCGCCAGCAGCACGCGGTGTTCGTGTCGAACAACCCGTCGTTGCGCGGCCTCTGCCGTGTCATGGATCTCGCCGATCGCTATGTCGGAAACCACCGAATCCCGCCTCCTCGCTCTCACAATGCGCCGCACCCATGCCACCAGCGCGGCGCCGCCGAACCCAGGGGCGAAGGTCACCGCGCGCGGGGACCGAGGGCCCGCAGTGTCGTCGAAGGGACTGCGGCAAGGCGTAAGCCGGAATCAGGTCGAGCACGACTCCAGCCGGCGTAACCCGGCGGCGACTCGGGTCATCGTGGCCGAGTCGTTGCGGTACAGGCTGCGGTAGGCCGGGTCGGCGTAGGACACCTGCGCTGCCTGCCGTCCGCCCGAGGTGGACATCCACCGCCCGGGCCTGCGGTTCGGCAGATCCACCATCCCCGTCGGCTCGAGGGAGTGACCGGACACGGTCTCGTCCAGTGTGCCGGCGCCGGGGGTGGTTTCGAGCTGCCACAGCAACCGGCGCACCTGTGCCACCTGATCAGGGCGAGTTCGACGGCGCAGGAGCCGCGGCGCTTCCTCGCCCAGCGACGACCGTGCGATCAGGTCGCGGACCCGTGCCGCTAGTGCCTCTGTTTCGACTCTGGTGTTGTCGTGTCGGTTCATCGTCATCGGTTCCTCACGAAGAGTTTTCGCAGCCGGTACAGACGGCGTTCGATGGCCTTCGGTGTCACGTCGGAGAACAGGTGCGCGATCTCGGCGTGTGAGTAGCCGACCGCGTGTGCCCACAGCAACGTGCGGTCGTCCGCGCGCAGTGTGGCGAGGTGTTCGAGGAGAACGATCCGGTTGGTCACGATGTCGGCGGGATCGCGTCCGAGGCCGGAGGCCCACAACGCGCCGCGGCCGGACTCGATCAGTTCGTCGGCGTCGCTGTCTTCGATCGGCGCGGTGTGCGTGCCCGACCACCGTTGTTCCTTCTGATACACGTACACGAACTCGTGCAGGCAGCCGTTGAGGAAATAGCTCCGCAGCGTCAAGCCCTTGCCCGGGTCCCACCCGGTGTCCGTGCGCAGCGCTTTTCCCAGCTTGTACAGCGCCCTGCTGATGGTGTGGGCGATGACCTCTTCCCGATGGACCTGGTCGTTGGCCAGCCGCTCCCTGGCGAGAGTCCCGACCTCGAGGCCGACGAACATCCGCGACAACACCGGATAGATCCCGCGGCGATGGATCCACGGATCGAGCACCTGCCACGCATACTCGGCCAGCGCCTCGACCAGGTGCTCCCACACCGGACCGGTCCCGCCGTGCTCGGCGGCCAACTCGTACAGCGCGCGATCGGCCTGCGCTCGTTCGAGCGCATCCACGGCCTCCCCGACGAGATCGGCGACCGAGCCGTCCGGCTCACCGAATGGGTCCGCGGCGCCCGGCGGAGGTGCCGTCGCGTCGATGGGGTCGAGATCGGACGACAGTCTGTCGGGTGGGACAGCATCGGTGTCCGATGTACCCATTGAGTTCCTCCTCCACGCGCATGCGCCGCGCATCATGCGCGCGGTCATCGGCTCTATAGGCACGACAGGACGAAATCCCCCTCCCGCTACCGAAATTCGACGATAGGAGTTTTCGACCGGTCAGGGCGGGGGATTTCCCGGCTTCATGCCTATGAGCAGGTGGGAGCACAGGCCAGGCGGGTCGAGTCGGCAACACCCGTTGACCAGCTGACGAACTCGTGCTCCGCCGACCCTGCCCGCTGCCGCCACGTCCGGGCGCGCGGCATCCCGACGACACCACCGAGGAGGACGCATGTTCGCCATTCCACCCTCTGAGCCCACCGCCGACCGGTCCGCGGGTGACCCACCTCCCCCGCCGCCGATCTCACCGCAGGTCTTGCTCGTCCTCGGAGCCTTCGGCGGGTGGGCACTGACCACGCTGACCGACCCGGCGGCCGCGATCGATCTGCTCACCGCACTGATCGCGATCATTCCCGCCGATCGAGTACGTTAGGCCGGGGCCGTGTCAGGACCAGGAACCTTGCCAGCCCGCGTATTCCATCCACCTGATGATGTAAGCGGGGGGTTTGTCGGTGGTCCGGGGTGATCCGTCGGTGTCCTCGGGTGCGAAGATCGGGCCCGGCAGGGTGGGGATGTCGAAGGCTTGCACCATGGTCGGCAGGTGGTCGGCGAGTTCGGTGTAGCGGTGGCGCAGCTGTGCGGCGACTTCGGCGGCGCGGGTCGGCGACAGTGTGTGGTGGGCGGTGTGCCAGGCGGCGTGGGTGTCGATGCAGCCCAGCGCGTAGGCCGCGGCGGTAGATTCGACGAGTCGCCGGGCGAGCGCGTCGCCGGTCCGGGTGGCGGCGATGACCAGTGCGGTCGCCGCGAGCCGCTCTTGCGTTGCCGTGGCGAGCTCGATCGCGGCCGAGTCCCGGCCCAGCACAACGCCGGTCGACTCGTAGTCGCCGTTGTCCAGTGCGGCGGCGAGGGCGCGTTCGCGGGTGACGAGCATGTCGAGGTACCACGGCAGGTGCATCGGGGTGCCGGGTAGTCGCAGGCCGGTGAGTCCACCGGCGCGTCCAGCGAGGACCAGCATGATCTGGTTCTCGCCCTCGGCGGTGATGATCGCCTCCAGGTTGCCGATCCAGTCCTCCAAGTGGTTGAGGCGCAGAGCTCCCTGCGCGGCCGCGCGGCGACGGCACATCGTCAGCACTTGCGCGGCGGTGTTGGAGAGCAGCGGCTTGGCCAGCGCCGACCACAATCTTTGCTCGGGATCGGTGGCCGGGGCGGCCGCGCGCATGTCCCGGATCTGTTGGCCCAGTGTGCTGGTCGCGTACACCGCCGCCAGAGCCGACGCGAACTCCAGCTGGACCGGGTCGCGGTCGGCCATGGTCTTGCGGGACTGGCCGGTCATGGCTTGGTTGGATCCGGGACGTCGCTGGCGGCTGTAGTTCACCAGCCCGGCCAGTCCAGCGCGGGCGCTGGCGATGGCCGCGGTTGCCAGGTCCAGCCGACCGTTGTCGAGAACGGCGATCGCATGATGGAAACGCTGTCGCCGCGGCAGCGCGCACTCGAACCTGCCGTCCTCATCGATCCGCGCCCACGCACCGCCGAGCAGCGCCTCACGCGGCAACCACACCCGATCGAACTTGATCATCGCGTGGTCCATCGGCGCGGACACCTTGTGCAGCGGCGCCACTTCCACGCCCACGGCGAGCCCGGCCGATGTGCGCAGCCGCAGCAGGAAAGGCAAAACTCCCTCGTCGCGGCCGTTGACCACCAGGCGTGCGGTCACCACCACGGTCTTCGGGAATCCCGCGCTCGCGACGTTCGGCATGAACTTGACGGCTTCCGGTGACGGCGTGGTCAGCCAGAAGCCGCCGGTGCCGGGATCCCACTCGGCAAGGGTTTGCTGATCCGCTCCGTTCGTGCCGCCCAGTTCGGTCAGTGCCAGCACCCCGACTGCGGCGCCGCTGTCCAGTTCGGCCAAGCACTCCTGCTGGTAGAGCGAGCCGTCGCCGTGGGCGAGGATCGCGCCGATCGCGAGGTCGAAGTGGCCGGTCAGGACCAGCAGCAGGCGGGGTGCGGTGACCTGCGCCCAGTCGCACAGCGCGCCGCGCAGCTGGGTGTCGGCGGCGATCTCCCGCGCGGGGCGGCCCAGCCCTGCGATGGCCGCACGCAGCAGGCCCGGCGCGGCCTCTGCTTCCTGGGCGTAGGTCAGTCCGGATCGCGGAAGATCGCCGAGTCCGGCGACGAGGTCGCGCACCCGGGTGTGCAGGTCGGTGTGCGCGCCGAAGATCACCTCCCGCAGCGCGTGGACGATGGAACCCGCATCGTCGAGTCGAAGTACGGAGGTTTCGTGGACGGGAAGATCTGCTGTTGTCATTGCACTCACCTTGCTCGAGCCGACCGTCCGCGGTGGTCCACGAGGTCGAGCGCAGACACATGGCCGCGGCGGAAATCCTGCGGAAACTCTCGCCCGGTCGAGGGGCGCGTCCCTCGACCGGGTTGTCGTGTGGTCAGCCTCAGTTCATGGGCGTCACCCGATGTTCAGTGGAGGAGTTTTCGGGAAGACGACAGGCAACACGGCCAGCGCACGATGGAACGCGCCTGGGCGCCACTCCAATTCGTGCGCCGGTACCGCCAGGCGTATCTCCGGCAGCACGTCCATCAGCTGTTCGATGGCATCTTGGGAGATCTGGAAAGCGGCCGCCTGTGCCTGCTGGGGGCACTGGTGCGGGCCCGCGCCCCAGCCCAGGCTCCATGCCGCGCCGTGGCCGGAGTACCGTCCGTTGTTCATCGCCGGATCGTTGCTGCAGGCCGCCATGCTGATGACGACGGGCTCGTTCGCGGGCAGTGTGGCGCCGTCGATCACGATGGGGTGCGGCGGGTAGGTGATGCAGTAGTTGGCCAGCGGAGGGTCGGTCGCCAGGATCTCCTCCAAGGCCGGGCGCGGCAGCGGGGCGGTGGGGAGGTTGCTGGCGTGCCACCGTTCGTCGGTCAGCATCAGCCGCAACGTGTTGACGATCAGATTCGTTTGCGGCTCGATGCCTGCCGCATAACAGGTGACGAGCTGATTGATCAGCTCGACATCGTCGAGTTCGGTCGAATGCTGTACCAACCGGGTGGCGACGTCGTTGCCGGGATGGGCTCGTTTGAGGTTGATCAGCTCGAGCAACGCGTCATCGAGCATCGCGTTGACCGTCGCGGTGTCGACTCCTTCGAACATGGCCGCCGATGCCTCGGCGACTCGTGCGCCGATCTCGGGCGGGCACCCGAGGATGTGGTTGAGCACCGAAAACACCAGCGGCTGCACGTACTGGCTGATGAGGTCGGCCTCGCCCGCGCGGCAGAACGAATTGATCAGCGGGATCGCGGTCCGCTCCACCACCGCATGCAGGGAGTGCAGGTCGACACCGGCCAAGGCGTCGTTGGTGACCGTGCGGTAGCGAACGCGAACCTCACCGGTGGATCGCAGGGCGTTGGGTCGCCACTCCACCATCGGCAGGATCGGCGAATTCGGGTCGATGGTTTTCTGCCAGTTGCGTGGGTCGGCGGGGAAATGCGTTTCGTCGCCGAGGATTCGCACCGCGGTCGAGTAGCCGATGACCAGGGTCGCCGGAATCCCCGGATGGATTTCGACGGGCACCAGTGGTCCGTAGTCGCGGCGCATCGTGTTGTACACCGCGTGCGGATCGAGGGCGAACTCGGGACTGTAGAGGGGAATCCGCGGTCCGATCCTTTCGATAGGGCGTGGTTCGTCGATCTCGCGGAGGGGCGCCTGCTGGGGGTGCAAGGGGTTCTCCTTACAGGTTCAGGGGTGGGGTTCGGGGGAAGGTCACCGGTAGGGCCATCAACGCGCGATGGAAGCCGCCGCGCCGCCATTGCGGCGGCTCGGCGAGCTCGATCTCCGGTAGGACGTCGAGCAGTTGCTCGACTGAGTCGGTGGCGATCACCATGGCCACCGACTGAGCCTTGTCCGGGCACGCGTGCGCACCCGCCCCCCACGCGAGATGCGACCGGTTGCCGGTGCGATCACCGCCACTGGTCGTCGGATCGTTGTTGGATGCCGCCATGCTGGTGATCACCGGCTGATTCGGCGGGAGCATCGTGGCACCGATGATCTGCGGCTGGCGTGGATAGCTGACGCAGCCGTTGGGCACCGGCGGGTCACCGAACAGCACATCGTCGATCGCATCCCTGGTCGATAGGGACCCGCCGAGCAGGACGTCGCGGAACGATACGTCGTTGGTCATTTCGAGCAACGTGTTGGCGATCAGGTTCCACGTGGGCTCGGTGCCGCCTTCGTACATCATGCCGACGATCTGGGTGATCTCCCCGTCGCCGAACCTGCCGGGGTGGGTGAGCAGTGCCGACATCACATCTGTGCCAGGCCGGGATCGTTTGTCGGCCAGCACCGCTCGGATCACCGCGGTCAACCGCTCGAAACCCGCCTCGGCCGACGCCGCGTCGTCGGCGTCGCGCACTTGTGTCAAGGCGTCGAACGCAGCGTCGTCGGCCTCCGGCGGGAAACCCAGCACACCGTTCATCACTCGCACGGTGAGCGGGATCGCATACTCGTTGAGCAGGTCCGCGGAGCCTTCGCTACAGAACGCGTTGATCAGCGGTACCGCGTTCGCGATGACGTCTGTGCGCAGCGCATGGAGATCTACCTGCGCCAGGCAGTCGTGGTAGGCATGCCGGTAGCGAGTGTGATCCTCGCCCCTGGTTGCGCTGGGCCGCCACTGCGACAGCGGAAGTGTCGGGCATCGCGCGGAGGAGGGCCGCTCCGTCGGATCGGCCGGGAAACGCGCCGGATCGCCGAGGATCTGTAGCGCCTCACGGTATCCCAGCACCAACGTCGCGGGCACGCCGTCCGCCAGCTCCACGGGCGCCAACGGGCCGTGCGCTTGCCGGAGAGCAGAATACGCGCGATGTGGATCAGCGGCAAACTCCTCCGAGTCCAGTCTCATTCGCCATCGGCCCATGCCTCGAAACGCGCGAACCGATACAAGGTCGAACTCGTCAGTGGCACAGTCAAAGAAAACCCCCTGATTCGTGTATACCGATGAAAGTCGCTGCACAGCACAGGAGTTCATCAGTGATCAGTAGAAGCGGCCCCTGTCGAACGCGGGCCGCGGACGTCGAAGCGACGGTCTGTCTGTCACCTGGTCACAGGATGTGACGGAATCTCAGCCGATGCGTAGACCGGCGGCTCCGAGTTCGGTCCAATGCCAGGTGTGCCGGGCGAAAACGCCGGGACATTCCAAAAGTGTTTGACCAAAACGTATTTCGATCACGTCGGGAGATGATACCTACCGGAACCATGTTGCGCAGTTCGAACGTTCCGGGGCGGCCCCTTGCGCGCGGAGAGGTGGCGATCGCCGGCGCGGCAGTTCGGCGCCGGGGTTCACTCCCGGCTACCGGGAGCAGGCGACGCGGTCGTGCAGGTCGGGCCGTCGGTCGGTCGTCAGCGCACCCGTTGCGGGACAGGATCTCGAAAATGTCTGTCCGAGGGTCGATATCGGATTCGGCCTTGTTGCGCCCGGCGTAGTGTGGCGAGAATCATGACGACAGTGGAGAACGCGAACACCGAACTCGTGCGGGCCGTCTTCGACCGAATGGCTCGCGGCGACATGCGCGCGCTCGGCGAGGCCATGGCCGACGATTTCGCGTGGATCTTTCCCGGCGATTGGTCCTGGGCGGGTACCTGGGCACCGAAATCCGTTGTCCTGCACGAGCTGTTGCGGCCGCTGATGGCGCAGTTCGTCAGCTATCGGCTGGCGGCGGACAGTGTTCTCGGCGACGGTGATCGCGTCGTCGTGCAGGCTCGCGGCCATGGCGTCACCACGCGCGGCGAGGCTTACGAGCAGACGTACTGCATGATCTTCCGAGTCGCCGAGGGGCGGCTCGCCGAGGTCGTGGAGTACTGCAACACCGCGTTGGTGGAGCGAGTGCTCGATCCGATCGGTCCCCCGCCGGGCGCCTCGCGGGGCGAGTGAGCCAGTGCCGGGTGCCACGCGTGAAAACAGGTGGGGCTCCGCGTGCGCGCGGTGATTCGTCTGTCGGCCCGAGCTATTGTCCGATGATTCGATGCTTCTGGTTTCGAAACAGCCGCCGCAACAAGGCCGAAGATTGTTATGCCACCCGATAAGGGACCGTCGGTATCTTTTTTTGGATAGTGTCCCCCTCGGCGGCTTCGCGATGTGGCGGCAAGCCTTGTCCCCGCCACCGCTGCGGCGGACGATCGAAGAGAGTCACGGTATCTCTCAACAAAGGATTATGGAAATGCTCGCCAAGGCTGCTGCGGCACTCGCCGCGATTGTGATCCCGTTGTCCGTCTGTACCATTGCCGCGCCCACCGCGTCGGCCGTGCCGGAACCCCAGACGACCCCCGCGTTAGTGGCGATCTGCTTGAACATTCCCCTCGGGTCGGTGTCCATCAGCTTCTGCCTCTGAGATCCCCGAAACCAGAGACCTGGCTACATCGATAGCCAGGTCTCGATTTGTGTACGGGGCGGCCGGTGAAAGGACCCGCGATGTCAGCGGGTGGCGATGATGGCCGAGCCGTGGCCGAAGAGGCCCTGGTTCACCGCGATACCCGCGCGGGCGTTGTCCACCTGGCGGCCGTCGGCCTGGCCGCGCAGCTGCCACGTGAGCTCGCAGATCTGGGCGATGGCCTGTGCGGGGATCGCCTCACCGAAACAGGCCAGGCCGCCGCTGGGGTTCACCGGTACGCGTCCACCCAATGTTGTTGCGCCGCTGCGCAACAGTTCCTCCGCGCCGCCCGTCTCGCAGAGCCCGATGTCCTCGTACCAGTCCAGCTCCAGCGCGGTGGACAGGTCGTAGACCTCCGCGAGGGACAGGTCGGCGGGACCGAGCCCGGCCTCCTCGTACGCGGCGTGCGCGAGGGCGGAACGGAACGCGCGGGGCGGGGCCTCGACGGCGACAGCGGAGTCCGTCGCGAAATCCGGCAGGTCGAGAACGGTTTTCGGGAACGTCGGCGTGACCGTCGACAGCGCCCGGATGCGGACCGGGTCGGCGACGCCGTGCCGGCGCGCGTACTCCATCGACGTCAACACCAGTGCGGCCCCGCCGTCGCTGGTCGCGCAGATGTCGAGCAGCCGCAACGGGTCCGAGACGATCGCCGAGGCGGCGACCTCCTCGACCGAAACCTCCTTGCGATAGCGGGCATACGGGTTGTTCAGGCCGTGCCTGGCGTTCTTCACCTTGACCGCGGCGAAATCGTCGAGCGTGGCACCGTGCAGCGCCATCCGGCGGCGGGCATACAGCGCGAAATAGATGGGATTGGTAGCGCCGAGCAGGTGGAAACGCAACCAGTCCGGATCATCGCGTCGCTCACCGCCCACCGGCTGGAAGAAGCCCTTCGGGGCGGCGTCCGCGCCCACCACCAGCGCGACGTCGCACAACCCCGCCAGGATCTGGGCGCGTGCGTTGGCGATGGCCTGCGCGCCGGAGGCGCAGGCGGCATAGCTGCTCGAGATCTGCGCACCCGACCAACCCAGCGCCTGAGCGAAAGTCGCGCCCGAGACGAAACCGGGGTATCCATTGCGGATGGTGTCCGCGCCGGCGATATAGCCGACGTCGAGGTGGTTCACCCCGGCATCGGCCAGCGCCGCGCGGGCGGCGACCAGCCCGTATTCGACGAAATTGCGCCCCCACTTGCCCCACTGGTGCATGCCCGCGCCGAGGACGGCGATGTCGCGATCATTCGTGTCAGTCATTGACCGGCCTCCACATCCACACCGTGTGCTCCGCTTCCTCGTCGGCGTACAACGTGCCGAGTGTCAGTTCGACCGGCATGCCGACGGCCAGGTCGTCCACCGTGAGGCCACGCACGACCTGCCCGAGAATCACCATCTGCTCGACGTCGAGCTCCACTGCCGCAACGACATACGGCTCGAACGGATCGGGCGACACATAGGGCGCAGGAGGTTTGTACCGGGCGTCCGCATACGACCAGATCCGCCCACGTCTGGAAAACAGATGCTCGACGAGCTCGGAGCCATCCCTCGGACCCGAACACTGCGGATTCCGACAGGCCAGCGTGTTCCGCGGGAAATACGGTGTGCCGCAATCCTTGCAGCGACTTCCCTTCAGACGCACCACACCGTCGTCCGCAGTGAACCAGTCTGCCACGGCGGGCCGTTGTTCTTTCTGCACAGCCCGACCGTATAGGAACACGTTCTACTTTGGGGCCGAATTCCGCTCCAGCGCTCCGCGGGCGGAGGTACGGTGAGTCTGGATCGAGGACGTCCCGGCACCTCGAGTCGATCTGGAGTACCGCAACACGATGGGCGCCAAAGCCATTGATCCACAGACAATCCGCAACGTCACAATCATCGGCGACCCCGACGAGACCACCCGAGTGGTCCACCTCCTCCGCCGCCACTCCGGCCGGCCCGGCTCCGGCGCCCGGGCCACGATCGATTGGACGACGGGCCGCGTCGAGCACACGATTCGTATCGCCGAGCTGACGAGCCACGCGCCCATCGCGGACCTGGAGCGGTCCATCCGGGTAGCCGACGGTGTGATCGCGGTCGTGAACGCCGCCGCGAACCCCACCCCGCGCCTCGAGACGATGTTGCGGGTCGCCGACGACTACCAGGTCGCCCGCCTGTGCCTGATCAACGGACTCGACCACCCCGCCGCGGATTTCGACCGCTGCGTCCGCACGATCGCCGACACCCGCGGCGGGGTCCCGCTGATGCTGCAGATCCCCATCGGCGCCGGCCCCACGTTCGAAGGCGTCATCGACCTGCTCCCGCTGTGGGCACTCGAACCGCTGGCCGCCGAACTCTACGGCAGCCATTGGGAAGTCGCCGAGCGGTGGTACGGCAACCTCGTGAAAACGGTCATGGAACAAGCGCCCTCGGATCCACACGCCTCCCCCGCCCCGTGCGACATCCCGCTCGACCAGTTGCATCGCCGCATCCGCTACCTCACCCGCATCGGTGACGTCGTACCCGTCCTCTGCGGTGCAGCGCCCACGAGCGATGACATCGCCACGCTCCTGGACGCCATCGCCCGCTATCTGCCTTCCCCCATGGATGTCTGCCAACCGGAACACGCCCTCGACTATTGAGGCACTCGCGCGGAACAGCATGACGAGTGACGCTTCACCCGCGCTGCGTCCCAGGCGGATCGGGGCGTATTCGGACCGGATCGTGTCGCCATGCGAGTATTGGCCGTGTACCTGACCGGAAGGAACTGATCTGCTGTGAACATGGGCATGGTGTTGGGCGACCGCTGCTCCCGCGCTTCGGCACGGGAGCAAGCCGTGCTGCCTTCTTCATGATCAGCGGGTAGCACGACCTGCTCCCCTTCGAAGCGTCGTCGGCGAGTGACACCTTCGACCTTCACGGGAGCATCACATGTCCACGGTCAGTTGGACCGAGAACGGAACACGACGAAACGCCCTCTGGCACTCTGAGAACGGGACTGCGGCGCCAGCCCGCATCGTTGTCGTCGACGATCGTATGTCCGCGAACGCGGCCCTGCGGCTCGCCCAGTCAGGCTCGAGTCTGCTGTGGCGAGGTGACTTCCACAACGCCCGGCAACTACTGCGTGCCATAGACCGCCGCCTCCCGGAGAAATCGAGTCCAGCACCTGAACGTGGTGATCTCGGCTTCTCTTTCCATGCACACAGGCAGGCCCGCTCGGAACGCGCGGCGTTACTCGGGAGGATTGTGATCGTGCTGGAGCACGATCACTCGATCCGGCTACGCCGGGCACCTGACGTACGTGCAGCGTGCAAGCACGCGTACGGGAAGCCGACGAATGAGTCAGGCGACGTCTCCAGCGGGATGATGCTTGTCTCGCTTCCTGAACTTCTCGGAGTCATCGGCGCCTTTCAGTGGCACCGCAAGGGGATCGACATCGCCGCTTTGGGCGCCCGGATCCACCCCGGATACGGCGTCTTCGCTCCCACTCGCGACGAGTACATCGATCTCGTTGCCCGTGCACCCTTGCCGCACGGCATCGATCACCCCGTCGTGTTCGACATCGGCACCGGAACAGGGGTGCTCGCTGCCGTTCTCGCCCAGCGCGGCGCCCGAGAAGTGCTAGCGACCGACATCAACCCACGCGCGGTGCAGTGCGCGCGCGAGAACATGCAACAACTCGGTCTTACCGGCCGGGTTCGAGTTGTCGAGGCCGATCTCTGGCCTGGCAATCAACAGCGCGCGGACCTGATCGTATGCAACCCGCCCTGGCTACCCGGATGCCCGACCTCGGCTTTGGAACTCGGGATCTACGACCCTGCGTCCGACGTGCTGAACCGCTTCCTCGGCAATCTTGCGGACCATCTCACCCCGCACGGCGAAGGGTGGCTGATCTTGTCGGACCTGGCCGAACACCTCGGCCTGCGGACCCGCGACGAACTTCTCGCACGCATCGCCGACGCCGGTCTCGAGGTCACCGCCAGACACGAAACAACTCCTCGCCACGCCCGCATCGCCGACAGCACCGACCCGCTTCATGCTGCCCGAGCGCGCGAGCGAACCGTTCTCTGGCGACTGACCCCACGGATTCCGTAGATCCGGGCCACAAGCCGCACCGACCACTCGTTCCACCCCGCCCATCGGACGGCCAATCCACCAGGCGTCCGGCTGGGAGGGACCCCTCGGTCTGTGGTGCGCGTCCGCTATCACACCGCAGTCCGATTCCATGTCATACCAAGGGGTTACATCGAACGAGAATCCGGCCGATAGCTTCGAATCGTCACCTCCGCTCCGGCACACTGAGCAGTTACCGCTGAAATCGAATCTCCGATCGACATCGACCGGCCGGCATCGAGGTCGGGCGCAGGTGGCATCTCCGACCCCAGCTCTCAGGAAGATCTATGACGACACCTGCCTTGGTTCCCGAGTCATTTCCACGATCATCGCGGCGCGGCGGCGCCGACGGTGATTACGCCCGTCTGTTGCGCCGGATCTCCGCGGCGGGACTGATGAACCGGCGCCCCCTCTACTACGCGGTCCGGCTCAGCCTCGTCGGGATCGCGTTCGCGGCCGGCTGGGCGGCGTTCGTCCTCGTCGGCGACTCGTGGTGGACGCTGCTGGTCGCGGCGTTCATGGCCGTGACGTGCGCTCAAATCGCCCTCGTCATGCACGATGTCGCCCACCGCCAAGTCTTCCGGCTACGGCGGCCGACGGAGCTTGTGGGCCGACTCGTCGGCAACGTCGGCATCGGCCTGGGCTACGGCTGGTGGCAGGACAAGCACACCCGGCATCACGCCAACCCGAACCACGAGAAACTCGACCCCGATGTCGCGCCCGACATTCTGGTCTGGTCACAACAGCAGGCACGGTCCAGCCGCGGCCTGCCTCGTCTCATCGGGAGGGCCCAGGCATTCCTGTTCTTCCCCCTCCTGTTGCTGGAGGGCCTGAACCTCCATGCGGCCGGCGTACGTGCGCTCAGAAATCGATCGATCAAACACCGCGTATTGGAGGGCACACTGCTCTTCGGCCACTTCGCCGCCTATCTGGCCGCACTGTTCGCGGTTCTGCCCGCCGACAAAGCCCTCGCGTTCCTCGCTGTCCACCAGGGACTCTTCGGCCTGTACATGGGCTGCATCTTCGCCCCGAACCACAAGGGCATGCCAACCTTGACCGGCGACGAACGCCCCGACTACCTCCGTCGCCAGGTGCTGACCTCCCGCAACGTGCGGGGTGGTGTGTTGACCGACCTCGCCCTCGGCGGGCTCAACTACCAGATCGAGCACCACTTGTTCCCGAGCATGCCCACACCGAACCTGCGTCACGCCCAAGTGATCGTCCGCGACTACTGCACCGAAATCGGTGTGCCCTACCACGAAACCGGCCTGATCTCCTCTTACCGCGAGGCGCTGAAGCACCTGCACCACGTCGGCGCGCCCCTCCGCACCACCGACCGACACCAGGATGCCGGATGAACCCTTCCCCGGCCGGGCTGCGGTGACACAAGGGCGCCGGGACCGAGAGTTGAGTGCGGACAAGGCCGCTCGCGGATACTCGAGATAGGGGTCGACGCCTTGGCCGGTATCGCCCTCGATGTCGTTGCCGCGGCGCTCGCGGAGTCCGCACCGAGCGTGTGAGGGCGAAGCGTCGACTGCGAATCGAAAAGGACTACACTGAAACAACATTCACGATCAGAAGTGAGGCGGCGCGGACTCGCGTGACAGCCGCACGCTGCACATACACGTCGCCCATGGATGCCCACCGGGCATGATCCGTGCCTATCATCTCGACGGGCAGTCCGAACAGGCATGGTGCCCGAAAGCGAGTACACGAGTGGACATCGCACCCGACATCCGCACGGCCGCCGGAGTCGTCCGCGGCAGGTGGGAGAACCAGGTCGCGGTCTTCCGAGGTATCCCCTACGCCGAGCCACCGTTCGGCGCACGACGGTTCGGGGCTCCCGTTCCGGTCCAGCGAGGGGACGGTATCCGTGACGCGGTGCAGTTCGGTCCGCCGGTTCCCCAAGCGCGCCATGCCGGTTCGGTGATGTCGTCGGCGTCCGGCCGCACTGACGACGGTTCCGACAACTGCCTGTCCCTCAACATCTGGTCACCCGACCTCGGTGCCGCGAGACTGCCGGTGATGGTGTGGATCCAGGGCGGCACATACCTGGAGAACAACACCGCCAACCCGCACTACGACGGCGCGACTCTCGCCGGATCCGGTGTGGTCGTGGTGAGCATGAACTATCGCGTCGGCGTGGAAGGCTTCGCCCACATCGCCGGAGCACCGGACAACCGCGGCATCCTCGACCAGATCGCCGCGCTGCGGTGGGTCCAGGACAATATCGCCGCGTTCGGCGGCGATCCGGGCAATGTCACCGTCTTCGGCCAGTCCGCCGGTGGAGCGGGCATCGCCGCGCTGCTCGTCATGCCGATGGCAGCCGGACTCTTTCGCCGCGCGATCAGTCAGAGCATGCCGGGCACATACTTCTCCGAACGCCTCGCCGCGACGATCTCCACGACGATCGCCGCGGAACTCGGTGCGCGGGCCACCGTTGGTGAGCTGGCCCGTCTTTCGCCGCGCGCACTGGTCGACGCGACGGACGCGGTGATCCGGACGATGCCCGAATTCGTCGAATCCTGGGGACCGATGGCGCTCACACCCACGCCGTTCTCACCCGTCGTCGACGGCGTGTCGCTCCCGGACGCACCGTGGCGTGCGCTCGCCCGCGGCGCCGCGCGCGACATCGACCTGCTCATTGGGCACACCCGTGACGAATACCGGCTGTACACCTCGCGGCCCGACGGCGAGCCGCCCGATGCGCTGATGACCGCCGCATTCGACCACCTCACGCCCAACAGCAACGGCGACTACCGCGTCGCCTACCCGGACGCCACTCCCGCAGAACTGTACGAAATCCTCAACACCGACTGGCTGTTTCGGATGCCGAGCCTGCACCTCGCCGACGCCGCGCACGACGGCGGCGGACCCGTATGGCTCTACGAACTCTGCTGGAGCTTCAACCGGGAACAAGGCGCCTCGCACTGCCTCGACTTCCTGCTCGTCTTCGGCACACTCGGCGCCGACGAGGTGCGCGCCCACCGCTCCGCCCACCCGAACGCGGCGCACGAACTCACCCCCATCGCCCACCACATGCGCACCGAATGGGTGAGCTTCGCGGCCACCGGCAAACCCGGCTGGGCGCCCTACGATCCGCACACCCGGACCACCCGCGTCTACAACGCCGAGCCGACCACCGAGCCCTACCCCGAGGAGCGCTCGCGCCGCATCTGGTGTGCACACCGGTTCGACACCCTGGACCTGGCGACCTGAGCGACCGGCGTATTCGAGTATCGGCACATGACCGAACCCGCCGCCGAACGGCACGACGCACGGGATCGGCCCGAGCGGTAGCTGACTGGTGAGTTCGCGTATTCAAGTGTCGCGGGTTGTCAGTCCGGAACCCTGTCCCTGATGGATGGCACGATCGGACCATGAATCACCTGACCAGCCGGTTCGCGGGGCACCTCGATTTCGGCGACGACTCGATGGCCGGTGGCGTACTACCTGCTGGAATAGACGGATTCGGAGCGGGTGCCTGGTATTGGATTCACGGTGGTGAGACTCTGAACCAGAGCGAACTCGACACGGCCGAGGCCGCTCTCCTCGATGTGAAGGCTCTGGTCGCCGCGGCCTTCGTCGCTTTCGCCGCTGAGCTGACCGATCCCTGGTCGACGACTTCATTGTTTCGCGACGTTCATCTCGAGGAGATCCCCGAAGAGATGGCGTGCGACTTGTTCGACGTGGACACCTGCGCGGATGTCACCGACCAGGTCTTCCTCGACCATCTACTCCTCGTCGGCATTGCGATCAGCCCTGCGGCGACGGAACGTGTTCTCGCACTCGACTTCGCAATCGGCGCCGACAAGCCCACCGACCAGCTGCTTGTCGCCGTGTGGGATCGGAACAACACCGTTACCGTCCTCCACGAAAGTTGAGCCCGGCGCATCACCCGTCAGCAGGCGATACGCCATACCCGTTGTTCTTCGGCGATTACTACCGAAGGCGGCCATCGCGGAGACGGCCCGGTAGTTGATCGACCACCCGCCTTGACTGGGGCAGCGGTGTGCGGCAGTCGTGAACGGCGTTCAGTCAGCGGGTTCGATGCGGGCCGGGACGTGTTTGTGCCAGGGTGTGCCCGCGATGGCGTCGCGGAGGGTGACGTCGGTGAGTTCGTTGAGTGCGACGCCGGTTCGGGCGCTCTCGGGCAGGTCGAGGCCGAAACCGTTGGGCAGGGACGCGTGGCCGGGTTGCATGCGGTCGGTGAGTTCGATGGTGGTGACGGCGCTGCCGCGGCGGGTGGTGACGCGGGCGCGGTCGCCGGTGGCCAGGCCGAGGCGGGCGGCATCCTCGGGGTTCATGCGCAGGGCGCCGTCGGGGTCGCGGCGGCGCCAGCTGTCGTCGCGGAAGATGGTGTTGGCGGTGAAGGAGCGCCGCTCGCCCGCGGCCAGCACGAACGGAAAGTCGGCGCTGGTGTGGGTGGCCGGGGTGGTGTCGAGTTCGCGCAGGGCGTTCAGCAGTTCCGGGATGGCGAGCGGAATGCGCTTACCGGGGTGCGGCACATAGTCCCAGGCATCGGCGTAGTCGTCGACGGTGAAGGTGACGCCGGAGCGTCCGGCGAGAATGGCGTCGAACAGGGCGTCGGCGTCGCGATGCCCAGCGCGGCGCATGGCGGCGGGGTGGGTGCGGGCGACGCGCTGGGCCAGCGCCCACAGCACGGCGGCGGCGCGGGCGCCCTCGGGCAGCGTGGGGCCGAGGGTTTCGTAGAGCAGGTACGGTGCCAGGCCCGCGGTGTTCTTGTCGGCGGCGAGCAGTGCCGCGAAAGCGAGCGCGTAAGGGCGGCGGCCGAGGCGGGCGGCGGTGCGCAGCAGTGCGAGCCGGGCGCGGGAGACGGCGCCGAGTTCGCGCAACAGGCGGGCGTAGATCTCCGGTTCGGGCAGGGTGCCAGGCAGCGGATCGAGCAGCGGCGCGCGCAAATGGAAGGTGTTGTGCGGGAATTCGAGCGTGAAGAAGGTGGCTTCCCACTTCTCGAATTGGCTGGCGGCGGGAAGCACGTAGTCGGCGTGGCGGGCGGTCTCGGTGAAGGCGACATCGATGACGACCACCAGGTCCAGCGCGTCCAGGGCGGCGCGGAAGGAGGTCGAATCGGCCAGGGAGTGCGCGGGATTGGCGGATTCGACGATCATCGCGCGGAACCGGTCGGGATGGTCGGTGAGGATTTCCTCGGCGATGGAGTTGCAGGGCAGCATGCCGCCGAGGACGGGTGCGCCGGTGACGGGGCTGCGGCGGATGTCGCGGGTGTAGCTGGCGAGCGGGACCAGCCAGGAGTGCGGTTGCATGGCGCCTTGCGCGGCGAAATTGCCGGTGAGCAGCCACAGCAGTTTGTTCAGGTAGGAGATGAGGGTGCTGTTCGGGCTTTGCTGGACGCCCAGGTCTTCGTAGGTGGCGACGCTGGTGGCGGTGCCGATGCGGTGGGCGGCCGTGCGCAGCAGGTCGACGGGGACGCCGCAACGGTCGGCGTAGCCTGCGATGTCGATGTCGCGCAGTGCGGCGGTGATGTCCTCGGCCTGGGTGGTGTGGGCGGTGAGGAAGGCGTGGTCGAGCAGGTCGTCGCGGACCAGGATCGCCAGCAGCGCGGCCAGGCACCAGGCGTCGGTGCCGGGACGGACCTGGAGGTGGATGTCGGCGAGATCGGCGGTTTCGGTGCGCACCGGGTCGATGACGATCATGGTGCGGTCGGGGTCTTTGGCGATCTGCTGCAGGATGGTGCGGGCGCGGGGCACGCCGTGGGACTGCCAGGGGTTCTTGCCGAGGAACACCGACACTTCGGCGTGCTCGAAGTCGCCGGTGGTGTGGCCGCCGGTGAGGTGGGCGTCGACCCACCCTTCGCCGGTCTTCTCCTGGGCGAGCGCGGTGGAGCGGTAGCGGCTGCCCAGGGCGCGCCGCAGCGCGCCGCTGTAGGCGCCGCCGAGATGGTTGCCCTGTCCGCCGCCGCCGTAATAGAAGATCTTGTCGCCGCCGTGCTGGTCGCGTACCTGCGCGAGTCGCGCGGCGACCTCGGAAATCGCGGTGTCCCAGTCGATTTCGGTGAAGGTGCCGTCTGGTTCGCGGCGCAGCGGGCTGGTCAGGCGGGCGCCGCCGTTCTGGTAGTGATCCAGGCGCAGCGCCTTGTTGCAGGTGTAGCCGGCGGAGGCGACGTGCTCTTTGTCGCCGCGGATCTTGGCGAAACGGCGGCCGTCGAGCTGGATGAGCAGACCGCAGTTGTTCTCGCACAGGATGCAGGCGGTCTTGTGCCACTGCGCTGGATCGTGGGCCGGAGCCGTGTCACCGGCGGGAGCTGCGCCATGGGTGGGGGCGTTCATCGGCTCACCTGGTCGACGCGGGTGCCGTTGAGCCACGGTTTCGGGTCGGCGAGGAAGGGGGTGTCACCGAGGCGGGCGAGGTCGTCGAAGAAGGCGCGGGTGGTGCGTGCCGCGGCGGCGGTGGTGCCGACGGAGACGAATCCGGCCTGTTCGCGGTCGAGGCCGCGGGCGAGGCGGGTGTCGGTGCCGAAATAGATCGCGCGTTTGAGTTCGGCGACGACCACCGGGTTGCGCGCGGCCAATCGGGTTGCAGTGGCTTGGGTTTCGGCCAGCAGCTGATCCTCGGGGACGACGCGATGCAGCAGACCGAGGCGGTGGGCTTCGGACACCGGCAGGGGTGCGCCCTCGAGGGTGATCTCGAGGGCGGCGGCCGCGCCGAGCAGCCTGGTGAGGCGTTGGGTTCCGCCGCCACCGGGAATGAGGTTGGCCATGGTTTCGATCTGGCCGAGCTTGACGTGCTCGGCGTCGGCGGCGTAGCGCAGGTCGCAGGCCAGCGCGATCTCGTGGCCGCCGCCGAGCGCGGGTCCGTTGATGGCCGCCAGGTACACCGCGCGGGAGCGGTTCATGCGCAAGGTGGTTCGTTTCCAGCGGTGTCCCCACACCAGCCCCACGCCGAGCCCGCCACCGAAGCGCTCCGCCACCGACGTCGCTCCCGGGACGCGCAGTGCCGCGCTTGCGGCGCGCAGTAGCGGTGCGGCGACGCGGGCGGGCACGAACGGGTGCGGCAGCTCGATCATGCCGGTCAGCGCGGAGGGGTCGGCGTGGGTGAGGAAGCGTCCCGGTAGTCCGCCGGTGAGGACGACCGCGCCGACGCTGTCGTCGGTGTCGACGGTGGCGGTGAGGCGGTCGAGGTCACGGACGAACTCGGTGGTCACGAAGTTCAACGGTGGTGCGACGGCGCGGGCGGTGAGCACCCGCCCGTCCTGGGCGAGGTCGATCGTTTCCAACCGGAGGTCGGCTGCGCGAGACATCGGCGGCTCCTAACGGCGCGCAACGGCGGCGGTGCGGTGCCGACCCTGCCGGGCCGTACCCACCGGTAACTACTATGGCATAGACCATAATCCTGATGTCAAGGGTCGGCTCCCGCATCGCGCGGTTCACCGACTGGGAAATGGCGTGGCCCCGCCGCGCAGAGCTGCCTTATCGTCGGGTCCGTGACCTCCGCTCTGCTGCGACCGGCCGTGGCCGCCGACGAACCCTTCCTCTGGGAAATGCTGTACGAGGCATCGCATGCCGCCGACCAAGGCCTGACCGTCGTCGACCTCGAGACCATTCCCGCGCTCTCGCGCTACGTCGAGGGCTGGGGCGTCGAGAGCGATCTCGGTGTCATCGGCGGCCCGGCCGAATCCCCGTGTGGCGCAGCCTGGTTGCGCCTGCTCACCGGCGCGGACGCCGCCTACGGCTACGTCGACGACGCCACCCCGGAACTCGCGATCGCCGTCGCACCGCGAGCGCGCGGCACCGGACTCGGCACGGCCATGCTCGAACGGCTCGTCGCCGACGCCGCCGGACGCTACCCGGCGATGAGTCTCAGTGTGCGCGAGGACAATCCGGCGCGCCGCCTGTACCAGCACGTGGGCTTCGTCGACGTCCCCCGTTCACAGATCGTCAACCGGGCGGGCACGACCAGCATCACCATGGTGTTGCGGCTGCGCTGAGATCGAGCGGTACCCCGGGCGGCCCATCGACGAGCAGATCACCCAAGCGTTCGAAGGTCTCCCCAGGCTCGCATCCGCCGCCGGATACCAGAACGCGGCCGTCCGCGTCGGCGCTGGAGAACAGCAGCAACCGCTCGCGCTGGTCGAGCAGGAGCACCCGGCCGCTGCGGCGCGGCATCGGTGCCGGTCCGACATCCGTGTCGCGCTTACCGTTTGGCGCGCTGCGCGTCGGACACTGTCGCCGCGATCTTGTCCGCGCCTGCGAGCCGCTGCACCCGAGCGGCCAGGCCCGGCGCGATGCCCGCCAGCAACACACCGAAGCGCGTCTGGGGCGTGGCGACATCGATCTCGCCGACGTTGTGTTCCACGCCGCGGCACACCGCCTCGGCGACCTGCTCGGGCGAGGAGGTGCCCATACCGAACGCGGCGGGGACGCCCGCGTCGGCGAACATGCCCGCGTCGCGGACGAAGCCTGGGAAGATCGTCGACACGCCGACGCCGTGCGGGGCGAGATCCTGGCGCAGCGCCTGGGCGAACCCGCGCAGCCCGAACTTGGTGGCGTTGTAGAGGGAGGCCCGGGGTGAGGCGAGCTTGCCCGAGATGGAGGAGACGAACACCAAGTGGCCGCGTCCCTGGGCGATGAGGGGTTCGGCGAGCAGGCGGGCGGTCAGGATCGGGGCGCGCAGGTTCACGTCGAGTGCGCGGTCGATCTGTTCGATCGAGTAGTCGGTGAGCAGCCCGCTGGCGGGCAAAGCCGCGTTGGCAACGACGATGTCGACCGGGCCCGCGGCCGCGAGCAACGCCGTGACGCCATCGCTGTCGGCCAGGTCGGCGGGCACGGCGCGGGCGCCGGTCTGCTCGGCCAGCGGGGCGAGCACCTCGACGCGGCGGCCCGTCAACACCAGTTCGGCGCCGCGGTCGGCGAAGGCGTGGGCGATGGCGTGCCCGATGCCGCCGGTGGCGCCCGTGATCAGGACTCGTGAACCTCGGATCTGCATCGGCTGTACCGTCCCCTCCTGCCCGACCGCGGTGCCGCGGTGCTGGAACGCGGGTTTGTCCCGCCTGGAAAGCACGGTAGCGAGCCGCCGCGGCCCACGCATCCGCGTGCGGTCGGATCTGCGGCTCCGACCCTGGTAGGGCCCGCTCAGTGCGCGGTGGTCGTGTAGAGCGCCCGCAGTTCGGTCACCGCATCGTCGAGGGGGGCGATGCTGTGCTGGACGCGGCACAGGGCAATCGCGCCCTCGAAGGAGGCGACGGTGAGGACCGCCAGGCGCTTGGCTCGATCGGCGGGGACCTCGTGCCGGGTGAGGACTTCGGTCAGCGCGGTGTGCCAGCGGTCGAAGACGGCGGCCGCGGCGCGCGCGAATTCCGGTGCGTCGTCGTTGGTTTCGACGGCGACCGCGAAGATCGGGCAGCCCGCACGGAACTCGCTGTCGCGCAGCGTGGTACGCCACATGTCGGCGAACTTCTCCAGCGCGTCGACCGGGTCGCTGTCGCGGGTGAGGCGCTCGATGTAGGCGGACATGATGTCGCCCGCGGTGGTCACCGCGTCGTTGATGAGCTGGGTGCGTCCGCCGGGGAAATGGTGGTACACGGAGCCGCGCGGCGCGCCGGTGCTGGCCAGCACCCGGTCGACGCTGGTCGCACTGGCCCCGTGTACACGCAGCGAGTCGATGGCACCCTCGATCATCCGCCGTCGCGCGTCGGGCAGGCGGGTGCGAGGAGAACTCTCGGTGCTGGATCGGCGTGCCACATCCCCATTCTATGGGGATGCCCATAGTGCGGGGTGTTTGCGCGGTCCGCGCCGCTACTACCCGACCCGGGTGCGGTGGAACTCGAGGAACGCCTCCAGGGTCCGCTCCGGCGCCTCGACCTGCGGGTAGTGGCCGATGTCGGGGAGCTCCACCACGTCGGGTCGCTCGATCAGTTCGCGGTAGCGCTTCACCATGTGCGCGCCTGAGACCGGGTCGCGCAGGCCGTTGATCAACCGCACCGGCACCTCGGCCCGCTGCAGCGCGCCGACCCAGCGTTCCCGGTTCTTACGACGTTCGGCCATGTACCGGATCAGCTTGTGCCCGTTGCGTTTACCGTGCTTGCTCGACCACAGCAACCAGAACTGGTGCAGTTCGATGGGGCTGGGGCGGGTGTCGGGCCCGAAGACCGCCGCCAGGCTGCGGCCGAAGGTGGCCTCGCCGCCGAGGACGCCGACCAACGGTCCCAGCGGTCCGGCCAGCAGCCGCTGCACCGGGCGCGCGTGGTGGGTTTCGGGGAACAGTCCCCCGTTGAGCAGGCAGACCGATTCGATGATCAGCGAGTGGTCTCCGGACGCGCGGCGTTCGGCGTCGCGGGCGAGCATCTCCTGGGCGACGGTGTCGCCGTAGTCGTGGGCCAGCAGGTGGAAACGCTGGACGCCCTGTTCGCGCAGCAGCTGTTCCTGCAGGTCGGCTTGGTCGGTGATGCTGTAGTCGTAGGTGCGCGGTTTGGCCGACCAGCCGAAGCCGATCATGTCGGCGGCCAGGACCCGCGCGAACTGCTCGCACAGGCCGGGCCACACGGCATGCCAGTCCCAGGACGCGGTCGGGAAGCCGTGGACGCACAACAGGACCCCGTCGGGACCGCCGCCGCCCTCGGTCCAGAAGATCTGGTGCCCGCGATGGGTGAAGCGATGTCCGTTGGCCCGCCAGTTCGCAAACTCTTCCTCCATATCGGATAAGCATTCCGCGTGCGCGGCGCCGAGGCAGCCATTCCAGAGAATCGGCGTGGCGAGCGCGTCGTCCACCGCGCGACCGACACGGCGGCGGCGTTTTGGGAGAATGCGTTCGTGCATGTCGCGATCGGCCTGGTGGTTCTCGTCGCGTCGGCGGCCGCGCTGGCGGCCCTGGCGCGCCGTTTCGGCGTCTCCGAACCCTTGGTGCTGACGCTGGCCGGAGTGGCGGCCTCTTATCTGCCGTTCGTGCCCGCCGTGCACCTCGAGCCGGAGGTGGTGCTGCTCGGCTTGCTGCCGCCGCTGCTGTACACCGCGGCGATCCGGACCTCGCTGGTGGACTTCCGCGCCAACATCGGCACCATCGCGTCGCTGTCGGTGGGTTTGGTGCTGTTCAGCACCTTCGCGGTGGCGGCGGTGGTGTGGTGGCTGCTGCCGGTGCCCTTCGCGGTGGCGGTGGCTCTCGGCGCGGTGGTCGCCCCACCCGACGCGGTGGCCGCGACGGCGGTGGCGCGCCGGATCGGGATGCCGCGGCGCATCGTCACCATCCTCGAGGACGAATCGCTGTTCAACGATGCGACCGCGCTGGTGGCGTTGCGAACCGCGATCGCAGCCTCGGCGGGCGCGGTGTCGGTGTGGCAGGCGGGCGGCGATTTCCTGCTCGCCGCGGGCGGCGGCGCGCTGGTCGGCGTCGCCGTCGCCGCGGTGCTCGCGCTGCTGCGGCGCCACATCAGCGACCCGGTGCTGGACACCACGCTGTCGTTCCTCGCGCCGTTCGCCGCCTACCTGCCCGCCGAAGGGATACACGCCTCCGGCGTGATCGCGGTCGTGACCTGCGGGATGATCCTCGGGCACGGGGCGCCGGTGTGGCAGTCGGCGGCCTCGCGCATCGCCGAACGCACCAACTGGCGCACCATCCAGTTCATCCTGGAAAGTTCGGTGTTCCTGATCATCGGCCTGCAGGTGCGCGCGATCGTCGAAGGCGCGTGGAGTAGCGGCCTGGACCACACCACCCTGGTCGTGTCCGCGATCGCGGTGCTGCTCACGGTGATGGTGGCGCGGCCATTGTGGATCTTCCCGTGGTCGCTGCTGTTCCAACGGCTCGGGCGTTCGACGACGCCGCTGAGCTACCCAACGGTGGTGTCGTGGGCGGGCATGCGTGGCGTGGTGACGCTGGCGGCCGTGCTGCTGTTACCCGAGGACACCCCGCAGCTGCCGGTGCTCAAGCTGCTCGCGCTGGTCGTGGTGGCCGGAACGCTGCTCCTGCAAGGCACCTCGCTGCCCTGGTTGGTCCGCCGCCTGCACCTGCGCGGCCCGAGCCGCTCCGAGGATGCACTGCAGAAAGCCGATCTGCTCACGCAGGCGGCCACCGCCGGGCTGGCGGCGCTGGACGCGGCCGCCGGACCCGACACCCCGCCGCAAGTCGTGCAATCGCTGCGGGAACGGCTGACCTGGCGGACCAACGCCGCCTGGGAACGGCTGGGCCGCGCGGAATCCGAACAGCGCACCCCCACCGCCGAATACCGCAGGCTGCGGCTGGAGATGTTGCACGCCGAACGCGAAACCGTGCTGCGGGTGCGGGATTCGGGCGGCATGGACTACGAGATCCTGCAGCATGTGCTGGCCAGGCTGGATCTCGAGGAATCCATGATCGACCGCTTCGACGAAACCGAGGAAGAACACCGCGAACCCCTCGCCGCGCCCGCCGCGGCCGCCGACTGCGCCCACCTGCGGGCGGCGCCGCTGCTGCGCGAACCCACCGAACCCGACGAGTGCGCCGAATGCGTCGCCGAGGGGCAGCCCTGGGTGCACCTGCGAATGTGCCTGTCCTGCGGGCACATCGCCTGCTGCGACTCCTCGCCGGGCAATCACGCCACCAGGCACTACACCGCGACCGCGCACCCGGTGATGCGCAGCGTGGAACCGGGCGAGGCGTGGCGGTGGTGCTACGTGGACGAGCTGCTCGGCTGAGCGCCCACCGACACGGGGCGGCGGGCATGCGAATAGATCAGCCGGGCGTATTCGTTGAGCAGCCGCTGCAATGACACGTCACCACCGCCCGCGGAGATCTGCTGGTATCCGATCAACATCGCCATCCCGAGCGAGGTGACGACACCGGCGGTCTCGTCGTCGCCGACCACGCCGTTGATCACCTTGTGCACGGTGCGGCGGCGGGACTCGTCGACCCGCTTGACCGCCAGGTTCACCGATTCGTCGTTGGCGGCCCACGCGCGGATCGCGGCCTCGGCCGCGTGATGCAAGCCTGCCGCGAGATCGGACATGGCGCGCACGTCGTCGTCGGGATCGCCCTGGTTGAACTTCAAGGTGCGCAGGATGAGCACCTGCCGGTTCTCCCAATGCTCGAGCAGCGCGTCGACGAAACCCTGCCAGCTGCCGAAGTGGTGATAGAACGAGCCGCTGGTGACCCCGAGCCGACGGCACAGCAGCCCGATATTGAGGCCCTTGAACCCGAGCTCTGCCAGCACCTCCAACGCGCTGTCGAAGTACTGCTCCTTGGTGACCACTCGTGACATTGCGGATGCCGTTCTGCTCGTGCGGGCAAGGGGGAGGGCCCGAACAGTACCGCATCGGTTCGGGCGCGCGTGCGAGCACAACCGAATCCGTTGGACGACTCGAAGTAGCTGTTACCTCACGAAATATGTAGTGCGCGTGTGGAACCCGCTTGCATGAACGTACGCTTGCATTACAGAGCATTTGCTCTGTTATAGTCGACGGCATGCCACGCCCCCGCACCCACGACCCCGACGCCGTGCTCGACGCCGCGGAGTCGCTGGCGGTTCGCGGCGGTCCCGCCACGGTCACCATCCGCGCCGTCGCCACGGCCACCGGGATGTCGAACGGCGCGCTGTATCACACCTTCGGGTCGCGGTCCGGGGTGCTGGGGCGTGCCTGGTTGCGTGCGGCGCGGCGATTCGTTGCGGTGCAGAACGAGTTGGTCGACGCGCGATCGAACTCCGAAGACGGTGCGGGCGAGGACGCCACCGAGGCGATCGTGGCCGCCGCCGAGGCGCCGAGCGTGTTCTCCGAACGCTTCCCCGACTCCTCCCGGCTGCTGCTCACCGTCTCGCGCGAGCAACTGCTCGGGGAGGACCTGCCCGACGAAGTCGCCGCCGAGGTGCGCACCGCCGAGCGGGCGCTGATCGACCTCATGGCGCGGCTCGCGCAGCGGCACTGGGGCCGCCGCGACCGGCGCGCGATCGAAGTGCTCACCACCTGCCTCGTCGACTTGCCGACCGCCATCCTGATTCGCCGCGACCGGATATCCGAACCCCTTGCCCGCGAACAACTTCGGGCCGCCGTCCGCGCCGTGCTCGCGGTCGGTCCCCCCGACTGACTCCCGACCCCGACCGTCCCCGACACGAGGAAACCGCTATGCCCACCCTGGAATACCACGACAAGATCGCCGTCCTCGACCTCGGCGGCGACGAGAACCGCTTCTCCCCCGACTTCCTCGACGAAGTCGACGCCCACCTGGACACCGCGCTCGCCGAGGGCGCGCAGGGGCTGATCACCACCGCGAGCGGCAAGTTCTACTCCAACGGCCTCGACCTGGACTGGCTCGGCGCCAACACCGACCGCGGCCAGTGGTACGTCGCCCGCGTGCAGGCCCTGCTCGCGCGGGTGCTCACCCTGCCCGTGCCGACCGCGGCCGCGCTGCCCGGACACGCGTTCGGCGCGGGCGCCATGCTCGCCATCGCCCACGACTACCGCGTGATGCGCGCCGACCGCGGGTACTTCTGCTTCCCCGAAGTCGATATCCGCATCCCCTTCACCCCCGGCATGGCCGCCCTCATCCAGGCCAAGCTGACCCCGAAGGCCGCGGTCGCCTCGATGACCACCGGCCGCCGCTACGGCGGCGAGGCTGCCGCCGAGGCCGACATCGTCGACGTCGCGACCGCCGAAGATCGAGTACTCGCGGGCGCTCTGGAAATACTGATCCCGTTGGGCGGCAAAGACTCCGGCACGCTCGGGGCGATCAAGAACACCATGTTCGCACCGGCCGTCGCCGCGCTCACCGCGCCGTAGGACAAGCGAGTACCGGACACATTCGGCGACCAGGCCTCCCTCGGGACGCCTGGTCGCCGATGTGTTCACTCAGGGTCGTCGGCGAGATCCACCGTCGTGGAGGCCGCACTCGGCTACCGACCGTGTGGGCGCCTTCCGCTCCGACGATCATCGGCGGGTGAAGTCAGCTGATTCGCAAGTTCAGTCGATCGACGACCTCGCCGTCGAGGAGTCGCAGCGGCGTGAAGACGAGTAGCCGACGAGGAACACCTGAACTGCCCGCTGCACCACCGCGCCGATCTCTTCATCGGTGACGGTTTCCCCGAGCAGGACCTTCTCGCGGACTCCGCCGTAGGCCAACATCCCGAACTGGCGGGCGGCTGCCTCGGGATCGGGAATGCTCAGATTGCCCAGCGCGCACTGTTCGCGCAGGTACGAGGCCAGAGTGGCGCCGAAGCGTTCCATGACATCGCGGTAGACGGCCGCCAATTGCGGAAAGCGGATCGCCTCGGCGACGATCAACCGATAGAGCCCGACCTCCGCGGGAGATGTCCAGCCGCGAGCGATTTGTGTCCCGAAGGCAGTCAGCGCGCGCTCGGGGTCGCCGCCGGACGTGGCCATCGCGGCGGTGATCGCCTCGTGTGAGCGTGCGGCCAGATCGCCTGCCGCCGCGATGAGCAACTCGTCCTTGCTCGGATAACGGGCGTAGATCGTCTTCTTCGATACCCCCGCCTCGCGCGCGATGCGAGCGATGTTCGCCTCGGCGTAGCCGTGGGTCACGAACTCCTCCGCCGCGACCGCGATGATGTGACGCCAGCGCGCGGCCAGCGTGGACGCCGGAGGGCGGCCGGGACTCACTGCTCGCGGCGGGGACTGCTCCGACGACGCACTCCTTCCTGCTGTCACGCTCACGACCATCGCACACCCTCCTGTCTTCGGCCAACCAACCATTGACAAATGGAACTCATGAGTTCCTATACTATAAAGGAACTTGCTGGTTCCGTTATTGCGCGGCCAGTGCGGAGCACGCCGCGAACATGAGGTGACTCCGCGACTGTGCTCGACGCTTCGAAAAGTTCCCCGGATATCGAGCTGATCGGTCGTTCGCCGACCGTGTGGAAGGACCCTGTCATGCCCATCGACCAGATTTCGGCGACACGTGCCGAAGTGACGAGTTGGTTTTTCGAGGACTATCTACCGCGGTGGGTCGGTGTCGCCTCCGGAACCTCTTCGGAAGGACCGGAATTCATCCTCGAGTATTGGGGAACACCGATGCACGTCACCGCATCCGACCAGTCGTTCTGGTGCCTCGATCACGCAAGCGTCCTCGCATTTCTGCAGCTCAACCTCGCGCCGCTGCGCGAATCGGGCTACAGCCACACCGTGGTGCCCGATCGCCGCGTCACCGTCTACAACGCGCTCGGCGCCGCGATCGAGGTGATCTGGTCCCGTCGTCGCGCGGACGAGAGCGAAATCCAGCGCTGGGCTGTCCATTTCCAAGTCGCCAAGTCCATCGCCGGATGGCGGGTGATCGCTGTCCAAGCCCTCGACACCGCCAAGGACGAGCTCGAGGAGATCTGGTCCTGGGAATCGTCGACCGAGGTGGTCGATCATGGCTGAGCAGACGTATCCGCCGCTGGTCATGCCCGAGGGCGTCCTCCGGGAAACGACCACGATCTGGAGTAACGGCATCCCGCTCGACGCGGACGTGTACCGCCCGGCGACGATCGATCCCGGTGCCGCGCTGCCCGCGGTGGTGCTGTGTCACGGCTGGGCGGGCAGCAAGCACACCGCCGAACGCTATGCCGCGTTGTTCGCCTCCGCGGGCATGATCGCTCTCACCTTCACCCAGAGCAGCTGGTTCGGCTCTGGATCACCGCTGCAACTGGTCGGCGCCGCCCCCGAGCGTGACGACAACAACGAGGCACTCACCCGAGTGCGGTTCCTCCGGGATCTGGTCGACCCGTTCGCGTGGACCGCGAATCTTCATGCCGCCCTGGACTACATCGAAGGTGAGCCCAACGTCGACACCGCGCGTATCGGAATCTGGGGAACCAGCTACGGCGGCGGCGTTGCCGTCTACACCGCCGCACACGACCACCGCGTCAAGACCCTAGTTGTCCAGGTGCCTGCCATCTCGCTAGGGCAGGGACCGGTCGCCGAACTCGCCCGCAGGCATGCGATCGACGCCGCTCGCGGCAAAGCCGACGCCATCCCGCAGGGCATAGACCGATTCCCGACTCCGGAGGGAACCCCGCACCTGGCCACCATGGCACACTTCGATCCACTCACCCAAGTCGAGCGGTTGCAGATGCCGACCTTGATCATCGATGCCGGCCGGGAGGAGTTGTTCCCCACTCCCGACAACGGGCACCGTGCCGCCGAGATCCTCAGGGCCGCAGGGACTGTCGTCGAATACCAGGTCATCCCCGACATCACCCACTATGGCATCTATTTCGACGGCTACCAGCCCGGCAGCCGTGCCGCTCTCGACTGGTTCGAGCGTTACCTATGACACCGTCGCGCGCCCGCGGTCTTATGGTGCCCACCGCAATCGGCGGGCTTCATGTTCACTACGCCGGGCCGGAACACGGACCAGCAGCATTGCTGTGGCCGAGTTTGTTCACCGACGGTCAGACCGGCTGGGGAGCGCAACTCGCCGTCCTGCACAAGCTCGGGTGGCGAACCCTGCTGGTCGATCCCTACGGTACCGGCGAAAGCCCCTCGCCCCCACGGCTGTTCACCATGGAGGAATGCGCCGACGCGGCGGTGCAGGCACTGGACGCAGCCAGCATCGACCGCGCCGCCATCCTCGGGCTGTCCTGGGGCGGCTTCGTCGCATTGCGGGTCGCGCTCGCCGCACCCGAGCGTGTCATCGCGCTGGTTCTGTCGAATTCCAGCGCGCGCCGCATGTCCCCGCTCGAACGTCAGCGCGATCGTGTGCTGTCGCTGCTCGTGCGGATCGGAATTCCAAGCCGCCCAGGCAAGTCGGTGGTGGCCCAGTTGCTGGGCGAGTACACCCGCCAGCACGACCCCCAATTCGCCGCTCAGCTCGCCGATTCCATCGATCGCCTCGACAACGTTGGACTGGCCAGAGCGATGCGCTCAGTGC
>NZ_BDBP01000009.1 GCF_001613045.1 Nocardia lijiangensis NBRC 108240 | reverse complement strand
AACAGTTCCTGACAGGACCGAACCTGCGGTGACTTCGACACAGCAGCCTCGCGAGCTGCGCTGAAAGGAGCACGGAAATCATGACCGAAATGCGCTACGAAGTAATGGTGAGCGACGGGGTCCCCCGCAACCGGCCGGAACGGCTGCCCGACGGCGGTCCCATAGTGTCGTCCCCATTGGCCTCGACGCTGATCATCGGCGACAACGCGGCCGTACTGGTCGATCCGCCGTTCACCCGCGAGCAGACCCAGCAGGTCGGCGACTGGGTGGCGAGCTTCGGAAAACAGCTGACCCACATCTACGCAACCCATGGGCACGGTGACCACTGGTTCGGCACCGGCGAGCTGCTCGAACGGTTCCCCGGCGCGATCCCGTACGCCACCGAGGGCACCATCGAGATGATGCGCAAGAATGTCGAGTTCCGGGAGTTCTTCTGGGATTCCGACTTTCCCGGCCTGATTCCGGACACCCCACTCGTCTACCAGCCCATCCCGGCCGAGGGATTCGAGCTGGAAGGCCGGCGGATCACCGCCGTCGAAGTCGGCCACACCGACACCGACGACACCACCGTCCTTCACGTTCCCGCTATCGGCCTGATCGTTGGAGGTGACGTGGTCTACAACGGAGTACACCAGATGCTGCTGGAAACGGGTGACGGCGGATTCGAATCATGGCTTGCCGCACTCGATATCGTCGAGTCACTCGAACCCCGCGCGGTGGTGGCCGGGCACAAGAACCGCGACTTGCCCGACGATCCGAGCATCATCGACCAGACCCGCCGATACCTGCGCGACGCGCAACGGCTCCTCGCGGAGAAACCCACCCCGCAGCAGTTCTTCGACGACATGGTCGCGCGCTACCCGGAGCGGCTCAACGTCGGCCCCGTCTGGTACGGCGCGCACGGGCTGCTGGGGGTTCCTCTGCCGCGCTGATCGCGGCGCCATGGCAGGCTCTCGGTGAGTGATCGAGCCGGTCGGTCAACGCGGTGGCGCGAGGTGGGTCTCGAAGAACGTAAAGATCCGGCGCCAGGCGTCCTCGGAGGCGTCGGCGTCGTGGCCGAGGCCGGTGACGCGCAGCAGCCGGTCGCCGGGGAAGGTGTTGGCGAAGCCGTGGGTGACGCCCGGATAGGTCTTGATGTCGTGGGCGACACCGAATTCGGTGAGCGTGCGTTCCAACTTGGCGGGCGCACCGGCCAGTGATGGGTCGAGGCGGGCGTAGCTGGCCACCACCGGGCAGATGCCGTCGAGCAAGGTGCGGTAGTCGCCGTAGAGGCCCGGATAGAACGGGGCCGCCGCGTCGAAGCCGCGGGGCGCGGTCAGCAATGCGAAACCACCGCCCATGCAGAAACCGATCACGGCGGTGCGGCCGGTGCACGCCGGATCCGACACCAGGTGGTCGCGTGCGGCGAGGATGTCGCGTACCGGGACCGCGTCGGCGTCGGACTTGCCTCCGGTGAACCACAGCGCACGCATCACCGCGCGCATACAACGCACGCGGCCGCGCGAGAACAGATCGGGAGCAACCGCCAGGTAACCGTGCTCGGCGACCCTCGCCACGTGCGTTTCGAGATCCGGGCCGAGCCCGAGCACGTCGTGCACCACGACAACGCCCGGCCACGGGCCCGTTCCCGCAGGTCTGGCCGCCAGCGCGGGCAGGGGGCCGTCCGGTGCGCCGAGCTGGACCGTCTCCATGATCGAAATGTACGCCGTGCGTATCGACGGCGGGACGCGTTTGCTGGAGTGCGATTCGTCATTGCGGGTGCGCGGCGCCGCGGGTCACGTAGCGGGCACGGCCTCGAGATGTCGCGCGTCACCGAGGATCGAGACCTCACGGTTGTGGAAGAAATCGTCCTCGGTGAGCACCGTGATACTGCCGGACGGGGCGCGGAAGGCGACGTAGTCCGCCGACTCGATCGGCATCCCGATCCACGCCGCCACCACGAAGGTCATGGCGAAGCCGTGCGTCACGATCACCTGGTGTTCGCAGGGGCTGTCCAGGATCTCTCGCATCGCGGCGTAGATGCGTTGCGCCAGAGCCATTTTGGTCTCCGCGCCCGTAATGCCCTCGTCGTGTCTCAGGCGTTCGCCGACGGCGGGCGGCGGGACGAAGCGCCGGTCCAGCCACTCCTGCGGCCGTCCGCCCGCCTCGCCGTAGGACTTCTCGCGCAGTCTCGCGTCGAAGATCGGCGCCACGCGCAGCGCTTCGCCGACCGCTTCGGCCGTTTGCGCTGTGCGCAGCAGATCCGACGAGTACACCTGCACGTCGGTGTCCCCGGGAATACGCGCACGCAACGACTCGGCGATGGCGGCCGCGGCGCGCGTGCCTGCCGCGGTCAGCCGGGAGTCGAACCATCCGCCCACGACGCGGTCGACATGATGGGTCGCCTCCGGATGCGTGACGACATAGACCTTGCGCACTGATTCTCCTTCTCGCGCAGCCTGCCCGAGCGTTCGGACCCGACAAGTTTTATGTGGCCTGTTCTTCCTCGTCGGACCTGGGGCCCGGCTCGCTGGTGAAGAGCGCGACGAAGGCGGGGTTGTCGTGCAGACCCCGCAGGTCCTCGTCCTCGAGCATCGAGGCGAAGTCGGTGTAGCCGTGCTGCTTCGCGGCGCGTACGAATTCCAGTGCGCGCTCGTGGTCGCCGGTGCGGGCCGCGACACACGCGGCGTTGTGGAAGATGTCCGGGGCGCGCGGGGCGTGTTCGAGTGCGGCAGGCAGCAGAGCCTCGGCACGGTCGAGATGGTCGCGCAGCAGGTAGGCGTAGATCAGTCGGCTGTACGCCTGGCCAGGCGCGTCGTCGGGGAAGGCGATGACGAACTCCAGGGCGGTGACGCTCTCCGGGCCGGCCGCGGGATGGGCGGCGTTGGTGAGCAGACCGAGCAGCCAGGTGAAGTCGTCGGGATCAGTGCGCCATTGGTCGGCCCAGTCGCCCCCGTGTCGGCGGCTGAGCTGGTCGAGAAGTTCCTCGCCCTGCTCGCGGGCGGTGGGGCCGAGGAAGCGTTGCGGGTCGATGAGGCGGGTCAGCCAGGCCGATGTGGCGCGGTGGTCGGCGAAACCGCCAGGAAGTTCGTCGTAGGTCAGCTGCCAGGCCTGGCCCGGCGTGGCCCACCAAGTCGACGTGTGATGCCAGCCGCCGGTCTTGAGCGGCAGCAGGTACCGGTCGACCTCGGCCAGGGCGACGGGGAACTCGCCGCGGTGCACATCGCCGAGGCAGGGGCGCTCGCCCGCCCGGATTACGACCCCGCCGCCCTGTGAGCGTGTCACGGTGATGCCGGGGGTGGTGAAGGCAGGCAGTGCGGGGCCGGCGAGGTGCGTGACGAATGCAGGGCCGAGGATGGTCAGCCAGCCGGCGCCGACCACATGCTCGGTCGCCGCTTCGAGCCAGCCGTCGACCTGTCCGACGTCGAGGGCGAAGAAGCGACGGCACCAGGAGAAGACGCGCTGGTACGGGTCCTCGGCGGCGTCGCGGTCCCAGACGTAGGCGCTGTATCCGCCGTGGCCCGACCGTACCGGCAGCAGCTCGGTCAACTCGGCCGCCAGCCGTGCGAGCCTCTCCGGGTCCTCGTCGGCGGGAACGATGACCTCGCAGAACGCGGCCCGCGGGCGGGCATCGTCGGTGGGAGGGATGCCGCGGACGTTGAGGGTGTAGGAGCGCTCAGCAGTGGCCTCGGCCCGCACGGAGACTCGGATGCCGAAGTGACCGCCGACATCGACGCGCATCTGCGGGGCCCACGACTCGTCGTCGGGGTGTTCGGCGTCCTCGGGAAAGCCGCCGAACGCGTTCGGCACGGCCCACGCCATAGTGCCGTCGACGGGGAATTGACGGCGGAAGGCCCGGAAGCAGCCGACCACCTCGTCCGGCGAGGGATAGGAGCCGAGATAGAGCACCAGACCGAGCATCACCGACGCCTCGGGTTTCTTCTTGCCCACCCTCAGGTCGCCGGGCACGACGGCCGCCGGCATCGGGTCGTGCGCCTGCGGCGCCGTGGCAACCGGGACCGCCGCGCGAGGCCGGACGGTTGCGGCACAGCGCAGTTCGTCGAGAAGCCGCGCCTCCTTGGCGGCGCGATGTGCCGGGGTCCAGTCGGTGCGTGCGGCCTCCTCATGCTGCAACAGCTGCTCCAGATAGGACTCCACAGCGCTGAGCCTGTCGGCCAGGAAAGCCCCGAAGCCGGGAAACCGTGCCCGCTCCTCGTACAGAAAGTCGACCACCTCGCCGGTGTCGAGCAGCAGCACCAGGGAAGGATCGTTGCCGGAGGCGCCCACGATCAGGGCGTCCGTCAGCTTCTCGGGCGCCTCGCAGTCCTCCAGCGACTCCTCGTAATACGGGTAGGTCTCGTCATCGGTCAGCTCGCTCGTGCCGAAGAGCGTGATGCCCCAAGGGAATTCCGGCCAGCCGTCGTGCAGGCGCAAGAAGTCCAGATACTCCGGCGAGAAGCCATCGCCCCGCGCCTGCCGGGCCTCGGCAACGGCGGACGCCGACGCGGGCGAGCGCGGCCCTGGTTCCGGCTCGTCCCCCTCGCGCTCGGCGATCTCGGACAGCACGGTCAGGATGCGGGAGATCGTCGCCTCGAGCATCAGCCGCGGACCCGAATCGAGTCGCCCGCTGCAGTCATCGGATCCACGTGGCCGAGCCATGCTTGCCGGTTGTCCGTCTCCGGCACGCGTGCGGTATCCGAAAGCTGCATATCGTTCTCCAGGTCTTGGCGGCACGGCCCCAACGGATTTGGGGTCTGAGTGTCAACGGCATCGTAGATGCGGCCTCCGACACCAGAACGCCGAATACCGACTGCGGTGTTGTTCCAGCGGGGCCAGCCTGGATGTGCTGGACCGCGGTGCCGTGGCAGATGGGTCGGCTCTCGTCGACCGCCTACTCGCTATTTGCTGAACAATATCCACGCAGGCAAATGCGCCATGCTATTCACTAATTAATGCAGGTAGATTGCGCATGGGCTTGCAATGTGCGGTGAAGCTGAAGATATGCTGTGTCAGTGGTGTCCGCGCCGTCGCCGATGCTGGCTCGCTCCGGACGACCGCCCGAGAACCCGGACGGTTGGGCTTTCGAGATGAAATGGGACGGCATGCGCGCCGTCGCCGCAGCCGCCGAAGGGACCTGCCAGCTCTACAGTCGCAACCGCAAACAGGTCACCGGCTCGTTTCCCGAAATCGCCGCCGCTGTCGTCGCGGCGTCCGGCGATCACTCGGTCACCCTCGACGGGGAGATCGTCGCGCCCGAGGGGGCGCACGGCGCACCGTCGTTCTCCCGGCTCCAGCGGCGCATGCACGTGCGGGCGCCCTCCGCGCAGCTGATCCGAGACGTTCCGGTGCTGTACATGATCTTCGATCTGCTCGCCCTTGACGGAAATGCCACCACCGGCGTGCCGTATCTGCAGCGGCGGGACCTGCTGGCGCAGCTCGACCTCACCCGCCCCCCGATCCAGGTGTCGCCCTATTGGACCGACATCGATCCCGAGGCGCTGTCCGCGGCCGCGGCGGAGAACGGGCTCGAGGGTCTGGTCGCCAAACGCCTCGACTCCACGTATCAACCGGGTGAGCGAACGCGTAACTGGATCAAAATGCCGTTCCGGAAAACCACCGAAGCCGTCATCGCCGGGTGGCTGCCGGGAAATGGTCCCTTCGCCAAGACATTCGGGTCTTTACTACTGGGAGCACATGATTCGGCCGGGCGGCTGGTGCCTATCGGCAGCGTCGGCACCGGGTGGACGCTTGCCGAACGGCGCAGCCTACGCGCCCGCCTCGACGAAATTGCCCGCCCCGAAACGCCTTTCGATGTGCCGCCGCCGCGCGCGCTGGCCATGGCGGCGCACTGGGTCGAGCCCGACTTGGTCGCCGATATCGAATATCGCGAGGCCACGCCCGAGGGCCTGCGTCATCCCAGCTGGCGGGGACTCCGCACCGACAAGACGCCCGCCGAGATCAAACGGGAATCATTCGAGTAGATGCAGCCCCGAGCCGAGACAGTGCTGCTCAGACGTGGCAGCGCAGGTTGACCAGCAGCGTATCGTCCGGCAGGGCCGCCAAATAGTCGGCAATGTGGTCGTAGCCCGCGGCCAGGTCCGGCTCATGTGGGCAATCGGTGGAGCTGTCGCAGGTGCCGTGGATCCCTGACCGGCCGTCCTCGTACCACCAACCCTCCAGTGTGAGGATATTGCGTTGTGGGAGAGCGTGTTCCACGGCTCGAGCGACGAATTATTCCCGGGTGACAGGCCCGATTCTGTCGACCGGATCGAACCAACCCCAGGGCAGATCCACCGCGCGCGTGGCGGGAAACCTGTCCAGGTAGTTTTCGAAGGCGCGAACAAGGGGCTGGGCGGAGTAGCCCGCCGATGCCCGATCGCATCTCTCGGATGATTCTGCGTCCAGATCGACAATGTGACTCTCGTAGAAGAAGTCTCAGGGCCGGGCGGCGGGCAACTCTTTAGCAAGTTCATGCCACCGCTGCCAGATGGCGTCCGCCGAGGTCTGTGTCTGTTGTCGATATTCCCGCGACGTCAGTAGGTCGAGAAGTACACGGGGACCGCCTGCGCACCAGCCGAATTCGTTGGGAATTGTCTCCATGTCGTCGGGCCCCCCGGATGGTGGACTGTTGCGGACTGATGAAGGAGCCTGTTGTCGCGTTCGAAGCCAAGCACAACGGCAACCCGCTGGTATCGGTGCCTTCGGTGATCCGCCAAGCATCCCAAATATCGAGAGCCTCGTCTCGGGTGTAGTCGAGCTCGAATGGTGCCATCGCTTCCGCGACTGCGGCTTCCATCCGCGCGACTTCGCACGAGGGGAGGCACACCGTGATCCTCATACCTGCCATTCCGACATCAGATCACCCCGTCGGCATTGCGGCACAACGAAATTCCATCGCTGCAGCGCAGCGCGAACCGATCGCGACTCACCACTTCTCCGACGACCGAAACGCACGAGAAGGCTTTTACGCTATGGCTCAGTGGCTGCAAGCGGATGCGTGAATAACAACGTTCGCAAGGGAACTCGATCTTAGAGCACGGAGACTTCGGGGATCACATCGGGTGTTCCACGGCTACCGATCGGGCAGCAGTTCGGCGATCAGGGCTTCGATGCGGGTGCGGATCTCGTCGCGGATCGGGCGCACTGCGTCCACGCCCTTGCCTGCGGGGTCGTCGAGTTTCCAGTCGCGGTAGTCGACGCCGGGGAAGTATGGGCAGGTGTCGCCGCAGCCCATGGTGATCACGATGGTGGAGGTCTCCACCGCGTCGGGGGTGAGGATTTTCGGCGTCTGGTCGGTGATGTCGATGCCGAGTTCGGCCATCGCTTCGACGGCGGCCGGGTTGAGGGAGTCGCCAGGGGCGCTGCCCGCGGAGCGGACTTCGATGGCATCTCCGGCGAGGTGGGTGAGGAAGCCTTGCGCCATTTGGGAACGTCCGGCGTTGTGGACGCAGACGAAAAGCACGCTGGGTCTGGAAGTCATGGCGAGAGTGGGTCTTTCGGGTCGAAGGAGGAGTCGCCGGTCGAGTCGCGAGGGGCCGGCTCAGGCGATGTGATCGGCGGGGTGGGCGACCACAGCGCTGTCGGCGGCCACCGAGCGCGGGTAGATCAGTGCAATCAGTCCGAGCCCGAGCAGTGCACCCGCGATCTGGGCGGCGATGAATCCGGGCACCGACGCGGGGGCGATACCCGCGAAGGTGTCGGTGAAGGCGCGACCGATCGTGACCGCGGGGTTGGCGAAACTGGTGGAGCTGGTGAACCAGTAGGCGGCGCCGATCCAGGCGGCGACGGTGGCCGCCGACATCGCGGCGCGGCCGCTGCGAGCCAATGCGAAGATCACCGCGATCAGCCCGGCGGTGGCGACCACTTCCCCGACGAGATGGCCGGCGGTGATGCGGTGGTGAGTCGACACCTGCGCGGCGGCCAGGTCGAACATCACGTTCGCCAGGATCGCACCGGCGATAGCGCCGAGAGTCTGGGCGAGGGCGTAGGCGGTGGCATCGCGCAGCGTCAGACCGATGCCGTCGCGGCGTCCGGTCAGCCAGTCGGCGAAGGATACGACCGGGTTGAAATGCGCGCCCGAGATCGGCCCGAACACCAGGATGAGCACGCCGAGCCCGAACACCGTGGCGGTGGAGTTCGCCAGCAGTTGCAGCCCGACATCGCGCGGCGATAGCTGCTCCGCGGCGATACCGGAGCCGACGACAACCGCGACGAGCAGGGCGGTCCCGACGAACACTGCCAGCAACCGCGCGACAGCTCGCTCACGGGGCAACCGCCGCGGGCACCGTGGTGTGCAGGAGCTGCGACAGCTGCGCCAGCACCGCGGGTTCGAGCCGGTAATACACCCATGACCCGCGCCGCTCGCTCGACAGCAGCCCGGCCTCGCGCAGCACTTTCAGGTGGTGGGAGATCGTGGGCTGGGTCAGGTCGAATGCTTCGGAGAGCTGGCACACGCAGGCCTGCGCGCCGACCCGGCTGGCGACCAGGCTCAACAGGCGCAACCGCACGGGATCCGACAGCGCCTTGAACACCCCGGCCAGCTCAGCGGCGGAATCGGCGGACAACGGTTCACGTACCAGCGGGGCGACCTCGCACGCGGAGGTCACCCCGATCAACGGCAACGACTGTTTAGACACCCATCGATATTGATGGTTGTCTAAATCGAGCGCAAACGAACACCCGGTGAACAACGACCCGGGGGTGCTCAGCGGCAACAGGTGGCGCCGCCGGCGATGGCCTCCTCTTTGGCCTGCGGCGTGCAGCAGGCCTGTCCGGCCGGCGCGGTGCTGGTGCAGCATGCCTGCACAGCCTCAGCGTCGTCGTCCGCGAACTCGGGCGCGGCGCCGAAGGTGTCACTGTCGGCGAGCACGGTGTAGACCTCCCAGCGTTCGGCGTCGGGTCCGCCGACCCACACCTTGTCCTGGGTGGCGAAACAACACGTGGTCGCGATCTGCTCCTCGGTGAACAGGCCCGCCGCCGACAGGCGTGCGATCTCGGAGTGCACTTGCGCCGAGGTCTCCACCTCGACACCGAGGTGGTTGACACTCCCTCCGGCGCCACGGTTTTCGATCAGCACCAGCTTCAGCGGCGGGTCGGCGATGGCGAAGTTGGCATAACCGGGCTTGCGCTTGGCGGGCTCGGCGGCGAACAGGGTCGAGTAGAACGCTACGGCGGCATCGATGTCATCGACATTGAGTGCGAGTTGAACGCGGGACATCATGGACCTCCAGTTGTGAGACATATATCGAAGAACTGACGGTGTCGAGTCTGCCGACTTTTTCGACATATGTCAATGAAGTGGGTAAGGTTGGTCGTATGCCCAAGGCTCTGCCCGTGATCGACATGTCCGCCCCGGTCTGCTGCACACCCGTCGCCGCAGCACCGCTCGACGACGACGCCGCGCTGGAGGTGGCGCTGCGCCTGAAGGCCATCGCCGACCCGGTCCGGGTCCGACTGCTGTCGCTGTTGCTGACCAGCCCCGATGGACAGGAGAACAGTGGCGATCTGGCCGCCGCGGTCGGCGTCGCCGAATCGACCGCCAGTCATCACCTGACCCAGCTGCGCACCGCCGGTCTGGTGGAATCCGAACGCCGCGGCATGAACACCATCCACCGCGCCCGTCGCGACGCCTTGGCCGCACTGTGCGTCGTCCTCGATCCCAACTGCTGCCGCTGAACCAGCCGAACTTCGCCGGCTGAGGCAGATCGGGCCACGGCGCGACCCTGCCGGAACATCGAGTGCGCCCAGATCGTGAACCGACCTGGGCGCCGTGAGATGTGATGGGAGTGAACGGATTACGGCAGGCGAGTGAGTTCTTCCGCGAGCCGGGCCTGTATCGCCAATTCGTCGAGGAAGTGGTCGATACTTTCCGATCTGGCTCGGTGTGATCGGAGGCGGTCGCGCGCTATGGACTCGGCGCGGTCGATCACTCCGGTGGTGAGTTCGTGTGTGAGTTCTTCCTCCAGTTGCCGATGGACCTGGGCGATGTGGGCGAGGCCTTGCCGTCGCACGCGTTCGACTTCGGCCGCGGCGGTGTCGCGCAGTGCGGCGACGATCCGGTCGGCGTCGTCACGCGCCTCCCGGCCGATGCGTGCGGCCTCGGCGTGAGCGGCAGCGGCGGCCTCGGCGAAGGCTCGTTCGGCGGCCGCCAATTCTGCTGCGGCGTCCGTGCTTTCCTCCATTTGTTCGTGAATCGAATGCTGTGCTTTCCGCATGACCGTGCGTACTCGCGGCGCAACCCATTTCGACAGTGCGCCGACGATGACGGCGAAGCCGAACAGCTGACTGACGAATACGGGCCAGTCCCAAGTGATGTCGTAGATGCCGTCGCTGTTGTTCATCGTTGTCCACCTCCGATCACCCGATCCGCCAGGTCGTGCGCCAGTGGATCGAGATGCGCGTCGAACTGTGTCGCCGCCGCAGCGGCCTGGTCTCGCAGTTGTGTGGTGGCCGCCACCACCATCTCGTCGGTCTGGTCTTGCGCCCGGTCGCGCGCCGCGATCAGGACCGCCCGGCCTTCGTTCCTGGCCTGTTCGCGTAGCCGCGCCGAGCCGGTGTGGGCTTGTGCGAGCGAGGACCTGTACCCGTCCGCGGCCGCGGCGAACAATTCCCGTGCCCGTTGCCGGTGGTCGGCGGCGTCGGTGACGCGGGCTTGCCGTTGTTCGAGGACATCGCGGATCGGCGGCACCACGAACAACCAGATGACGGCGAACACGAACAGGAAGATCGCCAGCTCGACGAAGAATGTGCCGTTGGGAATCAGAAAGTTCTGGCTCGCAAGGGTTTCGGTGGCCATGGCACTACTTGCCCGGTGCCGCGAAGGCGAACAGCGCCATGAATGTCAGGTTGATGAAGTACACGGCGTCGACGAGGCTGACCGCCATCAGGTAGTTGCCGCGCAGTTTGCCTTCGGCCTCCGGCTGCCGGGATATGCCGTTGATCAGGGCCGATCCCGCCATGCCGTTGCCGTAGCCTGCGCCGATAGCGCCGCCGACCATCATCAGCCCACCGGCGACCAATGCCGCCGCCTGGACGATCGTCTCATGGGTTACCTGTGCCATGTGTTCATTCCTTTCCCCGAGTGAACAGCAGCGTTGCTGTCCGCGAAGCGTGCGAGGTTGCCGCTCAGTGGTTTTCGTGTGCCTCGGTGGCCTGGCCGAAGTAGAGGACGGTCAGGAGGGCGAAAATGAAGGCCTGGATGAGTCCGACGAACAGGTCGAACAGTTTCCACGCGGCGTTCGGGCCCCAGCTGAGCCATGCGGGCAGGAGTGCGATCACCGAGATCATCACTCCGCCCGCGAACATGTTGCCGAACAACCGCAGCGCCAGCGACAGCGGTTTGGCGACCTCTTCGATGACGTTGATGACAACCATGGGGCCCCAACCCATATGGCCCTTCAACACCTGTTCGACATGTCCGATCGGGCCGCGGCGCGCTATGCCCGCGGCTTGATAGCAGACGAAGACGAACAGGGCGAGCGCGTAGGTGAAATTGACGTCGGCCGCGGGCGGTTTGATCAGCTCACCGGCGCCGTACTGCACCGGAAGAACCGACAGCCAGTTCGACAGCAGCACGAAGACGAACAGCGTCACCGCCAGTGGCAGGACGAACGGTGCGATCCGAAGTCCGACAGCGCTTTCCACTTGGGCGCGCATCTGCACCGTGACGGTTTCGAAGAACAACTGCACGCCGCCGGGGACCCCGGACGTCAGCCTGATGCGCAGAAGGAACGCCAGCGCCAGCACGATCGCGGCCGCGACCACGGTGGCGAGGATCGTGTCGACATGAAAGTCCATACCGAACAGGTGCGCGGTTTCATGGTGTCCCACTTCGACTTTCGTCATCGGGCACTCCGCAGCCCCGGCGCGGCCGCCCAGAGCGAGGCGCCGATCTGAAATGCCACCAGCCCGTAGAGAATGCCCAGCCCGTCCGGTCGTGTCAGGACACCCACGACCAGCGCGAGCGCTGTGACGCCGAACAGTCGCAACCCGGCCAGGGCCGCCGAGCCGCCCGCGCCGGAGGCGTGCTCACCCAGGATCGCCGCCATACCGAGGCGGGTGAGCCACGCGTTGATCGAACCCAAAACAATTCCGGCGCAGATGAATACACCCAACAGCAGCCGATCGTATATCCCGGCGGCAGCGAGAACCGTGATCCCCGCTGCGACGGAGACGATGATCGGGACGCGGTCGCCGTTGACCGACATAAGCCCTCCCTCAGTGGTGAATGACGGTGGATGGCAATGTCGCCGTCCGCGTCACAAGGCCATTCTTACTTACTACGGCCAGTAGTACAAGGGAATACGACAAATCGGACGTATCGGTCATGTGATGCGAGACCGGAGACCTTCGAAAGCTGTTCGGATGGTTCGCCGCTCCGCACGGCGGGCGCGGGATGTGCGCGGAGCCTGCCGGTCTCGGCGTCGGGCGTCAGCGGCGGAAACGCTGCCACCACCGGCGCGTCGGCGCAGGCACGGTCTCCTGCACGCGTCGCGGCGCAACAGGCGCGGGCGTTCCCGAGGCGAGCGTGCGGTCGGCCCGCCACCGAGTGACCACCGCGTCGGCGTCCACCGGACCGACCGGCACGTGCGGCGATGTCGGCACCCGCAGATAGTGGACCACGCGCTCATTGAGTTCGGCGACCGCGGCGCGGACCTGGCGCTCGGCATCCAGGTCGGCCACCGTCTCCTGAATGCGCTCCACATCGCGGCGCAGTACAAGCGATTCCGGCAGCATGCCGTCGGCGCGCACCCCCTCGCGCCGCAGGTATCCGCGCAACCACCAGTTCTCGTCCACCGACGTGCCCGCCCCGGGAATCGGGCGACCCGCGCCGCGCAGATTGTCGAATTCCCCGCGCTCGGTCGCCTCGCGGACCTGCTTGTCGATCCACGATTCGAAGGTCAGATCCGGCGGCTTGCGCTCGGTCATGTCATCCAGCGTACCGACCGGTGGCGATGGTTCCCACGACATCGGTATGTGCATGTCCGAGAACAGGATTCGGAGAAAGCCAGCGCGCCGCCGCCGTCGCGACCTACCGTCGAGGCACAGTGCCGGGCGTCGTGAGTGAGACTGAAATGACCGAACCGAATACCTCCTGTGCCGCTTTTCAGCGTGTCGCCGCGATCGATCCGGACGCCGTGGCCGTCCGGTCGATCGGCGGGGAACAGAGCCTGACGTGGCGCGAATACGCCGACCAGGTGCGGGCCGTAGCGGCCGGGCTGAGCGCGCTCGGCGTCGGCCGCGGCGACACCGTGGCGCTGATGATGAGCAACCGCGTCGAGTTCTATCCGCTCGAGGTCGGCGCGCAACACACCGGCGCCACCTCGTTCTCGGTGTACAACACCCTCGCGCCGGACCAGTTGCAGTACGTGTTCACCAATGCGGGCAACCGGGTCGCGATCTGCGAGGAGCAATACGTCGAGCGGGTCCGCGGCTGCGGGGCCCCGATCGAGACCATCGTGTGCGTCGACGGCGCGCCCGCAGGAACACTCGGCGTCGCCGAGCTGATGGCCTCGGCCGCCGACGATTTCGATTTCGAAGCGACCTGGCGGGCCGTGCGTCCCGACGACATCGTCACCCTCTGCTACACCTCCGGCACCACCGGCAACCCCAAGGGCGTGGAGATCACGCACGAGAGTCTGCTGTTCGAGGCGCGCGCGTTCGCCTCGGTGCTGCCGGTCGAATTCGGCGACCGCCAGACCTCCTACCTGCCGACCGCGCACATGGCCGACCGGTTCACCGCGCTGTATCTGCAGGAAGTGTTCGGCACGCAGATCACCGCCGTCCCCGATCGCGCCCAGTTGCCCGCCGCGCTGCTCGATGTCCGACCCACCATCTGGGGCGCGGTGCCGCGGGTGTGGGAGAAGTTCAAGGCGGCGATCGAATTCTCCGTCGCGAACGAGTCCGATCCCACCACCAAAGCCGCACTGCAATGGGCCCTCGCCACGGCCCGCCGCAAGGCCGAGGCCCGGCTGCGGGACGAGCCGCTCGACCCCGCCCTCGCCGAGGAATGGGCGCGCGCCGATGCCGCGGTGCTGTCGAGGCTGCGCGCGAAACTCGGTCTGGATCAAGTGAAGTGGGCGATGTCGGGCGCCGCGCCGGTGCCGCCGGAGACGCTCGGGTTCTTCTTCGGGCTCGGTATCCCGATCTCGGAGGTGTGGGGCATGTCGGAGCTGACCTGCGTGGCCAGCGTGAGCCCGCCGGAGCAGGCGCGCCTTGGTACCGTCGGCAAACTGCTGCCGGGACTCGAGGTCGCCGTCGCCGAGGACGGCGAATTCCTGGTGCGCGGACCGCTGGTGATGCGCGGCTACCGCAAGGAACCGGACAAGACCGCCGACGCGCTCGACGCCGAGGGCTGGCTGCACACCGGCGACATCATCACCGTCGAGGACGGCTACCTGAAGGTGGTCGATCGCAAGAAGGAATTGATCATCAACTCGGCGGGCAAGAACATGTCCCCCGCCAATATCGAGAACGCCATCAAGGCGGCCGCGCCGCTGGTCGGATCGCTGGCCGTGATCGGCGACCGGCGGCCGTTCACCACCGCGCTCGTCGTGCTCGACGCCGAATCCGCGGCTCCTTACGCCGCACAGCACGGACTGCCGGATTCCTCGGCCGCGGCGCTGGCCGCCGACCCCGGCGTGATCGCGGCGATCGCGCGCGGCGTGGCGGCGGGCAACGCGACGCTGTCGCGGGTCGAGCAGGTCAAGCGGTTCACGATTCTGCCCGTCTTCTGGGAACCGGGCGGCGACGAGATCACCCTGACGATGAAACTGCGCCGCAAGCCGATCGCCGAGAAGTACGCCGCCGAGATCGAGACGCTCTACGCGGACCTCCCGGATGGGTCGGTGCACGAACCGATCGAAGCGCTGGACACCGCGGTGGGCTAGACGACCGTACCGACCGCTCGGGACGGTTACCCACACTGTTGTATTAGTGTTCCCACAGATCTAACTTAGGTAGTACGAAACTTTGTGGGAAGGCGTGTCAGTGCAGCGAGACCTGATGACGGGAGCTTCGCGGCGAGGTTTTCTGGCGGGCGGCGGCGCGCTACTCGGCCTCGGTGGCGCGGCGGTGGCGGCGCGTGCGGGTCTGTCGGAGGCGCAACCCCGCACCGAACAGACCGGTGGCCACGGCATGCACGGCGCGGTCGCGCACGGCGGCGGCGCCACCGGGCCCACCTTCCGCATCGGCTCGACCGTCGACCACCACGCCAACGGGTTCAACCCGACCGACATTCTGCGCGACTTCGACTACGGCACCGTCTCCAAAGCCCGCGACGGGCGCACCGTCCGGGAGTGGGAGATCGCCTCCACCGACAAGGAACTCGAGGTCGCGCCCGGCGTGAAGTTCCCGGCCTGGGTGTTCGACGGCCGCATCCCCGGCCCCACCCTGCGCTGCACCGAAGGCGACCTGCTGCGCATCACCTTCACCAACGGCTCCCAGCACCCGCACACCATGCATTTCCACGGCATCCACCCCGCGGAGATGGACGGCACCCCCGGCCTCGGCGCGGGACTCATCGAACCCGGGCAGACCACTGTCTACGAATTCGATGCCACGCCCTTCGGGCTGCACCTCTATCACTGCCATGTCGGGCCGCTCGCGGAACACATCGCCCGCGGCATGTACGGAACGTTCATCGTCGACCCGCCGCAGCCGCGGCCGGCGGCCGACGAACTGGTCATGGTGCAGCACGGCTACAACACCACCTTCGACGCCGAAGGCAATCAGCTCTACGCCGTCAACGGCATCCCGTTTCATTACATGCACGAACCGGTGCGGGTGAAACGCAACGAACTGGTGCGCATCTACCTGGTCAACGTGCTCGAGTACGACCCGATCAACAGCTTCCACATCCACGGCAACTTCTTCGACTACTACCCCACCGGCACCCGCCTGCAGCCCACGGAATACACCGACACCATCGTCCAGGGCCAAGGCCAGCGCGGCATCTGCGAACTGCGGTTCCCGTACCCGGGCAAGTTCATGTTCCACGCGCACAAGTCCGAATTCGCCGAGCTGGGGTGGATGGGATTCTTCGAGGTGACCGAATGAGCGAGCGCATCGATATCGAGACCGAACGCGCGATCGAGACCGAACGCGAGCCGCTCACCGCACTGCCCGCGTCGCGGGCCGAGGAGAACCGCGCCCGGGCGGCCGGGTGGCGCGGGTGGGCGTCGACCGTCGCGGTGGTCCTGCTGCTCGGGCTGGCGCTGGCGACGCTGGCCGTCGTGGGCGGGCGTTCGCTGCCCGAGCGGATCGGTCCGCCGGTCGAGGAGATCGCGGTCGAACAGGTTCGGATGTCGCCGGGCCGTATCGATCTCACCGTCCGCAATGCCGGCCCCGACCCGGTGCAAGTGGCGCAGGTGTTCGTCAACGACGCCTTCGTCGATGTCCGCGGCGGCGAAGACCCGATCGGACCGCGCCGCAGCACCGTGCTCACCCTGGACTACCCGTGGCAGGAAGGTCAGCCGTATCTGGTCTCCATGCTGACCTCCACCGGGCTGGTCATCGAACACGAGATCGGCGCCGCCGTCGAAACACCCACAGGCGGGCGCGACCTGTTCGCGGTGATGGCGCTGCTCGGCACCTACGTGGGCATCGTCCCGGTCGTCCTCGGCATGCTGCTGCTTCCGGTGCTGCGGCGAATCGGCAAGGGCGGCATCCGATTCCTGCTCGCGGTGACCGTCGGACTGCTGGTGTTCCTCGCGGTCGACGCGGTCTTCGAAGGGTTCGAGCTCGGCGAGCGTTCGGGCGGCGCGTTCGGCGGGATCAGCCTGCTCGCACTCGGGGCGATTCTCGCCTTCCTCGCGCTCACCTTCGTCGACCGCAGGCTGAACCGTCGTGCCGCCGCGGGTGGTGGTGGGCGGCTGGCGCTGATGATCGCCATCGGCATCGGCCTGCACAACCTCGGCGAGGGCCTGGCCATCGGATCCGCCTACGCCCTCGGCGAACTCGCGCTCGGCGCGGCGCTGGTGATCGGCTTCGCGCTGCACAACACCACCGAAGGGCTGGCGATCGTGAGCCCGCTGCTTTCGGCGGCCCGCCCCGGCGTGCTGCGGTTGCTCGGGCTCGGGCTCATCGCGGGCGCACCCGCGATCCTCGGCGCGGTGCTCGGCGCGGGCGTCAACAATGCCGAACTGTCGCTGCTGTTGCTCGGTCTGGGCATCGGTGCGATCGCGCAGGTCGTCGTGCAGATCGCGCCCGCGCTGCGCACCGCCGACGATCGAGAGACCGGGACCGTGGCAGCAATGGATTCCACCGCGATCCTGGGCGTCGCTGTCGGCGTAGCGGCGATGTATGCGACAGGTCTGCTGGTGCTGGCCTGACCCAGATCTGCACCGCGACAACGGCCTTCGCGATCTCCATCACCCCGATGCCGGGTGGCGGCGCTGTTCGTCGCGGCCGCCTACGCGGTGGAAGTGTTCTGGTGGGTCAGAGTGCGAAGGTGAGGCGGCCGGGGCTGAGGTAGTCGGTCGGGTCGTGCATCGTGCGCAGTTCCGGGCGTCTCCCGGAAGCCAGGCGTGCGAGTTCGGCGCGCAGCGGTGCGTCGTAGGTGGCAGCGCTTGCGGTCAGGCCCGGCAGCCAGTTGTCGTGGTGCGCCGGGACGAAGACCGACGGGCCGAGTGCTTCGACGTACTTGCGCGGGTCGCGCAGGCCGTTGGTGATCTGGTTGTAGCCCTGCACCGCGCCGATGTGCACATCCGTGGCAGGCAACCCGGCCAGCACGTCGAAGACCTCGGGCGCCTTCTCCGTCAGCGGGCCCGCCGAATCGTGCCAGGTCAGCGTGAAACCGGGGACCCGGAATTGGTACAGCAGGACACCGCCCTCCGGATCGAGCAGGCGCGGCAGTGTCTGGCGCAGATCGGTGAGCGTCGGACGGTGGTGCAGGATCGGGCTCAGTTCGGGCCGCGGAAAGAACCGGGGCGCCTCGTCGGCCAAGTCTTCCGGGGTGCGCGCCGAATGCAGGTGCCGGACCGCGGTGACCTCGACCCCGGCGACGGTGACCTCGTGGCGCTGTCCGATGGGGGTGTGCGCGTCGCCGAGCGCTGCCGTCGGGAACGTGGGCTCGGGAACTTGCCCGCGGATGGCGGTGCAGTGCTCGGCCGTGCCGTAGACCGTCGCGCCGCTGGCCTCGGCGATCGCGCCCGCGTCACCGGCGTGGTCGAAATGGCCGTGGCCGATGAAGATCGCCGCCGGACGCAGGTCCGCCAATTCCTGCGGTGTCGCGGGCACATAACCGGAACTGGTCACCCGCGGCACCCACGCGTCGAGCAGGAACACCGAACCGCCGAGCGCGAGCGCGTACGTCGTGCACCCGACCCACGACAGCACCGCGCGATCGGCCCGCACCGCACCGGTCTCGGGATCCACCGCGTCGTCGCCGAAGAACCGCCGTCGCGCCGCGACCGTCCGCGCGTTCCCCGGCTCACCCACCGGGTCCAACCGCAACGGCCGGCCCAGCGCACCACGAAGACCGGCGATCAGAGAACCAGGATGCAGATTGCACATTCGTGCACCAGATCACGGAAAGCGGCGTTCAGCAAGCCTTCAAGGCTGGTAGCCCTCTGCAGCACCGACAGCACCCGCTCCCCACGTGCGGGCGCAGGATCGGAGGGAGCGAAATGGTGGTTCCGGATGTGCGGATTCGACCGCCATCTCACTCCCCGTTGAAACCATTTCCCTACCGAGAGGAGGGAAATGGTGGTCGGCGTGACCCTGGGCCGCGCCGCCCTACAGTTGGACGCCGAGCAGAGCGTCGACGGCCGTCTTGATCAGGACTGGCGCAGCGGTGTCGGGGCCGCCGTATTCGAGCGCCTGTCCTGCCCAATTATCCAGAGCGGCAAGGGCTTTCGGGGTGTCGAGGTCGTCGGCCAGGTGCTGGCGCAGGCGGGCGATCGTGTCCTCGGCGTCGGGGCCGGAGGCGAGAGCGGTGGCGCTGCGCCAACGGTCGACGCGCGCCACGGCCTCGGCCAGGACCTCGTCGGTCCACATGCGGTCCTGGCGGTAGTGCCCGGCGAACAGGCCGAGGCGGATGGCGGCCGGATCGACGCCGGATTTGCGCAGCTTCGAGACGAGCACCAGGTTGCCCTTGGACTTCGACATCTTGTCGCCGTCGAGTCCGATCAGCCCGGCGTGCACGTAGTGGCGGGCGAAGCGGCGGTCCGCGACGACGGATTCGGCGTGCGCGGCCGAGTACTCGTGGTGGGGGTAGATCAGGTCACTGCCGCCGCCCTGGATGTCGAACTCCGGGCCGAGGCGGTTGAGCGCGATCGCCGAACACTCGATGTGCCAGCCCGGCCGCCCCGCACCGAACGGCGCGGGCCAGGACGGCTCGCCGGGACGGGCGGCACGCCACAGCAACGCGTCGATGGTGTCGTGCTTGCCGGGGCGGCCCGGGTCGCCGCCGCGTTCGGCGAACAGGCGCTCCATGGTTTCGCGGTCGTAGCCGGATTCGTACCCGAACTGCTCGGTGGCGTCGGCGCGGAAGTAGATGTCGGGGTACTCCGCGTCCTCGACGACGTAGGCGGCGCCCGAGGCGAGCAGTTTCTGGACGGCCTCGACCACCTCGTCCACCGACTCGATCGCACCCACGTACTCGCGTGGCGGCACGATGCGCAGCGCCTGCATGTCCGAACGGAACAGGTCGATCTCGCGGGCGCCGAGGTCGCGCCAGTCCACGCCGTCGCGAGCGGCCCGCTCGAACAGCGGATCGTCGACGTCGGTGACGTTCTGCACGTAGTGCACCTCGTGACCCGCGTCCCGCCACAGTCGATTGACCAGGTCGAAGGTCAGGTAGGTGGCGGCGTGCCCGAGGTGGGTGGCGTCGTAGGGGGTGATCCCGCAGACGTACATGGTGGCGGTGGCGCCGGGGGTGACCGGCCGCACCTGTGCATCGGCGGTGTCGTACAACCGCAACGGCGGCCCTGCTCCGGGGACGGTCGGTAGGGCGATATCGGACCAGGACTGCATGGTTACGAGGGTAAAGGTGTGGCCGAGTTCATCGCCGCTCGCCCCGGCTCCCCGGGCGGTCGCGGCACTCACGCACCCTGCCGGGACCAGCCAAAACGAGACGACTACCAGAAGTCAATGGTTTCGCTCACACGGAAACAAACATCCGACGAATCGTGCGGGCTGCGGTTCGCCCAGCAAACTACAGCGAGGCGGTCCGACAAGCTACTGCGACGCGCTCCAGCAAACGCGGGCGAGTTCAGCGACAAACCAGCGCGAGAGACAGCCGCGCCGATCCGACCAGGCGCGTTGGACCGAACGTCGCCCGCATCCCACAGACAGTCCGATCGCCCCACAGCGCCACCGCCTGTGTGAGCTGTGCGCCAGCTTTGTGGAAGCGACCTACAACACTGCGCTGCGGCCGTCCACTCGCGTCGCTGCGGAACCGAACACGAACGGATGAGGCTCGCATTCGGCCAGGAAATCGCCGGGGAAGCCGCGCTCGAACGGTGCCGCGGCCTCCAGGCGACGCACCGCCTCGTCCGGCAGCGTGAGCTGGGCGGCGGCCAGATTCTCGGTGAGTTGCTCGACGCTGCTGACGCCGACCAACGGCAGCACCGCGCGCGACTTGTGCCTGGTCCACGCCAGCGCCACTTGCGCGGGCCGCGCACCGAGCTCGGCGGCCACCTCGGCCACCTCGGCCACCGCGTCGGCGGCGGCACGCTCGCGAGCGGTGAGCGCGGCCGGATCGACCCGCCTGCCGGTCGCACCGGACAGCTTCCCCGCGGCAAGCGGCGCCCACGCGGTGACGCTCATCCCGAACGCCTCCGCCATCGGCAGCAGTTCGCGTTCGGCATCGCGGTTCAACAGGTTGTACGGCACCTGCAGCCCGGCGAAAGCCGTCCGATCCCGCCACTGCGCCAGGGTGTTGGCGCGCGCGACGACCCAGGCGGGCGCGTCCGAGATCCCCAAGTGCAGCACCTTGCCCGCCGACACCGCGTCGTCGAGGGCGCGCAGGGTCTCCTCCAGCGGAGTGTGCCGGTCCCAGATGTGCACCCAGAAGATGTCGACGTAGTCGGTGCGCAACCGGCGCAGGCTGCGTTCCAGCGAGAGCGTCATGTTCTTGCGGTGGTTGCCCGCGGCGTTCACGTCGGCGGGATCGCGGCTGAGGGTGTATTTGGTGCCCAGGACGAAACGGTCGCGCCGGGTGTCCAGGATCTCGCCGAGGATGTCCTCCCCGCCGCCGTAGGCGGAGGCGGTGTCGAGCACATTGCCGCCGGCTTCGGCGTAGGCGTCGACGATCTCGCGAGCAGTCGCTGGATCATCGAATCCCATTGTGCCGAGGACGATTTCGGAGACGCGTAGGCCGGTGTTGCCGAACAGTCGGTAGCGCAGCATGGGTCGAGTCTCGCGCCGCGGGCGTGCGATAGGGAGGCCCTGACAGGGTCACCCTCGCGTTCGTCCGTTTCGCCGGAGAACAGGTGCCGAGCGAAACCCGGTGCCGCCCTCGGTGCAGAGCAGGCAAACCTGCACCATGTGGTCGGATGCGGTCAGAACGCGGGCCACGGAATCGGGCGCGACGTCCGCGGCAGCGGCATCACCCGCTGGTCGAGCAGTTCTTTGGTGCGGCCCGCGAGTGCGTCGATTTCCGCGTCGGTGAGGTGGACGGCGAGGGCGTCGGCGAGTTCGCCGGGCAGCACGGCGGCGAAGGCGGCGATGTCGGTGACCAGATCGTCGCCGATCGGCTGACCCGCCCAACCCCACAGCACGGTGCGCAACTTGTGCTCACTGTGCAGGCAGATGCCGTGGTCGACGCCGTACACCTGACCATCGACGCCTTCCAGCGCGTGCCCGCCCTTGCGGTCGGCGTTGTTGAGCAACACGTCCAGCACCGCCATGCGTTGCAGGCGCGGATCGTCGGCATGGATGAGGGAGACCTCGTTGCCCGCGCCGTCCAGCGCGCGCAGCACCTCGCAGAAGCCGTCGGGAACCGCGCCGGGCGGGCACAGATCGACCAGATCGAGCCGGTTGCCCCGTTCGGTGTGGTTGTCGACCGCCTCCACCCAGCGCTGCACCATGCCGGGACCGTACGGGCCGTCGCGCAGGATCGTCTCCGGGATCACGCCCCAGCCCAGGGCATCGGAGATCAGATACGACGCCACCTCGCGCCCGGCGAGGGTGCCGTCCGGGAAATCCCACAGCGGGCGCTCCCCGCGCACCGGCTTGTACACCACGCGCAGCGGATGCCCGTCGACATCCGGGTCCACATCGCAGACGAGCGTCACGTTGCTCGCGGTGCTCACCCGCCCGATCACGCTCAGCTCACCGCTGGAGAACCCTTCGCCGGCCCGCGCCACGCATCACTCCTCTAGCTCGGCCGCGCCGAAGATGTCTCCGCGCTTGTAGCCGTTGGTTCGCACGCACATGTGCCCGCGCGACGACAGCGGTTCCCCGCACAGCGGACACGGCGGACGACCCGCCGCGATCACCCGCGCCGAACGCAACGCGAACTCGCGAGCCTGGATCGGAGTGAGGAACACCCGGACCGCGTCGGGGCCTTCCTCGGTGTCGTCGAGCACCACCGACTCGTCCACCTCGGTCTCGGTGATCGCCAGCAGTTCCACCACGACGGCGCCCGCGTCGGCGTCCCAGCCCAGACCCATGGTGCCGACCCGGAATTCGGCGTCGATCGGCGTCACCAGCGGATCGGTGTCGCTCACGTCGTCGGCCTGCGGCGGCACCTGCGCGCCGAAGCGGCGCGCCACCTCGTCCAGCAAGAGTCCCATGCGGTCGGCGAGCACCTTCACCTGCTGCTTCTCCAGCAGCACGCTAACCACGCGCGGCTGCTGCACCGCTTGCAGATAGAAGGCACGATCGCCCGGCTCACCGACGGTCCCGGCGACGAAACGATCGGGGGTGCGAAATACATGGATTGCTCGTGCCATCTGCACCTCCTGATGCGTGACCCTGATCGACTACCCGCGGCGCCCGGACTCCCGAAACACCGTTCACTCGTTTACAAGGAATCTCAACGCTCCGCATTCCCATTATCCGCACTAGGGGTACCACCCAGCTCACCGCCGGGAACGGGGCCGGACGTATCGGGTCGATTCGCCTGCGCGTCGCTCGCGGGCGGATGCGGTCTGATCGCTTCCAGCGCGCTGAGATCCGAACCGGTGTCGTTGAGCCGCCACACGTAGGGGGCGTGCGGGGTGTAGCGGACGACGCTGATCGACGCAGGCTCCACCACGATGCGCTGAAACCCGTCCAAGTGGATGCCCAGCGCGTCGGCGAGCACGGATTTGATCACGTCACCGTGCGTGCACGCAACCCACAGCACGTCGTGGCCGTGCCGCTCGGCGAAGACGCGATCGTGTTCGCGGACCGCGGCGACCGCGCGGCTCTGTACCTGGGCGAGACCTTCGCCGCCGGGAAACACCGCGCCGGAGGCGTGCCGTTGCACCACCTTCCACAGCGGTTCGGTGACGAGGTCGGCGAGTTGCTTGCCGGTCCAGTCGCCGTAATCGACCTCGATGAGCCGGTCGTCGTATTCCGGTTCCAGCCCGAGCTTGTCGGCGAGCGGGCCGATCGTGCGCTGGCAGCGCAGCAGCGGCGAGTGCACGATGTGCTGGATCGGCAGTGCCCCGAGTCGTTCGGCGACCGCACGAGCCTGATCGGTGCCGTGTTCGGTGAGGTCGACTCCGGCGCTGCGGCCGGCGAGCGTGCGGGCGGTGTTCGAGGTCGACACGCCGTGCCGCAGCAGGATCACCGTCATGCGGCCAGCCTAGTAGGCGCTGCCGGACGGAGTCCGTCCTCGGATGCGCGCCCGGCCGGGGCGAAGCGGATCATGTCGCCGACACCACCCCGCCCGCAAGCAGGCCCATGATCACCAGGCCGAGCACGATGCGGTAGCCGACGAACCAGTTGAACGAGTGCTTCGACACGAACTTCAGCAGCCACGCCACCGAGGCGTAGCCGACGACGAACGACACGAGCGTGGCGACCAGCAGCTGCGGGCCCGACGCGTTGAGTCCCTCGCCCGCGGGCTCGAACGCGTCGGGCAGGCTGAACAGGCCGGACGCGGTCACCGCGGGAATGGCCAGCAGGAAGGAGAATCGCACCGCGGCCTCGCGTTCCAACCCGAGGAACAGGCCCGCCGAGGAGGTGGCGCCGGAGCGCGACACGCCGGGGATCAGCGCCAGGCACTGAGCGAAACCCATCACCAGTCCGTCGCGGTTGGTGAGCTGCTCGATCGGTCGCCGCTTGGTGCCGTAGTACTCGGAGGCGGCGATCACCAGCGCGAACGCGATCAGCATGAACGACACCAGCCAGAGGTTGCGCGCGCCGGTGCGGATCTGGTCCTTCAGCACGAAGCCGATGACGCCGATCGGGATGGTGGCGATGATCACATACCAGCCGATGCGGTAGTCGAGTTCGCGCTGCCGGTCCTCCTCCAGGCCGAAGGGCATGCCGGAGCCGGTGACGATGGGCAGTTTCGTGGTGACCTGGTCGGTGATCGGCACCATCTCCCTGGACCTGGCGCTGATCTTCTCGGCCAGCGTGCTGAACCAGGCGACGATGATGCGCCAGATGTCCTTGGCGAAATACACCAGCACGGCCGCCTCGGTACCCAGCTGGGTGACCGCGGTGAACGAGGCGCCCGCGTCGTCGCCGAAGAACACCGAGGACACGATGCGCAGGTGCGCCGAGGAGGAAACCGGCAGGAATTCCGTCAGACCCTGCACCAGTCCGAGCACCAGTGCCTGTAACCAGGTCATCGACTCGCCCACGCAACCTCCTCTTCCGCTGCCCGAAACATCCATCCCGACTGGGCAATTGGTCCAGCGACGACACCACCCGCCGGAAAGCGGCACCGCAATACGGCAGCGACAGTACATGTCGACCGGTGAAAGGGTGATTCCGGCCGTTGTCCGGCCTCCGTTCAGCGCGTGTGCGGCGCTGATGACGGCCTTCGGCCGACCGTGCCGGTTACGCTTGGCGCCGTGATGAAAGCGCGGATCCGGTGATGGAACAGCGGACGGTCGGACGCAGCGGCCTGCGGGTCTCCCGGATGGGACTGGCGACCCACACCTGGGGCTCACAGACGGACGCCGACGACGCGGCGGGGCAGCTGGTGGCGTTCGCCGAGGCCGGCGGCACCCTGGTCGACACTTCCCCCGCGTACGCGGGCGGCGCGTCGCAGCGGATCCTCGCCGATCTCCTCGGTGACCTGGTGTCGCGCGACGAGCTGGTGCTCAGCGGCTGCGCGGGCGTGCTACCCCGCACCGAACCGGCGCAGACCACCGTTCCCGGTCCGGCGCCGCGCACCGAGATCGATGCGTCCCGCCGGGGGCTGCTGCGTCAACTCGACCGCACTCTGCTCGAACTCGGCACCGACTACCTCGACATCTGGCACGTCGCGGCCTGGGATCCGAACACTCCGCTCGACGAGATCGCCGTCACCCTCGAGCACGCGGTGCGTTCCGGCAAGGTCCGCTACGCGGGCGTGCGCGGATTCAATCCGTGGCAACTGGCCAGCCTCGCCGCCATCGCGCCGATCTCCGTGGCGCACGCACCGTATTCGTTGCTCGCGCGCGGCGCCGAAAACGAATTCGTGCCCGCCGCACGGCATCACGGTGTCGGCGTGATCGCGTCGGCGCCGCTGGCGGGCGGCATCCTGACCGGCAAATACCGCGACGGCGTTCCCGCGGACTCGCGCGGGGCCGACGAGGCGACCGCCGCCGAGATTCGCCACCGCCTCGACGAACGGGCCACCCGGGTGGTCGACGCGCTCGTCACCGCCGCCGACGGGCTCGGCACCTCGCCGCTCGCGGTCGCACTGGCCTGGATCCGGGACCGGCCCGGCATCGCGAGCATGATCGTCGGCGCCCGCGACATCGGGCAGCTGACCGGCGTGATGGCCGCCGAGACCCTCGAACTGCCGCGCGCGATCGCGGCCGCCCTGGACGACGTCAGCGCGCGCACCGAATGACCCAGATCGGGCGTACCTCCGCCATCGCTGCGGCCATGATTAGGCTTGCCTTCATGAGGTTTCTCGACCGTGTCCGTCCCGGGGTGGCTCGCTACCTCCTCGCCGCCCTCGCCCTGACCCTGTTCGCCGGAACCTCGGCATGCGGCACCGACAGCGGCGCGACGGGTTCCGGGCGTGGGCCCAGCACGGCCACGGTGGGGAACCTGGATCCGGTGCCGATCGGTCCCGCGCCGGCTCCGGTATTGCCTGCGACGGTGCGTTCCTTCGACGGTGCGGAGGTCACGATCACCTCCGCCGACCGCATCATCGCCGCCGACCGCTATGGCACGCTCGCGCAGACCGTCTGGGCACTCGGCCTCGGTCCCAACCTCATCGGCCGCAGCACGTCGGCGGCGTTCCCCGCGGTCCAGAATCTGCCGAACGTGACCGGTGGCAGCGGTTCGCTGAACGTGGAATCGGTGCTGGCGCTGCGGCCCACGGTGTTCCTCACCGACACCACCAGCGCCGCGCCCGCGGTGCGCGAACAGCTGCGCGCGGCCGGAGTGACGGTCGTCTACTTCGACCCGCAGCGAACCATGGACGGTGTGGCGCCCCAGATCGAGGCCGTCGCCGCCGCGCTCGGCGTCCCGGACCGCGGTCGCGCCCTCGCCGACCGCACCCGCGACGAGATCGCCGCCGCCTCGGCCGGGGTCCCCGCCCAGGACAAGCCGTTGCGCATCGCGTTCCTGTACCTGCGCAGCACCGCCATCACGATGATGGCCGGGCCCGGCTCCGGCGCCGACGAGCTGATCACGGCCCTCGGCGGCGAGGACGCGGGCACCTCCGCCGGATTGACCGAACCGTTCACCGCCATCACCAGCGAGGCGATGATCGCCGCCGCCCCCGACGTGCTCCTCGTCATGAGCGACGGCCTGAGCTCGGTCGGCGGCGTGGACGGTCTGCTGAAGGTGCCCGGGATCGCGCAGACACCGGCAGGGAAGAACAGGCGCGTGGTCGACATGGCCGATGAGGTGCTGCTCAGCTTCGGCCCGAACACCGGACGGGTGGTGGCCGCGCTCGACGAGGCCGTCTACGGCGCCGCGCCCGCATGAGCGTCCGTAGTGAGCGAATCGTGTGTCGCGTGTGCCGGAGCAGAGTGTCGGTGAGGCGCAGGCATGAGTGATTCGGCGCGTACGTCGTCCGTCCCCTCATCCAATGGCGCCGGGTCCGTGCGGGAGGGCGGCGCGGACAGGATCGCGTCGGGAGCAGGGGCGCAGCCGCCGTCCGCTCCGGTTCCCGCGAGCACCCGTTCGGTCTCGCGGATCACCGTCGCGTTCGCGGTCGCGATCGCCGCGTTGGTGGTGCTGGCCCTGGTGTCGGCCGCCATCGGTCAGGTGCCGACCTCGCCCGCCGAGGTCGCGGGCAGCGTCTTCCATCGGATCGGGCTGGACTGGGGGCCGTTGCCCGCCCACCCGGCCGGTGACGTGACGCTGTGGGAGGTGCGTTTCCCCCGGGTCGTGCTGGCCATGCTGGTGGGTGCGGCGCTGGCGACAGCGGGTGCGTTGTTGCAGGGCGTGTTCGCCAATCCGCTGGCCGAGCCCGGCGTGATCGGCGTCTCGGCGGGCGCGGCGGTCGGTGCGGGCACGGTGATCGTGGTGGGCGGCGCGTTCGTCGCGGCATGGTCGGTCGCCGCCGCGGCGTTCGTTGCCGGCCTGTTCACCACGCTGCTGGTGTATCTGCTCGCACGCTCCAACGGCCGCACCGAAGTGGTGACGCTGGTGCTCACCGGCGTGGCGATCAATGCCTTCGCGGGCGGTCTGATCGCGTTCCTGCTGTTCGTCGCCTCCCCCGCGGCCCGCGACCAGATCGTGTTCTGGCAGCTGGGCAGCCTCAACGGCGCGAGTTGGGAGTCGGTGGCGGTGGTCGCTCCGCTCGCCGCGTTGGGCGTGCTCGCCGCGATCGTCGTGGCGCCGCGCCTGGACCTGTTGGCGCTCGGCGAATCCGCCGCCCGCCACCTCGGCGTCGACGTGGAACGGCTGCGGCGCAACGTGATCGTCATCGTGGCGGTGCTCGCCACCGCGGGCGTCGCGTTCACGGGCATCATCCTGTTCGTCGGCCTGATCGTCCCGCATCTGGTGCGGATGCTCGTCGGACCTGGGCACCGCGTGCTGATCCCGCTCAGCGCCCTCGTCGGCGCGGTGGTTCTGCTGGCCGCCGACGTCGCCGCCCGCTCGCTCGTCGACAACGCCGACCTCCCCCTCGGCATGCTCACCTCTCTCATCGGCGGGCCTTTCTTCTTCTGGCTGCTCCGCCGCACCCGCGCCCGCGCCGGAGGGTGGGGATGAGCGCGGCCTGTGCGCACCGGTCGCGGGATACGGAAGCCGTTGTGAGGGTGCATAATTCGCCAGTTCAGCCGGGTCGTCGAACGCAGCGGGTGGTGATCGCCGGTGCGCAATACGGGCTCCCCCGGCGCGCAGATGCGTCGATCGAGCGCGCCACGCTCGGACCAAGCGCCGCGCACGGACCAAGCGCCGCGCACGGTTCGAGCGCCGCGCACGGCTCGAGGATCGCCCACAGCTCGAGGATCGCGCACAGCTCGAGGATCGGAGGCCACCGGTGAGCGGGGTGCGGCAAGGATTGGGCGCGATGCTCGGGCGGGTGCACGAGGAGCCTCGGCGACCCGACCCCGGGACGGTGACCCTGCGGGCGCGCGGAGTGAGTGTGGACCGCAGGGGCGGGGCGAGCGGGCACGCGCGGCGGGTGCTCGACGCGGTCGACTTCGAGGTGACCGCGGGCGAGGTCGTCGCGCTGGTGGGGCCGAACGGGGCGGGCAAGTCCACGTTGCTGGCCGCGTTGGCCGGGGAGCTGACGCTGAGCGAGGGGTCCGTCGAGCTGGACGGCAGCGGACTGGACCATTGGACGCCGCTGGACATGGCGCGCAGGCGTGCGGTGCTGCCGCAGAGCCACACCGTCGGATTCCCGTTCACCGCCCGCGAGGTCGTGGCCATGGGGCGGGCGCCGTGGGTGCGTACCGCGCGCGGCGAACGCGACGACGAGTTCGTCGCGGCCGCAATGACATCGGCCGACGTCGCGCACCTGGCCGCGCGATCGTTCCCGACCCTGTCCGGTGGTGAACGCGCGCGCGTCGCCCTGGCCCGCGTCCTCGCCCAGGACACCGCTACCCTGTTGCTCGACGAACCCACCGCCGCACTGGATCTCGGCCACCAGGAAGCGGTCCTGCGGCTGGCCACCGAGCGGGCGGCAGCGGGCGCCGCGGTGGTCGTCGTCCTGCACGACCTGGGCATCGCCGCCGCCTACGCCGACCGCGTCGCCGTGCTGGAGTCCGGCCGCATCGCCGCCGACGGCCCGCCGCGCGAGGTGCTCACCACCGAACTGCTGAGCCGCGTCTACCAGCACCCGGTCGAGGTCCTCGACCATCCGGTCACCGGCGCTCAGCTGGTCCTTCCGGTCCGCCGCTGACCCCGGCCCGCTCCCCCGCCGACCCGGCTAGCGCCAGATCAGCTTCAGCACCGCGGGAGTCAGCAGCATCCGGATGACGGTCGCGTCGATGATCAGCGCCGCGATCATGCCGTAGGCGATGTATTTCATCAGCACCAGATCGGAGAAGCCGAACGCGCCGGTCACGACGATGAGAATGGCGGCGGCCGAGGTGATCACGCCGCCGGTGTGGGCGATGCCGTAGCGGATGGCCTCCGGCGCATCGGCTCCCGCCTCCCGCGCCTCGGCGACCCGCGACAGCAGGAAGACCTCGTAGTCGGTGGACAACCCGAACACCACCGTCACGATCAATGCCAGCACCGCGAACATCAGCGGCCCCGGCGTGAACTCGAAGGCCTCCGCCCCGTGTCCCTCCACGAAAATCCAGGTCAGGATCCCCAGCGTCGAGACGAGACTGAGCGCGCTCATCGCAACGGCCTTGAGCGCCAGCACGATCGAACGGAACGCCACGAACATCACCGCAAGCGCAGTGCAGGCCAGGATCGCGACCAGCAGCGGCAGACCCGTGAGCAAACCGTTGATGCTGTCGCGCTCCAGCGCGGGCACCCCGGCCACCATCACCTCCACACCCGGCGGTTCGGGGATGGCGCGCAGCGCGGCGATCACGGCGTCGGCGTCGCGTTTGTCGGCCAGTCCGGCGTTGAGGACGTTGACGCCGTCCTTGGTCGCCGCCGCCGGTTCGAAGCGCCCGGTCAGCCCCGGCACCTGGTTGGCCTCGTGGCGAATGTCGCCGAGCTGCTGCGGATTCGCGCCGACCACCACGAGTTTCAACGGTTCGGTGCGGAAGCTGGGAAACAGCTCGTCGAAGCGTGCTTGCGCGACGCGGGCCGGATTGTCTTCGGCGAGATAGCGCTCGCTGATTCCGCCGAACTCGATATTGCGGAACGGGATGCTCAGCGCCAGCAGCACCAGCACGATAGGCACCGCCACCGCCCACGGCCGACGCATGGCGAACAATGCGAGCCGGGAGAAGAATCCGGCGTCGATCTGGGCTTCGGTCTTGGTGCGTGAGAAGCGTTTCCAGCCGAGGAAGTCGATGCGGCGTCCGGCGATGCTCAGCGCGGCGGGCAGCGCCGTCACCGAGAGCAGCGCGGCCAGCAGCACCGAGCTGATGCCGCCGAAGGGCACCGAGCGCAGCACGCCATTGGGGAAGATGAACAGCGCTCCGAGACTGATCGCGATGATCGCGGCCGAGAACATCACCGTGCGCCCCGCCGTGGCCACGGTGCGGGCGGTCGCCTCCTCCACGCTGCGCCCGGCGGCCAGCTCCTCGCGGAAGCGGGTGACGGTGAACAGGCCGTAGTCGATGGCCAGGCCGAGGCTGACCAGCGTCATCACCGCGTTGGCGAAGACATTGACCTCGATGTGGTCGGTGAGCGCGCGCAGTATGCCCTGGGTGCCCAGGATCGTCATTCCGCCGATGAGCACGGGCAACAGCGCCCCGATCACCCCGCCGAACACGAAATACAGCAGGATCGCCACGATCGGCAGCGCGATCAGTTCCGCGCGCTGGATGTCGTTCTGCATCCCGGTGTTGATGCCCTCGACGATGGGCTGCAACCCCGCCAGCTGCACCGTGGTGCCGCCCGGTCCGCCGCCCGCGCCGAGTGCGTCTTTGATCGCGAGATAGTTCTCGACGGTGGCGGTGCCCTCGCCGCGGAGTCCGACGCTGGCGAAGGCGTGGGTCTTGGTGGGATCGCTGGCGTTGGCCGTGAACGGGCTGTCCCAGTAGCTGTCGATCTTCAGTATCCGGTCCGGATAGCGTTCGAGCAGGCCGCGCAGGTGGGCGGTCACCGCGGCGCGCACCTCCGGGGAGTCGACGGTGCTGCCCTCCGGCACGGTGTAGAGCAGGATCAGGTCGCTGTCGGTGTCACGGCCGAAGGTGGCGTCGGCCAGTTCGGAGGCGGCCACCGATTCGCTGCTCTCGTCGAACCAGCCCTCCTGACTGAGCCGGTCGGCCAGGTCGCGGCCGTACCAGCCGGACAGCAGCACGGCCAGCGCGAATCCGGCCAGCACGAGATAGCGGTTGCGGTGGACGAACCGACCCCACCGCAGGGAACCGGAATGCAGCATCGACGGGACGCGTCGCTACCCGCACGCCGGGGTGCGGTAGTCGGCCGCGCGCAGGATCCCGCACAGGTCGGTGCGGGAGATCTTCCAGCGGCCGTCGAGATAGACGAAGTGCACGACGGTGGTGCGCACGGCGGTGCCGGTGCCGTCCCTGTCCAGGCGCATGGTGGCGGTCAGGGTGCCGTCGCGGTTGTCGAAGACGGGGTCGGCGACGCCGTAGACGGCGCGCGGGTTGTCCTCCAGCGCCCGGTACATGTCGGGGATGGCGTCGCGGAAGGAGTCACCGTCCTCGATCAGCGCGGTGCGTTCGCTGTCGGGCAGCGACGGGTCGAGCGCCCGCTTGATCTGGGCGTCGAGTTCGGCGGCGGTCGGCAGCGGCCGGTTGGCGATGGCACTGGAGGTGGCCGCGGCGGAGGAGGACAGCTCGGCGATGGCCTTGGAGCGGGCCGCCTCGACCGATGCGTCATCCGGACCCGAATTGCACGCCGCGGTCGCGGCCACCGCGACGGCGGCGCACGCGGTCAGTGCGATTCGGGCGATTCGTATGGAATACATCACTACCTACATACCATCGATGACGGAACTGATCCGTCCGAGCAGGGCGCGCACGGTCGTGACCTCCCGATTCGCGGCCGCCACGACCGGAACCGCGTCGGGGATCATGTCGCGCACCAGCGCCACCACACTGCGTTCATCGTCCAGGTCGACGTCGGTGACACGCACCTCCGCCACCGCGACCACGTCCTCCGGTCCCGGCACGTCGCTGTCCAGGTCGGCGCGGTAGATCTCCAGCGTCAAGATCGAGCGCACCGTGCGGAACGCGTACGGCCTGCCGTCGGCGGTGGTGCCGAACCCGTGAGCAAACGGACCAACGGTTATGTCATCGATGGCAAATCCCGATGGATGGTCGGCTTTCAACGGATCTCCCTGAGTCGGACGCTGTTTGGTTACACGGTAACCCCCATCACGGGTAATTCGGTGCCGCCGCCACCCCGGTCGGGTGCGGTGTTGCGCCATCATGGTCAGATGGTGAGGTCGGGTTGATTCGTCGGTAGGAGGAGTTCGGTGGTGCGCCCTCGCGGCTCGGTCCCCTCAGCGTTCGTTGGCCTGGCGGTACTCGCCCTCCTGGCCGGATGCTCCTCCGACAAGGGCGAACCCGACGTCCCTACCCGCGAACCCGCGACCGCCGCGGTCGCGCCCGCGCCGCAGACCCCGCCCGTGGGCGAGGTGATCGGCCTGGGTGTCCCGGTCCGCAGCCTGATCGCCGAGTCCGGCACCGGCCTGCTCGCCGCGCTCGACGCGAGCAGCGACAGCTCCACCGTGCTCGTCCTCATCGACCCCGCCGCCCCCGCGGGCGCAGGTCAGCGCACCGTTGCCCTGCCCGCGCACGGGACCAGCCTGGCTCAGGGCAGGCCCGGCGAGATCCTGGTCACCGCATCCGGCTGGATCATCCGCGTCGACGTCGCCACCGGCGCCGTCACCGAGACGCCCGTCGAGGGCGACATCCGCTCGGTCCGCCAGCGCGAGGACGGCACCCTGGTCGTCGGCACCGCCGACGGCGCCGTCCGCATCCTCGGCCCCGGCGGCGATGTGCTCGACACGGTCTCCGGCCTGGTCTCGGCCGACGTCGTCGTCGTGACCGCCGATCGCATCGCGGTGCTCGACCGCCGCCAGACCTCCGTCACCGAGATCGACCCCGCCAAGGATCGCCTCGGCTTGGCGCTGCGCGCGGGCGACGGCGCCACGAACATGATCTCCGACCACTTCGGCAGGGTGATCGTCACCGACACCGCGGGCGAGGAACTGCTCGTCTACACCACCGGACCGCTCGTCCTGCGCCAGCGTTTCCCGGTAGGATCGTCGCCTTACGCGCTCGCTTACGATCGGCGGTCCGAGACCGTGTGGGTGACGTGCACGCAGAGCAACGAAGTCGTCGGATTCGATCTGTCGACGGGTATACCGAAGGAAGTGGGACGCTATCCGACCGTCCGGCAGCCCGAATCGGTGACCGTGGACGAGCGCACCGGTGACCTGTTCGTCGGTTCCGCCACCGGTGACGGTGTCCAGCGGATTCGCGCGGACCAGCTGAAGAGAGGGCAGTGATGGCGCCGAAAAGCTCCCGCGCAGCGTTACCGGCCAACTGGGAGACCAGCAGCGACGACTACGAATACGTCCCGCTGCGCTTACCGAAAGATGTGACCAGGGTGACCGCCTCGATGCGCCTGGCGATTCAGGCCGAATTCGGCGGATGGGAGCTCTCGCGCGTGCGCGCCTACACCGACGGCAGCCGCAAGGTGCTGCTGCGTCGTCGCAAGACGTCGCTACTACCCCAGCCCGAGCCGGGGATGTGACACGGATGTATGCACTGCTGCTTCGCCTGATGTTCCTGGTTCCGCCGGAACGCATCCACCATCTCGCTTTCGCGGCCATGCGCGTGGCCGCGCGGTTCGCGCCGGCCCGGCTGCTGCTGAAGCGGCTCGCGGTCGTCGACGACCCGATCCTGCGCAACACCGTCTTCGGCGTCGATTTCCGCGCGCCGCTCGGCCTGGCCGCCGGTTTCGACAAGAACGCCGAGGGCGCCGACATCTGGGGGCCGTTCGGCTGGGGTTTCGCCGAAGTCGGCACCGTCACCGCGCAGGCCCAGCCCGGCAACCCCGCGCCGCGGATGTTCCGGCTGCCCGCCGACCGCGCCTTGATCAACCGGATGGGCTTCAACAACCACGGCGCCGCCCGCGCCGCCGAACAACTGCGCGCCAGGGCCGCCACCGTCCCGATCGGCGCCAACATCGGCAAGACCAAGATCGTCGAAGCGGCCGATGCCGCCGCCGACTACGCGACGAGCGCCGCCCTGCTCGGCCCGCTGGCCGACTTCGTCGTCGTCAACGTCAGCTCCCCCAACACCCCCGGCCTGCGCGATCTGCAGGCCGTCGAATCGCTGCGCCCGCTGCTGCGGGCCGTGCTCGACACCGTCCAGGTGCCGGTCCTGGTGAAGATCGCCCCCGACCTGTCCGACGAGGACGTCGACGCCGTCGCCGACCTCGCACTGGAACTCGGTCTCGCGGGCATCGTCGCCACCAACACCACCATCCGCCGCGACGGCCTGCGCACCGACGCCGCCGAGGTCGCGGCCATGGGCGCCGGTGGCCTGTCCGGCGCGCCCGTCGCCGACCGCTCGCTCGAGGTGCTGCGCCGCCTCTACCAGCGCGTCGGCGATCGCCTGGTGCTGATCTCCGTCGGCGGCATCGAAACCGCCGACCAGGCCTTCGAGCGCATCCTCGCGGGCGCCACCCTCCTGCAGGGTTTCACCGGCTTCATCTACGGCGGCCCGTTCTGGACCCGCAAGATCCACCGCGGCCTCGCCGCCCGCCTGCGCGCCGGTGGCTACACCTCGATCGCCGAGGCGGTCGGCGCGGAGAACGTGGCGCGCACCTGAATCCGGCCGTGACTCCGAGCCGGGGTCCGGTCACCTCACCCGTACACGCGAGGTGGACCGCTCGCGCGCTGCGGCAGGCCGTGTGTGCGCGGCCCGCCCGTCCTGCCGCATGCGCCGACGGGGCCGGGCGCCGACTCGTCCGGCCGGTCCCGCAGCCGCGCCACGATCCGCTTGTGCAACAGGATGACCGCGTGCTCCAGCAGGATGCCCAGCCGGTCGGCGCGCTCGGCGGCGCGGGCGTGCGTCATGCGGTCGTGGACCATGTCCGGGTCGCTGAGCAATTCGTCCAGTTCCATGCCCGCGAACGCCTGCTCGCGGGAGAGGGTGCGACCCGGCAACCAGCTCAGCCGCCACGCGTCGGCGAAGGGGCCGCCGTCACGGTAGGCCGATTCGGGGGTCAGGTCGCTGATCATGGTCCAATCGGTGGTCTGAATGGTCATGGCTGCCTCCGGTACTACAGCCCGAGCAGAATCTGCTCTAGGGGAATTCCGAGTTGTCCGGCGTAGTGGACCGCCCGCAGGTGGGCGATCCGGTCGTGCCGGTAGGTCTGGGTGCTGACGATCTCGGCGAGATCCATCCCCGCCAGTGCCTGTTCGCGGGTGAGCAGGCGGTCGGGCAGCCAGCTCAGCCGCCACGACTTGGGCCATTTGTCGGCGACGCGCTGCGCCGATTCGTTGGTGCAATCGCTGGTCATGGACCAGTCGGTGACGTAGATGGTCACGAATGCCTCCTGTCGAGCATCCGGAGGTCGAAGGGGGGTCACCGAAGAGTTCGGAGAGTGGTGAGCCCCGGCGAAATGCGCTGTCGCGCACGGGCCGGGGCTCGCTGGGGTGGCGAAGCGAAACCGGCGGTGGACGCGGTTCGGATGATCCCGGTGGTCGGCCGGGGACTATGCTGCCGGACGGTTCGGCCCGAGTTCGGTGTCGGCCGCGCCGGGCTTGGGGCGCCTGCGCCGCCGGTCGCGGCGTATGAGCAGAATCTCTTTCATCACCAAGGCCCTCCCGAGTCCGCTGGTGGGACGACCAGATCGCCCAAAATCAGTGTGGCATTTGCCTTTTGTCCGGTCAATTGCCGGAGTATCTTGGGAATTGCCGGTCTTATTGCCCGCTAAACACCGAGATGCGGGCAATCTCCGCAGAAGCACAACGAAACGGCAACGACGTGATGGAGGGCGGATTCGGCTATGGCTCCGCAGAATCCCCGCACGATCGCGATTCGCGACATCCTCACCCGCTTGTGCACCTACTACGGCCTGCGGCCAGAACGCTTGGGCAACACCGAGATCGACGTGACGAGCCTGCTCGAGCTGCCGGTCGTGCGCCAGTATGCTCAGCGCACCGGTCTGCCCGCGGGCGAGTCCCTGCTACCGGTCGTGCGCGAGACGGCGCAGCGGCTGTCGCCGACCGATCGCCTGATCGCCGATTCGGCGTTGGCGCTCGGGCTTTTTCGTGACAACCCCCCTGACGGCATCGATCTGTCCCGGCTCTACGCGGACAACCTCGGCCCCCGCCGCGAATACCTCGTCGAGCACTGGCGTCGTCTGCACCGAGCGCTCGGGGTGGACCACATTCCCGAGCCGCCGACGGTGAAGCGGCTGCGCACGTCGTCGGAGGGCGACACCTTCACCGTCCTGGCCGACCTGCTCACCGCCGACGCGGGCTACGTCATCCCGCAGGCGATGCCGAGCGGGAAAATACTTGTCTCGCTACCTGATTCGGTGCAGCGGCCGAAGTCGGTGACGGTGGTCGGCGACGCGGTCATCGATCATCTCTACCGCGTCGACGGGTTCCCTGCCGCGGACCGCGCGGCGCGCGGCAGCTTCACGAGGCCGCCCGGCGGGAAGGGCTTGAATCGCGCGGTGGCCGCCGCGCGCCTCGGCCTGGATGTCGCGCTCGTCTCCGCGGTCGGCAACGACAAGGACGGCGCGGAGATTCTGGACTTTCTGACCAACGAGAACGTCCGCTGCGATCTGGTGAAGGTCGTCGACGGCGGCCGGTCCCCGGTCACGGCGGTGATCATGGATTCCAGCGGCGAGACGAGGCTCATCGGGTGCAAGGACGACAGGGTCAAGCTCGAGGTGGCGGACCTGCAGACCGGGGCAGTGCATGCGGCACTGGCGAGTTCGGAGGTGGTGTTGCTGACGCTCGAACACCCCAGGGGCGTCGCCGAACAGGTCCTCGCGATGGTGCGCGGCATGCGGCCGAGGCCGCAGGTGATCGTCTGTCCATCGCCGAGTCCGGCTGTGCCGCAAGATCTTTACCAGTATCTCGAGGTGGTGGACTATCTGGTGGGATCGCCGTCGGAACTCCGGGCGATGCTGCCGGTCGTATCGACCGACTCCACCGAGGAAAGCGCGAAGATCTTGCGCGGGCTCGGTGTGCGCGCGGTGTGCGCGATCGACGGCTTCCGCTGCTCGGTCCGCTCCGAGCGTTTGAAGCTCGATGTCGGCCGATTCCAAGGGGCACTGAAGAATTCGGCGGGCGCCGCCGCCGCGTTCTCCGCCGCGTTGGCATGCCGTGTGGTCGAAACCGGCGGTGAGCTGGATGCGAAGGACGTCATCTGGGCCACGGCGGCGATGATTCCCACCCAGCAGCTGGGTGCGGTGCCGCGCGCGATGCCGGACAAGGACCGTATCGATGACGTGGTCCGGCAGGGCAACAAACAGTGATCCACGCGGCGCGGCAGCGTATTTTAACACAAACGACCTGGTAGTAACATGCGTGTTACGTCACACGCAGGGTACGGTTGCCAGGTCATCTCGGATGTGCGGCACGTGCCGCACCTGTTGAGTCGGAGGAGCGGTTGACGACGGTTGCGTCGAGTCTTGCCGAAGCCGGTCATCGGTTCACGCGCAAGGGGCGTGACACTCATGTTCGCGTGATCGAATTACCCGATCGCGGCGACGGAGGCGGCCACATTCTCGTCTTCGGAGACATCACCGACGGATGTCTGGTCCGAGTTCACTCGCGCTGCCTATACGGCGAGGCGCTGCGGTCGGACGACTGCGACTGCGGTCCGGAACTGGACAAGTCCCTCGACATGATCCAGGAGGCCGGGGCGGGCGTGCTGGTCTATCTCGAGCAGGAGGGCCGCGGGGCCGGTCTGCTCGCCAAGGCGCGCGGATACCTGGAGAGCGAACAAACGGGCGAGGACACCTTCACCAGCTACGAGAAGCTGGGCTATCCGCCGGACGGACGCTCCTACGAGCAGGCGGCTCGCGCGCTGTTCGACGTGCTGAACCTGCGGAGCGTCCAACTGCTGACCAACAATCCGGCCAAGATGAACGCGCTGCGCGAGGTAGGCCTTGCGGTGCAAGTGGTTCCGCTGGTCACCGAGGCGTTGAGTCAGCGCGCCATCGAGTATCTCGACGCCAAACGCCGCAGGCGCCAACACTGGATCCCCAACGGCGAATCGCCGTGGTCGGTGGAGCAGACCATTCTGCCGCGATCGGATTCCGGCGGTGCGGTGCCCGACGAGCACGCCCGCGAGAGCGCGCCACCGGTTCTGGTCTAGCT
>NZ_BDBP01000008.1 GCF_001613045.1 Nocardia lijiangensis NBRC 108240 | reverse complement strand
TCGGCGACCGGGATCCTGGACGTGGTTCTCTCGACGAGATGACTGCCAACGACCTCGAAATGCCTGGGTGATGGCTCATTACACAATCGAGCACCGAAAAGCCGCAGACTAGCCAAGTCGGTCTCCGAGCAAGGGCCGCTGCACGGTCATCGTCATGCAGCGGTGTGTTCGGCCGGCCTCGGATCGATACAGCCTGAAGGTCGCCTGCCCCGCGCCGGCCGGTTCGATCAGCGCGGTATGCGGCAATTCCGCGCGTTGGGCGGTCAACAGCTCCTCACGGAAACGTCTCCTGCCGATCACGGGTAATCGAAGGTTGTCGTTCGTTTGCTGACGACAGGTACGCTGCCGCCACGCCGTTGGTCAACTTTGGGAGGCCGGAATGAGTCGATGGCCGGAGGCGAACTTCGCGCTGGACCGGACGTTGGTGACCGAAGCGTATCGGCGGGTGAGAGGTACCCTCGCCAGCAGTCCGCTACTTGTCACGGACGCGGCCGAGGTCGGCTTCTCCTTCAACGACCTCGACCGGCGGATGGCCAACGCACCCGACAGCCTCGACGGCGAGTCGCTGTGGGCCTGGCTCGACGGCCCCGACCAGTATCGGTGGGCGGCGCTGTCCGTGCTCGTCGACGCCTATGAGCCGATGTCCACCAAGGCGCTTCAGCTCGCCGGTCGTGTAGTGGTGCCCGCATCGGGCACCCCCGTCATCGCCGGCGACGTGCACATCGACGGGGACCTGATCCTGGAGGACCAGGCCATGGTGTTCGTGCTCGGCCGCCTGACCGTGACCGGCTCGCTCGTTGCCGAAGGGGCGGATTACTCGATGATCGGCGCCCGCGACATCGCCTGTCGCGACGGAGTGACCCCAGGCGAGGTGCTTGCCGTGGAAGCCATCCGATGCCCCGGGACCTTTCTGTTCTGGAACAACGACTATTCCTCGCGCGCACAGACCTACAGCGGGGGCGTGCTCGTCGATTTCGAGCGCCACAACATGTTCGGCCGCGTCGAGGTGCAGAAGCGCCTGACCGACTGGGACTTCGCCGCCGCAGCGCGAGTTCTCGGCCTGGCCGAGGACGACGACATCACTACCGCGTACGCCGCCAAGCTCCTGCATGCCGACGCCCAGGGCGATGTGTAGCTGCGTATGAGCCGTCGGCGCAGGCGACCATCGAGGAACATCCGCTTCTCGGCATGTGCGCGCGTTCGCGAGATCAACTGCTGGCCAACGTTTGCGCCTGAGGGAACGCGCGGGTCGCGGCAATATGGTGCGTTCCGCCGGCCTCGGATCGGCAGGGCCAGTTGACCTTCGCTTGCCCCGCGTCGGCCGGTTCGATCCGCCGCACCGCCGCACCCCGGGCCCGATACCGTCCGGCGTTGCCGGACCAGTGACCGGCGCTCAGCTGGCCGCGCACGCTCGCTGTCGCTGGATGAGATCAGCCACGGCGGCTGGGCGGCTGAGGTAGGGAGAGTGGCTGGTCTCCCAGGTCTCCGTACGAGAGCAGCGCGCGGCGAAGCGGTCCGGCAGTGGCGTCGCGATGGTCCGGTCCTGCTGCCCGCGCAGGTAGATCGACGGCGTGTCCCGCCAGCTCACGCGAGCGGGCGTGGCGGCGAAGATCGACGGAGGTTCCGGACGCAGCAACTCCACCGCACGCGTGGCCACCGATTCCTCGACGTCGCCGTGGGGCTTCGCGCGGGCGTCGTCCGGGTCTAGCTGAAGCCGCCCGTCCGCGTCCGGCAACGCGAGCAGCCCCTCGCCGGGCTCGCCAGGGGTCTGCGCGAGCAGCGCGGCGGGAGATTCACCGACGTCGAGAATCCAGCTGTTGAGGAAGATCAATCCAGCCGTACCGCGCACAGTCCCGGCGGTGACGCCCCCGAACGAATGCCCCACCACCACCGGCGGTTTCGTTTCCAGCTGCCACTGCAGCTTGGATCTCCTGAACGACCTGCACGGTGCCGGACAAAGATGGTGCGGACGCGTCGGGAAGTCCGTTGCGGTCTGCGTAGATTGGGGCGGCGTCGAGCACGATGAGCGCGTTGTTGCGGAGACTGCCGTCACCGATGACCGCGACGGCACCGATTAACAAGGTCGCTGCTTTGATGGCGTTTTGGGAGTCCTTCGCTGCCGAGGCCTCGACGGCGACGACCGCTACGCCAGCATTCCAGAGCCGGTTCGTGGAACGCTTCGGTGCTACTTCCGCCCAGCTGGACGAGATCGCGGCGATTGAGGACCTCGGCGATGTCGCCGGTGCTCAGCCAGCCCGCGGCGTCGACGGCTTCAGCGGTCTTGTCGGGCTCTCCGTGGTAGCTCTTCAGGACGAGTGGGCGGTGAGCAGTTCGCCGTCGGCGGTTAGTTTCGGCTCCTGACATTGTCAGATGCACATAGCGACATAGAATCATGCCAAAAGCCTTGGGGAGCAGGTCCATTCGGCTGCCGTTGACGATTTCACAGCCCCACCTCCTAGCCTCTACTGCCGGTGGCCAGCAGGGCGCACTTCATGCGACAACAGAACGGCTGATGTCCGTCGACCCGCAGAAACTCCCCACTCCCCACTCTCAGCCGCCACGGCCAACTACCCCGAATCGGACGCGCGCTACACAGATCCACCTGACGCTTGCTCCAACCAGGTGTACCAGGTGACGCCGACACCGGACAGTTGCGCCACCTATTCGCGGCGCAGCCCGGGGGTGCGCCGACGCGGGCCGGGCGGCAGGCCGACATCCTCCGGCGAGATGCGGGCCCGCCGCGATTTGAGGAAGGCCCCCAGCTCGTTTCGCCGGGCCTTGCGCAGGGCGTGTGCATCCACCGCATCGGTCATACAGTGATCGTCGCCGATCGCATCCGGCTTATCCAGGTGGTGCCAGTACTAGTTTTATCGGGCTCCTGTTACCGGTGCCGGCGAGCGCGCAAGCTCGATCCCATGACCCAGACCTTCCCGACACGGCCGCCGCGGCGCGCGGTGCATGGCGCGCCGCGGCCATCCTCGCCATCATCCTCACCGGTCAGTTCATGGCCGTGCTCGACACTTCCATCGTCAATGTCGCCATCCCGTCGATCCGGTCGGGGCTGAGCACCAGCGGGTCCGCGCTCCAGCTGATCGTCGCCGGCTATGTGATCGCCTACGCGGTGCTGCTGGTCACCGGAGCCCGCCTCGGCGACCGTTTCACCCAGCGGCGAGCCTTCATCGCGGGTCTTGCGCTGTTCACCGTCGCCTCGCTCGCCTGCGGGTTGGCCTGGAACGCGGTGTCGCTCATTGTGTTCCGCTTCGTCCAAGGCGTGGGCGCGGCAGCGATGATTCCGCAGGTGATGACCCTCATCCAGCGGGACTTCAATGGACAGGCCAGGGCCAGGGCGCTGAGCGTGTACTCGGCCATCATTTCGGGCGGCATGGTCGTCGGTCAGGTGCTGGGCGGACTGATCGTGGACGCCGATCTCTTCGGCAGCGGCTGGCGGGCCGTCTTCCTGGTGAACGTGCCCATCGGCGCCGTGCTGCTGGTACTCGCGCCGCGTGTGCTGCCCGCCGACGGGCCGCGTTTCGACCGGAGACTCGATCTCGCCGGACTCACCGTGCTCACCGTGTTGGTCCTGCTGCTGGTCGTCCCGTTGGTGCTCGGCGCCGAACAGGACTGGCCCGCGTGGACGTGGATCGCCTTGGCCGTGAGCGCGTTCGGCGCCGCTGCGTTCACACTCATCGAACGCAGCGTGGCCCGTCGCGGCGGCGCGCCGCTGTTCGCGCGGGAGGCGCTGCGCGCACCGGGGCTGTTGCTCACCGCAGCAACGCTGTTGGTGGTGATGGCGACATTCGGTGGCTGGATGCTCGTCATGGCCATCCACCTGCAGAACACGCTCGGCCACTCCGCGCTGCACGCGGGACTGGTGTTCGTGCCGATGGGCGCGGCGTTCGCCGTCGCGAGCCTCAACTGGCAACGCGTCCCGGACCACTTTCACCGCGCGATGATTCCGCTCGGACTCGTCCTCGGCGCCGTGACCATGTCGGCGCTCGCCGCGATGCTGCGCGACGGTGCGGGGCCGGGCCCGTTCGCCCTGGTTGTCTTCGGACTGATGGGGCTTGGGTTCGGCCTCGCCTTCACACCGCTGATGACTCGCACGCTGGCGAGCGTTCCCAGCGCGGTGGCCGCCGACGCAAGCGGCATTCTCGTCACGCACGTCCAGCTGGGTATTGTCGTGGGTATCGCCTCCTTCGGAACCGTGTTCCCGAGCCTCGCGGGCGCGTCCACGCTGTCCGCGGCGCGGGCGCTCGGCGTGACCGGCATGGCGGAGGGGGTGGCGGTGCTGCTCGCGGCCGCGTTGGCGGCGCGCGCGGCGCGGTGAGACCAAGAGTCCGTGCGGCCCCGGCGGCGTGTGCGCGAAACCGGGCCGGGCCGGGCTCGTTGGCCGTATCTTTGCCGTAAGCGGGTGCAGATCGGAGTGGACAGTGGCAACAGAGCAGCTCTCGGCCGATTACGTGATCGTCGGATCGGGTTCGGCGGGTGCGGTGATCGCCAACCGGCTGAGCGAGGATTCCGGAACCCAGGTGGTGGTGCTCGAGGCAGGCCCGCCGGACAAGGACAAGTACGCCCACATCCCGGCGGCCTTCGCCAAACTGTTTCGCTCCGAACGGGATTGGGACTATCTGACCGAGCCGCAGCCGACGCTCGACAACCGGCAGGTGTACTGGCCGCGCGGGCGGACGTACGGCGGGTCGTCCTCGATGAACGCCATGATGTGGGTGCGCGGCTTCCGCGCCGACTACGACGAATGGGCGCTGCTGGCCGGTGAAGACTGGGGGTTCGCCGCGGCCGTCGAGCAGTTCCGCCGGATCGAGAACGTCGAGGACGCGCAGTACCCCGACGAAGGTACCGACGGACCGCTGTACATCTCGCGCCAGCGCAGCCCGCGTTCCTCCACCGCGGCGTTCCTGACCGCGGCACAGGAGTTGGGGTTCACGGTGGAGCCGCCGAACCGGCCGCAGCCCGACGGATTCACGCAGACCATGGTGACCCAGCACGGGGGCAGGCGGTGGAGCACCGCCGACGGGTACCTACGCCCGGCGCTGCGGCGCGGCAACCTCACCGTGCACAGCGAAGCCCTCGCCACCCGGGTGCTTTTCGAGGGCAAACGCGCCGTCGGCGTCGAGTACCGGCACAACGGCGCGACCCACACCGTCACCGCCCGCCGCGAGGTGGTGTTGTGTGGCGGCGCGATCAACAGCCCGCAGCTGCTCATGCTCTCCGGCATCGGCGATGCCGACGAACTGGCCCGCCACGGCATCGAGGTGGTGGAGCACGCGCCGGAGGTCGGATCCAACCTGCAGGATCACTTGGTCGCGGGCATCGGCTACGGGGTGGCCAAGGACTCGCTGTTCGGCGCCGACAAGAAACCGCGGCAGCTGATCGACTATTTCCTTCGGCACCGCGGCATGCTCACCTCGAATGTCGGAGAGGCCTACGGCTTCGTCCGGTCCAAGCCCGAGCTGGAGCTGCCGGACCTGGAGCTGGTCTACGCGCCCGCCCCGTTCTACTACGAGGCCCTCGTCGATCCGACCGAGCACGGCATCATCCTGGCAACGGTGCTGTTGCGCCCGCACAGCCGCGGGCGGATCACGCTCGGGTCGGCCGATCCCACGGCCAAGCCGGTCATCGATCCACGCTATCTGTCCGATGCCGCGGGCGCCGACCGCGCCGCCCTGCTCGCCGGCCTGCGCACCTGCGCGAAGATCGCCGACGCACCCGCGATGAAGGCGGTGCTCGGCAGTCTCATCTACCCGCCGAAGGCGCCCGACGAGCTCGAAGCCACCCTCGAACTGGCGATCAACGGCTACTCGCACACCCTGTATCACCCGATCGGCACCTGCCGGATGGGATCAGACCCGGCCAGCGTGGTCACGCCGCGACTGGAGGTCCGTGGCGTGCAAGGACTTCGGGTCGCCGACGCTTCGGTGATGCCGTTGCTCATTCGCGGGCACACGCACGCGCCGAGCGTTTTCATCGGCGAACAGGCCGCCAAGTTCTTGCGGGCGTCCTGATCTCGAGCCGCCGATCCGTCCGGTCTCGCGAGGCCGGACGGATCGCGGCGAGCTAGAAGACCGGCACGCGGTCGAAGCCCAACGGCGGCGTGGGCGTCGGTCCGGTGCCGAGCACGGGCTTGAAGTCGGGCAGCGCGGTCAGGACGTCGATGTTGCGGGCGGCGTAGCAGCGCACCTGCGGTAGCGCGCGGGACACTTCGGCCCGCTCCACGGGTTCGTCGTCGACGAACGCGATGGTGTCCAGGCTCAGGCCCAGGGTTCGGGCGATCCGCACGATGCTGGCCGACTTACGGCCCCAGCCGATCTCGAGCGCCGAGAACATCTCGTAGACGCCGTGCCGGTACAACAGGTCCAGCGTGAGGTTGCGGTCGCTGCGGCTCGCCACGGCGTGCCATATGCCGCGATCGGTCAGCGCTCGCAAGGTACGCAGGGACGCGGGTCTCGGTGCGCCGCTCGTCGCGTCGCACGCGACACCGTCCCACAAGGTGTTGTCCAGTTCCCAGACAAGACATCTCAGAGCCGGTCTCATCGCCTGCCCCTATCGGTTCGTCATCGCTGCGTTCCCTGCCGTGGCGCGCCCGGCAGACGGGGTACTGCAACCTTCCGTGGCACGACACGTGCCGGGCAAGCCCCAGGTTCCTGGGTGGCCGGTCCGGCCCGGGTGATACTACCGCCAGCCCGCCGGAGCGCCACTCGATCCGATGAGGCAAACCATCAGCGCTCCGCACTCGCGAACGACCTTGTCGCCCTGGGATGGTCGGCGCGACGGATCCGATCCGCCGCCCGGCCAAGCGCTCGCTCGGCATGGTGTGCAGTTGTGCGCGCTGCGCCGGAATCGCTCGTGCCGCCACTCCCCCGCGGACCATCCTCGTCGGCGGCGACGCGAGAGTGCACACAAGCCTGCCCATTGTGCGGACGACCGAGGGCGAGCGACCGTCGAGTAATTCCGGCGTCACGGCCCCTGGCACATCCGGATCATCGCGCGGCACGAACCACCCGGCGTGCTCGCAACGCCCTCCTGCCGCGCCTGAACGCCACGTTCCCGCAGCGGGCGTAACCGCCCGACCGCCAGCTTGTCTCGACCTCGCAGTCGCGGCCGGACGGGCGGATCGAACACAGCGCCCATCCCCCTCACCGGGAGGAGTTGACGCCCTCAGCGTCCCAGACGATTTCGGCGCATTTGAATCGCACATATTCCACTAATTCCCCGAATGCGAGCGCCCCGGCCGGTTTCCGAATTCGAAGACAGAGCGACCGGACAAAGTCTCGATCCCGAACGTCAACTCCCTGCGCTCTGTGAGCGCTCACAAGGCTCGGATTTCCGCGACGTCGTGATCTCACATAACCTGACGAATCGTTCCACGCCACCGATCATGCGGTTAGTGTGAATGCGCCACACAGCAATTCCCTGGGGGCGGAAGGAGTCGCCAATGACCGTCGACAGTGGGGCCAGACCGAGTTTGACTCTGTCCGGCCGACCGATGTCTTCGCCGTTGCAGGACGTCCGGAGCTTGTCGCGCCAGATGGTCGGGCACTTCGTCGAGAACGTGATCCCCTGCGGCACCCTCCCCGGCGACGCCATCAGCGGCGACGTCACCACCATCACCCGGGTCTGCCTCGAGTTCGCCGTCAGCATGCTCGACGGACGGGACATTCCCGCCAAATTGCAACGGCTGCAGGATGCCGCGGCGGGCTGGGCGCGCGAGGGCGTGCCGATCGACACCATCCATCACTCGATTCACGAGGGCTTCAAGATCGGCCTGGATCTGGTGGTCTCCAACGCCACGACCAAGGACTACGGCAACCTCGTCGACGGCGCGAAGATGGTCGTGGAAATGCTCGACCAGATCACCTCGGCGATCTCGGTGGCCTACGTCCGCGAGCTGCGCGCCGTGGTCAGCGAGCACCACACCGCCGTGCACACGCTCACCTCCGCGCTGCTCGGCGGACACAGCACCTCCACCATGGCGCGCGAGTGCGGCATCGCCATCGCCGCCTCGTACGCGGTGATCGCGGTCGCGCTCCCGCAGCATCGCGACGAACGCAATCCGGCCGTGGACGGGCAGGTGGTGGCAAGGCGCAAGCTGCGCCGCCTGCAGGCCGAACTGGCCACCCGGTGCGGCAGCAGCGCGCTGTCGTTGCTCAGCGTGGACGGCGGCACCATCCTCATCCCGTCCGTCACGTTCGACAAGGCGCAGTTGGAGGCGCTGATCACCGAACTGTCCAGGGCCGCCCAAGTGGGAATCACCGCCACCATGGTCGAGGCGCCCCCGGAACAGATACCCAACGCCGCCGACCAGGCGCACGAACTGCTCGACATGGTGCAGCGCCTGCAGGCGGTGGCCGGTCTCTACCGCTTCGACGAGCTGGCGCTCGAATACCAGCTGACCCGCCCCGGCCCTGGCCGCGAATACCTCGGCTCGCTGCTCGACCCGCTCGACGAGTACCCGGAACTGCTGGAGACGCTGCAGCGGCACATCGCCAACAACCTCAACCGCCAACGCACCGCCCGAGTGCTGCACGTGCACACGAACACCGTCGACTACCGGCTCAAACGGATCGGCCAGCTCACCGGTTTCGATCCGTCTCAGCCCTCCGGGCTCTGGTATCTGCGTTCGGCGCTCGTGGCCCGCACCTACCGCACCCCCTGAGCCGCGCGGGATGGATTCCGTCGCAATTCCACAACGGGTTAGCGCTCGGGCCCCGCTCGGCGCATCGCGCGATTTCGGGTAGCCCGCTACTCACGAGTAGCCGCGGTAGGTGCGTGCACACTATCCCCATGCCGGGTGTGCAATCACTCGTCGCCGACGGTGACGACAAGCACGGTGTGCTCGATCGAGCATTCATGGTGCTCGACGTCTTGAGCCGGGTCGACGACGGGCTCGGGCTGAGCGAGCTCGCTCGCAACGCCGGGCTGGCCAAGACCACGACCCATCGCATCGCCGAGCAACTCGTCTCGGTCGGCGCCGTTCAGCAGGTCGACCAGCGGTACTACATCGGGCCGCTCGCCGCGCGGCTCGGGCGCTGCTGGCAACCCGATCCGCTGCTGCTGCAAGCCGCAGCCGATCCCGTGCGCGCACTGGTCGGACCGGCGGACGCGGCCGCCGTCTACGCGTTACACGGAGGCAAGGGCCGATTGGTGACCGCCGCCGCCCGCGGGGCCCACTGTTGGATACTGCCGCCGGACCTCACGGCGAGCTTCATTCCGCTCGCGGCGGCTTGGCACGTCCTGATGGTCGCCGACCGCAAGCCCGTCACCCCCGTAACGCGGTCGTATCGGCTGCTCATGCCCCTGCGCGACCGAGGCGTTGCCATCTCGGTCCAGCACGAGGGTGCTCCCGAAATGAGTTGCGTGGCAGCGCCATTACCGAGCGACGGGGCGCATCGTCCGGCGGCTGTCGCCGTCCTGACCCTGGCAGCACAACCGGCTCCGTGGCTCATGGATCTCGTCTTGCACACGGCCGACCGGATCATGCACCGCCTGCGCTGAGTACTAGGCACTGCCTCGCCTGGACGCAGCCCGGCGTCATGCGAGACAGATCAAGAACCCTGCGACGTTGATGCTGGGCAGAAGCACAGGCAAGCACACCGGTGCGAAGAAGTTGTTCACGACTTCGTGCCGTTGCTCCGCCGTCGGCGTCGGCGTCGGCTCCGCGGTAGCGATCCCCGCGCCGAGGGCGATCGCCGGGGCGATGGCGAAGGCTGCCGCCGTCGCACGCAACTTCTTGCTCATGATGGACCTCGCTCTCCTGCTTTCGGCCGACGGAACCATTACCCCGCTTCCAGCGGGACTTCCACAAGGCGGCGGTCCGGCCATCGGAACACCGTGAGAGGCGAAGCCCAGCTTCCTAGCGGTTGGCCGGAAGGCCCCGGGTTCGCCGCACCTCGCCCGGCGGCAGCCCCCACCACCGTCGCGCGGCTCGCGAGAACGACGGTCGCTCCTGGAAGCCGACCATGCCCGCGATGTGACCGAGCGGAAGGTCGGTTCCCACCAGGAGTCGCAGAGCGACGTCGCGGCGGGTGTCGTCGAGCAGTCGCCCGAAAGCGACATCGGCGTCCTCCAGCCTGCGCTGGAGGGTGCGGGGATGCATGTACAGCAAGCGCGCGATGCCGGCGAGCTCGATCGTGCCGGTGCCCAGCGACTCGCGGATCGCGGTGCGCGTGCGTGCGACGACGTCCTTGTCGGTCTCCGGGGTCTGCTCGTCGAGGAACGCGACCGCGAGCTGGCGAAGCGTGTCGTTGACCCCGGACAGCTCCTGTGCGGGCAACTGCGCGGGAAGCCGGAGTACCGCGGCCGGGTGCGGCCGTCCCGTGTGGACCTTCGTCCCGAAGAACGCGTCGTAGTCCTCGCGCGAGACCGGTGACCTGTAGGGGAGATGGATGCCGCGCAGGCCGTACGGCCCGCCGTTGAGGTAGGTGATCGCGCGATGGATGAAGCCGATACCCAGGTCCACCGCCTGCGTCGAGCCCGATGCGGTGGCGGGGCCGTAGTAGAGGCCGACCACGCCCGGCCGGTTCTCCGGATCCTCGCCGAACTCGAGTGTGAGGAAACGGCCGTACACCGACAGGTATCGGGAGAGACATTCGAGGGCGTTGCCGATGGTCGGTGAGTTCGTCATCGCCACAGCGAGGGGGCCCAGCATGGAGACGGACTGGCGGCCGGCGACGCGCAGGCCGAGGTTGGGGCAGTCGAGTTGCTCTGCGGCCACCTCGAGCAATGCCGCGGCCCTTCCTCTGGGCACCAAGTCGTCGTCGGTGTCCAGGACGTCGGGCGACAACCCGACCGATCGGGCCAATGCGTCTGCGTCGCCGCCGAGTTCGGCGACGACGCTGCGGAAACCACGAAGTGTCGCGGACCGGAGATGACTCACGACAACATTGTCGCTTTCGGAACAGCTTCTGTCGCGCTCGGATAACTATTGCGCCTTTCCTCGCAGGCAGGATCGTCGAGGACGCCGCGGCTGCCGCATGCACGGCCACGAGCATCGACGCACCGCCGGGTCGCATCCCGACCGAGCACGAATGCCGCGCGAGTCCGCGCGCGACATCAGAGAAGGACAGGAAGAACGCATCCATGAGCGATCGGCTGTTGGTCGACTACCGGGTCGAGGATCGGATCGCGATCGTCGCGATGAATCGCGCGGACAAGGGCAACGCTTACGGCGTCGAGATGGGCACCGCGCTCGTCGAGGCGTTCGACCAGGCCGAGCGCGACCCGGCCGTCCGGGCCGTGGTGTTCACCGGCCACGGACCGAACTTCTGCGTCGGCGCCGATCTGTCCGGCGGGCGCTTCGGGGACGAGCAATATCCCGACGACTGGAACGAACCGGCCGGCCTTGTGACGCTGAAGGTGTTCGAGATGAACAAGCCGGTGATCGCGGCCATTCGCGGCGCCGCCGTCGGTGCCGGAGCCACGATCGTGCTCGCCTGCGACTTCCGCATCGTCTCGCCGGATGCGCGTTTCGGCTATGTATTCGGTCGTCGAGGCATCTATCCCGAGGGCGCCTCGGCGTGGTTCCTGCCCAGGCTGGTGGGGCTCGGCCGGGCGCTGGACTGGATGGTGAGCGGACATCTGATCGGCGCGGACGAGGCACACAGCGCGGGCCTTGCGACGCGGATTGCCGAGGACCCTGTCGAGGCCGCACTGGACCTCGGCAGGCAACTCGCCGACAAGACCGCACCGGTGTCCGCAGCGGTGATCCGGCGGCTGCTGTTCCATGCGAGCACTCTCGGCTCGCCCCGGGAGGTCCAGCGGATCGACTCACGGCTCATCGCGTCCATAGCGACCAATCCCGACGCGCTCGAGGGTGTGGCGTCGTTCTTCGAACGCCGCGACCCGAACTTCCCCGGCCGCGTCCCGGTCGACCTGCCTGGCTGGCTGCCCTGGCTGTCCAACGGCGACTCACAAGCAACAACTCACTAGCCCGAACAAAGGAAATCCACGTGACCCTGCCCCCGCAACTCCGAGTCCCCCTGGCGCTGCCCGTCGTAGCCTCTCCGCTGTTCATCGTGTCCGGTCCCGAACTCGTTGCGGCACAGTGCAAGTCCGGCGTCATCGGGTCGTTCCCCGCGCTCAACGCCCGACCGCAGCCGATGCTGCGTGACTGGCTCGCTCAACTCGGCGAGGAACTCGCCGCGCACACCGCCGCCAACCCGGACGCTCCGGCGGCGCCGTACGCCGTGAACCAAATCGTCCACAGGTCGAACGATCGGCTCGAAGAGGACCTGCAGGCCTGCGTCGACTTCGAGGTCCCGATCGTGATCACCTCGCTCGGCGCACGCGAAGACGTCAACGAGGCGATCCATTCCTACGGTGGGATCGTCCTGCACGACGTCATCAACAATGCCTTCGCGCACAAGGCCATCGAGAAAGGCGCGGACGGTCTCATCGCCGTCGCCGCCGGAGCAGGCGGCCACGCCGGTACGACCTCACCTTTCCCGCTCCTGCGCGAGATCCGCGAGTGGTTCGACGGGCCCCTCCTGCTGTCGGGCGCGCTCGCCCACGGGGCTTCGATCCTCGCCGCACAAGCCGCGGGCGCAGACCTCGCCTACATCGGCTCGGCGTTCATGGCCACCCACGAGGCCAACGCCGTCGACGGCTACAAGCAGATGCTCGTCGACAGCACCGCCACCGACATCGTCTACTCCAACCTCTTCACCGGCGTCCACGGCAACTACCTGCGCGGCAGCATCGTCGCGGCCGGACTCGACCCCGACAACCTCCCCGAATCCGATCCCTCGGCAATGAATTTCGGCACCGGTGGAAGCACCGAAGCCAAAGCCTGGCGCGACATCTGGGGCTCGGGCCAGGGTGTGGGCGCCGTGAAGGAAGTGACGTCTGTCGCGGAGGTGGTCGCCCGGTTGCGGGCGGAATACGACGACGCTCTTGGCGCGGGCGTGTGGGATGGCAGGTCCACGCGCCGGATCGCGGCGACCGTCTCCGCTTAGGAGTCGACGTCGTCGCGGCGATACATCCCGAACCCCCAGTCGCGGATCGCGGTATCACCGAAGGGATGTTGCGTAGTGGTTCTCGACCGGCACCGGCAGCAACCGGTCCATCGAGCTCGAAGCTCAGCTGGGGTGGGTGCGTAGATGATGACCGCGACCCTAGCGGACCACCACGAACGGCTCGTGGTGGTCCAGGGCGGGCTGCCGGTGCGCAACGACGCTGCGGCTTCCATGCCGTGATGCCGACGATCGCATGTGCGTGAGAATCACGCCTTTCTCGGTGCACATTCGACGCAGGATCGAACCGGTCGGTCGAGTATTCTTCCGAGACGGAACATACTGCGGCACCGGGCTTTTCAGGGCGAATCACGCACGGCGGTGAATATCCCTCCGAGCCCGTGACCGGTGTGGGCGATACCCCTGCACGCCCAGGTGAAAGTGTGTACGGTGTGGTGTCCGTCGGGTCGGATGCGATCTTCCCGATGGCGGCGGGACAAACACTTTCGAATTCGGTTAAGGGGTGGTTGTGGTGGCCGGTGGGCCGGTGGTCGAAATGCAGTTCGGGGGTGTGGATGTGCTCGTGGAGACGGTGAAAGTGCCCGGCGCCGAGCCCACCAGCACCGGCACCGGGTCCGGGCGCGTGATCGATGCGCTCGAACGCGCCCGCGATGTGATCAGCGCCGCGGCGACGTCGACCGCGAACACGGTGAGGGAGCTCGGGGACAAGACCCGGCCGGATCGCGTGGAAGTCGAATTCGGACTGGGCTTTTCGATGAAGGGCAACGTCATCGTCGCCAGCGGCTCAGCCGACGCCACCCTAAAGGTCAAGCTCATCTACGACGCTCACACCGACGACACCGCACAACCGTGACCGGCCCCGAGGCCGCCTCGGAAGCACCCGATCCGCGGGTGCCGGGATTTCTGGGGCGGATCCTCTACGCCGACGATGCCCCAGCGGGGACCTGTTTCCAGGTGATGCCAGGGGTGTTGGTGACCGCCGCCCATGTGCTGGACGAGGTCGGCGCCGGGTGCCGAGACGCGGTGGTGCGGGTGGACGCCCTGGCCGGTGGGTTGCCGGTCTTCGAGGCGACCGTGGCCAGGGTGGACGATCTACACGATCTGGCCGTGCTCATCTCGTTCACCGCGTTGGCGAATTCGGTAGCGGGGTGGGCGGCCACCGATCTGATCGGGTTGAACACCGAGACGGTGATCACCGGTGTATCGGAAGTTCCCGACCCGCACCACAACTACCGATTCCTCGACGCTTCTGGGCGGTGGGCTGGTGGCACCACACGCGACGAGCAGGTCCCGTTGGGCCGGTTGAAGGCGTCGGCGGTGATGAAGGGGATGAGCGGGGGCCCGGTCCGGCGTTTGTCCGATGATTTCGTGATCGGGGTGGTGTCGCAGCGCTACAACGCCGCCGATGGCTGGTTGCGCGACAGCGTGTTGATCGCGCGGGTGGAGGATCTGCAGCCCCTGTTGGAGGGGATCGCCGGGATCGAGGTCACCGGCCCGCCACCGCTGACCGCCGCGGTGGATGTCGTCCTGACGGTCACCGACACGGGGGTGCGGTTGCACGGTGCCGGGATCGACGTCACCGCTGCGCATTCCGGCATCCGATCCGGGCTCGCCGGGGCGATGACCGATGTGCATCGCGAACGCGCCCGACGCGCCAAAACCGCTGTCGCGCGCACCCAGGTAGAAGAGCTGGCCCCGGAAGCCGACGCTGGGACGGTGTCGTTGCGCCGTGCGGGGATGTTGGCAGCGGAATCGTTTCTACCGCAACCGATCTCCCGAGCACTCGCCGAGCTGCTCACGCGTGCGGTTTCCGCGCATGTGCCGGTGCGGATCGGGGTCGAACCGGGCCCGTTCGCAAGTGTGCCGTGGGAAGCGCTCCCGGACCCGGTCACCTCCAAGCCGTTGGCGTTGCACCCGCTGATAACCCTCTACCGGCGAGCGGCCGCGGCGCCGGTGCGTCCGATAGCGGGGCCGTTGCGGATTCTGGTCGCGATCGCCGCACCGACCGAAGGCGGCGGCCCGGTGCTGGATTACGAGCGGGAGCTGCGCAATGTACTGGCGGCGGTGAAAGGCGCTCGCCAGGGCGACGCGCAGGTGCGGATCGTCGAATTCGCCACCACTGCCGCGATTCGTGCCGAGTTGGAGCAGTCTCCTGCGCATGTCCTGCACCTGTCCGGGCACGGTAGTCCTGGGCATCTGATCCTGGAAACCGACACCGGTGCCGCCCGACCCGTGACAGCGAAACAGTTGTTGGCCGAGGCGATCCCGCCCGGATCCATGCCGCCGGTGATCAGTCTGGCTGCCTGCTACACCGACGTCGCCGCCGAGGCCGACGCCCCATCTTTCGCCGCGGCATTGTTGGCGCAAGGGGCGAGCGTGGTGATCGGCACCGAGACCTCGGTCACCGACCGCTACGCGACCGCCTTGTTCGCGCGTGTCTATCAGGATCTGGCCAACCATCCGGTTCCAGATGTGGTGGCCGCAGTCGCCGACGCCCGCCGCGTCATCCACCAGCAATGGTCCGGCTCCACTGTCCCCCGCGAGAACTCGCTCGCCAGCTTGGACGAATGGAGTGTGGTCACCGTCCTGGCCGCCAACCCCGCAGTCCCGGTGTATGACCCGCACAGCCTGGCCGTCACCGACAGCAACGGTGACGACGAATCCTCCACTTCGAATTCCTCTGTAGCACCAGTGACGGCGTCGGGGCTCGTGGAGCGTGAGACGGGCGATTTCGTCGGCCGCCGCCACGAGCTACGCAGCCTGCCAACACAGTTAGCTGGTAATCAGCACTCCGGGATCGTGTTATTTGGGCTCGGCGGCATCGGCAAAACGACCCTCGCTACCCAACTCGTCCACCGCCAGCACTGGACACGGCTCATCGTCGTCGCCACCGGTGAACTCGACACCGACACCCTCCTCTCGGCCATCGCCCGGCGCATCGGCCGTTACTACGCCATGGAGACCGACACCCCACCGGATCGGCGGATCTCCCAAGCACTGCAATACCTCACCCGAGTGGATCAGCCGTGGGCGGATCGACTGCAAGTGCTGCGCGAGTGTGTATTCGACCAACTCTCCGTGCTGGTCGTGCTGGACAATTTCGAGGACAACCTCACCGACACCCACACTCTCGCTGACTCGACCTTGGCCGACCTGCTGGCAGCGTGGGTCGACAACCCAGGCCGGAGCAGGCTGCTGGTGACCTGCCGGTACCCGTTCTCCCTCCCCCAGGGTGCGCAGAGGCGGCTGCTGGTTCATCCGGTGGGGCCGATGTCACAGGCGGAGACGTTCAAACTGATCTGGGCGCTGCCAACATTGGATCGTCTCGACGACACCGAACTCGACCGTGTCTGGCGGCTGGTAGGTGGGCACCCCCGCAGCCTGGAATACCTCGACGCCCTCCTCAACCAACGCCTCGCCCGCTACCGCGACATCACCGCCCGCCTGGAAGCCGCGCTTGCCGCCGAACCCACCACACGTCCAGCCCTCACCACCGACCCCACCCTCGATGCGGCATTGGCCACCTCGGTCGCTCTCGTCGCCGACGACATTTTGCTCACCGAACCGCTCGACCTACTCACCCATGCCGCACAAAGACTGCTGATCGGCACTGCGGTCTACCGAGAACCCGTCGACCACCACGGTCTGCTCTACCAAATCGGCACCGACGATCCCGACGCAGAATGGACACCCGATCTGCAGCAGGCAGAACAGAGCATCACCGCGATCCTTGCCGGCCACGACATCGACCCCACCAGTGAGGGATTCAGTCTCGATCAGCTTCCATCGGACATTCTTACCGAGATCACACCGGCGCTCACCGAGTACAACGCTGATCCGTGCCCACCGGTGTCTACCGACCTCGACTTGCCCGCCCTGGTACAGGAGTTGTGGTCGCACAGTTTGATGAGCGTCGACACCGATCGCGGCTTGGTGTTCGTTCATCGCTCCACCGCCACCGCCCTGCACAACCTCCTCCAACACCGGCACCGTGGGAGCGAGCACACGACCGCACACCAGCGGGCCGCACAATACTGGCGGTGGCGAGTCGCTATCTGGCCCCAGAACCGCGACGCCGACCTGCACGACAGGCTCGAAGCCCGCTACCACCACCTGCAAGGCGACGAGATCCCCGCCGCGATCGACATCACCGAAGCGATCTGCGACCGTCTGCAAACCATAGGCGCCTGGGAGCACGCAACCAACCTCATCCACCACAGCCTCGCCGAACTCCCGGTGGACTCTCCGGACCGCGCACGCTGGTACTACCAACTGGGTGTGTTCGCTCAGAATCGGGGGGACTTTCCCGAAGCCGAACATCGCTACCGGCAATCCCTCACCATCGACGAGGAACTCGGAAACCGAGTAGGCACGGCCGCCGGCTACGGGCAACTGGGTATTCTTGCCCAGGATCGGGGGGACTACCCCGAAGCCGAACACCGCTACCAGCAAGCCCTCACCATCCACGAGGAACTCGGCCACCGCGCCAACACGGCCACCGGGTACCACAATCTGGGTGTCCTCGCCCAGTTGCGGGGGGACTACGCCGAAGCCGAACACCGCAACCAACAAGCCCTCACCATTCGCGAGGAACTCGGCGACCGCGTCGGCATGGCCAGCAGCTATGGGCGGCTGGGTGTGCTCGCCCAGTTGCAGGGGGATTACGCCGAAGCCGAACGCCGCTACCAGCAAGCTCTCACCATTCGCGAGGAACTCGGTCACCGCGTCGGCATAGCCGCCGGACACCACAATCTGGGTATCCTCGCCGAGGTCCGGGGTGACTATCCCGAAGCCGAACACCGCTACCAGCAAGCCCTCACCATCAACGAGGAACTCGGCAACCGCGCCGGCATGGCCAACAGCTACCACCAGCTGGGTATCCTCGCCCAGTTGCGGGGGGACTCCGCCGAAGCCGAACGCCGTTACCGGCAATCCCTCGCCATCGAAGAACAACTCGGCAACCGCGCCGGAATCGCCAACAGCTACCACCAG
>NZ_BDBP01000007.1 GCF_001613045.1 Nocardia lijiangensis NBRC 108240 | reverse complement strand
CTGGGTATCCTCGCCCAGTTGCAGGGGGACTATCCCGAAGCCGAACACCGCTACCGACAAGCCCTCACCATCAACGAACAACTCGGCAACCGCGCCGGAATCGCCACTACGTATTCCGCTCTGGGGGATTTCGCGCTGGAGCGGAGCCAACTCACGGATGCGGTCCAGCTACACATCCAATCCTTGCTGCTTCGCGCACAAATGCATGTGCCAGAAGTGTCGAACAACCTGCACTCCCTGCGTCGGCTACGAGAACAGATGGGTCAGGACCACTTTCTCGCCAGGGTGTCCGAGCTGCTGGCCGCTGAGGACACCCAACAGCTGGAATCTTGGCTCGACTCACTCACCGACGAGTAAGCCGAACCCCGCAGGCATGGTGGTCGATTCGCTCGTCCGACCCAGTCGACCGAGTCCTCGGACCGCTTCTCTGCAACACACCTCGCCGAACAGGAACGCGGCACGCATCGTGAAACCGCCGCGGCCGAAGTTCACGCGGGCCTAGGCACCCATGCTCCTCGCCGCGGCCACGATCAAGCTGGCAGAAACCGACGCGAAAAGCCCGGAGCCAGCCACGGTTTGCGCCCCCAGGCCAACACTTGCCCGCTCAACGCAGGCCGCACCGGCCCGATCCGGCCGTAGTTCAACAACAGCGCGGTGACCGGTTCGATGCTCAGGCAGACATCGATCGGGCCGGTTTCGGCCGGGTCCACCGTGAGCGTTCCGCTGTCGAACCGGAAGACGTACCGCTTGAAGCCACGCAACCGGTATTCGTAAGTAGCCGTGTGTCCGCCACTCCGCATGGCATTCACCCACCCAGGAATCACCTGGGTCAAACCGTCCATGATCATCGGCACGTGCGCGGCCGTGATCGGCCACGGCTGTCCCAGCGTCCGCGCGATGTCGTAGCCGTGGACAACGAACTCACCGAGCAGCGTGCCGCGCGCTCGGCCCGCGCGGATGCGCTGACCGCCGTCGAACATCATCGTGCGCGGCTCGTCGCCGAATTCGGTGACGGTGGCGATTAGTTCGTCACCAGTTTCTGGGCCAGTTCGGCTGGGTCGCGCGTCGGCAACGTGCGGATTTGCGCCACGGCCGAGTGCCAGTTCCCGATAGCGCGACGGCACGCAGGACACGTGGCCGAGGACATCGACGATCGACCAGCCCGGTGTGCCGGTCACTTCGCGCTCGGGCGTCGAAGCTTTGCTCGCCAACTCCGCGAATCGACCGGCCATTTCACGCAGTGCTTCCGAAACCTGGTCCACTGCGGCCCCCTTTCGGCAGTAGCGTTCGAATCCGCTTCGTCGGCAACGTAATCGAATCCAGTCACACCGTCGAGGTCGGCGGACCGCCCGATGTCGTGACCTATTCCGCCGAACGAGAACGCGGTCCCCACCGCGAGATCCACACCCCGCCCACAGCGAACCCGCAGCTTTCGACGCGACAGTCCCACTGAGCGGAATTTCCCTGGCGGGACAATGTGAAACGCCTGCGCGTCTCTTTCGAGCGCGATACGTTCTGTGCTCATGAGACGCTCTGTTGCAGCTATCACCCTCGGCCTCACCATCACGGCCGCCGCCCCGATGTCCGCCGCGCAGGCCGGCACCGGCTCGTCCTCGTTGTCCGGTGGCACGGGCTCGTCGTCGCTGTCCGGTGGCACGGGCTCGTCATCGCTCTCCGGTGGCGGCGGCCTGCCACCGTACTCGCAGTGGATCACGGAGGTGCAGACGGTCGCCGCGCAGGCCAGGGACTATCTGGCCGGGCGACTGCCCGGCGCAACGCGCCCCGCCATCGTCCTCGACATCGACAACACCTCGCTGGAAACCCAATACAATCCGGGCCCCATCACGCCCGCCATGGCCCCGATCCTGCAGCTGGTGAAATGGGCCGAAACACAAGGCGCGGCAATCATTTTCGTCACCGGACGGCCCGCGCTCATGAACGTCTACACCCAGACCAACCTGACCGCTGTCGGATATCCGGTGGACGGGCTCTACGGCAGCCCGCTCACCACCCTGTCCGCGGGATCGACCGGGCTCCAGGAGTACAAGACCAACGCCCGTATCGACATCGAAGGCGACGGCTACACCATCGTCGCCAATATCGGTAACAGCCCTTCGGATCTCGCGGGCGGGCACGCCGAGAAGACCTTCAAACTACCCGACTACGACGGCAAGCTTTCCTGAGCGGAACGGTTTCGCGTCGGCGCGTTCAGTTGTCGGCGGCGCTCTCGAACCACACGAGAGTCCGGCCGGGTCGGTCGAAGACGCTCACGCACAGGCTGTTTCGATCGAAGATCCAGCCCTCGTCCCGGCAGCCCGACCAGTCGCCTGCGCGGCTGCGGTACAGCGACCACGCGTGTGCGGTCTCGAGATGACGGCGCACGTGGTCGCTGACCTCCTCGGCGGGCACCGCGCCCGCGGTCCCGATCTCGAAGGCGCGCAGGCAAATGGTCGAGGAGTTCCCGCCGCACCCTCGGTCCCCGTTCGCCAGCACGACGAGTCCATCGGGCAGCGGGAGCAGCGCCTCACTGGGCGGCACCGAGGCCCGCTGCCCCTTCATGACCCCGACCAAGGCGGCGGTGCCGAGCAGGCTGACAACGCAATACCCGACCACCAGAGCCCGCCCGGCACGGTTCAGCATCGAGAAATCGGCATCATCCGACCGATCGGACACCAGTCCCCACACCGCGACCGCCGTGTTCAGCACCACCAACACCACCATCGCGGTGATCGTCCCGGCGGGCAGCACCCACCCGAAAACGACCGCGTACTCCGCCGCGGCGATCACCGCCAGGACCGCGCCCACCCGGATCCGGCTGCGCGGCGTGCGCGCCGCGAACAACCAGCACAGCAAGGGAACGAGAAAGACCATTCGAAGCACAGTCGTCAGCCCAGGCTCCCGTGCCCGCCGTCGGTGACCTCGCCGCCGGCATCGGCCGTTGTCAGGACTTCGATCAGCTGGACAGCGAATTCCTCGGCGTCCGTGCGTATTCCGTTGTGCGCACCCGGAAATTCGACGACCTTGCGACCGAGCCGGGCGGCGATCTCCACGGCCGGGCGGTACGGCAGCGCGCCACGGCTGTCGCGACCCACCGCGGGCACCAGCCGATCCGCCACCCTAGCCAGTGCCGGGTAGTCCGGCAGGTAGGAGGTGAGGTTGCGCAGTTCGTGCTCGAACATGAGGGGTGCATTGGCCGCCAAACGGGCACGCAGCTCGGCGGTGCGCGGGGGGAGGTCCGTCATGTCCGGCGGCGGTTTCAGCTCTCCGCCCATCGCGGCCAGGAAGCGCATCGCGGCGGCGGCGACACCCTCGGTGTGTAGCAAGGTGTAGATGTCCTCGATCATGGCGCGATGCTCGTCGGCGTCCGAAAGCACTGCGAGACAAGGTGGTTCGTGGGCGACCAGTGTGCGGACCCGCTCGGGGTGACGGGCCAGCAGATCGAGGCAGACGATGGCGCCCGCGCTCGTGCCGAACACGAAGGCCAGCTCGTCGGTCAGATGAGTGAGCAGCCGATACGCGTCTTCGCTCTGCACCGAGACATGCTGGTCTTCGGGTCCGCCGTCGAGGCTGCTGCGGGAGTAGCCTCGCGGATCGAGCGCTACCACAGTGAACCGCTGCTCGAGTATTTCGGTCATCTCGTCGAAGACGCCCGCGTCCCCGCCGCCACCGGGAACCAGCAGCAGCAACGGGCCGCTCCCGCGCACCTCGTAGTACAGGGTCGCCCCGGGCACGGGCAGGGTCGCGGATTTCATCGGAGCATTCCCTTCTTTCTCGTGCACGGCCGCTGCGACCGCAGGTAGCTCACCCTGCCACAGAACAGGCGCCAACAGCCTTGTGCTGCATACTTTTCAGGGTGAGGAGGAGGTCGTTCCGGCGTCCACAGCAGCCGCTCCCCCGCCCTGCCCCATCTCGGCAGAATGGCCGTTGACCCAGGCGCGCAACGACATTGGGGGCATATCCCCAGCCCCGCGCGAACTCGGCGACAGCACTCTCGACCCGAAAGCTACAACGCCGCGATCTCGACAGGTCGATATGGAAGGCACTCGACGCACCCGGTGAACCCAATCGCGTCGCAGCAGGCATCGACGCGGCTACCCCGCCCCGCATACCTCCCGACCGTGCGGGCCCAAGGGAATGAACCGCAGCCAAGCTTGGACATCGAGTTAGGGCCGCGAGGAGACCTCGACCAGCCCGAACGCAAAGCTCGATTCACTAGCGAACGCCAGGCAAACTGGTGAAGAATGACCCCATGCGAACCGTGCTCATTCTCGGTGCCGGGTTCGGGGGGTTGGAGTTGGCCAGCCGCCTGTCGCGTTCGCTGGCCGACGAGGTCCGGGTCGTGCTGATCGACCGGAACGACTCCTTCACCTTCGGCTTCGCCAAGCTGGAGATCCTCTTCCGGGATGTCCCGCCGGAGCGCGTCCGCGTTCCCTACGCCAGGCTCGCTCATCCCGGAGTCGAGTTCCGCCGCGAGGAAGTCACCGCGATCGATCCGCGGACCCGCCGCGTCGTCACCGATTCGTCCGAATACGAACCGGACATTCTCGTCGTGGCGCTCGGGGCCGAGTACGACCCCGCCGCGACCCCGGGATTCGCCGAAGACGGATACGAGTACTACTCGATCGACGGCGCGTGCCGGTTGCGCGACCGGCTCGACAGCTTCGAGGGCGGCACCGTGCTCCTCGCGATCCTCAGCGTTCCGTTCAAGTGCCCTCCCGCGCCCTACGAGGGTGCGATGCTCCTGCACGAGAAGCTGGCCGGACGCGGTGTAGACGCGCGCATTCACATGATCAGCCCGATGGACTCGCCGATCCCGGTCTCGGCGGACACCTCCGCGGCACTCGTGGAGGCGATGAGCCTGCGCGGCATCGAGTACTCGCCAAGTCGCCAGGTCAGGGCTCTCGATCCGAGCCGCCACGTGGCGATCACCCGCGCGGGCGACCTCCCCTACGACCTGTTCATCGGGATACCGAAGCACCGAGTGCCCGCCGTCGTCGAAGCGTCCGGGCTGACCGAGGGCGGCGCGGACGGCTGGATCGCGGTCGACCCGCACACCCTGGAGACGCCGTACCCGGGCGTCTACGCACTCGGTGACTGCGCCGATGCCCCGGTCCCCCGGGCGGGCGTGTTCGCCGAGGACGCCGCCCGCACCGTCGCCGAGCGCATCGCGGCAACAGTGCGCGGGTCCGACTCGGCCGAGCAGTATCGTGGCCGCGGCGTATGCCACATCGAGTTCGGGGGCGGTCTGGTCGGCAAGGTCGACGCCGACTTTCTGTCGGGCCCCGCGCCGCTCGCGCCGTTCTCCGCGCCCTCGGTGGAGCTCGCGCGCGAGAAGGCCGACTCGGCCGCCGCCCGGCTGGATCGCTGGTTCCCGGGCCCTGCCCGCCAGAACTCGTAGGGTCGCTACTCAGCGCGGGGCGAGAAAGGATTCGCCGAGGACCCCGGCTGTACCGGATCCGTCCGACACCGGCGACTGAGATCGCGGCGCGCTACACCGGTGTCACCGGGCGAATTGTTCCGCGCCGGTGACACGGAGCAGGTCCAGAGTGGTGGCCTCCGGTGTACCGGGTGCGGCCGAGTAGACCACGACGGTTTGGTCGGCGTCCGGCACCTGAAGGATGTCGCAGTCGAGCGTGAGCGAGCCGAACACGGGGTGCTCGATGGTCAGGGTGGTTGCGCTGACCGTGCTGGAATATCCGGCGCGCCACAGGTCGTCGAATCGTGCGCTGCCGGACCGCAGTTCGGCGATGAGGTGGGCGAGGTCGGTATCGCCGGGGTAGCGGGCCTGCGCCGTACGCAAGCAGCCGACACAGTGAGCGGCCGTCCTGTCCTCGTCTTCCTCGGACAGTCGCACGCGACCGAGGCGTTCGCCGAGGAAGCGTTCGCGGAGGAGATTGTGCCGCGCCGAGCCCCGCGCAGAGAAGTCGCCCAGGAGCGTCTCGGCGAGCGGATTCCACGCCAGCACATCGGATTTGGCCGACAGCACCAGCGCAGGCAGATCGGACATGCGATCGAGGATCCGAAGCACACTGGGGCGCACCAGCATCGGGACGCGCCCGGCACGCGGCGGTTCCGCCCCGGCCAGCCGGAACACCAGGTTGCGGTCGTCGTCGCCGAGTCGCAGCGCGCGGGTCAACGCATTCAGTACCTGTGTGGACGGTTTCGGCCCGCGGCCCTGCTCGAGCCGGACCACGTAATCGACGCTGACACCCGCCAGCTGAGCGACCTCTTCCCGCCGCAGCCCTGGCACCTGCCTGCGCGATCCGACGGGGAGGCCGACGTCGGCCGGTTCGACCCGGGCGCGCGCGGTGCGGAGCACGGCGGCCAGTTCGGCTCTGTCCATGCTCCTATCGTGCCGCGCGATCCGACGGCCGGGGTGGTATCGCCGGTCCCATGCCCGAGCGGTCCTGGTGACCGGACGCAGAGTCCGCGACGCTGCGGGTATGGCATCGACGACAACCGCCCCGGCGGCACCCGACCGAGCCGAGGCGGCGACCAGCGCGCGAACGAGTCGGAAGTGGAGGCTGATCGGAGCTCTCGCGGCCCTGCTGGCGGTGCTGGCCGGGATCGTCGTCGCCGGGACATCGACACCGAAAGGAACCGAGAAAGTGAACGATCTCGGCGCATCGAGCACCGTGCTATCGATCGGACTACATCCCGGCGCTCTCGACTACAGCCGGATCCCCGGACTCGACGAGGCCACACTGACAGCGAGGATCGCGGCGGGCGAGCAGGCGCTGCGCGACGCTGGATTCGAGCTCGTGTCCTGCCTCGTCCCCGCGGAACCCGAGGCCGCCGAGTCCGTTCTGCGGGGGTGCGCCACCGCCGGGCCGTTCGGCGTCGTGATGATCGGCGCCGGGATCCGTGCCGGGCTCGAGCACACGCTGCTGTTCGAACGGATCGTCAACGCCGTCAACGAGATATCCCCCGGCGTCAGGTTCTGCTTCAACACCTCACCGGAAACCACCATCGACGCGATACGCCGGTGGGTGCGGCCTGGTCGTTAGTCCGGGGGATCCGCGCCCGCCCGGCGCAACCGCTCCGCCGCCTCCGCGGTCTCGCCGGGAGCACTCAACAGGTCGGCCAGAACGATCATGGCGGACCGTTGGCCGGCGTCGGCCGCTTTCCGCGCCCACACCTCCCCCGTGACTCGTTCCCCGCGGTCTCGCTCTGCTCGTACCCATGGGCCCACCGCGGCATCGGTCGAGCTCACGCCCCGCGGCCAACGCGGCTATCACCATGCCCACCGACTCCACTCCGCCGCACCCCCGGCACGAGTACCAAATGACCAGTGCCCCAACTGAACCAAAGTCTCGGCGCGACGGCAAGTGGAGCGCGGCGAGTGATTCGAGCACCGGCCGGATTCCCCCCGCGGGGCATAGAATCGGCCGCTCGTGCAATGGTGTGATGGCCCACATAGTCGATTTCGGTGCTCGCTGGCAATGAGAGCCGTCACATTTGCGCCAACTCGAAAAGGTTTGCCGCGCTTCACGATAGCGCCTCCGTTACCTAAACGAGGTGAAAAATTTCTTTGGTGCACTGGGATTCATCATCGAGATATGGTATAGCCCAATTCAATCAAAAAATACCGATAGGTTGGTTTGAATCACCATCCATCCATTCGGTGAACCAATCGTGAACAGCGAATTTTCTGATTGCCACCTACCGGCAGGTACGCGGCAGCCGATTTCGAGAAATATCCGTAACTCGAAATCGCAGCATCATTGTCCGAGACACCGGGTCGTCACGCCCGTTTCCCGAGGGTGATCTCACATGCCGACCACCGCATCGGTGATGATTAGCCACGTGATTGCCAACTATCGATACACGCTGTAAGACAGCGCTTTTCGCATTGCAGCCCGCACACCAGCGGTGTAGAGATTGGTCGAACGCACAACTGTGAACAGTGACAGTCGTGCCGAGTGACGAGATATGAGGCGTTACAGTTTTGGTTGTCGATATCGGAGGGCATGTGATCACGGTCTCGGCTATCGCCGAAACCTGCTCCGAACAGGTCAAAGTCAAGCTCTGGGCGGTGTCGTCAAAGACTCCGGCGGATGTTACTGCGTACGGCGGCACGCAAGGCCCGAGCGTAGCGGGAGGTCTCGAATGACTGTCCCGGATACGGTGTCCGAGCGCGTGCAAGAGCTGTTTCGCCACGGTTTACAGGTGGACGATATCGATCTCGATACGCCGTTGCTGGATTATGGCTTGGACTCGGTCCGCTCGGCCGAGATCATCATCGAACTGGAGCGCGCCTTCGGTGTGGAGATCTCCGACGAGGAGGCCTCGGTGCTGCACACCGCGCGCGACGTGGTCGAGTGCGTGACGAGCAAAACGAGCCACTCCGGGGTCGGGGCGGCGTAAACCCATGGCCCCGAGAGCACAAGACCACGATATGACGCCGGCCGGTCCGGATGTCGAGGCGACGCAGTTGTTCGACGACTTCGCACGGCACAACCGGCCCGGACTGGCGCGGCTCCTGCGCGCCTGCCACCTGGATGTGGTGTACGCAGGCGCCGAAGGCGACCACCTGATCCGCGCGGACGGTACGCGCGTGCTCGACATGGTCGGCGGCTTCGGCGCGGCGCTGTTCGGACACAATCATCCGGCGCTGGTCCGGGTGGCCACGGCGCGGTTGAACCAGCAGACGCCGTTCGTCTCGCAGGGCAGCGTCCGGCCGGGCGCTTCCCGTCTAGCACATCGGCTTTCGGACATGGTCGGGGCGAGCACCGGGCGCGAGTACGTGGTGACGTTCGGATCCACCGGCGCCGACGCGGTCGAGGCCGCCGTCCGGCACGCGACCGTCGCGCACGCCCGCAGGCTCGCCGAGTTGCGCACCGAACTGCGACGCACGCTGCGCCTGCTCCACCGCGACGGACTGCACACGGTACGACCGGCCCCGAGCCCGGGATCCGGCCGAGAAGACGGTGAAGTCCGTTCGGCGGCAGCGATTCTCGAAGACTCACTCCGTGTCGTCGAGGAGGTCGAGCGGCGCGGACCCGTCTTCGTTTCGCTGGCGAACGCCTTCCACGGCAAGACGGCGGGCGCGTTCGCGCTCACCGAGCAGGCCGATACGCCCGCGGACCTGGTGGTTCCCGGTCCCGAGCGGCACAAACTCGACACCTGGACGCCCGGCGACGTGGTCGAGGCGTTCGCGCAGGAACTGCGGCCGGTGGGCAGGATCAGCGTGGACGCCGCCGGACGGCCGGTGTTGTCCCGGACATCCGTCTCCCCGATCGCGGCGATCTTCGCCGAACCGATTCAGGGCGAGGGCGGGGTCCGCGAGGTCCCAGCCGAGACACTGCGCGCCCTGCGCGAACTCGCGGACCGCCACGACGCCGCACTGGTTTTCGACGAGATCCAGTCCGGCATGGGCCGCACCGGCACCTTCCTGGCTTCCACGCCGTCGGGGGTCGCCGCGGACTACTACCTGCTGTCCAAATCGCTCGGCGGCGGCCTGGTGAAGATCTCGGCGCTACTGGTGGACCGCGCCGGAGCGGTGTCGGACTTCGGCCGGTATCACACCTCGACCTTCGCCGACGACGAGCTCTCCTGCTCGGTCGCGGAGGCCGCGCTGGACCTGCTGCGCGACAACCAGATTCGTATCAGCGACACCGGCGCACGGCTGCGGGCCCGCTTGGAAGCGGTCGTGCGACGCAGCCCGCGGGTGCTGGCGGGCGTGCGCGGACGCGGACTGTTGCAGGGCATCGAACTGATCCCGCCCACCCCGGAATCGGCACTGCTGCGCGAGATCTGCGAACCGGACATGTTCGGCTACGTGGTCGCGGGCTACCTGCTGCACACCCACGGGATCCGGATGCTGCCCACGCTGTCCGCGCCCACCACGCTGCGGCTGCAACCGTCCGCATTCATCGCCGAGTCCGATCTGGCCCGTCTCGAAGCCGCATTGGACGAGCTGGCCGATCTGCTGGACCGCGGCGACCTTGCCACGCTGCTCGCTCACCTAGCCGTTCCGGTCACCACGAAATGGCCGGTGCCGGAACGCAAACCGCTGCCCGAGCGGCGTACCGCCGCGGTAGCGCGGGAGTACGACGCCCCGAACCGCGTGGTCTTCCTCGCGAATCTGCCGGAGTCGGCCGATCTGCGCCGGTTCGCACCGGAACTGGCCGAATGGTCGGACGCGCAGTTCGCCGCGCTGTTCGAGCGGATGCGCGGAGTGGCCGAACCCTTCGAGCTGACCAGGCAACTGGTCACCTCCCCCACCGGCGCCACGGTCGAGGTTTGTCTGATCGCGGTGCCGATCTCCGCCGAACAGATCATCGAATGCCAGCGGTCCGGCCACCGCGCCTGGCTGCGCGATCTGGTGCTGGAGGCCGTCGAACAGGCGATCACGTTGGGCGCCAGCGTCATCGGGCTCGGCGGTTACACCTCCATCGTCACCAACGCCTCCCGCGATGTGGTGGAGGACGCGGTCACGGTGACCTCCGGGAACTCGCTCACCGCCGCCTGCGCCTACGACGTGGTGGTCGATGAGCTGGCCCGGCTCGCGCCCGGGCAACGGCGCGTCGGCATCCTCGGCGCGGTCGGCAATATCGGCGCGGTCATGGCGGAACTGGTCGCGCCGCACGCCGATGCGATCACGTTGGTGGGACGGCCGGGCTCGGCGAGCCGCCTGCACCGGGTCGCGGAACGGCTCGTCCCGATCGCGCAGGCCGTGGAGGTCAGCGAGGACATGGCCGCGCTGCGGGATTGCCGCATCGTGCTCACCGCGACCAATTCCGCGGTCCCGCTGGTCACCGCGGACCTGCTGGCCGCCGACCATCCGGTGCTGGTGTGCGATCTCGCGGTCCCCGGCGATGTGGATCCCACCGTCGCCGAACGCCCGAATGTCACCCTGGTCTCCGGTGGACGCATGGCGTTGCCGCTCGGCCAGACACCCCCCTTCCCCGAAACCGGATTGCCCCCCGGCGTGGTCTACGCCTGCATGGCCGAGACCCTGCTGCTCGGCTTCGAGCCCGGCACCGCGAGTCCCTCGTACGGCGGACTCACCGTCGCGGGCGTGCACGCCGCTCGCGAACTGGCGGCTCGTCACGAGGTGCGCCCGGTTCTGCTTCCGACAGGAGCCCTCACCGTGTCCGACAGCCCGACACCCGCGCCGATGTTCCTCGGTGCGGCGGATTTCGCTCCCGAACAAGCCGGCGGCAAGGCCGGCACCCTGCACGAACTGATCGTCGCGGGCTTCGAGGTGCCGCCCGGGTTCGTGGTGCCCGCGGACCTCGAGCTCGACGCGATCGGCGACGACGACCTCGCCCGCTGGGTGCAGGCGCTGGGCGGATTCCCGGTCGCCGCTCGCTCCAGCGGTGTCCTGGAGGATCTCGACGACGCCAGCTTCGCCGGACAGTACGAGTCCTACCTCGACATCACCGAGGTCTCGGCGCTGCGCGAGTACATCGGGCAGTGCCGTGACTCGGTGCACAACGACCGGGTCCGTACCTACCTGGCCAAGCACGGCTACACCGAGGCGAAGGCCTCGGTGGCGGTGCTGGTGCAGCGGATGGTCGACGCCCGGTATGCCGGTGTGGGTTTCAGCATCGACGCGCTCACCGGCATCGAGGAGCACGCCGTCGTCGAATGCTGCGTGGGTCTCGGTGAACGACTGGTCTCGGGCCAGTTGACACCCACGCGGTACACGCTGCGCCTCGTCGACGGCGCGGTCGTCGAGCGGGACGCGGGCGGTGAGGATGTCGAGCTGGAGCCTGCCACCACCGCCGAGCTGGCCGCCCTGATGCTGGCCGTGCAGGCGTACCGGCACCGCCCGCAGGACATCGAATGGGCCATCGACGCCGCTGGCAAGCTGTGGCTGCTGCAGGCGCGCGCGATCACCGCGATCACCTGGCGGACCGACATCGACCAGTTCTCCGATGCGGACCTGCGCGACGGCGGCGTCTCGGCGCGCGTCTGCACGCCGATGATGTTCTCGCTGTACGACAACGCTTTTCAGCATTCGATGCAGCGGTTCTTCGAACGGTTGAAGCTCGCCGATCCCGGGCCGGAAGCGGACTGGATGGCGATGTACTACGGCCGCGCCTACTGGAATGTCAGCGCGGTGAAGAACTGCTTCTTCAAGATTCCGGGTTTCGACGAGCAGCACTTCGACGACGACCTCGGCGTGCTCAACGACTACGGACCGGAAGGGCCGCACCGCACCCCGACCTCCGCCAAGACCATCGCCAAGGCGCTGCCCGCGGCGCTGGCCGTCCAGCAGAGCTATCGCGACCAGCTGGCCGCGGTGGACGCCTTCGCGGCGGAATGGCCCGCGAAGCACGCGCTCTGGCGCGAACGAGCCGGTGTCCTGTCGCAGACCGACGACGCCACCTTCGCCGCCGACCTGACCGACTGCCTGCTCACCTTCCACGCGACCACCGAACGCACCTACTTCACCACCATCTACAACAACTCCAGCGTGCAAACCGACTTCAAGCAGCTGCTGGACAAGGTCGACGCGGCGACGGAGGGATCGACCTCGGCCATCGACCTGATGGGCGGTCTCGCCGATATCAGCCACATGCAGTTGCAGCGCGGCATCGTCGAATTGCACCGGGTGGCAAGCGAACACGGGCTGGACGGCGCCGAATGGGATGCGGCGCTGGCAGAGTTCGTCCGCGAGCAGGGCTTCCATGCCGACGCCGAGCTCGATCTGACCTGCCCGCGCTGGTCCGAGGCTCCCGAGCGGGTACGCTCGATGATCGCGGTGATGCTCGAACACGGCACGGCGCCTGCGGATCCGGACGTCACCCTGGTGGAGCAGCGCAAGCGCTACGAGACCGAGCTGGCCGCGCTGCGCGGCCGGGTGCGCGGCAAGGCGATGACCCGGGTGAAGTACGCGAAGGCCGTGGACAAGCATGTCGAGCGGATGCGGCGCTACCTCGTCGCGCGCGAACGGATGCGGGAATTCTCCTCGCAGTGCTACGCGATCGTGCGGGCCTACGTGGTGGAGGCAGGCGCCCGGCTGGCCGCGGCGGGCACGCTCGAGTATGCCGACGACGCGTTCCAGCTGGACATCCACGAGCTGAGCGATCTGGTCGCGGGTCGCGTCGAGATCACCGAGCTGGCGCCCCGAATCGCCTATCGCCGTGCGCTGTACGCCGGCTACCGGGATCTGACACCGCCGCACGAACTCGGCGGCGGAGTCACCGTCGGGGCGGTGCGCGCCATCGGCGACGGCGATCTCACCGGGCTGGGCTGCAGCCCCGGCATCGCCGAGGGCACCGCGCGGGTGATCACCTCGCTGGCCGATATCGATCAGCTCCGCGAGGGCGACATCCTGGTCACCCGTTTCACCGACCCGGGGTGGACTCCGGCACTCGGCTTGGTGGCCGCCGTGGTCACGGAGGTGGGCGGAATGCTCTCGCACGCCGCCGTCATCGGGCGCGAATACGGGATTCCCGCCGTGCTGAATGTCGCGGGCGCGACCAGTGCGGTGCGCTCGGGCCAGCGCATCCGGGTCGACGGCAGCGCGGGAGTGATCAGCGTGCTCGACACGCCGACGCCGGACGCTGGTTCAGCGGCGACCATGGCCGAGGTGCTGGACTCCGAGCCCGACAGGACCGAAAAGGCGGACAACACAGGCGAATCCACGCCTGCGACAGCGACCACATCCGACGTTCCCGCCGATGTCGTCGCACCCCCCGCAGAACCAACCCGCCCGGCGCCTTCGCGCCCGGCGCCGAGAAGGGATGAACCACTGACCGCACGCAAACGCCTGATCTGCATCGCGGGGGGCGACGGCTCGGGCAAGACCACGCAGGTGGCACGCATCGCCGCGGAGTTCGAGGCCCAGGGCCAGAGCGTCGCCGCGGTCACGATCTGGGACGCCTTCCTGGATCCGAAGGTCTCCTCGAAGCTGCCGTGGAGCAGCCCCTCCGAGATCTACGGCTACCTGAAGCTGCTCACGCCGTTGAGCCGCGCGCACTTCCTGTTCCACGCCATGCAGTTGTCGTTCGACCTGGCCGCCGCACGCGGCGTCGACATCGTCCTCGCGAACGCGTACTGGTACAAGTACTACGCCACCGAGGTCGCGCACGGCGGTGATCCCGCGGTGTTGCGTCAGCTCACCGCCGGGTTCCCGGAGCCGGACCGCACCTTCTATCTGACGGTCAGCCCGCAGGATGCGTTGGGGCGCAAGCAGTTGCGCAGCGACTACGAGAGCGGCTACGGGGACGAGAGTGTGTTCCTCGACTTCCAGCAGCGCAGCCACGAGGCGCTCGAAGAGCTGGCGGAGGAGCTGGCGTGGGTCCGCTTGGACGGCACCGCCGCGCCCGCCGAGATCACCAAGGCCGTGCTGGCCCAGCTGCGGGAGGACGACCGGTGACCCGCCGCGTCGCCATCGTCGGCATCGACGGCGCGGGCAAGTCGTCGGTCATGGCGCGGCTTCGCGAGCTGGCCCCGGCCGGCGATCACGCCGCGTTCGCGTCGATGACCTGCCCGGACTTCCACAACACCCGCGACGTTCCGCTCACCGATTTGTCCAAGCAGCTCAAGGCCTTCAGCGTCGGATGCGACGAGATCTCCAGCCTGGAGATGAAGGCCACCGCCATGTACCTGCAGATGACGCTGTTCGGTCCGGTGGAGCGGCACTTCCTGGACACCTGGGCCCCGGACGTCCTCGTCTTCGAGCGGCATCCGCTGATCGAACTGCTGGTCTACGGCCCGCTCTACGTGGCGCTCGCACGCCCCGAATGGGACGGCCACGACCGCGAAGCCGAGATCGCCGCGGTCCTGGAACGGCATCGCCCCGGCACCTTCGACGACATCCTGGCCTGGCAGCGCTCGGAGTCCAGCCGACTCGGTAGCGCACCCGATATCTGGCTGCTGCTCTCGGAGATCGCCGACCTGGTCGGCCGTGAGATCACCGCCTCGGTAGCGGGTTTCGCGGCCCGCTTCCGCACCACGCTGCCGGATGCCGTGCTGTGGCTCGACGTCCCGCCCGAGCAGGCGGCCGCTCGCTGCGCGGAACGCTCCGCGGGCGGCGTCAAGGAGGCGCACGAAACCGCGGAACGCCTCACCGCCCTGCGCGAGGGCTATCTCCGGGTGCGTGACACCCTCGCCGCCGCCTACCCACACGTCGGCTTCCATCGCATCGACACCGGCGACGGCGTCGACCTGGACGAGTCCGTTCGCACCTGCGTCACGGAAGGAAAACTCTTCGGATGAGTGCACAAACCGGTACCACCGCCGAGATCGAGGCGCGGGTGCGCGCCATCGTCGGCGAGGTGCTGTGGGTGGCGGCCGACGACATCGACGCCGCCGCGCAGTTGATCGACTACGGGCTGGACTCACCGACCGCCATCGAGCTGACCATTCAGCTGGAACGGGCTTTCGGCGTCGATATTCCCGAAGACGCTGCGGCACAGTTGAATACGGTCGCCGAGATCGTCGAGTACGTGCGGGCCGAGTCGTGACCCAACGGCTGGAACCGCGGTATCCGAGCATCGTGCACGCACTGCTCGCGAACGCCGAACGCGGAGCGGAGGGCGCGCGGACCGTTTTCGTCTCGGAGCGCGGCGTCGACGACGAACACACTTGGCGGCACGATGATCTCGCGCTCGCCGCGGGACGGGCCGCGGCCGCGCTGGCCGATGCCGGGGTGCGGGCCGGGGATCGGGTGGTGCTGTCGCTGCCCACCTCCCCGGAGTTCGTCACCGCGTTCTTCGGCGCCTTGGTGCTCGGCGCGGTGCCCACGGCGGTGGCGACGCCCGGTGGTTTCGGCTCGGCGGAACTGTTCTACGAGAAGTTCCACCGGCTGATCGCCTACCTCGAGCCACGGGCGGTCGTCGCGGGCGCGCCCGTGCTGGCGGCGTCCCAGCTCCCGGCGGACGCGGCGGGCATCGATGGTGCGGTACTGCACGCGGTGGCCCTGTCCCCGGACTCGCCCGCGCTGGCGCCACGGCTCCCCGAGCCCGGCGACTTGGCCTTCATTCAGGCCACGTCGGGCTCCACCGGGACGCCGAAGGGGGTGCAGATCACCCACGCCAATCTGGCCGCGAACTGCGAGCAGATCGCGCTCGCGGCGGCGATGGGACCGGGCGACACCTGGGTGGGCTGGCTCCCGCTGCACCACGACATGGGATTGATCGGCGGGTTCCTCACCCCCATGTTCCGCGGCATCGATGCCGTGCTGATGCCGCCGAGCCGATTCCTGCGCAGCCCGGGCGACTGGCTGCGCACGGTCAGCAAGTATCACGGAACATTCACCGCCGCACCGAATTTCGCCTACGGCTATGCGGCGGCTCGGGTGACCGACGAGGAATTGGCCGGGGTGGATCTGTCGAGCTGGCGGTTCCTGTTCTGCGGGGCGGAGCCGATCCACCCGCCCACTGTGCAGCGCTTCGTGGATCGTTTCGGCGCCTGGGGTCTTCCGTCGGACGCGCTGGTGCCCTGCTACGGCATGGCGGAAGCGTCGCTGGCCGTGACCGTCGCGCGGCCACACGCTCCGGTCGCCTACGATTCGGTCTCCCGTCGCGCCCTCACCGGAAGCGGTGCGGTGCTGGATGTTTCGGACGACGACCCGGACGCGATGCAGATCGTGGACTGCGGCGAGCCGGTGCTGGGCACCGAGGTGCGCATCGTCGACGGTGATGGCGCACCGTGCGGCGGGGATACCGTCGGGCGCATCCAGTTCCGTGGCCCGTCGACCACCGTCGGCTACTTCCGGCTCCCCGGCGTCACCGCGTCCGCGAGCACCGACGGCTGGTGGGACACCGGCGATATCGGGTATCTGCGTGCGGGCAGGCTGCGCATCACGGGCAGGCAGAAGGACCTGATCATCATCCGCGGCGCGAACTACCTGCCCACCGATTTCGAGATCGCCGCCGAGCAGGTGGGCGGCGTGCGGCTCGGCGGGGTCGCGGCGGTCGGGTACGCCGACGCCGCTGGTCTGTCGGAGGAACTGCACCTCATCGTCGAATCCGGGCTCGCCGCAAGCGAACACGAGGCGCTGCGGCGCGCGGTGCGCGTCGCGGTGAGCAAGCGGACCGGGGTGCTCGCCGCGGACGTCCGGGTGGTGCCGCCGCGCAGCATCCCCAAGACCACCAGCGGGAAGGTGCAGCGCGCGGAAGCCCGCCGCCTGTTCGTCGAGCCGGCCGTGCCGGAACTCGTCGACGCGGGAGGTGCGGCATGACCGGCCGCGCTCTCGCAGGTCCGGCGCTGCGGCATCCGCTCGGCGCCTACCTCGACTACCGCGCCGACCCGCTGACCCTGTTCTACGAGCAGGCCGTCGCGCACGGCGGCAGTGTGCGGCTGCGGCTCGTGCACCAGCAACTGCACCTGCTGGTGGATCCGGACCACATCAACCAGGTACTGGTGACGAATGCGGCGAAATACGCCAAGGGCATCAGCTACCAGAGCCTCAACTACCTGCTCGGCCCCGGCCTGCTGACCAGCGGCGGCGAACTGTGGAAACGCCAGCGCGCGTTGATCAAACCGGCGTTCGCGCGCAGGCACGTGGACACCGAGATTCCGCTGATGATCGCCTGCGGGCAGCGGATGCTGGAACGGCTGGACAAGCGCGCCGCCGACGGAACGGCCTTCGATCTGGTGCCCGAGGTGATGGGTTTCGCGGCGGATGTGGTGTGCCGCGCGACCATGGGCGCGGACATCGACGGTGTGCTGCCGCAGATCGAGGACGACGTGCGCGAGGGCGTCTCCTGGGTGATGCAGCACATGGCCGCACCGATCCAGATCCCGCCGAACGTACCGACCCCGGCCAATCGGCGCTTCCGCGGCGTGCTGAACCGCTTGCACCGGGTCGTCGACGACGTCATCCAGGGTCACCGTGCCGCCGCGGCGGGTGCGCCCGATTCGCTGCTCAGCCGCCTGCTCGTGGCTCGCGACGACGCGGGCCACGCCATGGACGACGAACAGCTGCGGCACGAGGTGCTCACCTTCCTGTTGGCCGGGCATGAGACCACCGGCGGCGCGCTGGCCTGGACCGTCTACGAGCTGTGCCGCAATCCTGCTGTGCTGGAACGAGTTCGGACCGAGATCGATGCGGCGCTCGGTACCGGCGACGTGGCGGGCGCGTTGCCCGCGCTGGAGCTGACCGGCCGGGCCATCGACGAGTCGATGCGGCTGCACCCACCGGCATGGGCATTCAGCCGCACCGCGCTCGAGGCCGACAGTTTCGACAGCTTCGACCTGGAACCGGGCGCGATCGTGGTGATCAGCCCGTTCGTCAACCACCGCTTCCCGGACTTCTGGGACTCCCCGTTGACGTTCGATCCGGACCGATTCACCAAGGAGCGCAACCGGGCTCGTTCCTCGTTCAGCTACTTCCCGTTCGGCTGGGGCGCGCACCTGTGCGTCGGCCAGCACATGGCGCTGACCGAACTGCGCGTCGGCCTGGCGATGCTGTTGTCGCGATACGACATCGAACTGGTGAACGGCCTGCGGGTGCGAGAGAACCCCGAGATCTCCAACACGCCCGACCCGGTGCTGGTGCGACTGACGCGGCGCGAGCCCGCGGTCTCGGCCGCCGACAGCATGGCGGAGTCGGCCCGATGAGCGCCGGCCGCTCGAACGCCGCACGCCCCCATCCTCTTTCGATACGCAGAGGCACAGATCTATGAATCCAACGAATACCGGCGCGGTGGTGCCCGCCGCGACGCTGGCCGCGCGGCCGGACGCGGCGCACACCGCGCGATTCGGGGCCAAGGCCGCGAATCTCGGTCGCCTGCTGGCGGCCGGCTACCGGGTGCCGCCGTTCGCGGTGGTGACCACCGAGGCGTGCGCGGAGATTCTCGCGCCCGCCGCTGACGGCATCGCCGAACTGCTACGGACACTGGACCACACCGACCCGGCGTCGTTGCGTGCGGTGTCGGCGGCTGTCCGCGGCCTGATCCTCGGCGTTTCCCTGCCCGACGCCGTCGCGACCGAACTCGAGGCCGCGATCGCCGAATGGTCAGGCGGCCCGGTGCGACTGGCGGTCCGTTCCTCGGTCAGCGGGGAGGACTCCGCGACGGATTCGTTTGCGGGCCAACTGGATACCGTTCTGAACGTGGCGCCCGCCGACGTGCCGCGGGCCATTCTGGACGTGCTCGCGTCGGCCTATTCGGAGCGTTCGCTGTTCTATCGAGCGCACCGCGGCCTGGACAACGGCGGCGTCGACTGCGCCGTGCTGGTGCAGGTGTTGGTCGACAGCGCGGTCTCCGGCGTCGTCTTCAGCTGCAATCCGCAGACCGGCGATCCGGCCGAATCGGTGGTGTCGGCGGCGCTCGGGCTGGGTGAAGGCGTCGTGGCGGGTACGGTGGAATGCGACACCTACTTCGTCGACAATGCCTCGGGCGCGGTCGTTTCCCGTACCGTCGTCGACAAGCGGAGCCGGGTCGTGGCCGAATCGGGTTCCGGCACCGCGGTGGCGGAGATCGCGGGCGGCAGCACCGAGCCCGCGCTCACCGACGAACGGATTCTCGAGCTCGCGCGCACCGCCGCCGCGCTCGCCGACGCCTTCGGCGGACCCCAAGATGTCGAATGGGCCTACGACGCGGACGGTACGCTGTTCCTGCTGCAGGCCCGCCCGGTCACCGCGACGGGTGCGCGCGAGACGATCTTCGACAACGTCAATGTGGCGGAGTCCTATCCTGGACTGTCGAGCCCGCTGACCTTCTCGATCCTGCGCGCCGCCTACGAGCAGGTCTTCCGTGCCTGCCACCGGGATTTCGGCGCGACCGGCGCGATCGTCGACCGCAATGCGGCGAGCCTGTACCCGTATCTGGTCGGCACCGCGCACGGGCGGATCTACTACAACATCAGCAATTGGTACCGGCTGTTCCTGCAGATTCCCGGCATGGAGTTCGCGATCGAGGGCTGGGAGGCCGCCCTCAATATCGAGAACCGCTACCAGCGTCCGGCGGCGCCGACCCGCGGCGTGGCGCGGCTGCGGATGTACGCGCTGCGACTGCGTGTCTTCGCGATCATCGGCTCGGGGTGGGTGCGGTTGCCGCGCAGGCTGCGGGCCTTCTTCACCGAGCTGGCCGCCTTCACCGCCGACCTCGACCGTCGCCTCTCCCCTGAAACGCCGGAACGGGAACGCGATCCGGAGGCGCTGCTGCAGTGGATGGAGCGCTGCCTGCACGAACTCGTACCCGCGTACTCGGTGCAGATCTTCAACGACTTCCTGGCCCAGCAGCTGTTCCACGTCGTGGGGCTGCTGCTGGAACGCCAGGGGCTCGAGCCGACCGAGGCGATCACCCTGCGCAACGAATTGTTCTGCGGCGAGGAGGGTGTCGACAGTGTCGACCCGGTGCGCTCGGCGCTGGCGCTGACGGCGACGATCCGCGACGATGCCGCACTGCGCGCACTGTTCACGGGCCCGCTGGATGTGCACGCCGTGTGGAAGACGCTGGCGCAGCCCGAGTTCGCCGCGTTCCGTGCGGCCTGCCTGCGTCATATCGCACTGTTCGGCGATCGCACGGTCGACGAGCTCAAGCTCGAAACCGACCCGCTCGGCGAGCATCCCGAGCGCCTGGTGCCGATGCTGCGCAACTACCTGCGCGGTGGCCAGAACATCGACGAAATGGCCGCGCGGGAAAAGGCCATCCGCCGCGAGGCCGAGGCCACCGCGGCCGCGCTGTTCCGCGACAGCTTCCCCCGGCGCGTGGCCTTCCGCCTCGCGCTGGGCCGCGCTCGCGAGCACGTGAAGCAGCGCGAGAACATGCGCTTGGGCCGCAGTCGTTCCTTCGGCCTGGTCAAGCGGGTGTTCCGGGAGTTCGGCAACCAGATGCACAGCGCGGGCCTGCTGAACGATCCGCGCGACATCTTCTGGCTCACCTACGAGGAGATCGCGGCGCTGACCCGCGGCACCGCCGTCGACACCGACGCCGCCCGCACCGTCGCCACCCGCAAAGCCGACCACGAGCACTGGCGCGGCACCGAGCTGCCCACCCGGATCATCACGACCGGGATCGCCGCGGCCGGTATCGATGACCCGGCCTTCGACACCCCGATGTCGGCAGTCGACGCAACGGCGCAGACCGTGCTGCGCGGCATCGGTTGCGCGCCAGGGCGTGTCGAAGCGCCCGCACTGGTGCTCGGCACACCCGATCCCGAGGTGCAGATCGACGGCCAGATCCTGGTGGCCTCGACCACCGACCCGGGCTGGGTCTTCCTCATGGTCGCCGCGGGCGGACTGGTGAGCGAGAAGGGCAGCGTGCTCTCGCACACCGCCATCATCGGCCGCGAGCTCGGAATCCCCACCGTCGTCGGCGTTCCCGGCGTCACCCGCCTGATCGCCACCGGAGACCGCGTGCTGCTCGACGGACGCGCAGGCACCGCAACCATCGTGCACGAGGACGAAGAATGACCACAGCTCGTATCGATTCCGTCGGTCACGGCGAGAATTTCAGTCTCGAACACTATCTCGACCCCGCGGCGCACACCTTCGAACAGCGCTTCGAGGAATTCCGGCCGTACGTCACGAACGCCAGGGGCAGCGGCTTCGTGCTGCGCGAAATCACCGGCCCGGCGGGTCCTGTCGTGCAGGTGCGCGATCCCGACGGCGGCGAGACCCGCGAGCTGATCATGCTCGGCTCCAACAACTACCTCGGGCTCGGCAGCGAACCGGAGATCATCGAGGCCGCGGTCGCCGCGACCCGGGAGTTCGGCGTCGGTTGCGGAGGACCGCCGTTGCTCAACGGCACCACCTCGCTGCACATGCGCTTGGAAGAGCGTCTCGCCGAGACCAAGGGCTGCGAATCGGCGATGGTGTTCTCCTCCGGCTACGCGGCGAACGTCGGCTGGGTGACCGGTCTGCTGCGCAACGGCGACACTCTGCTCTACGACGAACAGAGTCACGCCAGCCTCTACGACGGCATTCAGCTCGGCCGTGTCCGGTCGATGGCCTTCCAGCACAACGATCTGCGACACCTGCGCCATCGCTTGATGCAGGTGCGCTGGCGGAATCCGGGCGCGAACATCGTGGTCGCGGTCGAGGGCGTCTACTCCATGGACGGCGATATCGCCCCGCTGCCGGAGATCCGCGCGCTGTGCGATTCGTTCGGCGCCTGGCTGGCCATCGACGACGCGCACGGCACCGGTGTGCTGGGCGCGAAAGGGCACGGCACCGCAGAGCATTTCGGCCTCGGCGACGGCTCGGTGGAGCTCTACATGGGCACCTTCTCGAAGGTGTTCGCCACCACCGGCGGGTTCGTGGCCGGATCCAAGGACCTGGTCGACACGCTGCGCTTCTTCGCCCGCTCCTACATGTTCTCGGCGTCGCTGTCGCCCGCGGTGGTCGCCGCGGTGCTCGCGTCGATCGATTTCATCGACGCCCACCCCGAGCGCGTCCGCCAATTGCACGACAACACCGCCTATTTCGCGCGGGAGCTGCGCCGGATGGGCTTCGCGGTCGATCCGCAGACGGCGATCATCCCGATCCTGGTGCCGCAGCGGCTGGCCGTCGCCGAGGTGGTGGCGGCGCTGCACCGCGCGGGCGTCTTCGTCAACGGCGTCGAATTCCCCGCGGTGCCGAGGGAACAGCAGCGCTTGCGGGTCTCCATGATGGCCACGCTGACCCGTGATCAGCTCGACTTCGCACTCGAACAGATCTCGACCGTCGCCAGGAGCTTCGGTTTTCATCCAGAACAGGAAGGTGCGGAATGACCCGAACCGCGATCGCCGCCGGAGGATCCGCGGTCGAACGGCTGCTGGTGCATGCGTCGCTGGCGGCGCCGACCGCGGACGAACGCGCCGAGACGGCCGAGCTGGCCAAGAATGTCACCGACTGGGCCGAATTCTTCGCGCTGGCCAAGCTGAATGCGACGGTGCCGCTGGTGCAGCGCAGGCTGGAGGCCGAGGGACTCTACGATCTCGTGCCGGATGCCGTGCGCGCCGACTTCGCCGCCGTCACCGAGCGCATCGGCGCCGTCAACGACCGGCGGCTGGCGGGGGCGCTGGAGTTGTTGCGCCGCTTCGACGAACGCGGCGTGCGGTGCGTGGTGCTCAAGGGGATGCTCTTCTCGACCGAGATCTACCACGACCCGCGCTACAAGCGGATGAACGACCTGGACATCCTGATCGAGCTCGATCAGGTCGAGACCGCCATCGAGATCTACCGGGACCTGGGCCTTTTCGCCACCTCGGAGTTGCTGGGCAAAGCGCCGAAGGTGCGGGCCGAGCGGTCGCACCACCTGCCCTCGTTCGTCTCGCGCGACGGCGCGCTGGTCGTCGGCACCCACTGGGGCCTGATCACGCCGCTGACCCCGTACACCATCGACTACGCGGCGATCTGGGATCGGGTGCGCCGCATCGACTTCTACGGCGTGCCCGCGTGGGCCATGGCGCATGAGGACAACCTGCACCACCTGGGCGTGCATCTGCCCTACTACAAGACCGGGGTACGCGAACTCGGCGACATCTGGAACCTCGCCCGCCACGCCACCGATCTCGACTACGACCTGCTGGCGGGCGAGATCGCGACGGCGGGCACCGAAAACCTGATGTACCACGCCCTCTCGCTGGCGCACCGCCTGGTGCCGAACCCGGCGTTCGCCGCCCTGGTCGACCGGGTGCAGCCGAAGATCAACCGCTTCACCCGCTACGACACCGCCCGCAAGACTGCCGACGTCCACGCGCTCCTGCGGAGCCGCTCCACGCACACCTCGCGGATCGAGAAGGCCTACACCGAGTTCAACATGACGGCGCTGGCCCACGAGAAGCGCGTCACCTTCGGGCGGCTGTGGTCGGATCTGCTGCTGGTGCCCGCCGCGGAGGCGGCGCGGATGAGCTCGCTGCAGAAGCCGACGGCGCTCTCGGCGCTCGGCGCCCGCGTCGCCGCGCCCTACCGGCTGACCCGGGTGTTCCAGCGCGATCTCGGCCGCTGGCTGTTCCCTGCGGCGCTGGCCAAGACGGTCGTCGACCTCGGCGCGGCCTACGGTGTGGAACTCGTGCAGCGTGCGGGCGTGCGCGCGGTCGCCGCACGGCCCGGGATCGACGAGTTCGCCGCGCAGCTGGGCCTGACGCGCGCCGACCTGCAAGCCGTGCTGGACAGTCAGGAATGACGGCGGCGCATCGCACCGTGTTGTGGGACCTGGACGGCACGCTGGTCGGTCTGCGCAGGCGCAGTTTCCGGACGCTGATGCCGCTGACGGCGGCGCTGGCCTTCCGCGACCTGACGCCGCCGCACCGGTTCCTGCGGGTGCTCTCCGACGTCCTGCCCGAGGTGCGCCGCAACGAAACCGACCGCACGAACACCGAACTCATGGTCGGGTTGCTCGCCGATCGCCTGGATATCGCACCGGAGCTCGCGGCTCGGCGGTTGCAGCGATTGGCCGAGCGCGATTTCGCCCGGCTGCGGCGCTGCTTCCCGGTGTTGCCGGAGGCGGTGTCGACGGTGCGCGAGCTGCGCGCGGCGGGCACAACGCAGGTCGTCGCCACCAACCCGCTGTGGCCGTCGATCACCGCGACCACCCGGTTGCGCTGGGGCGGTCACGATCCCGGCGTCTTCGAGTTCATCACCAGCGGCGAAACGATGCGACGGTCGAAGCCGCGTGTCGCCTTCTACGACGAACTGCTCGACCGGCTCGGGCTCGCGGCGCGCGACTGCCTGATGATCGGCAACGACGCCGCCAACGACGCGCCCGCCGCCCGCGCGGGCATCCCGGTCTTCCTGCTCGGCGCCACGGAATCGGCTGTGCCGCCCGAGTGTTCGCGGACCGGTCTGGTCACCACCGGAGAGTGGACCGAGCTGCGCGAGTGGCTGGGTATCGAGGAGAAGTCATGCTCGTCATCTTGAATCCGCAATCGAACGCGGGAACCGCACTGCAACGCTGGCAGCCGGTGGAGCGCGCGCTGCGTGACCGCCATCCCGGCATGACCGTCGAACTGCCCGGCGATGCCGACCAGGCCGTGAAACTGGTACGCGCCCATCTCGAAACGACCGGCGGCCTCGAAAAGACCGGCGGCCTGGGAACGACCGATGACACAGCGCCGGAGGTGATCGTGGCGGCCGGCGGAGACGGCATGGTGAATCTGGTGCTCAACGCGATCATGGATCCGGACACCGATCGGCCGCGCCGCGGCGCGGAACGCATCGCGCTCGGCGCCATCGGACTGGGCAGCTCCAACGACTTCCACAAGCCGCTGCGCCGCGCGGCGACGATCGCCGACGTCGGGGTCCGGGTCGACGCGGCGCGAGCGGAAACGGTCGACGTCGGCAAGGCCACGATGGTGCTGCCCGACGGCACCCGCGCCGTGCGCTACTTCCTGCTCAACGCGAGCATGGGACTCGTTGCGGCGGGCAATGATTCGTTCAATCACGCGACCGGCGCGCTGGCCTGGCTCAAGTCCAAGAACGTCGAGGCCGCCATCATCGCCACCGCGCTGCGCAACATCGCCACCCATCGGCCGTTGCGCCTCGAGGTGCGTGGCACCGACTGGGCGCACACCGCGCCGATCACCAATATCGGGGTGCTCAAGAGCGTGCACTTCGCGGGCGGCATGTACTACGACACTCCGGTCACCCGCACCGACGGCCGCTTCGACGTGAACATCTGGGCGGCCGCGGGACGACTGCGCATCCTCGGCCTGATCGCCGGGCTGTACCGCGGCGCGTTCGCGAGCTCGCCGCTGGCGATCTGCCACCGCGACACCACCGTCGAACTGCGCCCCGAACGGCCCGCGCCGCTGGAGTTGGACGGCGAGATCACGCTGGTCGAATCCGCGCGCCTCGAGGTGCTGCCCCGGGTGCTGAAGGTGTGTGCGGCATGACCGGAGTCGTCCTGATCACCGGCGCGGCCAACGGCATGGGCGCGGCGACCATGAAGCATCTGGCGCGGGCGGGCTACACCGTGGAGGGCTGCGATCGCGTCGCCGGGCCGACGCACGCGACGGTGGACGTGCGCTCCACCGAATCGGTGCGGGCCTGGGTGCGGGAGGTGGCCGCGCGGCACGGTCGCATCGACGCCGTGGTCACCTTCGCCGCCTACGGCGTGGTCGGCTCGGTCGAGGAGACCGACCCGGACGAGGCGGCGGCGCTGTTCGACACCAATGTCCTCGGCACCCACCGGGTGCTGCGCGCGGTCCTGCCGATCATGCGCGCGCAGGGCGGTGGCCGCGCGATCGTGGTCAGCTCCGGCGCGGGCGCGATCGCCGAACCCTACGGCGGGTGGTACTCGGCCACCAAAGCCGCAGTGGAGCGGATCGGCGAGGCAATGCGGATGGAGGCGGCCGGATTCGGCATCGCGGTGTCCGTGCTTGCGCCAGGGTGGACGGTGACGCCGATCATCGAATCGGCCGTGCGCGTGGCGGCCCCGCTGGCGGAGTACGACGACGATCGCCGGGCGGTGCTGGAACGGGTCAGCGGATACCTGGCCGAGGGCCAACCGGCCGCCGCCGTCGCCAGGAAGGTGCAGGCCATCCTCGAGACCTCCCGGCCGCGGCAAACCTATCTCTGCGGCAACGACGTCCGGCTGTCCTTCTGGACCCGCCGTCTGGTCCCGGGCCGGGTGTACGAGCGGCTTGTCCGCGACTACTACGGACTATGACGCGGAGTCCTCGAGCGCGGCGCGGAATCGGAGCGGGTGGGACTAGGCAGCACCGGTGCGACGTGGGACCATCGCGTAGGTGACCAGCAAACCCGCCACCGAGCCGCACCTACGCGACCTCGCCCGGTTGCGGCGCGTCCGCGATCGGATCGACCGGGAGTACGCGCAGCCGCTCGACGTCGAAGCGCTCGCCCGCGACGCGCACATGTCCGCCGGCCACCTCAGTCGCCAGTTCCGTCTCGCCTACGGCGAGTCGCCGTACTCCTATCTGATGACACGGCGCATCGAGCGTGCGATGGCGCTGCTGCGTCGTGGCGACCTCAGCGTCACCGAGGTCTGTTTCGCGGTCGGCTGCTCCTCGCTGGGCACCTTCAGCACTCGCTTCACGGAGCTGGTCGGCGTGCCGCCCAGCGTCTATCGGCGCGAGGCCGCGCAGACGACGGAGGGGATACCGTCGTGCGTGGCGAAACAGGTCACCAGACCGATCAGGAATCGAGAAGCATCGGCCACCGCGGCGCGCCTAGCCTGATCAGCATGGACATCATCATTCACTCGACCTTCCTTCCGCAGAACGATCCGGACGCCGCGCTGGCGTTCTACCGCGACACCCTCGGCTTCGAGGTCCGCAACGACGTCGGCTACAACGGGATGCGCTGGATCACGGTCGGCCCCACCGACCAGCCCGGCACGAACATCGTGCTGTACCCGCCGGAGGCCTCCCCCGGCATCACCGACGACGAGCGCCGCACCATCGACGAGATGATGGCCAAGGGCACCTACGCCAGCATCGTCTTGGCGTCCAAGGACGTCGACGCCGCTTTCGAGCAGCTGCAGGCCGGTGACGCCGAGGTCGTCCAGGAGCCGACCGACCAGCCGTACGGCGTTCGTGACTGCGCCTTCCGCGATCCCGCGGGCAACATGGTCCGCATCCAGCAGCTGGCCTGAGCCGTTCGGAGATCCATGCTCTGACCCGCCGGTCGGCTTCGTGAAGCCAGTCCGCGCCGGTCGGCGGTGGCCGCTGTCCGGTGGCCACCGCGGCGAGGCCGCCCGCGATTCCGACGCGTCGATCGGGCGTGCCGACGAAAAGAAAGCCGACGTACCGCTCGAAGCTGATTGGATCGAGCCGAGCCCGCAGCCACACCGACCGCGACGACAGCCCGCGCACCAGAGGGAGACACGATGACCGCGTCCACGAGGAACAGAACCGGAAAGGCCACGGCGAAGGGCACGACATCGCCCGCGCTGCCCGCCGCCGACAGCCACGATCTGATCCGCGTGCACGGCGCACGCGTGAACAACCTCCAGGACGTGAGCATCGTGCTCCCGAAGCGCAGGCTCACGGTGTTCACCGGCGTTTCCGGCTCGGGCAAGAGCTCGCTGGTGTTCGGCACCATCGCCGCGGAATCGCAGCGCCTGATCAACGAGACCTACAGCGCCTTCGTGCAGGGCTTCATGCCGACGCTGGCGCGTCCGGAGGTCGACGTCCTCGAAGGGCTGACCACCGCCATCACCGTCGACCAACAGCGCATGGGCGGCGACCCCCGCTCCACCGTCGGCACCGCCACCGACGCCAACGCCATGCTGCGCATCCTGTTCAGCAGGCTCGGTGATCCGCACATCGGCCCGCCCAGCGCGTTCTCGTTCAACACCGCCTCGGTCAAGGCGGCCGGTGCGATCACGGTCGAACGCGGTGAGGGCAAGACGAAGGCCGTGAAGGCGACCTTCTCCCGCACGGGCGGCATGTGTACGCGCTGCGAAGGCCGGGGCTCGGTCTCCGATATCGACCTCACCCAGCTCTACGACGACTCCAAGTCGCTCGCCGAGGGCGCGTTCACCATCCCGGGCTGGAAATCGGACAGTTTCTGGACCGTGCGGGTCTACGCCGAATCGGGCTTCGTCGACCCCGACAAGCCGATCCGCAAGTACACCAAGAAGGAGATGCGCGACTTCCTGTACAAGGAACCGGTCAAGGTGAAGGTCGACGGCGTCAACCTCACCTACGAGGGGCTGATCCCCAAGGTGCAGAAGTCGTTCCTGTCCAAGGATCCCGAGTCGATGCAGCCGCACATCCGGGCGTTCGTGGAGCGCGCGGTCACCTTCACCATCTGCCCCGACTGCGACGGCACCAGGCTCGCCGAGGGCGCGCGCTCCTCGCGGATCAAGGGCATCAACATCGCCGACGCGTGCTCGATGGAGATCCGCGACCTCGCCGAATGGGTCCGCGGCCTGGACGAGCCGTCGGTCGCGCCGCTGCTCGAAGCGCTCGGGCACACCCTCGACTCGTTCGTGGAGATCGGCCTCGGCTATCTCTCGCTCGAACGGCCCGCGGGCACCCTGTCGGGCGGAGAAGCGCAGCGCGTCAAGATGATTCGCCACCTCGGCTCGTCGCTCACCGACGTCACCTACGTCTTCGACGAGCCGACCATCGGCCTGCATCCGCACGATATCCAGCGGATGAACAACCTGCTGCTGCGGCTGCGGGACAAGGGCAACACGGTCCTCGTCGTCGAGCACAAGCCGGAGGCAATCGCGATCGCCGACCACGTGGTCGACCTCGGCCCCGGTGCCGGTTCAGCGGGCGGCACCATCTGCTACGAGGGCACCCTCGAGGGGCTGCGGTCCAGCGACACCGTCACCGGCCGCCATCTCGACGACCGGGCGGCACTCAAGGAGACAGTGCGCAAGCCCGCCGGGAAGCTGGCCATCCGCGGCGCCGGTGCGAACAACCTGCGCGATGTCGACGTCGACATTCCGCTCGGCGTGCTCGTCGTCGTCACCGGTGTCGCCGGTTCCGGCAAGAGCTCGCTCGTCCACGGGTCGATTCCGGCATCGGAGGGCGTGGTGTCGGTCGATCAGGCGCCGATCCGTGGTTCGCGGCGCAGCAATCCGGCGACCTACACCGGGCTGCTCGATCCGATCCGCAAGGCGTTCGCGAAGGCCAACGGAGTGAAGCCCGCGCTGTTCAGCGCCAATTCCGAAGGGGCATGCCCCACCTGCAACGGCGCCGGGGTCATCTACACCGATCTGGGGATGATGGCCGGCGTCGAAACTCCCTGCGAGGACTGCGAGGGCAAGCGGTTTCAGCCGGCGGTGCTGGAGTACCGCCTCGGCGGCCGCGACATCAGCGAGGTGCTCGCGATGTCGGTGACCGAGGCCGAGGAGTTCTTCGGCTCGGGCGAGGCACGCATCCCGGCCGCGCACGCCATCCTCGACAGGCTCGCCGACGTCGGGCTCGGCTACCTCAGCCTGGGCCAGCCGCTCACCACGCTGTCGGGCGGCGAGCGGCAGCGGCTCAAGCTGGCCACCCACATGGCCGACAAGGGCGGCGTCTACGTCCTCGACGAGCCGACGACCGGCCTGCACCTGGCCGATGTCGAGAACCTGCTCGGCCTGCTCGACCGCCTCGTCGACTCCGGCAAGTCGGTCATCGTCATCGAGCACCACCAGGCGGTCATGGCGCACGCCGACTGGATCATCGACCTCGGCCCCGGCGCGGGCCACGACGGCGGCACGATCGTCTTCGAGGGCACACCCACCGACCTCGTCGCCGCTCGCTCCACGCTGACCGGCGAGCACCTCGCGGACTACGTCGGCGCCTGACCGAGCGTCTCGCGGACGCGCGCGGGAGCAGCACCGTGCGCGTCCGCGAGGAATACTCCGAGAGGAGTCCGTAACTGAATAGTTGCTGATTCCTCGATCGAGTCGCCTTTTTCCGCCGCGAGCGCGGCATAGCGCGGGCTATTCTCCACCCAGCACGTGGACAGCAATCCCAACCACGATCGGGGTGCGTCATGGCGACCGATTTCAAGGGCAAGATCGAGCTGGATATCCGCGACTCCACACCGGATTGGGGCCCGTTCGCGGCCCCGACCGCACCGGAGGGGGCGCCCAATGTGCTCTACATCGTCTGGGACGACGTCGGCATCGCCACCTGGGACTGCTTCGGCGGCCTGGTCGACATGCCGAACATGACGCGAATCGCCGAGCGCGGCGTGCGGTTGTCGCAGTTCCACACCACCGCGCTGTGTTCGCCAACGCGCGCATCGTTGCTCACCGGACGCAACGCCACCTCCGTCGGCATGGCGACGATCGAGGAATTCACCGACGGCTTCCCCAATTGCAGCGGCCGGATTCCCTTCGAGACCGCGCTGCTGTCGGAGGTGCTCGCCGAACGGGGCTGGAACACCTACTGCGTCGGCAAGTGGCACCTGACGCCGCTGGAAGAGTCGAATCTGGCGTCCACCAAACGACATTGGCCGCTGAGCCGCGGCTTCGAACGGTTCTACGGATTCATGGGCGGCGAGACCGACCAGTGGTACCCGGAACTGGTCTACGACAACCACTCCACCGCGCCGCCCGCCACCCCCGAGGACGGCTACCACCTGTCGAAGGACATCGCGGACAAAACCATCGAGTTCATCCGCGACGCCAAGGTCATCGCGCCCGACAAGCCGTGGTTCTCCTACGTCTGCCCGGGAGCGGGCCACGCCCCCCACCATGTGTTCGCCGAGTGGGCTGACCGCTACGCGGGCCGCTTCGACATGGGCTACGAGGCGTACCGCGACATTGTGCTGGAGAACCAGAAACGGATGGGCATCGTCCCTGGCGACACCGAAATGTCGCCGGTGAATCCGTATCTCGACGCCAAAGGCCCGAACGGCGAACCGTGGCCGTTGCTGGACACCGTGCGTCCGTGGGACTCGCTCAACGGGGACGAGAAGCGGCTGTTCGCCCGAATGGCCGAGGTGTTCGCGGGATTCCAGAGCTACACCGACGACCAGATCGGCCGGATACTCGACTATCTCGAGGAGTCGGGCCAGCTCGACAACACCATCGTCGTGGTGATCTCCGACAACGGCGCCAGCGGCGAAGGCGGCCCCAACGGCTCGGTCAACGAGGTGAAGTTCTTCAACGGCTACATCGACACCGTCGAAGAGAGCATGCGGTTCTACGACCAGCTCGGTGGCCCGCAGACCTACAACCACTATCCGATCGGCTGGGCGATGGCGTTCAACACGCCCTACAAGCTCTACAAGCGGTACGCCTCGCACGAGGGCGGTATCGCCGACCCCGCGATCATCTCCTGGCCCAAGGAGATTCGCGCGCACGGCACGGTGTGCGACACCTACATCAACGTCTGCGACGTGACCCCGACCGTCTACGAGCTGCTGGGCATTGCCCCGCCCGACACCGTCAAGGGCATACCGCAGCAGCCGCTCGAAGGCGTGAGTTTCGCTGCGGCGCTGACCGATCCGACGGCCGCGACGGGTAAGGACACGCAGTTCTACACGATGCTCGGCACCCGCGGCATCTGGCATCGCGGCTGGTTCGCCAGCACCGTGCACGCCGCAACGCCGTCGGGCTGGAGTCATTTCGACCAGGACCGCTGGGAGCTGTACCACATCGAGCAGGACCGCAGCCAGAACCGCGACCTGGCCGCCGAGCACCCGGAGAAGCTCGAGGAACTGAAGGCGCTGTGGTTCTCCGAGGCCGCCAAGTACAACGGGCTGCCGCTGGCCGATCTCAACATCCTGGAGATGCTGAACCGATGGCGGCCCTACCTGGTGGTGGACCGGACGAACTTCACGTACTACCCGGGCACCGCCGAGGTCGGCATCGGGGCGGGGGTCGAGATCCGCGGCCAGTCCTATTCGGTGCTTGCCGAAGTCGCCATCGAGTCCCCCAGCGCCGAGGGCGTGCTCTTCAAACAGGGCGCGGGTCACGGCGGTCACGTCCTGTTCGTCCAGGGCGGCCGGCTGCACTACATCTACAACTTCATGGGCGAGGACGAGCAGCGGGTGTCCGCGCCGGACCCTCTGCCGCTGGGCAGCCACCTGTTCGGCGTTCGCTACGACCGCACGGGCACCGTCGACGGCAGCCACACCCCGCTCGGGGAGCTCTCGCTCTATGTCGACGAAGCCGTCGTCGCCTCCCGCTCCGACTTGCGCACCCACCCGGGCACCTTCGGGCTGGCAGGCGGCGGAATCGCGGTGGGGCGCAACGGCGGGCAATCGGTGTCGAGCTCGTACACGGCGCCGTACTCGTTCACCGGCGGCGCCGTCGCCAAGGTCGTCGTCGACACCTCGGGTACCCCGTACATCGACGTCGAGCGTGAGCTTGCCGCGGCGTTCGCCAGAGACTGACCGCCGCGACACGAAATCCGGCACCGGCCGAACCTGGCGGCCGGTGCCGGGCTGTCGAAAAGCTTCCCAACTTTTAGAACGTGTTCTACAGTCGCAGGACGTCGGCGCGGTGATCCCGAACCTACGCGCGGGCCATGCCGATCGGTCCTACGAGGAGTGGATGTGCAGTTCAATCTGGCCGATGTGTTCGAGACGGTCGCGGCCGCGGTCCCCGACCGCGTCGCGCTGACCTACGAGAGCGAGCACATCACCTACGCCCAGCTCGACACCGACGCCGGCAAGGTGGCGCGGCTGCTGACGCAGGCGGGCATCGGTGCGGGAGAACACGTGTCGCTGTTCCTGAAGAACAGCGTCGAGCACGTCACCGCCCTGCTGGGTCTGATCAAGATCCGCGCGGTGCCGATCAACGTCAACTACCGGTACACGCCCGCCGAGCTGGAGTACATCTTCACCAATTCGGACTCCGTCGCCGTCGTCGTCGAACTGCCCGAACACCAGCGGGTACTGGCCGGACTCCTGGGCGCGTGCCCGCTGGTGCGGACCGTGCTGGTGGTCGGCGAGATCGACGGCGAACTGCGCTCCGCCGCGGCCGCTCACTCGATCGCGGTGGTGCCGTTTTCCGATAGCGAAACATTGTCCCCCGCAACCGATTTCGAGCCCCGCACCGGCGACGAACTCTATGTGCTCTACACCGGCGGCACCACCGGATATCCGAAAGGGGTGATGTGGCGGCACGACGATTTCTTCCGCAAGCCACTCTCCGGCGGCAACCCCTACGGTGACACTCCGCGTCAGGATCTCGCCGAGATCGCCTCCGCCGCAAAAGAGTTCCCGGAACTGACGTTCCTGATCGCCGCGCCGTTGATGCACGGGGCCGCGCTGTACTCGCTGTTCACCTTTTTCACCCTCGGCTCCCGCGTCGTCCTCATGCGCGACTTCGACTCGCGGCGCGTCGTCGAGGCGATCGAGCAGGAGAAGCTGCAGGTGATCCTCATCGTCGGTGACGGCATGGGGCTTCCGCTGGTCGACGAGATGGAGCGACGCCGGGGCGAGATCGACTTCGGCTCACTGTTCTCGATCACCTCGGGCGGCGCGATCTGGTCGGTCGGGGTGCGTGAACGCATGCTCGCGGTCAAGCCGGACCTGTTGCTGCGGGACAACTTCGGCGCCTCGGAGTCCGGCAACGACGGCGCCTTCACCGTCGACGAGCACGGCAATCTGCGCATGCCACCCTCCCCGACCATGCTGCTCGTCGACGAGGACCTGGCCGACATCTCTCCGGGCAGCGACCAGATCGGCTACATCGCCCGCGTCGGCAACGTCCCGCTCGGGTACTACAAGGACGAGGAGAAATCCGCTCGCACCTTCCGCACGCGCGCCGACGGCACACGCATGTCGGTGCTCGGCGACATGGGGCGCGTCGAGGCGGACGGCACCATCGTCTTCCTCGGACGCGGCTCGCAGTGCATCAACACCGGCGGTGAAAAGGTCTTCGCCGAAGAGGTCGAGGCCGCCCTGCACGCCCACCCGTCGATCGCCGACGCCCTCGTGGTGCCCGTGCCCGACGAGCGGATGGGCCAGCAGGTCGCCGCCGTCATCGCCACCTACCCCGACGCGCCACCGCTGGAACTGGAGGAAGTCCAGCACCACTGCCGAAAGTCGCTGGCAGGCTACAAAATACCGCGGTCGATGGTTGTGGTGGACGAGGTCAAACGCACGCCGGCGGGCAAGGCCGACTATCGGTGGGCAACCGAGGTCGCGGCCGGATAGGACGACCCGCAGCCGCGTGCCGCTCGAGACAGCACCGGTGGTCGCATGTCTTCAGCCTGCGCGGCTCAGCAACTCACTCCACCGCTGCACCACCAACTCGGTGTACTGATCGGCGGCTATGTCGTACGCGCCGAGCGCATAGCCGTCGTTCTCCTCGATCATGCACCATCCTGACGAGCACGAACAGCGGCACGATGAGCGCCGTACCGATCAGCGTGCCGACGTGCCGAGCCCAGAGAGTTCGGCACGTCGGGCCATCTGTCCGCGTCACGCGGTGGCGAACCGGGTCTCCGCCGTGCTGGTTGCCGCGAGGTGGCGACGGCGGCTCGGCATCAGCACAGTCGGGTGGGAGACACTCCAAGCCGCGCCCGCGCAGATGAATTCTTTGATGCGAGCGGCGGTCCGGCCCGTGATTACGGTGGGGGTGACCTGATCGTCAGGGGTCACGCGCTGCACGATGCCGTCGCGGCGTCCGAGGCTGACGCACTGGAGGACATAGCCGATCGGGGCCTCGGGAACCTTGCGACCGGTCAAGCGCGCGGCGAGGGCGTCGGCGGCCTGCCACGCCATCGGGCTGGCCGTGGCGCAGGCCATCCGCAGTGGCTTACCGCCCGCTCCTTCGGCGAACGCGGCGTCGCCGACGGCGTACACATCCGGATGCGAGATCGAGCGCATGGTGCCGTCGACGACGATCCGCCCGGTATCGGACACCTCCAGGGCGGTGGCCGCCGCGATCGGGTGCACGGTGAAACCCGCGGTCCATACGGTCACCTGCGCCGGGATCTCCCCCGCTGCCGCGGTGACCACACTGTTCGCTTCCACCCGCGTGATGTCCGCGTGCTCGTGGACCGTGATTCCCAGCCGGTCGAAGGTGCCGCGCAGGTGGCGCTGGGCCTTCTCGCTGAGCCAGTCGCCGACCCCGCCGCGGGCCGCGATCGCCACCGCGAGGTCGGGGTGGGCCTCGGCGATCTCGGTGGCCGCTTCGATACCGGTCAGGCCACCGCCGACGATCAGCACGGTCCCGCCCGGCGCCAACTCGTTCAGGCGCGTCCGCAGCCGCAGCGCGGCCTGCTTCCCCGCGACGTTGCAGGCGTACTCGGCGACACCGGGGACGCCGTGGTCGGCGACGGTGCTCCCGAGGGCGTACACGAGGGTGTCGTAGCCGAGGGTCTCGGCGCCGCTCTCGCCGGTGAGATCGACGGTCTTGCGGTCAACGTCGACCGCGGTGACCCACGCCGTCCTGACCTGCACGCCCGTGCCCGCGTAGACGTCGCGCAGCGCGCGGCGCGGCAGATCCTGCCCGCTCGCGAGCTGGTGCATACGCACCCGTTCGACGAATTCGGCGTCGCTGTTGACGAGGGTGATCTCGAAGTCGTCGCGGTGTAGTCGCTTGGCGAGGCGACCAGCGGCGGTCCCTCCGCCGTATCCGGCTCCGAGGACGACGATACGGTGCTTCATGGCGTGCTCCTCTCTGGGTTACGTTCACCTCCTGAACCGGACAGCCGCGCGATCCCTGACAGGGAAGCGGCGTGATGTGAGTCACCAGACCTGCGCAAGGGCGCGGTGCGGGCCCTCCGCCACCCACTGGCGCGTGATGCGGTCCAGTTTGTCTGGGTTGACCTGGATATGGATCGCCTCGACACCATCGGCGGTCGCGTCGAGGCAGGCGACGCCGACGACCCGACCGTCGACCTCGAACAACACAGCGGGAACGCCGTTGACGACGGCGGCGTAGGCGGCTGGACGGCCGCCGACGATCGCGCGCTTGGCCTCGGCCGGACGGAACAGGCCGCGCAGGTATCGCGCGATACCGAGCGCACCGACGATCGGGGTCTTGCGGGCCGTGACCCGGCCACCGCCGTCGGCGATGCTGACCGCGTCGTCGGTGAGCATCCGGATCAGCGGCTCGGTGTCGCCGCTGAGAGCCGCGGCGAGAAACTCCTCGACGAGCTTCCGCGCGGCGGCCGCGTCGACCTCGGTGCGGGACCGGCCGGTGCTGACATGCTGCTTGGCGCGCCGGTAGACCTGCTGGCAGTTCGACTCGGTCAGATCGAGGATCTCCGCGATCTCACGATGCGAGTGACCGAACGCCTCACGCAGCACGTACACCACGCGCTCGTTGGGCGACAGCCGCTCCATGAGGGTGAGCATCGCGAAGGAGACCGACTCGCGCTGCTCGACGGTGTCGGCTGGGCCGAGCATCGGATCGCCGGTCAGGACCGGTTCCGGAAGCCATTGCCCCACATACGTTTCCCGCTTCACCCGCGCCGAGGTGAGGTGATTGAGGCATACATTGGTGAGCACCTTCGTCAGCCACGCCTCGGGCGTCTCGATCCGTTCCCGGTCTGCCGCATGCCACCGCAGATACGTGTCCTGCACGGCGTCCTCGGCATCACCGGCCGACCCCAGCAACCGGTAGGCGATCGCCTCCAAGCGACCACGGCAGCCCTCGAACAGGTCGGCTTCACGCGTACTGAGTGGCATCGCCCCATACTCGGCCATGCGCACAGCCCATGTCCACCCGCCCCCGCCCGGCGCGCAGACCGTCGACAGCAAACAACCCGCAATGTCATGGAGCGCGGCTGGACGATCACCCTGTCGCGACTCCACGAGGTGCTCGACCTGGGCGGAACGTAGGGCCGCCGGGGTCGGACTCGAGGTCGGTGCACAGTGCGGTGAGCGCGGAGTGCAGGCCGTGCGCGAGCGCGGTGACGGTCGCGGGATCCCACAGTGGTGCGGCGTAGCGGATCTCGCCGTGGATGCCGTCCGGTTCGCCGTGCGGGCCGACGGTCTCTCCGAGTTGGATCAGCATCTCGAATTCGGCTCGCTGGGGTGGTAATTCGCGCAGTCGGACCTCGATGTCCCCGGCGCGGCCCGCCACCGGGATGTCGCGGAAGAAGGTGGTGACGATCTGAGGCAGCGGCCGGTCGGGTCCGGTGTGCGCGGTGATGGATCGCTCGAACGGATATCGCTTGTTCTCGTGGGCCTCCAGGACTCGATCGCGGATCTGAGTGATCAGCTGTCGAGCGGTCGGGGCGGCGGTGCGGTCGGTGCGGATGAGCACGATGTCGGCGGCGCAGCCGAGCATCGTGTCGAGTTCGGGGCGATCGCGTCCGCTCAGCGCCGTGCCGATGACCAGATCGGGCCCGGCGCCTAGGTCGGTGAGCGCGTACACGAGGGCCGTGTGCAGGACGGCGTAGGTGGTCGCACCGCAGCGGCGGGCTGTGTCCAGCACACCGGCGTGGGCGGCCGCGTCGAGGGTGAACGGCAGCGCCGCGGCCGGATATCCCTCGGCGGCCGCCCTCGGGTGGTCGACGGCCAACGGCGGGCTGTATTCCAATCCGGCGAGCGTGTCACGCCAGTACCGCGCTTGGTCGGACCGGTCGTCGGCGGGATCGCCGCCGTGGTCGCGCAGCCACCGGACGTAATCGGCGAACTGGACCGGAGGTGTCGGCCAGCTGGGCGCCGCCCCCTCCGCGCGTGCCAGGTAGGCGAATTCGAGTTCGCGCACCAGCAGCGCCAGCGACTCGGCGTCGCCCGCGCTGTGATGCAGCACCACGAGCAGGACATGATGGGCGGGCGTCAGCCGATACAGCCGCACCCGGATCGGTGCCTCGGTGAGCAGCGTGAAACCGCGGGCCATCTCCCGCTCCAGCGACCGGTTCAGGCCCTCGACGTCGGTGATCTCACGGTAGTCGATGGCGTCCGGATCGAATGCCGCGATCCGCTGGACCGGACCGGCAGCGGTGAAAGGCAGTGTGGTTCGCAGTATCTCGTGCCTGCGCACCACATCGCCGACCGCCGACCGCACGGCCGCGTGGTCGAGCGGCCCGATCAGGTCCACGGCGGCGGGCATCAAATAGTCGGCCGCGCCCTCGCTGAGATAGTTGACCGTCCACAGTCGCTGCTGGCTCGGCGCGAGCGGAATCGCGTCGTCCGGCGGGGAGGCGTTGCCGTCGCTCGCCCGATACGCGATGCCCACCGGTTCCCGGTCGACGGCACTGAGATCACCGCCGCGCTCGGCGATGCACCGTTCCAGCGCGGCGACGGAAGGTGCGTCGAGCAGGTCGCGCAGGCTCACGACGACGCCGAAGGTCCGGCTCGCCGACGCCGCGAGCCGGATGGCCGCCAGCGAGTTCCCGCCGATACGGAAGAAGTCGTCTGCCAGGCCGACCCGCTGCTGCCCGATGGCATCGGCGAAGAGCCCGGCCAGGATCTGCTGGCGCGGTGTCCGCGGCGGATCCGCGGCCGCCGAGGTGGGCATGGTCAGAGCTCGGCGGTCGATCTTGCCGTTGACGGTCAGCGGCAGCGCCGGAATCTGCACGATCACGGCGGGCAGCAGGTAGGCGGGCAGGACCCGTGCGAGCCGGGTCCGCATGACGGCGGTGTCGATCGGCTCGACGGCGACGACGTGGGCGACCAAGGTTTTGCCCGCCGCCATCCGATGCGCGGTGACGACCGCCGCGGTGACCCCGGGCATGGCGCGGATCGCGTGTTCGATCTCGCCGGGCTCCACGCGGATGCCGTTGACCTTGACCTGCCGGTCACCGCGGCCGAGGAACCGCAGCGTGCCGTCGGCGCCCCAGCTGCCTTGATCGCCGGTGCGATACATCCGTGATCCCGGTGCGCCGAAGGGATTGGCGGTGAACGCCGTCGCGGTGCGGCCGGGCATCCGGTGGTATCCCCGCGCCAGGCCCGCGCCGGTCAGATAGATTTCGCCGACCATGCCCGGCGGCACCGGGCGTAGCAACGCGTCGAGGACGACTATGTCGGTGTGGTCTACGGCTCGGCCCACCGGAATCGCCTCGTCGGGCAGCGGTCCGGTCGGAATCGAGTAGGCGGTGGCGTACGCGGTCGCCTCCACCGGCCCGTAGATGTTGACGATGGAGATGTCGGGCGCCGCCGCGCGCATCGCCCGCACGGTATCGGGAGCCAGGATGTCACCGGCGCTCGATACCGTGCGCAGCCGCGCGAGGCTTTCCGGTATGTCGTCGACCAGCACCTGAAACAGCCCGGCCGCCAACAGCATCGCCGTGACCTCCCCCTCCCGCAGGACGTGACGGAAGTCCTCGGCCCCGAGCCGGTCCGGTGTCGCGATCACCGCGGTGTGCCCCTGCAACAACGGCATCCAGAGTTCCCAGACGACCATGTCCCAGGCATACGGCGAATGCATCAACATCCGTGCGTATTCCGGGCCCGCGGCGATCCGGTCGATGGCGCGGGTCACCATCGCGCGGTGCGTGGCGAGCACGCCTTTCGGCGCGCCCGTCGACCCCGACGTGAACATCAGCCAGGCCGCCGCGTCGGCGGGCACCGAGTCGACCGGTGTGGTCAGGACCGGCCCATCGGACCGCGCGACGGCCCGCACCAACGCATTGTCGTCGAGGACGAGTTCGGCGCCGGTGTGTGCCAGCGTCCAGGCGACACGGTCGGGCGGATCCTGCTCGTGCAGCGGGACGCAGATCGCGCCGAGCCGCATCAGTGCCAGCGTCGCGACGACCAGCTCCGGGGTGCGCGGCAGCCGCACACCGACCGGTGTACCGAGGCGGACACTGTGCCGAGAAGCGAGATGGTAGGCGAATCGTTCGGCGCGGACCGCCAATTCGCGGTAGGTGATGTGCTCCCCCTCGTACCAGAGCGCATTGCGTTCGGGGAACCTGCGTGCGACCGAATGGAAGACCTCCGCGATACCGCGATCGGTGGCGCCCGTCGGATCCTCGTGCGGGCTGCGCGACGCGCCGACTGCGGGCGCCGACGCGAGCCGCCCGGCGGGTGTGTCCCCCGAGGCCGCGGCGACCTCGTTCATGGCGGTCAGGAAGCGGCCGTGCAGACTCGCCAGTGCCTCGGCATCGCACCGATCGGCGGTGGTGTCCATATCGATGCGCGGCGGACCGTCGCCGAGGTAGACGCCGATGCCGAAGGCCTCGGTGGATCCGGTGGATACCGGGATCAGTGTGGCGAGCACGTCGCCGAAGTGGATGTCCGGGGGAATCGGCAGGATGTTGAGCATCGGGCCGGTGATCCGGTGATCGCCGCCCGGTGAGGCGCCGTCGGCGAGCAGGTCGAATCGCCGATAGTGCTGGTGGCGCAGCACCGTTCGCAGCTCCGCCTGCGCCGCCCTGGCGAGCGCGCCGATGGACGCGCCGGGGTCGACCTCGAGTCGCAGACCGACGACGTTCGAGGTCATACCGAGCTCGCGCCAGGATCGTTTGGCAGGCACCGGCAGACCGAGGACCACGGTCCGCGCACCCGAGTCGGCGTGCAGCAAGAGCGCGATGGTCGCGGCCAGCAGAGCGGGCCAGCCGACGCCGAATCGGTCTGCGGCACCGAGGAATTCTCGCCATTCGTCGTCGCCCGGACGGCCGGAGTGCCGGAGGGGTCCGGACGCACCGGTTGCGACGGGCGGGTGGGCGAACATCGGAGCGTCGGGCAGCCCGGCCAACCGTCCGGACCAGAACGCGCGGTCGTCGGCGAACCGGCGCGAGGCGCGATACCGCTGATCCTGCTCGACGTACTCGGTGACGGTATCGGCGACGTCCGGCGCGGGTTCGCCGGCGAGCAACGCGGAGTAGGCGCGGGCCACCGCCCGGATGAAAGCCAGTGACGCGCCGCCGTCGAAGACGATGTGGTGGGCGCGGATGCCCCAGAGATGTCCCGCCGCACCGAGGTCGAGCAGATGGTGATCGAAGAGCGGTGCGACGTTCAGGTCGAAGGTGGGCGGCGCGGCGCGCAGATATGCGAGCGCCGCCGCAACGGGATCGGATTCGTCACCGAAATCGCCTCGGTGCAAAGACCATTCGGCACACTCCTCGACCACCTGCCGTGGTTCCGGGCCGCCGGTGTCGAGCCGGACGCGCAAGGTCTCTGCGGCGGCGACGACACCGCGCAGCGCGCGTTCGAACAGGCCGGGATCGATCCGGCCGCGCAGGTGGACGTAGCCGTCGACGAGATAGCGATGATCGGCTCCGTACAGGGTGGTGTAGGCCCAGATCTCCTGCTGCGCGACGGTCAGCGGGTAGTCGGTCCGGTGATCCGGCGTCTGCGTCATTTCACTCCGTTCGCGCCGTCGCCGGGCAGGGTCGCGAGCCGTTCGAGTTCGGCTTCCAGCCGGGTGATCACCCGGCGCGGCAGATCGTCGGCGAGCAGATCGCGGTGCCAGTTCAGTGCCACCGTCAGCTGTTCGCGCGGCCACACCGTTGCGGTGAGCGGGAACAGGGTGATCTCTCGCGACCGCAGGTCGGTCAGCACCAGGTCGCCCACCGTGATGGGGGTCGGCGCGATGTCGACCGGATACGACTCGAAGACCAGCAGTGTGTCGAACCAGCCACGCACAGGAACGCCTGCCGCGTCTTCGATCTCGGCAAGGCCGAGATGGTGATGGTCGAGCAGCGTCGCCTGTTCGGCTTGCACCGCGCGCAATCGCGCGCCGATCGGCTCGCCGCGACGACGGCGCACCCGCACCGGGACGGTGTTGATGAACGAGCCGACCATGGCGTCGACGCCCGGGATGCTCGCGGGCCGCCCGGAGACCACCGTGCCGAAGACGACATCGTCGTTTCCGGTGAGATCCCCCAGCACCGACGCCCACGCGTACTGCAAGACGGTGTTCAGCGTGACGCCGCAGGCGGCGGCGCAGCGGGACAGCGCGGCGGTCCGCGCGGCCGTCAGCGTCACGACGTGTTCGGCGTGGGACCGTGCCGGATCGCGCGGTGCGGCGCCCGGCGCGGCGACGAGGGTCGGCGCGGCGAGATCGTCCAGGGCATTCCGCCACGCCGCGGCGGCGGGTTCGCGGTCTTGCGCGGCCCGCCAGCGCAGGAAGGTGGCGAATCCGTCGTCCACGTCGCCGGGCACGTCTACACCGAGCGCGAAGGCGCTCAACAGGTTTCGCATCAGGATCGGCGCGGACCAGCCGTCGAGCAGGAGCCGATGGTTGGTCACCGACAGTACCCATCGGCGCTCCCCTGTCCTGATCAGCAGGAACCGAATGAGCGGCGGCGTCTCCAGGTCGAACGGGCGCACCTGTTCCTCGGCCAGGATGTCGTCCGGGTCTGTGCCGCGCTCGCGTAGGTCGACTTCCCTGACCTCTATCGGCGCCGTCTTGGTGATGAGCTGACGCCACTGGCCGCCACCGTCGCGGACGAAAGCGGCCCGCAGCGACGAGTGCCGGTCGACGACGTACTGGGCGGCGGCGCGCAACCGTGCGAGATCGGGGATTCCCGTGCAGGTCAGCACCACCTGGAGGGTGTGGATCTCCGAGGCGCCGGGGGCCGAAGGTGCGAGTGCGGCGAACTTCTCCTGAATCGGTGTGAGGGCTCGGATATCGCACAACCGGCCGTAGCGGCGCTCCCACCGGTCGATTTCGGACTGGCGCAGACCGGCGGGCGCGAAATCCGAGGGTGTCCACCCGCCCGCTGCGGGATCGGTCGCGTGCCACGCGAGGGCGCGCAGGACCGTCCCGAACAGATCGGCGAAGGCGCGGACGCGGTCGGGCCCGATCAGGCCGCCGGGGAAGGAGAAGCCCGCCGTGAGCCGATCGCCGATCACCGCGGTGTCGATCGCGAGGGACGTGTCGGCGGGCAGTCCGGAGTCGACCGGATGCGGCGTGTTCGTGAGCGTGGCGGGCAGCCACGGGCCGTTCGCCGCGGAGATCGCGCCCAAGTAGGTGAAGGACAGTTGCGTGGTCTCGGCGGGCAGGTCGGCGCCCGCGCCGAAGTAGCGAAGCAGTCCGTAGCCGATCCCACCACCGGGCACCGAAAGCAGTTGTTCCTTCACGGTTTTCACCGCATCGGCGAGGGCTGGTCCGCCCTCGATCGCGTCCGCGGTGTCGATTCCGTCCAGATCGAAGCGGCACGGGAAGGCCGCGGTGAACCAGCCGACCGTGCGTGAGAGATCGGCGCCTGGCACGAGATCGGTGTGCCTGCCGTGGGATTCCATCCGGATGGGGACCACCGAGCCGTGATCACCACGCCACGCGACCATCGCGAGGGTCACCGCGGTCAGCAGGATGGTGTTGGTGTCCGTGCCGTAGCGCGGCGGCAATTCTGACACGACGGCGGAGGTCGTCGCCTCGTCGAATTCGAGGGAGATGCGACGCAGCGTGGACGACACATCGATGCGCGGGTCGAGCGGACGATCGGTGAACAGCGGATCCGGCCCGCGCAGCAGCGCTCGCCACTGGTCGGCTTCGGCGAGATGCTGTGCATCGTCCGCCTTTTCGCGCAGCGCGTGCGCCCACCGCCGCGCGGAGGTGCCCCCGGCGGGCAGGCGCGGCGACCGGCCCGACTCCACCTGTGCCCACGCCGCGACGAAGTCCGGGATCAGGATGCGCCAGGACACGCCGTCCACCGCGATGTGGTGGATCACCACAACGAGGAGTCCACCGCGTTCTCCCGCACCACGATCGAGCCAGACACAGTGCAGCACAGCACCGTTCGCCGGATCGAGGCGGCCGATCGCGGTGTCCGTCTCGCGCGCGAGGGTCGCCGCCACTTCGGCGTCGTCGGCGGCCGAGATGTCGACGCGGCTCAGTACCGAAGCCGGGTCGAACGATTCGGGGGCGTCGGCGAACAGCCGCCACTCGCCGCCTGCGTCGCGGTACAGCCGTGCACGCAGCATGTCGTGCTGTTCGGCCACTGCCCTGAGCACGCGCCGCAGCGTTGTCGCGGTGATGCCCGCGGGCAGGTCCAGCACCATGTGCTGGGCGTACCGGTCGAACGGCACACCGCCGGATTCGGCGCGCTCGATCAGCGAGAGCACGGCCGGATTCGGCGGCATCTCCCCCACACCGGCACCCGGAAGTTCGGCGAGTACCCGCCGTTCGGGCGCTCCGGTGGTGGCGATCGAGGCCAGTCCGGCGACCGTGCGCTGTTCGAAGACCTGCGCGGGGGTGAAGTACACGCCCCGCGACTTCGCGCGGGAGACAAGGAGAATCGACATGACGCTGTCGCCGCCCATGGCGAAGAACGATTCGTCGGTGCCGACGCGCTCCCGGCCGAGCACCTGCGCGAACACTTCGGCCACGGTCTGCTCCACCGGTGTCGACGGCGCACGATACGGCGTGTGCCGCGGCGCCGGTTCGGGCAGCGCCGCCCGGTCCACCTTGCCCGCCGCCGTGGCGGGGAACGCGTCGAGCACGACGATGTCGTCGGGGATCATGGCCGCGGGCAACGCACCGGACAATTCCGTGCGCAGTGCGTCGCCGGTGCAGGTGCAGGTGGCTCCGGCTACCGGGACAACGTAGCCGAGGAGCCTGCCGTCGGGACGCAGCGTCGCGACCGCTTGGGCGACCGTGGCGCACGCCGACAGCGCGGCCTCCACCTCGCCGAGTTCGATGCGCACGCCGTGGCGTTTGACCTGAAAATCGGCTCTGCCCTGGTATTCCAGCAGTTCGGTCGCAGCATTCCAGCGCACGATGTCGCCGGTGCGGTACAGCCGCTCGCCGGGCTCGAAGGGGTCGGCGACGAAGCGATCGGCCGTGCGGGCGGGATCGCCCTGATAGCACCGCGCCAGTTGCGCGCCCGCTAGATACAGTTCTCCCGGCAAGCCATCGGGCACCGGGCGCAGCCGGGAGTCGAGCACGTATGCCCGGGTGTCGGACGCGACCGAGCCGATCGGGATCGCCGCCGAATCCCGCACGCTCACCGGATATCCCGTGACGGCGCCGGTGGCCTCGGTCGGCCCGTAGAGGTTGTGCAGGCGCGCGGGAGTGGCCGCGCCGAACCGGTGTGCGAGTGCGGGCGTGAGGGTTTCGCCGATGGTCAGCACGCGACGAACGCAGGCCGGGAAGCCGGAGACCACGTTGAGATGGTTGCTCAGGGTCGAGGGCACGAATTGGAGGGTGGTCACCGCGTGCGCGGCGATCACCCTGGTCAGTTCGGCCGGATCGGTGTGTGCGGACGGCGGAGCGATGGCCAGCTTCGCCCCGATACTCATGGGCCAGAACAGCTCCCAGAGGGAGACGTCGAAGGTGACCGGCGTCTTCTGCAGGACGGTGTCGGTCTCGTCGAGGTCGAGGTGCTCGGTCATCCACCCCAGGTGCGCCACCACCGCCGCGTGCGGCACGGCGACGCCTTTGGGCACGCCGGTCGAGCCGGAGGTGAACATCAGATAGGCGAGATGGCCGGGTCGCAGTGGAGCGCGTCGCTCGGCATCGCGCACCGGGGTGCCGTCGTCTTCCTCGTCACCCGCTTCGTCGAGGTAGGCGACGGGTGCTGTCGCGCTGGCGAATCCGTCGGCCCGCGTGCTCAGCACCAGCAGCGGCCGAGCCACCGTCAGGATGCGCTCGAGCCGTTCGGCCGGGTGACCGGGTTCCAGCGGCAGATAGGCGCCGCCCGCCTTCAGCACGGCGTACACCGCGACGATGGCTTCGACCGAACGCGCCATCGCCACACCCACCACGGTGTCGGGGCCTACGCCGCGACGGATCAGGCTGCGCGCCAAACGATTCGCGCGGGCATCGAGCTCACCGTAGGTGACCTGCTCCGCGCCGTGCACCAGCGCGATCGCCTCGGGTGACCGGCGCGCGAAGGACTCGAAACCGGTCAGCGTGGTGGCATGGGGGTCGCGGTCGCGTGTCGGGCCGCCACGGCGCAGGATGCGCGCGCGTTCCTCGTCGGTGGTGAGGTCGAAGCTGCCCACCGGTTCGGCGGGCTCGGCGACCAGCCGGGTGAAACTCCTTGTGAACACCGGCAATTCGGCCTCGGGAACGCCGATCTGCCAGCCGTCCTCGTGGTGAACGACGGTCGGGCACTCCCCCTCCGCGGCTGCGGCTTCACGCTGCCGCAGCAGCGATCCGACCTGTGCCGTGACGGCGCGGAAGTTGTCCCGCGCCCCGACCGTCACACGGATCTCGATGTCCTGCGTCCCGGACCGGTAGCCGACGACTACCTCGGCCGCGCCCGTGCGGCGATGCGTGTAGACCGCCAGCCCGGCCAGCACGACCGCCGCTGTCCCGCCCCCGCTGCGCCGCGCCAGCGCACCGAGTCCCGGCGTCTGCTCCAGCGCGTACTCGGACTCGCTCGCCTCACGGGTACGCATGGAATCCCCGTCCCGACTTGCGGCCCAGATGGCCGTCCCTGACCAGGCCCGCCAGCGCGTCCGGCACGCGGTAGTGGCCGTCGCCGGTGGCGTCCCGCAGGACGGCGAGGGTGTCGGCCACATTGTCGAGGCCGATCAGATCCGCGGTGCGCAACGGCCCCATCCGATGCCCCAGACAGCCCTCGAACAAGGCGTCCACCGTGGCGGCGTCGGTGCCGGATTCGGTGATCGCGGCGGCCTCGGCGATGGCGAGCATGAGCACCCGGTTGATGACGAATCCGGGACCGTCACCCACCACGATGCCGCGCTTGCCGAGTGCGGCGAGGAAATCGAGTGCGGTGGTGAGGGTGTCGGGCGCGGTCTGCGCGGTGGTGATCACCTCCACGGCTTCGGTCAGCGGCGCGGGATTCATGAAATGCAGCCCGAGCATGCGCTCCGGCCTGCCGGTGTGTGCGGCCAGATCCGCGATGGGGATGGCGGAGGTGCCGGAGGCGAAGACGGCCGACGGCGGGCACGTCCGGTCGAGTTCGGCGAACACGGCGTACTTGAGTTCGACTCGCTCGGTGACGGATTCGATGACGAAGGTGGTGTCGCCCAGATCCTCGATGCGCTCCGACCACCGGATGCGGTCGCTGATCTCGGTGAGCTCACCGGAGCGCGGACCCCGGCCGAGCAGCACGCTCGAACGCAGCGTCGCGCGGATGCTCCGTCGCGCCCGCTCGGCGGCCGCGGGGTCGGGATCGATCACGGTCACGGACATGCCAGCTTCGGCCGCGCACTGGGCGATGCCCGCGCCCATGGTGCCCGCGCCGACCACGCCGACCCGGTGCTGTGCGGTCACGGGTGGATCTCCTTTTCCTCGACGAATGATTCGATGCCCGTGACGGTGTCGTGCACCGGCTCGTCCGGTCTGTCGAGCGCGGCCGCCGCGAGCGCGACGAGTTCGTCCGTGATGGCCTCGGCCGAGGACCGGTCGAACAGTTCGGTCGCGTAGTGCAGGTGCAGCGCTGCGGGGTGCCGCGTCCACGAGAGGGCGAGTTCGGGCGCGGTGTCCCATGGCGGAAGCGCCGAGTCCGGCGTGCGGCCGACGTACCGCAGGGGCGCTGTGCCTGCTCCCGTTGCCGATTCGGGCGGGTTGTCGCGCAGTCTTCGCCATGTCGTGTCCGGGCGAATCGTCACGATGCCGTCCCGATGCTCGCCCTCGGGAGAGTCGGGCAGGCCGATACGCAATCGATCGCCACCGCTGTACCAGCCGAGCAGCACTACGTAGGCGTCGAACAGTGCGGCGTCGACCAGCGCATCGAACTGGTCGGTGTCGAGAGGAGCGGCATCGAGCGGGGCGTCGAGCACTGCGGCATCGCGCGCAGCAGCACCGAGCCGTTCCAGATCGATTGCACGCGTGATCGTTTCGTGGTGGTAACTCGAGGTACCGGTCCGCGGACGGTCGGTGGGGATCGACTCCGTCGCATCCGCGCCCCACTGCGCTCCGGCGATCAACGCCGCGACCGGTGGCGCGCCGGTGTCCGCCACCATCGCCGCCAGGATCTCCAGGAAGGCGTCGCCGATCGCGGCCACCGTCTGCGCGGTGAACAACTCGGTACTGAATTCGAGGCACGCGCCGATATCGCGCGGGACGTCGTCGGTGTATTCGAAGGTCACCAGCGTGAGGTCGAATTTCGCGGTGCCGGTGGGCAATCCGCCGAATTCGTTGCCCGCGGCGTGATCGAGATCGAACAGTTCCGCGCCCGCCTCGTCGATCCGCTCCATCGGTGGCGTGACCTGGTGAATGTAGAGCACATCGAACAGCGGGGTCCGCGACAGGTCGCGCTGTCGCACCAGGGCGTTGACCACGCGGTCGAACGGGATCTCCTGGTGTTCGAGCGCACCGAAGATGACCGAGCGCACCCGGGTCAGCAGGTCGGGCAGCGCAGTATCGCCGCTGAAGTCGGTGCGCAGGGCGACCGTGCTGTTGAAATATCCGATCAGATCCTGGAATTCGCGTCTGCCGCGTCCGGTGGTCGGCGTGCCGACGACGATGTCGCGCTGTCCGCTGTATCGCGCGAGGGTCAGATAGAACGCGCTGAGCAGGACGACGAACAGCGAGACCGATTCGCGGCCCGCCAGCGCCCGCAGGTCGGTGAGCAGCGCCGCCGGGATGGTGAACGGATGCAGGTCGCCGACGTAGGTTTTGCGAGCGGGTCGCGGGAAATCCGTGGGCAGCCGCAGCGGCGGGGCGTCGGCGAGAGTGTCACGCCAGTAGTCGAGTTCGTGGTCGAGCGCCGAACTCGCCAGCAGCGCGCGATGCCAGGCCGCGTAGTCGCGGTAGCGGATGGGCAGCGCGGGCAGGCGGTGCGGCCGGCCTTCGCGCCGTGCGGCGTACAGTTCCGGCAGTTCGCGACCGAGGATCACCGGTGTCGCACCGTCGGTGACGGCGTGATGGCAGGTCAATTGCAGGACGTGGGTATCGGGTCCCACGGTGATGACCAATACCCGCAGCAGGGCGTCCTCGGCCAGGTCGAACGGTTCCTTGGCGGCGGCGTGCACGAGGGCGCGGGCCGCGGCGAGCGGATCGGGTTCGGCCGAGACGTCGACGCGGCGGAAGTAGTCGTCCAGCCGATCGCGGATGCGCAGCACCGCGACGCCGTCCACTTCGGCGAAGTTGTACCGCAGGGTCTCGTGACGCTGGACGAGATCGTTGAAGGTGCCGTGCAGCGCCTCCAGGTCGATCGGTCCGCGCAACAGCTGCACGACCGGGTAGTTGTACAGCGTCGTGTGCGGATCGAACTGGTGGTGGAACCACATGCGTTCCTGCCCCGAGGACATGACCGGTTCGTCGTGGGCGACCAGCGCCGGAACAGGCGCGCGCTCGGCGCTGCCGACGCGCCCGCCTGCGAGAAGTTCCGCGAAATCGGCCACGCGCGGGCGCTCGTACACATCCAGCAGTTTCGGCCGGAAACCGTAGGTCTCCTCGATCCGGTCCACCAGCTGGACCGCGATCAGCGAATTGCCGCCGAGAGCGAAATAGTCGGCGTCCTCGGCGATCTCGTCGTCGGTGTACAGCAGCTCGGCGAGAGTGCGGCGCAGCCACTCCACCGGATCGGAGTGGTCCGGCGGTGCGGCGGGCGCGGCGGCCCGCGCGGGTGCGGGCGCGGTGGTGCGGGGCAGGTCGACCCAGCAGCGTGATTCGAACATCGGATGCCCCGGCAGACGGACCCGTCGAGCATCGACGGGCGCAATGGCGGTCCAGTCGAGGTCGACGCCGTATTCGTAGAGCTGGCCCAGCAGTTCGTCCAGATCGGCGGTATCGGTTGTGGCGGAGACGATCTCGGCCTCGGGAACAGCCTCGGCGACGAGCGCGCCCAGCCTGCCGTCCCGGCTCGGTTCCACGAACACCACCGGACCGTCGGCCATGAGGGTTCGCACGGCGCCGAGCAGTCGGTCGCGGTCGATCGTGGGTGGTGTGTCGGCGAGTTCGTCCGGGTCGACCCGGTCCCGGGAGCCGAGCAAATACCGGGCGGCGAATCGGGACGATCCCGCGCTCAGCAGCGCCGCGAGCGGGATGCCGCAGGCGGTGAGCCGCTCGTGCACAGCGAGCTGCCCGGCGAGCACCCTCGCTGTCGTACCCGTGGCGGGCAACTGGTCGGGCAATTCGGTGCGCTGCGCGGCCGCCGACGCTGCGGAACCGACCGGGATGGCGTCGGGAGACAACAGCAGCACCACGCGCGGCACGGTCGGTGTGCGATGGACGCCCACCGCTGCCTTGTCCAGCGTATCGGCGAGTTCCGCTGTGTCGGAGGCGATCACGGCGGCACGGTAGGCGTAGTGGTCGCGGCCGAGCGTAAGCGTGGCGGCCACCTCGTCCAGCGATGCGGAGGTGGTGCGCACCGCCTCGGCGAGCCGGATGCACAGCTCGCTCAGCGCCTCGGGGGTCCGCGCGGAGACACCGATCAACCGGGCGCGGTGTGACGGCGGTGCGGCGGGGACCGGCGGGGCCTGCGACACCACGCAGTGCGCGATGCTGCCACCCAGGCTGAACGAGCTGACTCCGGCGGCGCGCACCGCATCACCGGTCCACGAACGGCTCTCGGTGAGCACCTCGATACCGGCGGCCGCCAGATCGAATCCGCCCGTCGCACGGGTGAAGTGCAGTGACGGATACAGCTGCGCCTCCGACACGCTCAGCACCGCCTTCACCAGACCCGCGATGCCCGAGGCGTGGTCGAGATGACCGATGTTCGTCTTCACCGAGCCGATCGGCAGCCCGGGACCGTCGCCGAAGACGGTGGTGATCGACTCCAGTTCCACCGCGTCACCGAGCCGGGTGCCCGACCCGTGGGTTTCGAGGTAGCCTGCCGCGCGCGGGTCGAGTCCGGCCGTTTCCCACGCTTTCCTGATCACGGCGCTCTGGGCGGTGGCGCTCGGTGTGCTGATGGTGGCGGCGGCCGCTCCGTTGTGCCGGGTCGCGCTGCCGCGGATCACCGCGTGGATTGGAGCGCCGTCGGCCAGCGCCCGGCCCACCGTGGTGAGCAGCAGTATCGCACCACCCTCCCCGTTCACGGTGCCGTCGGCGTCGGCGTCGAAGGCGCGGCAGACGCCGCTGGGCGACATGATCTCGGAGAAGGTCGACCCACCCCAGGACGGGGAGCCGTGCACCCGCACGGTCACACCTCCGGCCAGCGCGTAATCGGCGTCGCCGCTGCGTAATTCGCGGCATGCCTGATGTACCGCGACGAGTGCGCTGTTGCATCCGCTGTCGACGCCGAAGCAGGCGCCGGTGAACCCGAACCGATGCGCGATCCGCGCCGGGCCCGCGAAGGTGGCGTTGCCGAGCAGACTCAACGGACCCGGGTCCACCGCGGCGGAGTGATAGCTCGATTGCGCGGCACTCAGCGCGACGGCGGTGACCGAGCGGGCCAGCCGGTCGGTGGTGTATCCGGCGTCCTCGATCGCGCGCTGGGCCAGCACGAGGGCGAGCCGCTGCTGCGGATCCATGACGCTCGCCTCCCTGCGGGAGAGGTCGAAGAAGCGGTAGTCGAAGCCGTCGATCTCGGCGAGGTGCCCCATGGGCAGGTAGGTGACGGTGTCGTCCAGGCCGGTGGCCGCGATCCGTCCTGGCGGCATCGGTCCCACCGAATCGCGCCCGGCGGCCAGGTTGGCCCGGAATTCCGCGAGGTCGGCGGCCTCCGGGAAACGCGCGCCGATGCCGACGATCGCGATGTCGGTGTTCCGCGCGAAGGCGAGGTCAGGGGTGCCGGGGTCCGGCAAGGTGTGCTCCTGAGGGGTCACAGCTCGAAGGCTCGAGTGGAGACGGGTACGGAAGATTCGATGGACTCCGCGGCGATGGTTGCGCCCGCAGCGAGAGCGTCGGCCTGGTCGCGGACGGTGCGCAGGTCGAACAGCTGACCGACGCGAACCGCGCCCGGCCGCCACTGCTCCATCAGCAGATGCAGCACGACTACCCGGTGCGAGTTGCCGCCGACCTCGAAGAACGACTCGTCGAGGTCGAAATCGTTGTGTTCGAGTGCGGCGGACCATATTTCGGCGATCTCGCGCTGTTCGGGCGTCCAGTCGTGGCGCGAGGGACCCGGCAGCGGCGGGTCGTCTGCCCGAGCCAGCAGGATGGCCTCGTCGAGTTTGCCCGCCGCGGCGATCGGAATCGTGTCGATCGGCACGAACCGGCTCGGCACCTCCATCGGCGACAGCCGTTCGGCGCAGTGCCGAGCCAGCTCACGGCGTCCGGGTGGTGCGGTGGCGTCGGCGGGCACGATGAATGCGACGAGTTCATCGATGTCGTCGCGGCCGGTGCGGATCACCGTCACCGCGTGTGCGACCCCGGGATGGGTCTCCAGCACCGCCTCCACCGCCTGGCGTTCCACCCGTGCGCCGCGGATCTGCACCTGCCCGTCGGCGCGGCCGAGGAAGTCGATGTCGCCCGCGGCGGTGAGCCGCGCGAGATCGCCGGTGCGATACATCCGCGCGCCGGGTTCGACGGCGAACGGGTCGGCGACGAAACGGGTGGCTGTGAGCCCGGGACGGGCGGCGTAGCCGAGGGTGATCTGGTCACCGCCGAGATACAGTTCGCCTGTGCCGCCGTCGATTACGGCTGTCAGCTGCGGTCCGAGCACCTGCGCCGTATTGCCCGGCAGCGGTGTACCGATCGGCACCACCGCGGTCTCGGTGACGACGTGCCACACGCAGGTCACGGTCGCCTCGGTGGGGCCGTACTCGTTCATCAGCACGGTGTCCGGGAGCAGGTCGCGGTGCCGCGTGGCCAATGACGCGGACAGCGCCTCCCCGGCGAGGGCGACCACCGTCGGCGGGGTGGGCGACCCAGCTAGCCGGGGCAGCAGCAGCCGGTAGTAGGACGGCGTGGCGATGAGATGACTGACCCGGTGCCGATCCGCGAGAGCGCCGACCGCGGCCGCGTCGGGGAGTTCCCGATGGGTCGGCACCACCACGGTGCCGCCCCGGGTGAGCGCCCACGGACTGAACAGCAGTGCGGCGTCCGCGGTGAGCGGACAGGTCGACAGGGTGACCAATTCGCCGTCGGTGCACGGATAGTCGCGTCCGGAGATCATCGCCGCGAGATTGCCGCGGCTGACCACGACGGCCTTGGGGGCGCCGGTCGATCCGGAGGTGGTGATCACGTAGGCGGGCGCTGACGCTGGTGGCGGTGCGGGCAGCGGGCCGATCGGTGAGGTCGTGCCCAGCGCGACCAGAGCGGGTCGGTTCGCCGCGGGCGCGAGCAGCGTTTGCACGTCGTCGATCGACGTCCGCGGTGCGTGCTCGTCGAAAACGACTGCCGTGCAGGGTATGTCGTCGATCAGTGCACTTAGCTGCGCCCCGGCCCGCCCGGGTTCGATCAGGCACCAGGCCGCTCCGGCGCGCAGCGCGGCCAGCATCGCCACGACCGTCCACGCGTCCTGCCGCAAAAGACACAGCACCACCTCGCCGGGACGCACCCCGGCCCCGACAAGTCTCCCGGCGAGATCCGCTGTGCGGGTGTCGAGTTCGCGATAGGTGAGGGTGTCGTCGCCGGAAATCAGCGCGATCCGGTCCGGGAACTGCTCGGCTCGGCGCAGCAGACCGGTGATCAGATCCCCCGGCGGTGTCGGCGCATCAGCCGACCGCACGAGCACATGGGCGGTGTTCGGCACTGCGGTCCGCCCGTCGTGTCCGAGCAGCACGATGTCCGAACCCGGTTCCAGCACGGCGAATCCGGCGAAGCGCAGCGTGACGAGCATGACCCGGTTGACCTCGGTCGGCACGAACTCCGCGACGCAGCGCTGTCCGCGTGCGCTCGCGCGGTCGATCAGATGTGCCAGCAGCGCGCCGCCGACCCCGCGCGACATCACCCGGCAGGACATGAGCATCAGCAGCAGTACCGAATCCGTGCCACGGATCTCAGTGACCGTGAGCCCGATCGCGCCGTACTCACCGAACCGGTCCCGCAGGGTCGCGATCAGCACCTCGTGGGTGGCGGAGGCGCTCAGCGCGCGCAACTGCTCGATGTCGAAGGTGCGGCCGGTGGTGTTGAGCTGATGCGTGCGCACCGTGAGTTCGTGCGCGCGTTCGAGATCCGCCTCGCGCGCCCGTCGCACGGTCAGTACCAGCCCGAGTTCGAGCAGGAATTCTGTGTTCGATCCGGCGAAGGACTGCGCGCTGGTACGTCGAAGCGCTTCGGCGCGATAGCGTTTCCTGCGTTCGCGCGCATCCCCGGTGACCACCGCCGGGCTGAACTCCGCCAGATCCGGCAGTCCCGCCAGATCCTCGGCGGCATAGCAGCGGACCTGCGGCAACGCGGCGGACACCTCGGCGCGTTCGACCGGATCGTTGTCGACGAAGGCGATGGAGTCCAGCCCGATGTTCAGCGTCTCCGCGATCCTGTGCACCGCTTCGGATTTGGCATCCCAGCCGATCTGCGTCGCACAGAACATCTCATCCAGGCCGTGCGCCGACAGGTGCGCCAGCGCCGGAGCAGGCTCGCCGCGGCTGGCGACCGCGTGCACGATGCCGCGTTCGTCGAGCAGCCGCAGCGCCCTGCGGGCTTCCGGATGCGGCGCGCCGGCATCGCCCTCCAGCACGACGCCGTCCCACAGGGTGTCGTCCAGATCCCAGACCAGACATTTCACGACCGCGTTCACGACAGCGTCCCTTCGAGATCGCGGTCCGGCAGCCGCCGCAGCAGGCTGGTGCTCCATGCCGCAACCGGGCTGCTGTTCAGCAGCAGAACATGATCCCCTGGCGCGCGAGTCTGCGCCGCGAGGTCGAGGTTGACGAGCATATCCACCGATCCGAGGTGCCCGAACGCGGCGAGATTGCGGTGACAGGCCGGATCGATGCCTATGCCGAGCGCCTCCTCCCAGAAAGCGAACGCACCGGCCGAAAGATTCTGCATCAGGACCGAACCCATGTCGTCGAGCCGTAATCCGTTGCGGGACAGCACCTCGGTGTTCAGCGCCGTGAGACGTTTGCGGCTCTCGACCGCGAGCCGGAAGCTGTAGGCGGCCTCGTCGGCGCAGGTCTCACGCCACTGCCGCCACGGCACGTCGCGGTAGTCGATCCGGAACAGGTCCGCGTAGCGGCCGTCGCTGCGCACCTGATGATCGACCAGCTGGTACCGGCCGCCGCGACCGGTGGAGAGCAGCACGGCCGCAGCTCCGTCGCCCAGGACCGTCATCGGCGCGCGGTAGCGGAATCGCGTCGGCGCGGTCGCCGCGGCCACGACGAGCACTGTGCGGCACCGTTCGTCGCCGCGGAGCAGTGCCGCCGCCAGCGTGAACGCGGCCGAGATCGACACGCACCCGAGCTCGCCGACCCCGGCGACGAACGCGCGATCCGCGCCGAGCCGCTGCTGAAGACGGGTGGCCTCGGAGGCGAGCAGGTAACGCGGTGCGCGCCCGCCGACGACCAGCATGGCGTCGAGTTCCTCGGCCGCCAACCCCGCGCGATCGAGAGCGTCGCGCGCCGCCTCGGCGGCGAGGTCGTGCTCGGCGTCGTCCTCGGCGCAGCGCACGCCATCGATGCCGAGGGACAGTGCGTGCGCACGTCGAGCGGGCGGCAGTTCCGACAGCTCGGCGAGATCGGCTACCGCGACGGAGGATTCGGGAAACGCGGTCGACACCGGACCGACGCAGATCGAGGACATCGACATCACCTCCCCGCCGCGCTGCGTGATTCACCGACGGACCGCAGTACGAACTCCCCCAGATCCTGTTCGGCGACCTCGCGGGCGCCTTCGATGATCTGCATGATCTTGGCGTCGCGATAGAAGCGGCCCGCCCGGCTGCCGGGAGCACAGCCCGCGGCTCCGAGGATCTGCACCGCGCGCTCACTGGCGGCTGCGGCCGCCGCTGCGGCGGCGTACTTCGCGCCGATGGTGGTGAGTTGCGCCGTCGGTTCGCGATCGATGCGGTCGCGGGCCGCGCGGGCGCACAGTGCTTCCGCGGCCTCCACATCCACCCAGCTGCGCCCGAGCATGGCGCGCACCGCCTGGTGGTCGGCGAGCCGGACACCGCTCTGCCTCCGGTCGTGCGCGTGTGCCGCGGCATCGGTCAGGCACGCCCGCGCCATCCCGGCGCAGCCCCACGCGATCGTGTACCTGCCGTGGTCGAGTGCGGTGCCCAGCACGTGCGACAGGCCGAAACCCGGACGGGCGATGATGTTTTCGGCGGGCACCCGTGCCGCATCGAAGGTCAGGTGCGCGATGCGCGCACCACGCATGCCCAGCTGATCGGTTACCGGTTCCACGTCCACGCCGGGCTGGCCGGTCTCCACCAGCGCGGCGACGGGGCCGTCTTCGGAGCATCCCGTCACCAGCACGACATCGGCCAGCGCCCCGAAGGTGACCCACATCTTGCGGCCCGACACGCGTCGCTCGGGCCCTGACCCGGTGAACCACGTGGCGATTCCCGAAAGGTCGCTGCCCGCACCCGCTTCCGTGGCCGCCAGACCCGCGACCAGCTCACCACCCGTCAACGCGGGCAGCCAGGACGCGCGCTGCTCGGCGGTACCCCAGCGGTCGACGGTCGCGGCGACCATGCCCTGCACCGTGAACAGCGAGCGCAGCGACGTGCACACCGCGCCCAGATCGGCGGCCATCCGGCCGGTGGCCAGCGCGTCCGCGCCACGGCCGCCGTAGCGCGTCGGCCGGTCCATCCCGAGCACGCCCGCCTCCGCGGCGGCGGTGACCATCTCGCGCGGCAGGCCCCTGCTGTCCCATGCGGCCGCGGCCGCATCGGCACTGTGTAGCAATACCTCTAGTTGCAGCAACGCTTCTGGTTGCGGCAATGCCTCTAGGTCGCTCACCTGCTCGTACCGCTGTCGACGGCGGTCCCGCACTTGCGGGTGACGAAGGCGGCGGCCCGCCGTGCGGTCCGGAAGTTGTCCAGATCCAGGTCGTCGATGTCGATCTCGAAGTCGTAGGTGCGCTCGAGATAGGCGACGATCTCCAGGGCGCGCAGCGAATTCACCAGGCCCATACCGAAATAGTCGTCGTCCGGTCCGAGCCTGGTCGCCGTGACCACGCTGAAATGCTGTACCAGCCGCTCCACCAGCTCCGGATGTGGTGGGGTGCCTTCGTCGCTCATCTGTTGCCCGTCCTCGCCGGATATCACCGCCGGATACCCGGACGGAAAAGCTACCGGCTGGAGCTACGCCGCGAATGCCCCCAATTCGTCTGCCACCGACGCCCCGGGATCGGTTGTGCTCCCGGCGGAGCTGCCGCCGCGCCGCGAATCCTGAACTCCCGGAACGAGCTCAGCGTCACGCCCGATCCGGAAGGCGCAGTCAGGACTTGGACACCGGGCAGCCGTGAGCCAGCGGGCTCAGCAGCTGGTTGTTGTCGTAGAAATGCTCGAGCTCGAGGATGCGCAGATCCTCACTGACCCTGGCGATCGTGACACCGAACATCTCGATCGTCGCTCCGGTGGGCTGGTGCTCCCGGTACGGGCCGTCGTAGCTGCCCCAGTGCCGCCAGCGGAAGCTGACGGTGGGCGGGCCGGACAGCACCTCCAGCACCTCCCAGAAGAAGCCGTTCGGGAAGGCGGTGTGGAAGATCTTGTGTGAGCTTTCGAAGGTCTCGGCGGCGGCCTCATAGTAGGGGTTGTCGCCGATCAGGATGTTGTAGCTGCCGATCCGCGCGAATTCCTCCGCATCCTGCCAGGGGCCGCCGTTCACACGGCCACGGTAGTGCTCGGCCACCAGCGACACCCAGGTCGCCGGATCCTTCTTGTGCGAGACCTCCATCTCGAAGACCCGCACCAGATCCTCGACGATCGCTTCCAGCGATCCCGGTGCGTGTTCGGTGATTCGCTCCCGCGGCACGATCTCATCGGTCAGCCGGTAGTCCGGTGCGCCGTCGCGCCAGTCCTCGGCCGCGGCGGCCGCGACCACGGCATCCCGGCCCTGCAACCACAGCGGCGTTTCGTCCGTGGGTGTCGAATCAGTTGCGTCAACTGTCATTTCGGTTCTCATCCCGTTGAAGCTATTGGACGCGAAGACCGTAACAGTCGGTCGATATATTGTCGCGGCATCTCGACGCGCCGAGGCGCTCGAATGCTGTTGGGTACCTGGGATATTCGTCTGCAATAGTTCGTGCAACTCGGCGTAGCGAGGCATCATCGTGCAGGATTGCAGAGAATCCACCGGCCACGTCAGAGAGCTTCGCCGGGACCGCACTGTTCGACCGATCCCTAGCCGATGTCGCGCCCGCACGGCCGGATCACCTTCCGCGACAACCGGTTCCCTCTCGTCCGGTGACGGATCCGGTGCGATCCAGCTGCCGAGCAGGCGGATCGCCTCCTCGTCGGCGGCCGTGGCCGGGGTGAAGGCGACCAGGGTGAGATCGGTGTCGCCGGGCACCGGAAATCCGTGGAACAGCAGCGTGATCACCCCGACCACGGGGTGGCACACCTGCATCGTCCCGCTGCCCTTCTCCGCCACCCGGTGCGTCCCCCACAATGCGGCGAACTCGGGGCTGGCGACGGCGAATTCACCTACAAGAGAGGACAATTCGTTGTCACCGGGATGACGGCCCGCGGCCAGCCGCAGGTAGGTGACGATCGACTCCACCTTCTCGGCCCATTCGAGATAGAACTCACGGGCCGCCGGATCGAGGAAAACCAGTCGCGCACCGTTGGATTCACCGCTCAGATCCCAGCCCACACCGGCGAACAGTCCGATACACAGGTCGTTGGCGGCCACCACGTTCATCCGGTGATCGAGGATACGCGCGGGCGTCGTCGGCGACGAGTCGAGCAGGCGTTGCAGACCGGGATCGATCCGGGCACGGTGTTCCCGGCCCCGCGCGGGCCGTCGACGGGCGACCAGCCGGAACAGATGCGCGCGTTCGGTATCGGTGAGGCGGAGGGCACTAGCGACCGCATCCAGCACTACCTCGGAGACGGTGCCGATCCGGCCCTGTTCGAGCCGCACGTAGTAGTCGACGCTCACCCCAGCGAGTCGTACCACCTCTGCACTCCATACAGCAGGAGCTGCGGACTACCTGCTAGCTGATGCGGACTGACACGATCCTGCAGCTGACGCCGAGGCCGCGCGGGCTTGCTGCAGATCGTGGCCGAACACGGTGTCGAGATGCGTTACCAGCCGATGACAGAGGCCGAGATCGGCTGGGTCGTCGAGCTTTACGGCGAGGGGAAGTCACTCAACGCCGTTGCCCGCGTCGCCGCTGGATCGTGGAACAAACCATCGCCCTGCTCCACCAGTACCGACGCCTGGCCGTCCGGTGGGAACGCCGCACCGACATCCACTACGGATTCCTGAACCTCAGTGCAGCACTGATCTGTTGGCGACGACTCAGCAACCTAACCTGATAGGGCTTCTAAGCGTAGGTCAGGCCGACAGTCTTGTCCGTCTGATCGGTGGACAACTCCAGCGCAGGCGTTGCCCCAGCGGCTGTCCTGTTATGCAGATCCGCTCGGCAGGTGTCGGTGCATGAGCGCCGAGAACGCGTCCACGATCATCTCCGGTTCGAGAGGCTCGTCAGAGCATACGTAGTTGAGGGATTTCGGGCCGGGCGCATGCTGTTCAGCAATGAGTTGCCACTGCCGCTGCGGACGAACGACCGTTTCATCCATCCCTGTTTGGTACCAATGACGCCGTACCCAGCGGCATCCATTCCGCTCACGAACATTCACCAGGTTGAAATCCCAAGCATCGGTCGTGATGAGATCAACAGGGACGTCAGCGCGCTGTTGACCCGTAGTCACCACGCCTGCCACCAATGGATACGTCGGATCCGATGGCACTCCACCGCCGAATTGCACGCCAACGACCAGAGCCAGGTCACGCCAACGCAATGCCCACGTGCACCCATCGGCGTTATGTGACTCCGACTTCTCGAACTCGTCGCCGAGTTCGTCCCACAAAATGTCCGCCACCTCCTCAAGGAGGGTGTCGAGGTCAAGCAGACAGCGAACACGATCCTGGTTGATCTCCTCAGCGAGGCGGTTCTGACGTGCACACTCAGCCTGCTCGTCAAGTTCGCGTGCACTGAACTTCTGTGCAACCGCCGCCAAGCGTCGACGGACAACGGATTCGACCGGCCTACTCGCGCGAGCAAGGGCATCACTCACTGCACGCGCATCACCGAAACGAGACGCCGGGTCTTTGCTCAGCAAGCGAACGATGATCGTCTTCACCCGCTCCGGCACCTCGTCCGGCAATGGCGGCGGAGCCTCTTCCAACTGCTTCCGCCGGAGCTCGTCGCCGTCGAGATCATCGAATGGCTTGAAGCCAGCGAAGACTTCGTAGGCAATCACCCCAAGCGCATACAAATCGGTCCTGACTGTGGCGATACCCGACGAGAAATACTCGGGTGCCAGGTACTCCCAGGTCCCTTCACCTTTTCGGGTGAAAGTCGACGTGTGCTCCGTGAGGTCCCGCGAGATACCGAAGTCTGTGAGGCACCAACGGCCGTCGAGGAACACCACGTTTCCCGGCGTCAGGTCTCGATGAACGATCGACAGCTCAGCGAGCTGTTGCAGGCCCTCGCAGATGTCGAGCAGGATGGCGATCCGGTCGGAGGTCGGAAAGACGGCATGCTCGCGCAGCAAATCCTTCAAACTGCGTTCAGCGAGCGGCATGACCATCCAGATGGTGCCGTCATCAATCTTGTGTCCATAGTGCAGAACAAGATGGTCGTGGCGGGTTGCCGCCCGCAGCTTCTGCGCGATCTCGATCTCGCGACTGTGGATCTTGCGCGCGATCTCGCCGGAACCGGTCTCAACTACCTTGACCGCAACCGACGAACCGTCCGCTCTGGCGCCGCGGTAGACCACTCCGGCCCCACCTCTACCGATAATGTCGGCCTCGTCATAGGTCCACTCGGCTCCGTCAGCCGTCTCGATCGTTCTCACAAACCTGCCTTAAACTACCAAGGTCCATACAGCCCGGCCTGCATCGTACCCAGAGCTCAGCGGCCTGTTCTTCCAGAGTGACTCCTGCACAACAACGTTGACGACGCTGCGGTTCGCCGACCATGCGATTCTCACTCCAGATCTGCGCGCTACGTACTTCATGTCGCCTGAGCAGCGCGAATAACAGCTCAGAATTCCTCTCTCAGTTCCACCACCAACCGGGTCGGCCGATTCAGTCAGCGCCCAGGAGGCATTTCGGGTGCCAGACAGGCTGTCTGACCGCGCGATAGGCGGCATGAGCGTGCGTTGCTGCCGGAGGTCAGCCGGTTGCGCGAAGCGGTAAACACGTGACTCCGCTTCGGCGCGCAGAACTCTGCCGCCACGGTAAGTGGCTATGGGTGGATGCTCCGAGCATTGCCGGATCACAGTCCGACTCCAGCTAGCGCCGAGGACGAATACCCGATGATCGAGGCTCACAGAACCTCAGCAAGCGCTTGAAGAACTGCAGGACGCTCCGCCCCCGACACATCCTTTAGGGCCTCGCGGAGGAGTCTGATCTTGTTCTTGGTTACAACGACCTTGGCGATGGCGCCAGCCACAGACGCTGTTACACCGGTCGCGGTGGCGCTGACCGTGACAGCGAGGGCGTAGGGATCCATTGAGGAACAATCTCCATTTCGCATATCTGTTATCGGCCGTAATTTCAATATAGGCCTGCAGCGGACCAACGCCCTGTTTGACCATAACCAGAAGGTGATAACGACGGCGCGGTTAGGCGCCCAACCCTTCGCGGGTGGCCGTCCAGGACCATTACTCGATCCGCTACTTGCGACCAGTCGGCTGTTAGCCAGCGGACATCGAGTGGGTCAAGTGCCAAACCAACGTCACTGCCGTTTGCGGGCCACATGGCGACGCTGGGCCTTGTCAAGGATTTCCAGCGCTACGCTGATGATTTCCGGATTCTCCAACGCTGCCTCAAGGTCTTGGGTTTTCGCTACCCCGACGGCGTTGCAGATCAAGCCGCCGATGATGTAGAGCAGGCGCGCATCTTCGGAAAGCTCGTGATCGAGGAGTCCTTGACCTTCGATCATTCGCATGATCGTTCGCCGTCTCGATCTGCTGAGATCTGGTTGAGTAGCAGACTGGATCTCCGTACCGTCGCAAAGGTCTTGTTTTATAGGAAGATTCGGGCCGGGTGCAGCGACTCCCCGCCGACCTGGCTCCGCCGGAGCGAGGAAGCCACGGCGCCGGGCGGCTGCGATCCAATCACGAATGGTTGGTTCTGGTCGGTCGAAAGTCTGCGCCAGGCGTCGGAGCGCTCCCTTCCCCCGTTGGGCTTCGGCAATGTAAGCCTCGGATACCTCGATGAGCAGATCGTCGTCGAGCCCGGGACGTCCACGGCGACGCATCGCGATCGTGGTGGTGTTCTCGAGCGCCCGGCGCTGCTCGGCAGTGAGATCATCGACTGTCAACGTCGAGCCCATCATGACCGGAATGCCCTTGGTCCGCCAGGACTCATCGGGAAGATCCTGTTCGACTCGTGCGATGATGTCGCCGAGCGGGATTCGGCGTAGAACATCACTGGTGATGAGCGCAGCCGGCTCATGGCTAGGTGGGCGCTGTTCGTCAGGTTGCAAGTAGTTGTCGTGGTCATCCCAGCAACCCCACTTCGTGCGGAAGAGTTCGAGTTCAGCGATCTCCAATCCGCTACCGCGGTTTACCAGCACGGCATAGACGATGACCGGCAATTCCTCACTGCGGTAGACGATGTCGCATACATAGCCAGGACCACGGGACTTCTCCTTGATGTAGATCTCGATCCGGTCTCTGGGCCAGTCCTCGTCATCCCCAGGGTCTGCGTCGTTGTTCTGAGGGCCGAACCCCATGTCGAAGAACGATCCTTTTGTCAAGTCGACCAGTTGGCCCATTCGACTGCGGCTGTAGGACAGATCGCGCACTTGCAGGTCTGGATGGGCGATGAAGTCGACGGTCTCGGTCTCGGTCATGGAGCCAGATTAAGCAGTTCTGTGCCGGTATGACCGGAAAAACCTAGCTGAGTAAAGCTGCGGACTAAGTCATCCGAATCACCCGTTCTCGCAGTCTTGGTGGGCCTGGCGTCAAGTGGCCGTGGCCAGCGAGGGCGCCGCGGAGCTGCGAATTCAGATCCGCCCGAAGACTTCGGACGCTCGGAACTGGGCGCGCAGGCCGGGTTCGATCCCGAACGGTCCAAGCGAATCGCCACCGGCCCAACCTGTTTGCCTGATTGACCACTGGGCCGACTGCAAGCCATTGCACTTGCCTCAATCGCGGTGCGGTTCGGCGAAAACCGCCCATTTTGAATAGTTTTCGCGCAGTCTGCCTAGACGTGCTACCCCGCGAGGTTGGTGCCATGGTCCGGACTCGGTGGTCCGTCGCCCTTGTAACCAACCAGCGCAGGAACGCCACCGGCCTGTACTTCCGCGGCATCTAGTCCCCAACTTAACGGCACAGGTGTTCGGGCAAGATTTCGTTCAGCCGGGACTGCTGTGCGCCTGTGGCTTTCAGCATGTTGCGCCAGTCTCCCAGGTGCCGCCGCTCGGTCCAGGTGAACCGCAGTTGGAGCGCGCGCTTGCCCCCATCACGATGCGCCAGCCCGAACCAGCAGTGGTAGCCGCGACGATCGTCGCAGTAGCAGTGCCTTTCCTTGATGATCAGCGGCAATCCCCACAACGGGTCGATCAGTCGGTTCACGAACCGGTCATGGGTAGCCGACACCCCAACCAAGGTGTCGAACTCGAATTTGAGCTCGTCCAGACCCTCCCAGCCATTAACGTAGAAGGAGGAGCTGGCCGAGTGGAAAATCGCCGCTCGACGCATCAGTCCCGACCCGAGCCATGCAAGGCTGCGGGGTCGCTGGTCGTGCAGCTTCATCCGCACTGAGTCAGTGAGGAAGGACCGCGGCCAGTTCCACAATGCTTCCCCGCCTGCGGATTCGAGCTGGCACTGAAACTCCCACAGGACACGGCGCCAGTCGGTTCGTGGTCCACCGCGAAACACCAGACGGGCATCGGTACCGAGGAATCTCAATGTCAGATCTTGCCTGGTGACACATGCGACGCGCACGTTGGCGATCCCGTTGCTATAACCCGATTCGTCCACCGCGTGAGGCAACACCGCCTGCACCAGCCAGTTTGCATATGAGACTGTCGATTTCGCCGCATAGACCGTGTCGACCAAGCGCACGGTTGGCATGCCACCGTCAGCTGGCAGACTGATCTGCTCGACCCCGAAAGGACGCGACACGATCTGTCGGCAGTCCGCTAGCGCGGTGAACACCAGCGATTCCAAAACCTCTTGATCAGAGCATGCTGCCTGGGGAATAGGGGTTTTGCGGTCGAGCCGAGCGCCGCCGAGAATGGCCTGATGAGACATGCCTGTATAGGCACGGTAGACGCGTGGCGCAGTCTTACGATCGAGACGAGCAGGCATCAGTTCACTCTTTCCCTGGATACCGCTGCCCTAGGCACCCATCAAGGAGTCATTGCTCCGGCCGGAGCATGAACTGATGATCGATGACGATATTCAGTACTTCAGGGCGGCGCTCTGCGGCAGCCTTCTTCCTCTGTGGCACCACACAATTGGGCAGCGTATGGAACCGAGGATGGCCACCCCGGTGGCCATCACCGATCATGCCAGATCTTCGCGCCGAAGGCGAGCTGTGCCATCTCATGAGATTGGCTTCACCTTCGAGCGCACGCCGCAGTTTCGGGTCAAGGTACCGCACAGGTGTTTCCGTTCAACCAGCTCGTCGAAGACTGGTCTCTCCAACCCCGCCGAAACCATCGAAGAACTCGCAAACGCCTGCGCCGCTCACTGTCTGGCCATCGTCCGTGCAACCACCTGACGCTGTTGTGACAACGTGGGAATCACCCACAGTTCCGCTGCTCACACATCGGCAATATGGTGCGTTTGGCCGACCCAGAGGAGTAGGGCCAGTTGATCTTCCATAGCCCAGCGCTGGCCGCTTCGGACCGCGCGGAATCGCCCAGCGGCTGACGCGAGTTCGGGGATTCGTGGCCGAAACCGCTGGCCTGCAATGAGCACGCCAGCGTGGCAGCTGGCGGGCTCGGTGAGGGGCAACGGGCCGTCTCCGTCGTGGACGCGGCGAACAATGTCGTCCACCGACCGGCTCGGCGGGATCCGGCGCGCCGCGACCACGCCACCTGCGTGAGACTTTCCGCTCACGCCCACCTGCCACCGCTCACCGGCCCAGGCGAGCATTTAAGGAGTGCGTAACCGATATGTCACCCCAGCGAGCAGGGCCGACTCTGCACTCCTAAGGCTCGGAGCAGCCCGCGCGATCAGCGGCATTACCGCTCGCTATTGTCAAGTAAGGCCAGCTCTGTCGCCCTCGGATTTGGCCTGCTGCTCGGGCGGCGTCGTACTCAGTCAACAACGCGGCGGCCTTCAGTAAGCACCCGCCGCCCGACAGCTCGAAAACGCTGCGGGGAAGATCGCGGAAGCTCAGCGCATCTATGCCGAGCACCGGCGAAACCAGCTGTAGCCGTATCGGATTGTGCAGAAATCCGCGGCAAAGACGTGGAAGCGCAGCGGCACAAGAAAATTCGCTGCGCGGCGAGCACGTTAGACTCACGGGCAACCTTGCTTGACGAAAGGTGATCCAGTGGCTGTTGATGATTTGGCGTGGGCGGACGTCACTCCCCGTGGGGGACGAGATTCGCTGGGGGAGATCTACTGTCTCACCTTCATCCGTGATGTGGACGCTGCGGAGGCGTTGCGGCGAATGGGCGGTCTGCCCGGCACGTTTGCGACCCGCACGTGGTCGGATGTCGGGGACCTGGACAACTTCGACGATGGATATCCCGAGATGGCGATGGCGTTACCGCTGGGCGGGTGGACCGTCGTATTCGAGCCGGACGGGTTCAACGGCATCAGCCTGACCTCCGCGCTGTCACACGGAACCGAGGCGCTATCCGTGCTGCGGCACGACTACGCGTCCCCTGCGTTCGCCTATGCAGTCGATGGCGTGTTGATCACTGGGTTCGATCCGACCTGCCCTTACCCGCACCTACGGTACGGCGCCGATCCCGACCGCCTGCTCTCCCACATGCTCGAAGTCGGATTCGCTATGGGAGACAACGAGGACGACGAGGACGGCGATTTCGACGAGGACGACGATTTCGACAACAACCACGACCGCCCCCACGGGCGTTGCCTACGGTTGATCGAACAGTTCACCGGCCGTCTGCCCACGTTCGAGGCACTCACCGGCCCCTTGATGAGTGCACAGATCGAGCCCTGGTTCGCCGAAGCACACAAGGATCCGGCTGTTCGACGCGGCTACGACGGCCCCGTCGATGCGGTCACCGAAGTACGACGGCTCACCAGTCTGCACGGCTTGACCGACACCCCCGGCCTCGCCGACGCACTCGCCGCAGCAGAACGCGGAGAGCCGGTCTCGATCGCCCCCGACAGTTCACTCGGTGAACATGTGCGCAGCTGGCTCACCGAGCACCGGCGCGCCGGTAGGGCATCGAATGGCGGTGAAGGACGGTGGCGGATGACCGAGATCGAACGTGACCGCGCGTTCGATCTCGGGTTGCTCGCCCGCGCTCTCGGCGCCGCCATCCAACCCGGCCCCACCGCTGCGGGTTGACATCACGCTCGGACCGGCAGAACCCCCGGCTGTCCATGGGGTGTTCGACTGCCAGAATTGGCTGACAAAACCACACACTCGAACGGGCAAAGAACCCGCACAATATTCGGCATTTCAGGATGCTTGCCGACTTGGTGGTAGCGATGTGGTCGAAGACCGATATGGGGACATCCGTCCGCGCCTGTCCCGGGTCCGCGGACCGGCGGCAGCGGTTCCACCACTGCCTTAACCGATCCATCAGGATTCGTGCTCTCGCCGCGCCGAATCACGGGCTGCGGTAGGGAGAGGTGACATCGTCGTCTCCCTCCCGCAAGCGGGCATTTGAGGAGTGCGTAACCGACATGTCACCCCAGCCAGATGTGCGCACTACGTACTCCATGTCGCCTGAGCAGCGCGAAGAACAGCCCAGAATTTCTCGCTCAGTTCCACCACCAACCAGGTCGGCCGATTCAGTCAGCGCCCAGGAAGCATTTCGAGTGCCAGACAGGCTGTCCGACCGCGCGATAGGCGGCATTATCGTGCGTTGCTGTGGGACGTTATATCGGGACTTCGCTTACGGCCAGATCAGGTTCTGGCCCTTCAGGAATCGAGAAAGTCGACGAGCAGCGGCACCAGCGTCGCCGGACGGTCGAGGGGGATGATGTGACCACAGTCCTCGATCAAGTGCCCGGTCAAGGTGTCGGCGACCGGACGGAGTTGGTTTTCGAGTGTGGTTCCGACCGGGTGGGATCCGATGGCCATCGTCGGCACGGTGAGCCGGGCGGTGTCGACAGCCCGCCGGATCTGCTCAGCGCTGGTGGGCATCGCCCGATAGTAGGAGAAAGCGCACCGCAGGGAATCAGTGCCGGTGTAGGCGGCGACGAAGGCATCGCGGGTTTGTGCGGGGATGCCGCGGCCCTGGGTTCCGGTCGTCAGAAACCAGTCGAGGTAATCGGATTCGTTTTCGGCAAGGACTTTTTCGGCAAGACCTGGCACCGCGTGAAAACCGAACCACCAGGGCGGCCCACCGGCTAGAAAGGTTTCGGCACCGGGCAGCGTGCCCAGCAGCGATTCCATGAGCACCAGCCGGTTGACTCGTTCGGGCCGCCGCATCGCCAGTAGGAACGCTGGCGGAGCACCGGCATCGATCGCGACAACGGAGGCGCTGGTTTCACCCAGGGCGTCGAGCAGCCCCTCGGCGTCGGTGGCAAGCGTGCCCGCGTCGTAGCCGTCCTGTGCTCGTGTGCTGGCGCCGAGGCCGCGCAGGTCCGGCGCGATCACCCGGTGTCGTTGGACGAGTGGGCCCATCACCTCGCGCCATAGCTGCCAGGTGTGTGGAAAGCCATGCAGCAGCAGGACTGCCGGTCCGGTGCCAGCGATCGCCACGTTCGCTTCGATCCCGTTGGTTGCCACCATCCGCACTGTGAGATCTGGCAGTTCGTGAGACATTCGATCCTCCGCTAGACGGTTACCGATAGTTACTAGCTGACCGTAGGTAACCTGAGGTAGCCTGCCAAGACGGCACTTTTGATACAGGTGGTGAGCTCCAGGTGACTACCCGAACCAGCACAGGCCAGCGCGGGGATCTGTTCGCTCCGGGCTGCCCGACCCGTCGGCTTCTGGATCGGCTCGGCACCAAATGGGTGTCCATGGTGGTGAAACTGCTCGCCGAGGCCGCGCCCGGCGAGGTGCGCTTCGCCGAACTGCAGCGTCGGATGCCCGGCGTATCGCAGAAGATGCTGTCGGTGACTCTGCAAAGCCTGTCCCGCGACGGGCTGGTCGCCCGCCGCGTCGAACCCACCGTTCCCCCGCGCGTTCACTATCGCCTTACCGATCTCGGGCTCTCCCTGGAAAATCCGCTGGCCGCGCTGCGGGCGTGGGCGGAGGAGCACATGGCCGAGATCGACGCCGCCGCAAAACCTGCGGGCCACGCATGACCTCAGGTCTATCCCGGCGATAGCCACGAAGATTCCCACGGTGTGTGGCGGCGTTACGTGGCCGTCAGCGGGTCGAAGACGAGACGGCGCACCTAGCGGCCGTCGCTCGGGTCGATTAGGCGAAAGATCCGCTCATCGGCAATATGGTGCGTTTGGCCGACCCAGAGGAGTAGGGCCAGTGGATCTTCCATAGCCCAGCGCTGGCCGCTTCGGACCGCGCGGAATCGCCCAGCGGCTGACGCGAGTTCGGGGATTCGTGGCCGAAACCGCTGGCCTGCAACGAGCACGCCAGCGTGGCAGCTGGCGAGCTCGGCGAGGGGCAACAGGGCCGCCTCCATCGTGGACGCGGCCAACAATGTCGTCCACCGACCGGCTCAGCGAGATCCGGCGCGCCGCGACCACGCCACCTGCGCGAGACTTTCCGCTCACGCCCACCTGCCACCGCTCACCGGCTCAGGCAAGCATTTATGGAGTGCGTAACCGATACGTCACCCCAGCCAGATGTGCGCACTACGTACTCCATGTCGCCTGAGCAGCGCGAAGAACAGCTCAGAATTCCTCGCTCAGTTCCACCACCAACCGGGTCGGCCGATTCAGTCAGCACCCAGGAGGCATGTCGAGTGCCAGACAGGCTGTCCGACCGCGCGATAGGCGGCATGTGCGGACATCCAGATCAGCGACGGCTATCAAACACCCCTGCCAGCGCGTTAGCCGCTACGAGATACCGTGCCCTGAATCCGAGACGTGCTCGTTCCGCCGTAATCCGCATATTTGTAGGTCGCCGAAACCACCCGGCTACTGCCGGCCTCGCAATTCGGATCCCGCAGGTGGGTAAACGCGAACTCGTTGCCTGTACCAGGCTGATACAGCATCACTTCGGTTCCCGGCGGACCCGACCGTAATGGCAGCTCGTCTCGAAACGAGATCGCGGTCGGCGGGGTAGTTTCGACGCTGCCTGTGCCGTTACGCAGTGTGACCACGACCCCGAACACGTTGTCGGGCACATCCTTCGGCGGATACGACTGTGTCGCGCCGCCCGTGTAGACGGTCGTCTGTCCCTCGTCGGTCCAGTCCGACAAGTTCCTGCCGCAATGGGGGTCAGTGACGAGCTGAGCCAGGACACCGGACGGGGTGCCGCTGCCCGCGATCAGCGGCGGAATCGTGACCACCACACCGACGAGAATGGCAACTACCAGCACTGCTCCGCCTCGCATCGAGGCGGCGCGCGTCCGACCGGATCGGTTGCCATACAAGTGCAAGAAGGCTGCCGCGAACGCTGCGGCGAGTGCGAAGCACGCCGCGACGATGCTCGTGTCGAGGTGTCCGGATAACTCCGGCTTGTAATCGGACAAGTACAGCTCGGTCCCCACCCACTGAGCGAACAAACTGGCAACTACCCCACCCGCGATGGTGCCGCCAGGCGCGAACCGGTATGGCATCAGCCCGAAAATGCCAGTGACGACCAGCACCGGGCTAATCACAAGCAGGAACGGCCAATAGACCATGAGGTTGGCCGCGAAGCGGCCGCCCGCTTCGAGCTCGAACCGTGGATCCGATCCCGGCTCCGAGTACAGTCCGAGCCCGATCGCCACCCACGCCACAGCCAGCGCGCCGACGGCAACGACATGCAATATGTACGCGAGAAGGTTCAAGCGATTCCACGATGTATCACGAGCAAACACGCGGTCACTGTATCGACCAGTTGTGTCCGATCCGGTTACCAAGTGTGGAGAAATCGTGTGGGTCCGGTAGGAGACTCCGAAGTCGCGGAGCCCCAACCCATTCAGAGGGCGTCGCGAGTGCAGCAGGATCGGCGGCAATTCAGGTACGCCCAGCGCGGGCCGAGGGCTTCGCCAATGGTGTTCGCCCAAGTCATGGGCGGCACAGCGAATGCAGGTTGTTCGGGTCGTAGCGCTCGCCACCCATGCCCCTAGCCCTTTGAACATCCTCAACTCGGCAGAAGCGGACGTTCGTGACCGCGCGATAGGCGGCTACTTAACACTGGTGCCAGGACCTGATCCCGGCCAGGATCGGGTCCAGGTCCCGGTGAGAAGCTCCCTAATCGGCTGCTTGTCCGAACCGCTCGTGTCCACCGCTTGTACCGAAGCGGTGCAACTGGTAGGGACCGCGGGTTCCTGACCGGTGTCGGGGCCCCAGACCCGCACAGTCTCCGCGACCACCCGTGATCGCAACTGGTCAGCCGTCGACGCCAGACGCCACACATGCGGACACATCAAGGATGTGCGTAACCAAGATGTCACCCCGGCGAGTGGAACCGACTCCGCACTCTTGCGACTGGCGGTGCTCTCTGTCAGCGACAGCTCATAGAGCTCGGGCATCTCCACAGACAGATCCCGAGTGCGTAGCAGCTCGGCGAGTTCGGTGTAGTGGGTGGGCTGGTGCCAGGCCCCGTGAAGGAGGATCACGTCGGTCACTCACGCACACTAACGCTCACCGCCGGTCCGCCCTAGGAAAAGCAAGGTTCCATCGACGTCCAGAAACTGGTGTAAGGGAAGCGCGGTGTGGATTGCGTGGTTCAGCCGAAGCGGGTGTCGTGTGCCGTGCGGTTGGTGAGTACTTCGTCCATGTGCGTCTCGGCCCAGCCCTTGATCTCGCGGACCAATTGATGCAGTGAGAGGCCGAGGTCGGTCAGTTCGTAGGAGACCGTCACGGGCACGGTCGGTGTCGCGGTGCGGGTGATCAGACCGTCTCGCTCCAGGGAACGCAGGGTTTGGGTGAGCATCTTCTGACTGACGCCTGCCAGCAGGCGCGACAGCTCCGAGTAGCGCATCGAACCCGGCTCACCGGCGCAGGGGTCGCCGGGCTGACGCGATCCGCCGTTGCCGAGCGCGGTCACGATCAGTGTGACCCATTTATCGGAGATCCGTTCGAGCAGTTTGCGGCTCGGACACGCCGCCAGGAAAGCGTCATATTCGGACTTGGACTGAGCTCTCTTCTGGGCTGCCGTCATCGTCGCCATCAGTCGCTCCTCCAACCTGCGGGTGAGTTACGCACTTCGAAGTGCCTACTTCCTATTGGGAACTTACACGTCAATGCTGAAGCAAGGCTCCAGTAGGCGCCAACCAGTTCGAGATGAAAGGCAGAGGTATGAACGCACCCTCCCCTTCGCTTCCCGGGGGAACTTGGACCCTGGGCGACCTGACTGTCACCCGGTTCGGCTACGGCGCAATGCAACTCGCCGGCCCCGGGGTCATGGGTCCGCCTGCCGATCGCGACGGCGCGCTCGCCGTCCTGCGTGAGGTCGTCGACTTCGGAATCACCCACATCGATACCGCCGACGCCTACGGGCCACGCGTCACCAATCAGTTGATCCGCGAAGCACTGCACCCTTACCCCGAATCGCTACACATCGTGACCAAGGTCGGCGCAACCCGCGATCAGCAGGGCGGATGGCCCCCGGCCCGACGACCCGAACAGCTGCGCCGCGCAGTCCACGAGAACCTGGAGGCGCTCGGCCTCGAGGCGCTCGACGTGGTCAACCTCCGGCTCGGCAATGCCGCAGGGCCGCAACCCGGTTCACTCGCAGAGCCCTTCGAGACCCTCGCCGAACTCCAGCAGCGAGGGCTGATCCGCCACCTCGGCGTGAGTAACGCGACGGCCGAACAGGTCGCCGAAGCGCAGACGATCGCGCCGATCGTGTGCGTGCAGAACATGTACAACCTGGCCTACCGCCGAGACGACGAACTGATCGACACCCTCGCAGGGCAGGGCATCGCCTACGTACCTTTCTTCCCACTCGGTGGCTTCACCCCACTGCAGTCCGCAACGCTGTCGGCCGTCGCCGCCCGGATGAATGCGACACCGATGTCGGTCGCCCTGGCCTGGCTGCTGCACCGGTCACCGAACATCCTGCTGATCCCCGGCACCTCGTCGACGACCCATCTACGCGAGAATCTCGTCGGCGCGGGACTGCCGCTCTCCGACAAGGACATCGACGAACTGGAAAAGATCAGCCACTAAACGAGTTCCGCCCTGCCGCCGCGGACCGTGACCAACGAACGCACTCAACTCGGCAATATTGTGCGTTTGGCCGACCCAGAGGAGTAGGGCCAGTTGATCTTCCATAACCCAGCGCTGGCCGCTTCCGACCACGCGGAATCGCCCAGCGGCTGACGCGAGTTCAGGGATTCGTGGCCGAAACCCAATCCGCGTTCGGCAGCGGTGTGGGTTCATTCTTGGGGCGGTCCGAACAGCATCCACAACAACCCGGATGCCCGGTGAACTGAGGATTTCCGCCGATATCGCGATAGCTCGGCGGGGCTATCGCCGGTCCGGCATCGATTCGCGGTGAAGGGCGCGACGCCCTGTCGCCCGTGCGGTCCATGGTGACGTCTACTCGGCGCGGAGGTACGCGGGCTGGGTGGGTTGCGTCGCGGCTGAACGAGAAAGAAGGGTCGCGGCCATCTCCGCCACGGCAGAGCTGGCTCTGCCGCGGCCGGGCGGCCGCTTCGGCGACAACGAGCGTGGTGCGGCGGAAGTTATCGGCCTCCGCCGCATTCTGTTTCTCGAGCCCGGTCGTGGCCGCGATGGTGCCCCGCATCACGTGGTCGGCGAGTCCGGCGACGGACTTTGCCAGTCGCCAACTCGATGTACTTGGTCTTCGCGGCCTGATTGGTGCTCGAGTCGCTTGGTTATCGTGCTCCCGCACCTGCCAGCGGCTGAACCTTCCGTTCCTCAGCCTCGAGTATGCGGTCCTCCTTGACGAGGAGGTAGATCAACAGCCCGCTCATGACAAAGTGGCCGCCGGCGGTGTACAGGCCAGGGAAGTAGCCGCCCTTGATGATCGGGAAGATGAAATGGGCGATTCCGTTGAGCAGGCCCGCGCCCAGGGCGTACCACCACAGGAAGAAGTTGGACACCCGGATCCGGTAGAGTGCGCCCGCACCGGCGAAGAAGTAGAGCGCGCCGAAGCCGAACACGAAGACCAGCAGGAACTCTCGCTCCGGCCAGTCGCGGGGGGAGTTGAACAGCTCGACGATCTCGTGGGGGAAGCCGCCGGTGTACTCCTCGGCCATATGGATGAGCTGAAAGCCGACCGCGCACAGGTAGACGGCGATCACCTTCCTGGACTTCACCGGGCGGGCGTAGCTGAAGGCTATCCAGCCGATCCACGCCAGCACACTGGCCACCGCGAGCACGATGGCTCCCTGTATGGGGAGAGTGAGCAGCGCCCACGCGCAGAAAGCGGCGGCAAGGACTGCCATGATGGTCGCCGAGTAGATTTCAGGTCTTTTGGTCATGGCCGCAACCCTAGGAATATTGCGGTCCCAGTCGCTTCCGTCATGCTACTGATGATCGCCCGGGGCACATCAGTCATATGACGGACGCGACACAGCAGCACCGCGGCCTAGCGTCGCCGTCATGAAGTCGAGCAATAGCGGTAGAGCCGTCCAAAGAATGTTCCGCGTCTTCGCTGTCGCATTCCTTATGGTGCTGGCCCCGCCCGGGCTGGCCCAGGCGCATGTGGTGGAGTCCGGAGCGGATCTGCGGGTGACGCAGACTTTCAGGGCGGGCGAGGTCACGCTCGTTGTCGCCCGGGTCACGCAGGTGCCGGCATCGCTGAGGGTGAGCGCGCAGGCCATCCATCCCACGAGCGCGGCTCTAGAGCTGGAAGTGCGGTCACTGACCGACGGCAGCAGCTCGACCGGTTCGGTGCGCGTAGGAGAAGATCCCACCGCCTTGCCAATCGGTCACACCGGCCCGCACGAGTTGCATGTTCGCGCCGGTGACGAAATATCGGTGATCCCATTCCGGGTTCTTGTGCCCGGCCACGACCCCTGGGCGATGGTCACCGACGGCGCGTTCCTGATCTCTGGGCTGCTGTTAGTGGGCGGCGTGCTGACCGGCCGCCTGTCCAGACCCATCGTGGGCGCCGCGAGCGCATCGGTTGCGGCCGCGATCGTCTTGACAGTGCTCCAGCCGTCCCTGCCCGCTCCACCGGAGGGCGCCGCGCCCGTGGCCGAGGTCGGTCGGCCATACGCGCAAGCTCGCTTCTCGACACTGCCGGTCCGGCCCGCCACGGGCGCAGAGTTCACCCTGACCCTACGGCTCACGGACGGCTCGACGGGACGGCCAGTGGATGACCTCGCCGTCCACCACGAGGCCCCGGCGCATCTCGTGGTCACCAGTGAAGACGGCGCCGTCCTCCGGCATGTACACCCGTTGCGGACCGCACCGGGTGTCCTGGCCGTACGGCTGCGTGTCCCGCAGCCGGGCCGCTACCTCGCCTACGCCGAGTTCGAGCGGCAGGAGTCGGGCGGGCAACTGGTCTCCGGTGCCTTCGAGGTCTCCGGTGCCGCCCAGTCGGACGCCCCAGTCCATGACCCTGCCGAACCCCGCCTCACCCCGGCCACGCCGACGGCCGGAAGCCCGGTGACTATCGAGGTCAGTGTGGCGGGACCGGTACAGCCATGGCTGGGCATGCCCGGCCATCTGATCGTCAGGAGCGCGGACGGAGTCCACCTGACACATGCGCACGGGATGAAGGGCGGTGGTTCCGCGCTGCGCTTTACCCTCACCTTCCCGGAGCGGGGCCGCTACCTGGCGTGGGCCCAGTACGCCGCCGAAGGCCGACTCGTGACCCGGCCCTTCACCGTGGCGGTGAACCGGTGAAGCGCACGTATTTCCTGCTGGCCGCTTGTCTTCTCCTGTCGGGTGTGCTGTTCGCCGTCGCGACGAATTGGTTCGGCCGCGCCCCCGAGTACGTGGCGGCGGCGGGCACGCGATACACCGTCAGCGTGCTGCCTGTCGATCCGCTCGAGGTGCGGGTGACTTCCGGTGACGCCGACACGGTCACGGTGGCGGCGGTCATGCCGAGCATGGGTCACGCGCTGCCGCCGGTCGACACCGTCCAAACCGAGCCCGGCCGCTTCGTCGCTGCGGAGGAGGTGTTCGTCATGGGCGGCGAGTGGGAGCTGTCGATCACTGTCTCCGGGACCGGCGGCCAAGAGGTGATCACCGTCAGCACGGTAGTCGACCGGTGACTTGCTGAGGTTTACGCCGCGATGTCGCCCTCCGCACGCTGTTGGCTGGGGTCCACACCGGCAGTGGCACAACGGATCTTGCAGGGCATCGACATCGACCATCGCCAGGTCCGCGTAACCACCGCTGCTGCCCGCTCCGAGATGGCCCACCACCCGCCTGCCCAGCCACCGCGCATCGACCCTGTCACCGAGTTCGGCCACCACGCCGGCCACCTCCCGCCCCGGCGTCATCGGTAACCGTGGCAGCGGGAACGGACCGCCGTCGACAACCCAAGTGCGGCGGTGAACAGGTCAAAACCGGCGATAGATAATCGGCTGCGCGGCGATGCCGTTGGCTTTGAAGTTGGCCAGCACGAAGCTGCGGAAGGTGGGCCGGAAGATCAGGCTGGGTAGGAAGGTCCGCCAGTTCGGCCAGCTGGCGTGGTTGACGAGCCCGTAGTCTGCGGGCTCCCCCTCCACTGGCCGCATCAGTGCGGAGTTGGGCAGCGCGGTCTTGGCCTGGAACCACCCTGCGGTGTACTCCCACACCTTCAGCAGGGTCTCGCGGTCGTCGGCGTAGAAGTAGTTGAACAGGAAGCAGTGGTCTCGGCTGTGGTCCACGTCGCCGAGCAGCCCGGCGTTGTCGGCGACGATCTGGTGGGTCCGGCGGGCGGCCGCGCTGAGAGTCTCGACAAGTTCCTTGTAGGCGGCGCTCTCGCGCAGCTCCAGCGCGGCCTCCACGGACGCGGTGCGGATCAGCACGACGAGGTCGAAGCGCGCGGGCCGGAGACCCCTGGCGGCCAGCACCTCGTCGCCCTCGCCCGGTGGCCGCAGGACCGCGCGGAACACGTTTACCTCGCGCGCCTCCATGCCCGCGGTGAGCGCCGCGAGGCGGGCGGCCAGCTGGATCGGAGCAGATGCGAAGGGGCCACGCCAGGAGCCGACCTCGCCAGCCAGCATGATAAAGCCGTCGTCGGTCGGGGGCAGTGCGCGGGCCTTGATCGCCGCGTGGTCATTGATCAGCTTCATGGCGCCGACGCTAGCCAGAGGCGTTCGGGATCGCTTCCGTCATCTGACTGGCGGTGAGGTGCTGTTCGGGGTCACGACACCAGCCTGGCCAGCTCCGCGCGTGAGGTGATGCCCAGCTTGGGGAATGCCTTGTACAGGTGATAGGCGACGGTGCGCGGGCTGAGGAACAGCTGCGCGCCGATTTGGCGGTTGGATGCGCCTGTGACGGCCAGCCGGACTACCTGAAGTTCCTGCGGCGTCAGCACGATCAGCGGATCGCTCACGCGGGAATGGTTGGGCACGGTATGTCCGGTCGCGCGCAGTTCGGCGGCGGCGCGGTCCGACCAGACGGCCGCGCCGAGCCGGTCGAAGGTCTCCATGGCGGCTTGCAGTTGCGGGCGTGCATCGACGCGACGCCTGTTGCGGCGCAACCACTCTCCGTACACCAGGCGGGTACGTGCCTCGTCGTAGGGTTGCCGGTGTTCGGCGTGCAGCGCCAGGGACCGCTCGAAAAGCTCCCCCGCGGCGCTGTCGGGGGCCAGCAGCGCACGGGCCCGGTGCAGGATGGCGAGCGCCGCCGCTTGGCCGGTGCCCTCGACCCAGTCCGCGAGGGGCTTCAGCCGATCGTGGCCCCGTTGCGAATCGCCCAGCCGGACAGCGGCTTCGATGTAGTCCGGCCACGAATACCACCACAGGAAGGCGTGGCGGGTGGGACCGGTCATCGCCTGGTCCACTCGATCGAGCACCGAGTCGTAGCGACCCCACCCGAGATCGAGGATCACCCGCGAGTACTCGGCCCAGCAGGCGGCCGGCATCCAAGCCCGGTGGTCCGCGTCCCGAATCGCCTGTTCCGTCAAGGAAATACACTCGGCCTCCGCCCCACTGACCGCGGACAGCCAGGCGTGCACGCCCGCCAGGTAACCGCGCCACATCGGCTGGCCGACATCGGATGCCAAGGCCATGCCCGTGGTTGCCGTCGCCCGCGCGGATTGGTGCCGGCCGTTGAACAGCTGGGCGATGGCGAGGAGCGTCATGGCCTGAGGCATGCGTCCCAGTCGTCCTTCGGCCCGGCATTCCTCGACGAGTCCGGTCGCGCGCTCGAACATGCTGTGTGCGCCTGCGCGGGCCAGGTCCTGAAACGCGATGAGGTAACGCAACTCCGGTGGTAGGTGATCGGCCGGAATCACGAAATCGGCCGCGGTCGCGGGCGTGCCCTCGACGAGGATGCGCAACGCGCGGTTGGCCGCGCGCACCGTGGTGGGCAGTCCTTCACCCTCCGGGCACATCTCCTCGGAGCGGCGAGCCAGCGCGAGCTGATCCGGATGGGCGGCGCTGGCCCAGGTGTAGTAGCCCCCCAGCGCGACCAGCGACAGCCTGGCTAGCATGTCGTCCGCTGCCTCGGCCCCCTCGTGCATGAGCCGCACGGCCGCCAAGGGCCGATCCGACCGGAGTTCCAGTTTCGCGCGTACGTAGGCGAGCTGTGCCAAGACATCGCCCGTCGGTGTCGCCGCCTCGGCCTGGCGTCGTGCCCGGTCCACCAGTTCACCCGCGCGTTGCCACAGGCCCGCTTCGGTCGCGGCCTCGGCCGCGGCCGTCCACCGGCGAACAGCCTCACCGGGTTCGGTGGACAGCTCGGCCGCGCGAGCGTAGGTTGCCGACACCGCCGCCTGCCCACCGCGTTGCCGCGCACGCAGCGCCACAGTTTCGAGCTGCTCGGCCAATTCCTCGTCGGGCCCGAGGGCAGCGGCAGCGAGATGCCAAGCGCGTCGGTCGGCGTCTACCGCCGCGGCCAACGCCCGGTGTGCGTCCATCCGGGCGGCGATGTCGCAAGCCAGCAGCACCGCGGTACGCACCAGCGGATGCCGGAAGGTGACACCGTCTGGGCCCACCCCGACCAAGCCCGCCCGCTCGGCCACAGCGAAGTCCTCCAGCGAAGCGCCGAGCAGGCCGATCGCGTGCGCGAGCACATCCAACTCGTCGATGTGCTCCAACGCCGACACCAGCAAGCAGGAACGAGTGGCCTCCGGAAGCGCTGCGATCCGTGCGCGGAACCCCATCAGCACCCTGTCCGTCACAGGCTGTGCGGCACCCGGAGAAAAGGGCGGCAGGACCAGTGCGCCTCTGCGTTGCTCGGCGGTGAGCATGCGGGGCAGCTCGATCAGGGCGAGCGGATTGCCCATCGCCTCGGCGACGATCTGGTCACGGACGGCGGGCGGCAGGTCCGAGGCCTGATCGTGGAGGAGCGTGCGGGCAGCCTCGTCGTTAAGGCAACCCGGCCGCAACTCGGGCAAATCCCATGCGGGGCAATCGTCCCCCGAGCACCACCCGTTCCTCGAGGCGAACAGCATGATGACAGGCTCGGCATGCAGGCGGCGGGCGGCGAACTGCAGGGCGTCGGAAGATTCACCGTCCAGCCACTGCGTGTCGTCGACCAGGCACACCACCGGGCTCGCCGCCGACAGCTCCACCAGCAGGCCGAGCGTCGCCAGCCCGACCAGGAACCGGTCGCCGTGCACGACGTCACCCAGACCGAGTGCGGCGCGCAACGCGTTCGCCTGCTGCTGTGGCAACGCCTCCACCTCATCGAGCACTGGGCGCAGCAGCCGGTGCAGGGCAGCGAACGGAAGATCGGCCTCGGACTCGACACCGGCGACCCGCAACACCCGTGCCCGCGCCGCCGCGCCCGCGTACTCCAGCAGAGCCGACTTACCGACGCCCGCCTCGCCGCGTACTACCAGCGCGCCGGACCCGCCCTGCAGCAACTCGTCTATGACGGACTGCTCCGCTTGCCGCCCGAACAGTATGGAACCCATCCAGCAACGCCTATCCCTCGTGCCGTACGAAACACGGCACGGATCAGATTAGCGTGATGTTGTCCGGTCTTCTCGGTGTCGAATCGAAGCGGTCGGCTCCGTGCGGGCGGGGACAGGACCGTGGGCCAGGTCCAATTGTCCAGTGCCGCATTGCATTCGGCCACTTCGTGACCGTCGTCGGCCCAGGCCGCCTGCGATCTTCGGTCACTCCCTGACCGCAGCATCGATCGCAGCGGTCTGGTTCAGCGGTCAGGTCGGTCCGCGAGACGGATCAGGGTCTGTCGACCTGTCGCGACGTGTGTCGACGATTCGCCGTCGACAGCGTAGACATCCAGCGAACACACAGTGATGGTGCGCCCGGTGCGCACGACGCTGCTGTGCGCAACCAAGCGGTCCCCGACGGCAACCGCCAGGAGATTGAGGCTGAAGTCGACCGTCAGGATCGAGTCGCGCGTACTGAACGTCGACAGTGCCGCATAGCCGCCCGCGGTGTCGGCGATCGCGCTGGTGACGCCGGCGTGGAAGTACCCGTGCTGCTGGGTCAGTGTCGGTGCGTAGGCCAGCGTGATCTCGGCCCAGCCCGGCTCGACGGCCGTCAGACGCGCGCCGAGATGCGACATGAACGCCTGCCGTTCGAAACTGTCCACAACGTGCGCACGCAGCAGCGGATCGAGCGGATTCACTCCTGCTCCCTGTCCGCCGGGGCCTGGACCGGGGACTCCGCCATCCAGCGCGCCCAGATGTCGATCGTCATGAGCCACTCCCTATTTCACAGATTCACTGGGATTCCCGCAGATCAGCGCAGGAATGCGGTGAGGAGTGGGTTGGTTTGCGCTGGGCAGTCTTCGTGGACGGTGTGCCCGCAGCCCGGGAGAGTGGTGGCCGTAGCGTTCGGGATTCGCGCGGCCAGTTCACCGGCTTGGGAGGCAGGGAGCCAGGTGTCCTCCGCACCCCACACCACGAGTGTGGGCGTAGTGACCCCGGCGAGCCCGGCGTCGGTGAGCCGGTAGTCCAGGTTCCGCCACAGCGATAGGAAGCCGGCACGATTCGCTGGTCGGGAGAATGGTGCGTAGAGCTCATCGATCACCTCTTCGGTGACCAGGTGATCGTTGTGGAAGGTGCCGCGGATGCTGTCGGCGTAGAAGGACCGGGTGGTGAGGTTGGTGGCCAGTTCGCCTAGCAGGGGTGTGGTGAACAGTGGGGTGACAGGTGCCTTTTCGGCGTCGAGGCCGGGTGCGTCGAGCAGGACGAGTCGCTCGACGCGGTCGGGATGTTGTTCGGCGAAGTACAGGCTCCACGCCCCGCCCCACGAGTGACCGACGATGGCCGCCCGGGGTAGACCGACGGCGTCGAGGAAGGTCGCGATGGCCTCCGACATCGCGGGCAGGTCATAGGCGAAGTCGTCGCGGTGCAGTTCGGTGAAACCCTGGCTGGGCAGATCGACGGCATAGACAGTGTGTTCGGTCGCCAGCGCCGGGACGACGTCTCGCCAGGAGTATCCCCACAGCCCGCCTCCCGCGATGAGCACGACGGGCGAGCCCGTTCCGGTGCGGGTGTAGTGGAATCGAGCGAGGTCGGTTTCGGCGTACCGGGACTCGACGCGAGGCAAATACTGCGATTGATAGGGCGAGCTCGGGGGCTCCCAGGCATATGCCACGGGAAAGGAGATGGCGGCGAGTGCGCCGAGCAGCGCGACCGCGACCACAGCGAGTCGATTGAACAACATTCTGGATCTCATGAGGAGAACTTTCTGATCATCGGGACAGTTACTCGACAGACGGGAGAGCATCCCCCGATGTGACGGGATATGGGGTAGGTCACGCCGTCGAGTCCGAGGTGCCGAAGCCGGATCGGCACCGTCTCACGGTGAGCCGTCGCGCATCACACCGATGCGGATGTGCGGCGGTAGAAGTCGATCTGGTCGGCGACCACACGGTCCCGGAACTCGGGATTGGTGTAGAAGGTGAAGTGAGTGCCGGGATAGACGCGGAGTTCGCCGTGGGGGGCGCGGTCTGCCAGTTCGCGGCTGTTTTCCAGGGGTGTCTCCCGGTCCTCGGCGGCGACGCAGACCAGCAGGGGGCAGGACAGGCGGGCGGCGGATTCGGCGGGGTGGTAGCGCATCATCCGAAGCAGGCCCCTGGGGGCTACGGTGTTGCGCCACAAGGTGTTCTGGCCACCGGTGAGAGCCTGGATGTGCTGTTCGGCCTCGGGACTCGCGGTCACGGCGAGTTCTCCGGGGTGGCCCACCATGGGGATGTAGTACGGTCGCACGCCCAGCCTGCCTCGTAGTGCGTCCCAGAGGATCGCACCCAGCAGCTTCAGCGTGTCACCGGTCGACCGTCCCTCGACCTTCTTCGGGAATCCGTTGAACGGGATCTGCGCCACCACGGCGGCGATCCGGGGATCGCTTGCGGCCACGGTGATTACGTGTGCGCCGCCCAGCGAGTTGCCCCACAGCAGCACCCTGCCGGGGTCGATGCGTTCATGTTCCCGAGCGAAGGCCACGGCGGCGGCGATATCGACCAGCTGGGCGTCGATATCGGGGAGCTGGCGCGGTTCGCCGTCGCTCTCGCCGAAGCCTCGGTAGTCGAAGACCAGGGCGGCCAAGCCTGCGGCGGCGAAGCGTTCGGCGTAGTCGAAGAGGCGGTCCATCGTTCCGCTGTAGCCGTGGCACAACACCACGCACGGCACCGGTCCAGACTCGGCGGGCAGGTAGAGGTAGCCGGCACAGCGGACGCCGGCGGCGTTGAACGACACTGTGATTCGCATAAAAATCATCCTTACGGAGTAAGACTGACTGTCGGAAAACACTGATGGGCCTCGTTCAGGAAAGGAGTTCCCGTGCGGCGGCCCAGGCCCGGGCGAGCCCGAACTCGGCCAGGCCGCGTAGCAGGTCGCGGAAGGTCTCCTCGGTGGCCCCGGCTGCCCTGGCCAGCTCGGCGTGCAGGCGCATCGATTCACCCAGCGTCTGATAGAAGACATCCACGGTCAGGCACGCGATCGCCCGTTCCCGAACGCTGAGATGCGGGCGAGCCCAACGCTGAGCCAATTGGTCCTCGGTGAAGGCGGCCAGACCGGGATCCACATCCTCCAGTACGCGGACCGCGCGGGCCAGCGCACCGGTCAGCGGCACCGGCTCCACCGGCTCGACGTCCTGCGCTTCGGGCAGGCCGAGTTCGCGCAAGCGCTGAAAGGCGGGAACCAGGATGGGGTAGCCCACGTAGGGGGCCAGGTGACGGTAGAGCTCCCGGATGCCCTCAGGTTCGACGCCATTGGCGAGGGCCATCCGCACGTGCATGGCCAGGGGCAGGTCCAGGTGCGGGTGGCACAGGTCGGAAGTCAAACAGACGAAGGCTTTCTCGCGCATCGTCAAATGCGGCAGACCCCACAGGTTCTGCCCCGCACCGACGGCGAGCTGGGCGAAGACAGGGTCGAGGGCGGTCAGTGCGTCGGCTCCGGCGAGCTGGGTCATGGGTGCCTCCGTTCAGGACAGGCCCAGCCCGCGTCGGCGCAGGGCATCGAGGGTGTACTGCGGGACGATGCGGCCGAGCGTGCCCATCAACCGCGACTTCTTGCCGACCGGATAGCGGGAACGCGGCCTGCGCGCGGTCAGCGCGTGCAGCACGGCGCGAGCGACCACGTCCGGGCTCGACCCCGAACGTTCCTCGTCGAGCCCGCTGCTGACCATGGTCCGGTAGTCGTTGCCGTACAGCCGCCTGCCCTCGGGCCCGAGGGAGGCCAAGCGAGGTTCGACCTCATCCTCGAGCTTGTCCACAGCCTCGGTGTGAATCGAGCCGGGTTCGATGAGAACCGCCCGCACGCCAAAGGGTTTCAGCTCCATGCGCAGTGCGTCGTTGATCGAGCGGATCGCGTGCTTGGAGGAGCAGAGCGGACCGCCGAAGGGCAGGGTGATCCAACTGCCCACAGAGCCGATGGTGACCAGTCGGCCGTGTGCGGCGCGCAGCATCGGCAGCATAGCCTGGGTGACGGCGACCTGGCCGAACACATTGACCTCGTACTGCCTGCGCCACTCGGCCAGCGGAACGAACTCGACCGGTCCAGTCACGCCGATTCCGGCGTTGTTGACCAGCGCGTCGAGGCGGCCCAGGCGCTCGGCGACCTCGGCGATCCGGTCCGGATCGGTGATATCGAACTGGATCGGGGTGACGGTCTCGCCGAGCGCCTGCCCGTCGGGCACCTTCCGCACGCCGGCGTAGACGGTGAAGCCCTCGTGGGCCAATAGCAGCGCGGTGGCCCGCCCGATACCGGTGGAGGCACCGGTCACCAGGACGGTCGCTGAGCGGGGTTCGGATCGTTTTGCCATAGCCGAACGCTACGACGACCGCGGTGCCGGTCGCGTCCGTCAAATGACTGGTCTGTGTCCGGGCTCGCATCGGTGAGGTGACGCGTGCCCGTCGTGACGAGGGTGCCTACCTACACTCCGCCACTGCTGTGACCCCTTCGGGGTTCCAAGGCCAACCAGCAGCAATACAACCGACAAGCCGACACGACCCAACAAGCCCACACACCCGCCCGCCTGAAGCGGTGTCATTTTTCGTTTGCACAAATCCGCACCGGACCGTCCGCACAACACCGCATCCACCAGCTCGAACACCGCATCCGCCCGCCGGGTCACACACCGATAGAACTCCTGGACGAGGCTGTGCCCCTGCTCGGTCGTAGGATCGCCGCGAACAACTCGGCCTTCGAAACCTCCGCCATGGACACGCTCCTCGAGTCGGACCGCGCCCACCATGCTCACCCCGACCAGGCAGAGACCACGCGGAGATTCACCAGTGAAGCCACGGGCCCAATGACTCGAGTTCTGCAGCTATCAGGGCATCCACGAGGTCATTCATTTCTTCGACCAGCGCGGTCGCGCCGCCGTTGTGCGCGAGGTTGTGCAGTTCGAGTGGGTCGGTGTGGCGATCGTAGAGTTCGTATTCGAATTCAGGTCGTGGGCCGTCGAGCCGGTCCGGTGTCGAGTAGCGGCCGAAGCTGTAGCGGGGTGTGACGGTACCTCGGAGGCAGTAGTTCACTCCGGGTACCTGTCCGCCGCTGGATTTGGCGTCGGAGCTGACGAGTATGGCGTCGCGGATCGAACCGGACGGGTTCGTCAGCAGCGGAGTGAGGTCCCGGCCCGCTATCGGCGAGGTGGCTGCCGTGCCGCCCAGCGCGGCGAGTGTCGGCAGCAGGTCTATGTGCGAGGTCGGGCAGGTCACTGTGTTGCCGTGTGTGGCGGGGTTTCTCGGGTCCGCGATGACGAGGGGGACGCGCAGGTTCTCCCGGTAGATCATCGCGCCCTTCTGCCGAAGACCGTGTGCACCACCGAGTTCGCCGTGATCGGCGACCTGGACGACGACGGTATCGCTTGCCGCCCCGCTGCGGTCGAGTGCGGCGAGCACCGTCGCCAGGTGTTCGTCGGTTCGGCGCAGCAATTCCAGATACCAGTTGCCCCACTGTTGCCACTGGTGCCGGCTCGACGCCGAGGTCACGTCGTTGGGCATGGCACCGCCGACGACCTGGTTCAGGTCGCGCCACACCGATTGCACTCGCGGTTTGGCGGAGAGATCGGATTCGAAGTTCTCCGGGACTCGGGCACCGTAGTCGGGGATGTCTTCGAGTCGATAGAACCTGGGGCAGAACATCATGTCGTGCGGGTTCACCATGCTGACCACGCACAACCACGGCTCGGTGTCGTCGCGGTGACGCTCGAGCCAGTCCACCGCGTGGCCGACGACTTCCGGATCCTCGTGGGTGCCCTCGTTCGGGCCGCCGCCGCCGAGGATACCGATCGCTTCGTCGAAGGCATACGCGGACAACGCATCCGGGACGGCGGCGACCGGGTCGGACAGATGCCACTTGCCGATGTAGGCGGTGCGATAACCGGCGCTCCGCAATACTGTGCCGAGCGTGGGCAGCGCGCTGTCGAGGTTGGGGCTCCAGGATTGCAGCGGCCCCATGATCGTGGCGATCAGCTCGGTGCCGCGCACGTTGTCGCGCATGCCGGTGACCGGGGCGTGCAAGCCGGTGAAGAACGTGGAGCGAGCGGGCGAACACGGTGCCGTGGGTGTGTGATGCATGGCGAACCGCACGCCGCCGGCTGCCAGCCTGGACCGGGCTGGCAGGGAAAACCCTTGTGGCAGAGTGATATCGGCGCGCTCCTGGTCGGTCATCAACACCAGGATATTGGGACGGCCGGACGGTGCGGCCGAAGCGGGGGTGGCCCGTGCACCCAGCACCGGGAGGGCCGGGGCGGCCGCCATCATGGCGAGAACTCGGCGGCGATTGAGGGCGGGAGTCGGCAACGCGGCACATCCTTCGATCAATGGTGGCGACGGGACCACTGTAACTGAATGATTGAGCAATGCATTCAGTTAACCTGTTACGGCCGGGTGACTGCCCCGCGCTACTGTTCAGGAATGCCACGATCCGGATCCTCGCCCACGATGCGCGGCGAACAGACGCGGCAGCTGATCCTCGATACCGCGACCCGCCGTTTCGCCGATCAAGGCTTCCGAAACACCTCGCTCGCCGCCCTGGCGCGCGATCTGGGGCTCGCCCCGTCTGCGGTGTATTTCCATTTCGCCGACAAGGAAGCGCTCTTCGTCGCGGCGTTCGATCGCGATGCCGGGCGGCTGTGCGACGACGCGCTCGCCACGCCCGGCGCACCCGACGATCGGTACTGGCAGCAGATCCTCGGCCGGTTCGTCAGCGGGTTGTCCGCTCACCCATTGGTATTGCGCGTGCTCGCCGGCCGCGAGCCCGAGTTGCTCACCCGGCTGGTCGACGGCGAGGTGACCCGCCGCGTCCGCGCGGCCTTCGAAACCGTGCTGCGCGCCGGGCAGCAGTCGGGTGAGGTTTCCGAACATCTCGATCCGCACGACACGGCGGTGGCGTTGGAGGCCATTTTCACCGCGGTCGCGCTCACCGTGGTCCAGGTCGGCGGCGACGGCGGATCCGAGCGCATCGACGCCGTTGCTCGGTTCGTCCGATCGGCCATCGCTATGAACTCGGCTGGTCCCGGGCGCTGAATCGTCCGTCACGGCACCTCCAGCCTCTATGCCGCCCTGGACCTGACCACCGGCAAGGTCATCGGTTCGCTGCACGCCCGTCACCGGGCCACCGAATTCCTCGCCTTTCTCCGAAAGATCGATGCCCAGGTGCCCACCGATCTGGACGTGCACCTGGTCCTCGACAACGCCTCCACCCACAAGACGCCAGCGGTAAAGCGCTGGCTCACAACACATCCCAGGTTCGTGCTGCACTTCACCCCGACCAGCTCCTCATGGCTGAACCTGGTCGAACGCTGGTTCGCGGAGCTGACCACCAGAAACTGCGGCGCGGCACCCACACCTCGGTCCGGCGACTCAACGCCGACATCCGCGCATGGATCGACACGTGGAACGACGATCCACGTCCCTACGTGTGGACCAAGACCGCGGATCAGATCCTCGAATCAGTCGCCTGCTACTGCAAACGAATTAACGACTCACGACACTAGGTCGTATTGCGCAGTAGGTCGGTGTGGGCTGTCATTGGGGCCGCGATCCGTTCGATGTCACCGATCCGTGCGAGCGGCCTGTGTCTCGACACAGGCGAGGGCGGCGTCGAGCGCTGCTTCCAGCGGTGCGGGTTCGCGCTGGGCCCGGGAGACGAGCATGCCGCCCTCGTAGGCGGTGACCACGACGAGCGCCAGGCGGTCGATATCGGTGTCCGGGCGCAGTTCTCCTGCATCGCGCATGGCGGTGAGGCCCTCGGCGACGGCGGCGGTGAGGCGGCGTAATCCGGCGGCCACCAGTTCGAGGAGGTCCGGATCGGTGTCGGGGATGTCCTCGGCGAACGAGGCCAGCGGACACCCGGTGCGACAGCCGGTCGCGCGCGCCGCGGCGACCACCGCATCCCGCCACGCGCGGAGATCGTGTAGCGAGCGCATTTCGAGCAGCCACTTGTTGGCGACCACGACCTCCGTGCTGGCTTGGATGACCGCCGCTAGCAGGTCCCGTTTGTTGTCGAAGTAGTGATAGAGCTGCGAGGCGCTGACGCCCGCCTCGTGCTGGATCGCCTCCATCGTGGTGCCGTGCGCACCGTTCGCGAGCATCAGGCGCGCGGCGGCGTCGACGATCCTGGCGCGGCTGCGCAGTCCTTTGGCGGTCAGGGTGTCGGTGGACGCGGGCATCGGGCTTCTCCGTACTCGATTTTGGTATTGCCATTCCATTCTGCGCTCCGAGAATAAGAGCAATGGACACAACGAATCCATTGGTAGTCCCATCGGCTTCGACCGCGCTGGTGACCGGAGCGAGCAGCGGTATCGGATTTTCGGTTGGTCGAACGCTGGCGCGGCTCGGCTGGACCGTACTGGTGCACGGGCGCACCGCGGAGCGTGCGCGGGACACGGCAGCGCGCATGGGCGACGTGCCGGGCGGCCTGATTCCCGTCGATGCCGACCTTGAAACACGTTCGGGGGTGCGGCGACTGGTCGATCAGGTGCACCGCGCCGCACCGGACGGTCTCGGCGTCCTGGTCAACAACGCGGGCGCCGCGTTCGATCGGCACGGCCTCACCGTGGACGGCGTCGAACGGACCGTGGCCGTCAATCACCTGGCGGTCGCCGGACTTACCCGCGGCCTCGAATCGCTCCTGAAACCGATCGGTGAACAGCGGAATTCACCAGCGCGGGTGATCATGATGACCTCGTACCTGGAAGCGCGGGCCCGCCCGATCCAGGACTGGGCACTTCCGGGGGAGTGGACGCAGATGCACGCGTACGCGTCGAGCAAACTCGCCAACCTCGCCTACACCTACGCGCTGGCCGAACGGTGGCGTGACCGGATCGCGGTGTACGCGGTGGATCCGGGGGCAGTGCGCACCGGATTCCAGCGCAGTGCGGGCGGTCCGCTGCACCTCATCGGCCTCCTCGGCGCACCGTTGATGTCCTCCCCCGAGCGGCCTGCGCGCACGGTGGTCGCCACGGCCACCCGCCCCGCCGCACACCCCAGCGGCAGCTATATCCGTGCGGTCCGCGTCGTGGACACCGGACGTGTCAAGCTGTCCTCGGCCCGCTCCCTCGATCGTGCCTACCAACGCGACGTCTACGACGCCACCCAGCGCTTCCTGAGCGGCTAGACCGTTCCCCATAGGGCAGCGCACGAACGGCGAGAGACCGAGAACGTCAAGCGGTCTTTTCTTGCTGGGAAACAAACCAAATATGCGGATCCTGTGTATCTCGTCTCGCGCCCGTAAGCGGGACTTTCTGAGTAGCGAAAAGGGCGTACCTCACGGAAACCTTCTACTACCAGGGGAAACGAGGTACCCGCTGACAGCCCTGTGCGAGCCCTGCCAACCAAGAAGTCCGCCAAGCAGTGGATCGGAGAGAACTCCTCGGGGCTGTTGTTCTCGGAGGGCGACGGCGACGGACACTTCATTGCCCGAACCCGGGGCCCGACCCCGTTGCCGTCTACAGCATCGAAAGAATCCCGTTCGGAAGTGAGGAGAAGAAGTGACACCACCATGCGAAAGATGCAGTGAGCCAGCCGTCTTTCCGGTCCAGGAGCCCGGCGTCGACCTGGGGCCAGTCCGCTTCTGCACGACATGCCTGGTCAGCTTCGCCAACGCCCAGCTAGCAAAAAAGAACCGCGAGGTAGTGGACGCCTTTCTCGAGTATGGCTACGCGCGAAAGGTGGAGGAGCATCACGAGGACTTCGCCAGGGGGATCGGCGAAGTACTCGACATCGAGGCGGGGCTGACCATGGCCGAAATTCTGAACCAGGAGGTGAAAGTACCCGAGCACGACGGCTTCTGTCTGTCCATGGACACCGAGGATGGACACCACTTCGAGATCGTCGGCGAATCGGAGGACAGCGACATCCTGAGCGCACTCGTCATGGCCGAGGACTGGGTAGTCGACTTCGACTTGACCCCCAAGGAGGTCGAGTTCTTCCGGGACGCGCTGGATGCCTGGATCGAGCACCGCCGTGGCAAAAAGGCCACCTGAGAGCGCCTGACAGGTTCGTTTGAGTAGCGGTGATTATCGTTGCGGTGCAGTATGTTTCGTCGCGGCGGCACCGTGGATTGTGGATGACGAGTTGTGGGCGTTGATCGAACCGCTACTGCCGGTCCGGGCGGCGGGGACACCCGGTCCGGCGCGGATGGACGACCGGCTGGTGTTGCAGGGGATACTGTTCGTGTTGTTCACCGGGATCGGGTGGGAAGACCTGCCCCAGGAGTTGGGTTTCGGGTCCGGGATGACCTGCTGGCGCAGAGTGAGGGACTGGCAGAGAGGCCGGAGTGTTCGAAGCCATGCACGAGACGATGCTCGCCCATTGCCACGCTGCCGGGTTGATCGATTTCGACCGGGTCATCCCCGACGGCTCGCATGTGCGGGCGAAAAAAGACATCCCAGGGCCTTGGATGTCAAGCAGCGGTGGAATGTTCGGTGGGTGGAGACTGTGCGGCGACCTCGCTGTAGGTGGTGCGGGTTTTGAGGCAGCCGTGCAGGATTCCGACGAGGCGGTTGGCGAGTTGGCGTAGTGCCGGGTGGTGGTCCAGGCCACGCAGCGATGTTTGCCGTAATCGACCGAAGCGCTTGACACAAAACGCCTTACGCTGATTATCGAGCGTCCGGGCTGCTACCTATGGGTTTGGTATCGGCCGTCGGCGGCCGCGGTGAGTCGGCGGGCCAGGGCGCGTACGGCGTCGTTGAGTGTGTCGGGGTGCTCGATGATGAACGGGCGGTTCAGGCCGGCGAGGAGGGCGGGAATCCAGTCGAGCTGTTCGGCGCGGATTCGGATCCGGACCCACGGGTTGGTGTCAGCGGGCTGCGAGTCGATCTCATGCACGGTCGCGATCGTCGCAGGGAGCAGCGGGCGGACCTGGGTGAGTGTGCCCTGGACTCGGATCGATACCTCGTGCCGATAGGGCGCGTTGGCTAATGCGGACAGCAGATGAGCGGCTGGCTCGAATCCGGTGGGCGGAGCGAACGTTCCGGGCTGTGTGCTCACCGCGGTGATGCGGTCCAGCCGGAACTGGCGTAGTTCGTCGCTGTTGCTGTCCATCCCTGTCAGATACCACCGGCCGGAGTGGTCGACGAGCCCGTATGGGTGCACGGTCCGTTGGCTGGACCGCCCGTTTCGGTCGGTGTACCCGATTGCGACCGGTCGGTGCTCGCGGGTGGCCTCGGCGAGCCGGAGCAGGACGGCGGTCTCGACAGCTCCTTCCGGGCGCGCGGCGGCGGTGAATTCCACGGTGTTGATCAGTGCGTCCAGCCGGGCCGTCAGACGTGGGGGTAGGACGCGGCGGAGTTTGGCCGTCGCGCTGTCGGCTGCGCGGGCGGCCGCTGTCGGCCGGTCGGCGCCGCGGCTGGTGAGGAGCCCGAGTAACACGGCCACCGCCTCGTCGTCGGTCAGCATCAGCGGTGGCATTCGGTATCCGGGAGCGAGCCGGTATCCCCCGTAGCGGCCCCGCACCGATCGGACCGGGATATCCAGGTCGGTGAGATGGGTGACGTATCGCCTGACGGTGCGTTCATCGACGCCGAGCCGTCCGGCGAGTTCGCCGACGGTATGAGTACCGCCGGTCTGCAACAGCTCGAGCAGGGCCAGCACTCGGGCGGTGGGGCGCGTCATCGGGAAATTCTCGCATCCATACTGGGCGGAAACTGTCCAGTATCGGCTCTACCGTGGCGTGCGGCGGTGGAACCTCCGCCTCATCCGACAGCAGGAGCACACAATGAAGCTCGTCTCGATCCGTCTGATCACTGACGACATCCAGCGGCTGGTCAGTTTCTATCAGCACGTGACCGGCGTCGAAGCAAACTGGGCTACACCGGATTTCGCCGAAATCGTCACACCGGCCGGCACCCTCGCGATCGGAAGCACCCGCACCGTGGCGCTGTTCGCTGCGGGCAGCGCGCACCCAGCCGACAATCACACCGCGATCATCGAATTCCTGGTCCCCGACGTCGATGCCGATTACCGGCGGTTGCGAGATACGGTCGAGGATTTCGTCAACGAGCCCACGACGATGCCGTGGGGGAACCGGTCGTTGCTGTTTCGCGATCCCGACGGCAACCTGATCAACCTCTTCACCCCGGTCACCGCGCAGGCCGCCGCGAAGTTCGCCGGTTGACATCCACTCATCGGCTAGTTAGAGACTGGTGCCAGGGTCAGGTCCCGGCCAGGATTTGATTCAGGTGCCCGGTGGGATGCTCCCAATATTCGGCTGCCCACCGTCTGGTCTGGTGTGGCTCTCAAATGGCTTGCCTCCCATCGGGTGCCGTGCAGGGAGTGGCTGAAGAGGGGCCATTTGGGGATGCTTTTGCTGACTGTAGTCAGCCTGTGGACTTCGTTGCCTTACATCATCGACAGCTCCATGCCTTTGGTTCGCGGAAAGATTCGTGAGTACATGGCCCTGTCGCCTTCCCGTGGGGAACTTCTCCGCGACTTCAGCCAGCCGCCGAGGTAGAAACGCGGGCTCAGGCGAGGAGAACATTGAGAACGAGCACGACTGACGTCGCGATCGAGAACGCGAGGAAGACCATGGCTCCCAGCATGTTCCGGTCGCCGCTGCGGATGTGGGCAACGATCGCGCCGCCGAAGTAGAGCACCAGCCCGATCGCGGCGGCGATCGCGAAGGGCGGGAACCAGATGCCCCAGATGAGACCGACCGTCGCGGCGATCTGCAGGCTCCCGAGCACGGTGAGCTGGGAAGTAGTGAGGTGGACCGCTTCGGCGAATTGGCGTAGCCATGCTGGGCGGACGAACTTCATCACTCCGGAGTGGAGCATCGCCAGAGCGAGCAGGACGGACAGGATCAGGGCTGTGATTTGCATGACGACAACGCTAGGAATCCGATAGGTACCCTTTGGTAACCTTCGGACCGTGAGCCCTCCTGCCGGAATCATGTTCATGTCCGACTGTCCTGCGCGTACAGCACTCGAGGTCATCGCGAACAAGTGGTCCGTAGTCACTCTGTACGCGCTCAAAGACGGCCCCAAGCGGCACAGTGAACTTGTCGCTCTGTCCGGCGGGATCTCCCGGAAGGTGCTAACCCAGACCCTCCGCCGCCTGCAGAGCAACGGCCTCATCGATCGACAGCGGTATGCCGAAGTGCCCCCACGGGTGGAATACAGCCTGACCCCGCTCGGCCGGACGCTCCAGGAGCCGATAGCGATGCTGACGGAGTGGGCGCAGGCGCACGGAGAAGCACTCGTCGACTTCCAGGAATCGGCAGCCGCGAACCAGTCGCACTAGGGTTCCGGACATCCCACACCTTGCGTCTCGCGAACGAATGCTCACGAGACACCCTGATGCTGTCGGTTGCCGGATCGAACGCCCTCAACTCGCCATTACCGACCGCTCTCGAGCGATCTCACCAGCCATGGCATCAACCATGTGACCAGCCAGATCCTGCGAAGATCTTGACCCAAGACAGATTGGTGGTTGATGTCAAGGTGACAGGAGCATCATGAAGTCGTTGACGTGGACGCCTACCCACGTGGTATTCGAGGACTGGAACCATCATTCGAAATGGAAAGCCGCGCAGTCGCCGGTGCATGTCCTGGTCGACGACATCGAGCGAGTGGACCTGATTCCTTTTGGATCGTCGAGGTCGTTGTGGTGGTGCCGGCTCATCATTCGAGGAAGGCAGATCCCGCCCGACCCTATGAATGACTTGTACTCGTTCACCTACGACGCCCGCCGCGATGCGAAGAAGATCGACGACATGCAGGCGCGTATTGCGCGCGGCACAATCCGGGTGGCGGAGGGCCTGCCGGGCGGTCAGCCGCTGACCCCTGACCAGCAACAGCGTGTGGCTGACGCTCTTCGGCGTGGTAGTCGCGGTTGGTTTCTTGATGGATTCTTCGGCGGCGAATAAGGGCAGGGGCTGCGGGCGCAATCAGGGGACGTTCGCACTGCATCCGGCGTTCGGCGCACACAGAGTGTGTAACCGACATCTCACCCCGGCCAGTTGCGCGACCTCCTCGCGCCGCATGCCGGGCACCCGGCGGGTACCCGACCACACCGCGCCCGGTTCGGGCAGCCGTCGGGCGCGCTGATTGCGCAGGAATTCGCCGAGTTCCGCGGTAGTTTCGGGGGCGCGCTCGGCTCGGCTCAGTGCGCGCAGAACGGCGGACTGCCCGTGCCGGACCACCCCGAGTCGCGACAGTAGGTCCAGCACCGGCTCGAAGACCTGCGAGGGGAACAGCGGCGTCGTGATCTCGGCACTCACCGCCAGATAGTCAAGGCACGCTCCCGAAAGGGCCGCCCCGCTAACGGTTTCCGGTGGTGTTCAGCTTCAACCTTGTCACCCCATCGCCGGTGTGCTGATCCAGTGCAACGTCGCGCCCGGTCGTCAGCAGGAGCAAGGCGGTCAGCGATCCTTCGATCACCGGTCCGTCGCCGACAGTCCACTCGTCGTCGGTCGCCACGAGGCGGTAACCGCTGAATTTCTCCCGGGCGTGGAACGGGGAACCCATCTCCCAGACTCGCTGGATGGCCGATCGCGCAGCGGCGACGGGCATTTCACGCGTAATTCCGAGGGGGACGGCGATGTCTTGGCCGTGCACGAGCACATCCATCAGCCGGTCGGCCGGGGTCGTGCCGAGAGCCGCGACCCGTGCGTCGATGCTGTCGCGCAGCTCGGCGAGCAGCTGCCCGGTCGTGCGGCGTTGCGCGTGGCGAACGGCGGTGTCGCGGATCAACCGGTCGAGATCACCGCGGGCGCGAATCAGATTGACCAGGATCGAGCCGAGATTCGGCCGGGCGGACAGAATCACGTGCGCGACGACATCGCGAACTCGCCAGTCGTCACACAGGGAGTCGTGGTCCCAGGCCGCTTCGGGCAGAGACGCCAGCGTGTTGGCCAGAGTCGAGCGTTCGGTGGCGACAGCTCGCCAGATCTGCTCGGTGGTCATCGGTTCGTCGGCGGGCATCCGCATTCTCCTTCTCCCGGTGGATGTTCCAGTACGGTAGGAATTCCAGTGGGGTGGAGGTTCCAGCGATTGTGACCGAGAACACGCGCCGCGACGGCTTGGTGGGCATCGGAGAGTTGTCCAGGAAGACCGGCGTACCCGTCCGCACCCTGCGCTTCTATTGCGACGAAGGCATACTCCAGCCACGGCGCAGCTCGGGTGGTCACCGGCTGTTCGATCCGGTCACCACGGTCGACCAGGTGCTGTTGGTGCGCAGGCTCCGCGGGCTCGGCCTGAGCCTGGCTGCGATCGTCGACGTTCTCACCGGCGCGATGTCGATCACCGAGGCCGTGGCCGCCGAACGTGCCGCGCTCGACACCGAATTGGGCGCGCTGACGTGGCGACGGGCCTCGCTGGTCGCGGTCGAGGACGCACCGCCGCCCCGGCGAGCCGCGCGCTTGGCATTGCTCACCTCCGTCCACGACCGCCACACCGCCTACGACAACCTCGTCATCTTCTGGCGACGACTGCTCGCGCCCCTGCCGTCGGACATGTTCGACGGATTCGTCGCGATGAACATCCCGGCGCCACCGACCGACCCCACTCCCCGCCAGGTCGTCGCCTACGCCGAACTCGTCACCGTCACCGCCGATCCGGCCTCGGCGCCCGCGATGTCACGCCAGCTCTGGCGGCCCGACCCCACCGGCATCCACCACAAACGGGAACTCCTGACCGGTGTCGCCGAAGCCTGTGGGATCGCAGGGCACTTGGTCGTCGCCCACATCGAACCACGGCCAGGAGCCGAGCTCGATCAATTCCTCGCCGCCCACGCCACCGCCCGCCGCGAACGCGACACACCACGCTTCCGGCACCGACTTCTGCACGGCGGCAACGACACCGACCCGCGCATCCACCGGTACTGGAAACTCACCACCGAGATCACCGGAACAACCACCGCCGGGGCCGCCCAATTCTGGCTGTACCAGGCACTGCAACGATCGATCGATCCAACGACGCCAGTGCCGTGACGACTCGGCAGACCCGGCCGACGACCGCACGGATTTCGATTCGGGCGGGGTTCAGAAGAAGGACTCGATTCTGAACCAGGGTGTGACCTACGCGGGATGCGCGGTCATCGGAATCGCGTGCCGGACAAGACTTTCGGCGACCTCAGCAGCGCAGCGCCGCTCGCAGGCGGGCGGTTGCGATCGCACGCCGCGCGTCGGCGGCGGGCAGCAGCAGGCTGGCGTGTTCATGGATCTCACTGTCCTCGAGCGCTTTTTCGCCGTAGTGCAGCGCGAGCACGGGGTCGTCCGATGCCAGGACCGCGGTGCGGACGCCGACTTTCAGATACTCCCGCCATTCGACGATGCCGGGTGTCTGTGACCCGGGAAGCAAGGGCCCGCGATACAGCCGGACCGCGGTGGCGGTGTCCCCCGCGCCGAGTGCGGCGAGGACGTCGGCCGCGTCGCAGGAGAGCGGAGTGGCCAATCGGTAGATGCGGCTGGTGATGTCGCCGACCGCAGTGCGGCGCAGGTGGGAGACATCGGCTTTCACCGTGCTCGCCGCGGGCGCACGGTCGCCGTAGATGGCCAGCTGCAACCGCTCCGGCGTGAAGCCGTCGGGTTCCAGCGCGAGCAAGGTGAGAATCTCGAAATGCCTGCGCCGCAGCCGAATCCGTTCGTCGCCGCGCATCAGCTCGGCGCCGCCCAGGCAGGTGAGCCGAGGGCCGGACGCGGGCCGTTCGTGCTGGTGCAGTTTGGCCTCGATGGCGGTGGCCAGCGTCCGCACGGTCGACATGGCGAGCGGATGGGACCGGTCCCATGTGGTGGACAGGTCGAGCACTCCGAGCTGTCGTCCGTCCGCGCCGCGGATCGGCGCGCAGTAGCAGACCCACTCGTGCAACGCGGCCACGAGGTGCTCGGCGGCGAACACGCTGCTGGGCCGCCCGGTGCGCAGCGTGAGCGACAGCGCGTTGGTGCCCATGTGGGTCTCGTCCCATCGCCCGCCCGGTGCGAAGCCGACACGTTCGGCGCGCCTGCGCATCACGGCCCCGCCGTGCGACCACAGGATGGTGCCGTCCTCGTCGGTGACGGCGGCGACGAAACCGGAGTCGTGGGTGATGGCGTGCACGTGGTCGGACAGTTCCGACATCGGCGCGCGCAGCGGCGACGCGGCCCAGCGCGCGCCGACGTCGTCGGCCGCGGCGGGAGCGCAGTCCAGTTCGGGGTCGACGGTGCGCCGAGATCTCATCCAGGACTGGGCGACTTCGCCGCGCAGGTGGGAGCTGTCGATTCCCGCGGACACGGTGCGGGCGGGCACCCAGCGCGCCCATTCCTTTTCCAGCGCGGCGCGTCGCTGGGAGAGGGAGCTTTGTCGTGCCATCTCGCGACTGCCTCCCCTCCGTGCGGCGGTTCCTCGCTGCACCGAGGGTAACCCGCGCGCGTCGCGAATACCGGAGGTCGGAGAAAGGCAGCAGCGGGCTCGGCTCCGGCACCAGCGACAAGGCCGATGCCGGAGCCGAGCTGTTCGCTCCGCTAGGGGTTCGCGGCGTCCGGCGCCGTGTGGTCCGAACCGCGCGGCGGTGGTGGCTGCGCTTCCAGCGCCTCCGTTTCGGCGTCGGTGAACAACCGCGAGCGGATCAGGAACCGCACGCCCTCGGGCGCTTCCAGTGAGAACCCACTGCCGCGCCCCGCGACCACGTCCACGGTGAGATGGGTGTGACGCCAGTACCGGAACTGGTCGGCGCTCATCCAGAACGGCGTCTCCTGGGGGAGGATGCCGAGCAGCACGTCCGACGCTCCGACGCGAAAATCGCCGCGCGGGTAGCACATCGGCGCGCTCCCGTCGCAACACCCGCCCGACTGGTGGAACATCACCGCGCCGTGCCGCTGGATCAGCGTGCGCAGCAACGCTTCCGCGCTTTCGGTCAGCGCGACCCGCGCGACGCCGTCGGGCATCAGAACAACCCGGCCTTGGTGGTCGAGTAGCTGACGAGCAGGTTCTTCGTCTGCTGGTAGTGGTCCAGCATCATCCGGTGGTTCTCCCGGCCGATGCCCGACTTCTTGTAGCCGCCGAACGCGGCGTGCGCCGGGTAGGCGTGGTAACAGTTGGTCCACACCCGGCCCGCCTTGATGCCGCGGCCGAGCCGGTAGGCGGTGTTGCCGTCCCGCGTCCACACCCCGGCGCCGAGGCCGTAGAGGGTGTCGTTGGCGATCGCGAGCGCCTCGTCGACCGAGTCGAACGCCGTCACCGACACCACGGGGCCGAAGATCTCCTCCTGGAAGATCCGCATGTCGTTGCGGCCCTGGAAGATCGTCGGCTCGATGTAGTAGCCGCCTGCGAAATCCTCCACCTTGCGCGGCCCACCGCCGGTGAGCAGTTCGGCACCCTCCTGCTTGCCGATGTCGATGTAGGACAGGATCTTCTCGTACTGGTCGTTGCTGGCCTGCGCGCCGATCATGGTGGTCTCGTCGAGCGGATTGCCGCCCTTGATGGCCTTGGTTCGTGCCACGCAGCGACTCATGAACTCGTCGAAGATGGAGCGGTGCACCAGCGCCCGCGACGGGCACGTGCACACCTCGCCCTGGTTGAGCGCGAACATCACGAAACCCTCGACCGCCTTGTCCAGGAACTCGTCGTCCGCGGCGGCCACGTCGGGCAGAAAGATGTTGGGGCTCTTGCCGCCCAGCTCGAGCGTGACGGGAATGATGTTCTCGCTCGCGTACTGCATGATGAGCCGGCCGGTGGTGGTCTCGCCGGTGAACGCCACCTTGGCCACCCGCGGACTGGACGCCAGCGGCTTGCCCGCCTCCACGCCGAAACCGTTGACCACGTTGACAACTCCCGGCGGGAGCAAGTCCGCGATGAGCTCGACGACCTTCAGGATCGAGGCCGGAGTCTGCTCGGCGGGCTTGAGCACCACCGCGTTGCCCGCCGCCAGCGCCGGCGCCAGTTTCCACACGGCCATCAGGATCGGGAAGTTCCATGGAATGATCTGACCGACCACGCCCAGCGGCTCGTGGAAGTGGTAAGCGACGGTGTCGGCGTCGATTTCGGAGATGCTGCCCTCCTGGGCGCGGATCGCGCCGGCGAAGTAGCGGAAGTGATCGACCGCCAAAGGCAGGTCGGCGGCCAGGGTTTCACGCACGGGCTTGCCGTTGTCCCAGGTCTCGGCGACCGCGAGCGCCTCGAGATTGTCCTCGATGCGGTCGGCGATCTTGTTGAGGAGGTTGGCGCGCTGGGTGGTCGAGGTCGCGCCCCAGGCGTCGGCGGCACGGTGCGCGGCGTCGAGCGCCAGCTCGACATCCGGCGCGGTCGAACGCGCCACCTCGCAGAACACCTCGCCGTCCACCGGCGACGGGTTCTCGAAATAGCGGCCCTCCACCGGCGCGGTCCATTCGCCCCCGATGAAGTTGTCGTAGCGGCGCGCGTAGTCGACGACGCTGCCTTCGGCACCGGGCTTGGCGTAAGTCATGACTGATACTCCTCGCTGGTCACGGATCGGATCACACGACGTGTCGTGGTGTGGATCACTATCACGCGCGAGGGTTGAGACAAGGTTGAACCGCCGGAGCGAGCCGGGCGCGCCGGAACGGGGATGCATGGTGGCGTTCATGCGTCCGAGGACTCGGTCGGGCGTCACCGGGAGCGGACGGAACCATCGGCCGGCACTCGAATCCCGCTCAGACACTTGGCTTTCGCCACCAGACCATCCGCTGGGCGTTGCGAGAAGCACCGGAGATCGACCGCCGCCACGGGCGGTCCGGAGGCCGGAAACCGAAGCTCGGGCGCGACGCGAAAACCGCCATTCATCGCCGCGCGGGGCGCGGGCGAATTCTCTCCGTTACCGCCCAGGCGCGATGTGCTGCGGAGTAGCCTCGAAGGAGGCCATCTCCTAAAAGCCGAGGCTGCAATGCACGAAATGGCGATAACTCAGAGTGTTGTCGACGCCGTGTGTGAGCATGCGGCGGATCGGCGGGTGCACAGCGTCACCGTGGAGGTCGGCGCGCTGTGCGCGATTGTGCCCGAGGCGATGCAGTTCTGCTTCGAGCTGGCGACCGAAGGGACCGTGGCGGACGGTGCGGAACTCGTCATACGAACCGTGCCGGGCACCGCGGTCTGCCGGTCCTGCGGCGCCGATTTCGCCCTCGCCGACCTGATCCTGCTGTGCCGATGCGGCAGCGCCGACGTCGAGATCAAGTCCGGGCGGGAGCTTCGAATCCGAACGATGGAGGTGAGCGAACCATGTGCGCGACCTGCGGATGCGGCGGCGATTCGGCAGCGGTGATCACGGTCCTCCACGACCAGCCGCACGAACACGAGCACCACCACGAGCACGACCATCACGGTCATGACCACCATCACGGGCCCGACGACCCGCACGGCCACGATCACGACCACGAGGACCACGTGCACGTGCCGGTGACCGAAACGGTGACCCTGGAGCAGAAGGTGCTCGCCAAGAACGATCGGCTGGCCCAGCACAACAGAGAACGGCTGCGGCGCGGCGGCATCGTGGCGCTGAACATCACCAGCTCGCCGGGAGCCGGGAAGACGACGCTGCTCGAACGCACCCTCGGCGATCTGGGCGACCGGCCTGTCGCGGTGATCGAGGGCGATCAAGAGACGCTGCTCGATGCCGAACGCATCAGGGCGACCGGGTGCCGGGTCGTCCAGATCAATACAGGATCCGGTTGCCATTTGGATGCCGAAATGTTGCGACACGCGTTGGACGAACTCGATCCCGAGCCGGGCACGCTGCTGTTCATCGAGAACGTCGGCAACCTGGTCTGCCCCGCGCTCTTCGATCTGGGTGAGCTCGCCAAAGTCGTGGTGTTCTCGGTGACCGAGGGCACGGACAAGCCGCTGAAATATCCGCACATGTTCGCGGCCGCCGAGCTGGTGATCATCAACAAGATGGACCTGCTCCCCTTCGTCGATTTCGACCTCGAGCGGTGCGCCGAATACGCGCACTCGATCAATCCCGGCGTGCCGATCATGCCGGTGTCCGCGATCACCGGCGAGGGCTTTCCGCGCTGGTACGGATGGATTTCGGGGCACTTGTCCCCGCCATCGGCCTCCCTTGAGGAAGCCACAACCCCCGCATAAACTGACGTGACGAGTGTCACATTCCGGACGGTCTTCTCAGTACAGCCCCTGTCCGGCGCTCCAGCTTCGAAAGGTGGCATCCCATGCCTACTCAGGAAGCAGTCAAAGCCGAAGATACGTTGATCCACGTTCTCTGGATCAACGCAGGCCTCAGTTGTGACGGCGACTCGGTGGCGCTGACTGCCGCCTCCCAGCCCAGCATCGAGGAGATCGCCCTGGGTGCGCTCCCAGGTCTCCCCAAGATTGCCGTCCATTGGCCGCTGATAGATTTCGAATGCGGTCCGGCCGGTGGGGCCGACGATTTCCTCGAATGGTTCTTCAAAGGCGACCGCGGCGAACTCGAGCCGTTCGTCCTCGTCGTCGAGGGATCGATCCCCAACGAGCAGCTCCACACCGAAGGCTACTGGTGCGGGTTCGGCAACAACCCCGACACCGGCCAGCCGATAACGACCAGCGAATGGCTGGATCGCCTCGCACCGAAGGCCACCGCCGTGGTGGCCGCAGGCACCTGCGCCACCTACGGCGGCATCCACGCGATGGCCGGAAACCCGACAGGTGCGATGGGCGTGCCGGACTATCTCGGGTGGGAGTGGAAGAGCAAGGCCGGTATTCCGATCGTGTGCGTGCCGGGATGCCCGATCCAACCGGACAACCTCTCCGAGACCCTGACCTACCTGCTCTACATGGCGACGGGCCAGGCGCCGATGATCCCGCTCGACGAAGCGCTGCGGCCCAAGTGGCTGTTCGGCGCGACCGTCCACGAGGGATGCGACCGCGCCGGGTACTACGAGCAGGGCGATTTCGCCACCGAGTACGGATCGCCGAAGTGCATCGTGAAACTCGGCTGCTGGGGTCCGGTCGTGAAATGCAATGTGCCCAAACGAGGTTGGATCAACGGCGTCGGCGGATGCCCCAATGTCGGCGGTATCTGCATCGGCTGCACCATGCCCGGTTTCCCGGACAAGTTCATGCCGTTCATGGACGAGCCTCCCGGTGGCAAGTTCTCCGCGGCGACCTCGGGGCTGTACGGATCGGTGATCCGCAGCCTGCGGAACGTCACCGTCCGCACCGTGGACAAGGAGCCGCGCTGGCGGCACCGCGGCGAAAAGCTGGAATCCGGCGCGACCCGTACGTGGTAGGAGGACTTCGATGACGGAAATCATTCCGGAGCCGTCGCACCGCAAGATCGACCCGAACGCCCTCGTCGAGATGGCGTGGGATCCGATCACCCGGATCGTCGGCAGCCTTGGTATCTACACCAAGATCGACTTCGAGAATCAGCAGGTCGTCGAGTGCCACAGCACGTCGTCGATCTTCCGTGGCTACTCCATCTTCATGAAGGGCAAGGATCCGCGCGACGCGCACTTCATCACCAGCCGGATCTGCGGCATCTGCGGTGACAATCACGCCACCTGCTCGTGCTACTGCCAGAACATGGCCTACGGGGTGAAGCCGCCGAGTCTGGGCGAGTGGATCGTCAACCTCGGCGAAGCCGCCGAATACATGTTCGACCACAACATCTTCCAGGAGAACCTGGTCGGCGTGGACTTCTGCGAGAAGATGGTCTCCGAGACCAATCCCGGCGTGCTGGCGCGCGCCGAGCGCACCGAAGCGCCGCACGCGCAGGAGCACGGATACCGGAAGATCGCCGACATCATGCGGGCCCTCAACCCGTTCAGCGGCGAGTTCTACCGCGAGGCCCTCCAGGTCAGCCGGTACACGCGCGAGATGTTCTGCCTGATGGAAGGCAGGCACGTGCACCCGTCGACGCTGTATCCCGGTGGTGTCGGCACCGTCGCGACCATTCAGCTGATGACCGACTACGTGACGCGTCTGATGCGCTACGTGGAGTTCATGAAGAAGGCCGTGCCGATGCACGACGATCTGTTCGACTTCTTCTACGAGGCGCTGCCCGGCTACGACAAGGTGGGCCTGCGCCGCACGATGCTCGGGTGCTGGGGTTCGTTCCAGGACCCGGACGTCTGCAACTTCGCGTACAAGGACATGGAGGAGTGGGGTCGCAAGATGTTCGTGACCCCCGGCGTGGTTCTGGACGGGAAGCTGCTCACCACCAGCCTGGTCGACATCAACCTCGGCATCCGAATCCTGTTGGGCAGTTCGTATTACGACGACTGGTCCGATCAGGAGATGTTCGTGAAGAACGATCCGCTCGGCAATCCGGTGGATCGTCGGCACCCGTGGAACCAGCACACCAACCCCAAGCCGCAGAAGCGCGACCTGGAGGACAAGTACAGCTGGGTGATGTCACCACGCTGGTTCGACGGCACCGACCATCTGGCGCTGGACACCGGCGGCGGACCGTTGGCGAGGCTGTGGACCACGGCGCTGGCCGGGCTGGTCGACATCGGCTATGTGAAGTCGACCGGGCACAGCGTGCAGATCAACCTGCCCAAGACCGCCCTGAAGGGACCGGTCGAGCTCGAATGGAAGATCCCGGCGGCAGGCAGCAACACCATCGAACGCGACCGCGCCAGGACCTACTTCCAGGCCTACGCGGCGGCGTGCGCGCTGCACTTCGCCGAGAAGGCGATCGAGGAGATCCGTGCCGGGCACACCAAGACCTGGGAGACTTTCGAGGTTCCCGACGAGAGCATCGGCTGCGGCTTCACCGAGGCCGTGCGCGGGGTCCTCTCCCATCACATGGTGATCAGAGACGGCAAGATCGCCAACTACCACCCCTATCCGCCGACGCCGTGGAACGCCAGCCCGCGCGACAGCTTCGGCACGCCGGGCCCCTACGAGGACGCGGTCCAGGGACAGGCGATCTTCGAGGAGAACAACCGGGAGAACTTCAAGGGCATCGACATCATGCGCACCGTGCGCAGTTTCGATCCGTGCCTGCCGTGTGGCGTGCACATGTACCTCGGCAACGGCAAGACGCTGGAGAAGCTGCACTCCCCCACCCAGTCGCTCACCCCGGAGTAGCGGATGACGCGCCCGCGAGGAGAAATGGGCTCTATGGACGGACACGACGACGCAGCACTCGATGACGATCGCTGGCGCAGCGCGGGTGATCGCATCGAGACGCTGCTCGAATCGAGTTCCGTGGGCGGCGCCGCGGCACGGGAGCGGGCCGAGCAGCTGGTCCGTGAGGTCGCCGACCTCTACGGTGCGGGTCTCGAGCGCATCGTGAGCCTGCTCGACGACGTCACGATCGAGCGTCTCACCGGTGACGACCTGGTCGCGAGCCTGCTGTTGGTGCACGGACTGCACCCGCACGACGTGACGACGCGGGTGCGCGCCGCGCTCGACAGTGTGCGGCCCTACCTCGGTTCCCACGGCGGCGACGTCGAGCTGCTCGGCATCGAGGACGGTGTCGTGCGGCTCGAGCTCGCGGGCAGCTGTCGCACCTGCCCGTCGTCGTCGGTGACGTTGGAATTGGCCGTGGAAGACGCGGTGCGCGCCGCCGCGCCGGAGATCACGGCGATCGAAGTGGCCGCCGCCGAGCCGGAGTCCGGCTCGGGAGTGATCGCGGCCGAGTCGTTGTTCACGCGTGTGCATGCCGCGCCCGAGCATCCGGGCAGCTGGGTCGCCGTACCCGAGCTCGCGCAGATCGGGGACGGCGAAGTCGGCGGATTCTCGGTGGCCAGGCTGCCGGTGCTGGCCTGCCGTGTGGGTGACGACCTGTTCGTCTATCGCGATCGGTGTGCGGCCTGCGGCGGTTCGATGGCGGGCGCGGTCCTGCATCGGCGCCTGGGCTTCCCCGTGGGCGACGCCGTGCTGCGGTGTCCGTTGTGCGGGGCGCACTTCGACGCGGTCCACGCGGGCGCGCGGGTCGACGGCGACGGGCATCTCGAACCGTTGCCGGTGTTGCTGCGCTCGGGTGCACTCTCGGTGGCGATTCCGGCGGAGGTGGCCGGATGACGTCCCCGTTCGGCGTGCTGCGTCGTCTCACCGCGCCGCGATCGGCTCCGGTCCCGGCGGGTGAGCGATGCGAAATGTGCGCCGAATCGATCGGGGAGCCGCACCAGCATGTGGTGAATGTCGAAGGCAGGCAGCTCATGTGCGTCTGCCGTGCCTGCTATCTGCTGTTCACCGATCGTGAGGCGGAGCTGCGTTACCGGGCGGTGCCGGATCGGTACCTGGCGTTCCCGGACGTGGTCATCGACCAGGCGGAGTGGGACGCGCTGGAGATTCCGGTCGGACTGGCCTTCTTCTTCCGCAACTCCGCACTCGGGCACACGGTCGCCTTCTATCCGGGCCCGGCAGGGGCAACCGAGTCCGAACTTCCCTTGCCGCGGTGGCGCGAGATCCTGACGAACCATCCGGAGCTCGACGTCGCCGCCGAGGATGTCGAGGCGCTGCTGATCCGCATGCCGCACCGCGGCCGTCCCGGCGCCTGCCTGCTGTTGCCCATCGATGCCTGCTACGAGTTCGTCGGCCGAATGCGGCTGCTGTGGCACGGATTCGACGGTGGCCAGGAGGCACACCGGTACATCGAGGAGTTCTTCGCCACGATGTCGGCGCGCGCTCGAACGGGGGGTTCGCGATGAGCCCGGCCTATTCGATCACCTTCGGCGTGCTGGATATCAAGCCCGAGCCGTACTCGGCGACGCCGATGCTATCGGCGCGCGTCGGCATCGCCGCGCTGGCCGAGGAGCCCGTGCACGCCATCGCGTTGCGCGCGCAGATCAGGATCGAACCGCGCCGCCGTACCTACACCGACGAGGAAGCGGCCGGACTGACCGACCTGTTCGGCACCAGGGAACGATGGCACGACACGCAGCGCTCGTTTCTCTGGATGCACTGCGCGACAACGATTCCCGGATTCACCGGTGGTGCGGAAGTGGATCTGCCGATGCAGTGCACCTACGACTTCGAGGTCGCGGGATCGAAGTACCTGCACGCGTTGCGCGGTGGCACGGTGCCGTTGCTGTTCCTGTTCAGCGGCACGGTATTCATCAGGGGCGCGGGCGGTTTCGCGGTACAGCAGGTGCCGTGGGATCGCGAGGACAAATTCGACATGCCGGTATCGGTGTGGCACGACCTGATGGCCGCGCACTTCCCCAACTCGGGCTGGGTCCGCTTGACCCGCGAGACGCTCGACGCCCTGTCGGCCTACAAATCCCAGCGCGGCCTGCTCGGATACGACGACGCGGTGACCAAGCTCCTCGCGGCTTCTCAGGAAGCGACATGACCACCGGACGATCGGTCAGGTCCGCGCGCGCCAGGGCGCGCGCGGTCGCCGACGCGGTGCTGTACGAGGGGTACCTGCTGTATCCGTATCGGGCGAATTCCCGAAAGAATCAGTGCCGCTGGCAATTCGGCGTGCTGGGTCCGGAAGGCGCGGTCCAGGCCGGGATCGGTGAGGATCCGGTGCTGCGCGCACAGTTCCCGGTCGTCGCGAACGACGCCACCACGCTGAGCCTTTCCGTCCGGTTCCTGCAATTGCAGCGGCGGACGGTCGAAGACCCGGACGGCAGGCCGGTCGCCGAGCTCGAGGTGGGCGAGCGCAGCGTGGTCGGCTGGGACGAGGCCGTCGAACACGAGATCGACTACGGACCGCTGCCGCTGGAACCCGCGGTGTTCGGTGTGCACGTCGCGGGCGGGGTCGATGTCGAGGACGTGCACGATGCCGCGGGCGCCGTCGCGGGCAGGCTGGTTCGCGTCCGGCGGCCGCTCGAGGGCCGGGTCGAAGTAGCGGTCGACCAGCTGCCGGGATGTCTCCGCGTGACGGTCACGGTGCGCAATATCGCCGCCGCGCCGCAGGACGCGCAGGACGCACTCGCTCGGTCGTTGCTGGGTACCCATGTGATCGCCGAGCTCGAGTACGGCGAATTCGTCTCCCTGCTGGAGCCGCCGCAGGAAACGGCCGCGGCCGCCGGGCAGTGCGACCACCACCGATGCTTCCCGGTCCTCGCCGGACCGTCCGGCGACCGGAGTCTGCTGCTGATCTCGCCGATCATCCTCTACGACCACCCGCAGATCGCCGAGCAGAGCGAGGGTCCGCTCTTCGACGCGACCGAGATCGACGAGATCCTGACCCTGCGCGTGATGAGCATGACCGACGAGGAGAAGGCCCAGGCGCGCGCCACCGACCCGCTGGCCGCGCAGATCGTCGACCGCTGCGACGCCACCACGCCCGAGCAGCTGGACCGGCTGCACGGTGTGCTGCGGGAACCCGCTGACGGGCCGCCGCGCGTGCTTCCCGAGGTGCCGGACGGTATCGACTGGTGGGACCCCTTGGCCGACAATGCGGTTCGGCCCGAATCCGACGCGATCGTGGTGGCGGGTGTGCTGGTGAGCCGCGGCAGCCGGGTTCGGTTGCATCCGTCCCGGCGCGCCGACGCCCACGATCTGTTCTACGACGGCGAACTCGCGCGAGTGGTGTCGGTGCACGAAGACGTCGACGGCGACGTGCACGTCGGGGTGGTCATCGCCAACGACCCCGCCGCCGACCTGCACGAGTGGTACGGCCGCTACCTCTACTTCGCGCCCGACGAGATCGAGCCGATCGATAGACCGTCCGAGGAAGACCGAGAGAAATGAAAGGAAGGGCCGGCCATGGAAACGGTAGGAGTCATCGCGCTCGTCATCATCGCGGCGATCGCCGCGGTGTTCGCCCTCATCGGGCTGCGGTCGATACCGGATATCCGGCGCTATCTACGCATTCGCCACATGTAGCGATCGGGAGGACACATCACAAGAACGAAGAGCCACAAAAGGAAGCCGCGAACCGACCCGGCGAACAGGGGTGAGACGACGACGAAGGTTCTGGTCGCTGGGATCGGAAACATCTTCCTGGGCGACGACGGATTCGGCCCCGCGGTGGTGCGGCGACTGCCGCCCCACCCTGAGCCGACCGTGCGCATGACCGACTACGGCATCAGAGGAATGCACCTCGCCTACGACCTGCTCGACGACTGGGACGCGCTGGTGCTGATCGACGCGCTGCCCGATCGGGGCGCGCCGGGCCGGGTCGATGTGTTTCGCGCCGACCACACGAACGAACCCTTCACCGGGCTCGACGCGCACGCCATGGATCCCGAGGCCGTGTTCTCGATGGTCCGCACGCTCGGCGGCACGGTGCCGCCCACGGTGGTCGTCGGCTGTCAGGTCGTCTCGGTGGCCGAGGGGATCGGCTTGACCGCACCGGTCGAGGCGGCGCTCACGCCCGCCGCGGCCGCGGTCGCTTCGGTGGTCGCGGACCTGCTCGAGCGACAGGAGGTGTGAACGATGTGCCTCGGGATTCCGGGCCGGGTCGTGCGGATGGCCGACGGGTACCACGGTCAGATCGCGCTGGTCGACGTCTCGGGTGAGACGCGCAAGGTGAACATCGGCATGCTCGACGAGGGCTCGATCGCCCCCGGCGACTGGGTGATCATCCACATGGGTTTCGCGGTCGAGAAGACCGACGAGTCGGGCGCGGCCGAGGCGCTCGCGGGGTTGCGGCTGCTCGGGCGCGGGGAGGAATCGTGACCGCGGTGCGGACCCGGCGGCGGATCCTCGTCCGTGGCGTGGTGCAGGGCGTCGGATTCCGGCCGTTCGTCTATACGACCGCCGCCGAACTGTCGTTGACCGGATGCGTGTCCAACAACAGCTCCGGTGTCGTCATCGAGGTCGAGGGCGCCGCGCGGGATCTGGACGAGTTCGAGCGGCGCGTCCGCTATCACCCACCGCCGCTGGCGGTCGTCGAATCCCTCGAGACGACCGAGACGCCGGTCCGCGGCGGCACCGGATTCCACATCGCCGACACCGCACGCGACGGCGCCGGACGCACGCTGGCCTCCCCGGATGTGGCGATCTGCGCCGAGTGCGCCGACGAACTCCGCGATCCGGCCAACCGGCGCTACCGGCACCCCTTCGTGAACTGCACCAACTGCGGCCCCCGATTCACCATCATCGTGAGCCTGCCCTACGACCGCGACCGGACGTCGATGGCCGAGTTCCCCCTCTGCGACGCGTGCGCCCGCGAGTACGCGGATCCCGCCGATCGTCGCTTCCACGCGCAGCCGATCGCCTGTCCCGCCTGTGGTCCGACCCTCGCCTATACGGGCCCGGGCGAAGGAGAACCGATCGCGGCGGCTCGAGAGTTGTTGCGGCGCGGCGGAATCCTCGCGGTCAAAGGCATCGGCGGATATCACCTGGCCTGCGACGCCGCGAACGAGATCGCCGTCGCCGAGCTGCGTCGCCGGAAACGGCGCGGCGACAAACCGTTCGCGATCATGGTGCCGGACTTGGCGACCGCGCGCGCGATCGTCGAGGTCGACGACGCCGCCGCCGACCTGCTGACCGGGCCTGCCCGGCCGATCGTCCTGTTGCCCCGATGCCGACCCGATGCGGAACCGGCTGTCTCCGAGGTAATCCCGGCTGCGGCACCCTCGGTGGCCCCGCGCAATCCCGACCTCGGCGTGATGATCGCCTACGCACCCTTGCATCTGCTGCTGTTCGGGCTGCCCGGTGATCCGCCCGGTCCGCGGGCGCTGGTGATGACGTCGGGAAACCTCGGCGGCGAACCGATCTGCCACGACGACGCCGACGCACGCGAGCGCCTGACCGGCCTCGCCGATGCGTGGCTGTCGCACAATCGGCGCATCGTGGTGCCCTGTGACGATTCGGTGGTGCGCCTGGTCGACGGCGTCGAACTGCCGGTGCGCCGCTCCCGCGGCTATGCGCCGCTGCCGTTGGCGTTGCCCGCGCCGATGCCGCCGACGCTGGCGGTCGGGGCAGATCTGAAGAACACCTGCGCGGTGGCCGAGGGTCGCTACGCCTGGTTGAGCCAGCACATCGGTGACATGGACGATCTGGCGACCCTGAATGCCTTCACCGAGGCCGAGCGGCATCTCGAAGCGCTCACCGCCGTGCGGCCGATCCAGCTCGCTGTCGACGCGCATCCGCGGTATCGATCCACGGCGTGGGCCGAGCAACACGCCGACGGGCGTCCGATACGGACGGTGCAGCACCATCACGCCCACATCGCTGCGGTGATGGGTGAGAACGGCCTCGACCCTGCCGCGACGGTGCTCGGAATCGCCTTCGACGGCACCGGTTTCGGGCCCGACGGCGCGATCTGGGGCGGTGAGGTGCTCGCCGCCGGGTACAAGGGATACCGGCGGCTCGCGCATCTGCGCTACGTGCCGCTGGCCGGTGGTGACCTGAGCGTGCGGCGGCCCTACCGCATGGCCCTGGCGCACCTGCGTGCCGCGGGGATCGACTGGGCCGAGGACATCCCTTCGGTGCGGGCGTGCCCTGTCGAGGAGCGAAAGGTGATGGCGCACCAGCTGGATACCGGTTTCGGATGTGTCCCGACCTCGAGCATGGGCAGGCTCTTCGATGCAGTCTCGTCGCTCGCCGGGGTGCGTCACGAGGTGGACTACGAGGCCCAGGCGGCGATCGAACTGGAGGGCATGGCCCGCGGCGTGGATCCCGGAGCGCGGCGCTACGAGTTCGCCATCCCGGCGGGCGATGCCCGGCACGATCGTGGCGTCACCGCGATAGACCCCGCGCAGGTGATCGCCGCCGTCGTCGCCGACGTGCGGGCCGGGGTTGGGGCCGAGGTGGTCGGCGCGCGCTTCCATGCCGCGGTCGCGCGCCTGATTCTCGCCTTGGCGGTCGAATTCGGAACCTCGTCGACGCCGGTCGCCCTGTCCGGCGGGGTGTTCCAGAACGCACTGCTGTTCTCGACGACGCGGGCATTGCTGCGGGAGAACGGCTTTCGAATCCTGACCCATCGCAGGCTGCCGCCCAACGACGGCGGCCTCGCGTTCGGCCAGCTACTCGCCATCGGAGCGGGATGAGCGGAAGGAGAAGCGACGATGTGCCTGGCAGTCCCCGGAAAGGTGCTCAGCCTGCACGAGCGGGATGGCACGTTGATGTCGGTCGTCGACTTCGGCGGCGTGCACAAGGACGTGTGCCTGCAATACATCCCGGACGCGGCGGTTGGTGACTACGTGGTCGTTCACGTCGGATTCGCGATCCAGCGCCTGGACGAGCAATCCGCGCTGCAGACGCTGGCCGAATTCGAACGCCTCGGCGTCCTCAACGAGGAGTTCGGCGACGGTTTCGCCATCGCCGCGAAACAGGCCGGGGTCGAGAACCCCGAAACGACCCAACAGCGAGAGGATCCGGAGGTGAACTCGTGAAGTACCTCGATGAATTCAGCGATCCGCAGCTGGCCAAAGGCCTGCTCGACCGGATCCGCGCCACCACGACCCGCCGCTGGTCGATCATGGAAGTCTGCGGCGGGCAAACCCATTCGATCATCCGCCACGGCATCGATCAGCTGCTGCCCGACCAGATCGAGATGATCCACGGCCCCGGCTGCCCGGTCTGCGTCACGCCGCTCGAGGTGATCGACAAGGCGCTCGAGATCGCCGCAACGCCCGGCGTGATCTTCTGCTCGTTCGGCGACATGCTGCGGGTGCCAGGCAGTTCCAAGGACCTGTTCCGAGTCAAGAGCGAAGGCGGCGATGTGCGGGTGGTCTATTCACCGCTCGACGCACTCGAACTGGCTCGCGCCAATCCGGACCGGCAAGTGGTGTTCTTCGGCATCGGCTTCGAAACCACCGCGCCCGCCAACGCCATGACCGTGTATCAGGCCAAACGGCTCGGCGTGCCGAACTTCTCACTGCTCGTCTCGCACGTGCTGGTCCCCCCGGCCATCGCCGCGATCATGGAATCGCCCACCTGCCGGGTACAGGCCTTCCTCGCCGCCGGTCACGTGTGCACCGTCATGGGCACCGGTGAGTACCCGCCGCTGGCCGAGAAGTATCGAGTTCCGGTGGTGGTCACCGGCTTCGAACCGCTCGACATCCTGGAAGGGATCCGCCGCACGGTGATCCAGTTGGAGGCCGGACGGCACGAGGTGGAGAACGCCTACCCGCGTGCGGTGGCCGCGGCGGGCAACCCGGCCGCCAAGGCGATGCTCGAAGACGTCTTCGAGCGCACGGACCGCGCCTGGCGTGGCATCGGTGTCATTCCCGGCAGCGGCTGGCGGCTGTCGGAGCGCTACCGCGAGTACGACGCCGAGCAGCGATTCTCCGTGGAGGACCTGCACACCGAGGAATCCTCGATCTGCCGGTCGGGCGAGGTGCTGCAGGGCTTGATCAAGCCGCACGAATGCGCGGCGTTCGGCAAGCAGTGCACACCCCGAAATCCCTTGGGCGCCACCATGGTCTCGTCCGAGGGCGCGTGCGCCGCCTACTACCTCTACCGGCGCCTCGACCTACCCGCGGAGGTCGCTCATGCTTGACGAGACCGAATCGTCCGCGGCGGGTATCGACATGGACGGGTGGGTCTGCCCGATGCCGCTGCGGGATTCGCCGACCATCGTGATGGGGCACGGCGGCGGCGGTGCGATGTCGGGCGAACTGATCGAGCATCTGTTCCTCCCCTCGTTCGGATCGGCCGCCGAAGCGGGGTTCGGCGATTCGGCGGTCGTCACGCTCGGCGGCGCGCGGTTGGCGTTCACCACCGATTCCTTCGTGGTGAAGCCGATGGAGTTCCCCGGCGGTTCGATCGGTGAGCTCGCCGTCAACGGCACCGTCAACGACCTGGCGATGGCCGGCGCCCGGCCCATGGTGCTGTCGACCGCCTTCATTCTCGAGGAGGGCACCGCACTGGCCGACATCGCGCGCATCGCGGCGGCCATGGGCACCGCCGCTCTCGGTGCGGGCGTCAAGCTGGTCACCGGCGACACCAAGGTCGTCGACGCGGGCCACGGCGACGGCGTCTACGTCAACACCGCGGGCATCGGACTGATCGACGACGGCATCGACATCCGCCCGCAGCGCGCACGGCCCGGCGACGCGGTCCTGGTCAGCGGGGAGATCGGCCTGCACGGTGTGGCGGTGCTGAGCTGTCGCGAGGGCTTGGAGTTCGGCACCACGGTGTGCAGCGACACCGCGCCGCTGCACGGTCTGGTCGCGGCGATGCTGGACACCGGGGCCGAGGTGCACGTCCTGCGGGATCCGACGCGCGGCGGCGTGGCCGCCACGCTCAACGAGATCGCGGGGGTGGCGCGGGTCGGCGTGTCGTTGGACGAACGCAAGATCCCGGTCTCCGGTGAGGTTCGCGATGCCTGCGGGCTGCTGGGCCTGGATCCCCTGTACGTCGCGAACGAGGGCAAATTGATCGCCTTCGTCGCGGCGGAGGACGCGGAGCGCGTTCTCGCGGCCATGCGTGAGCACCCGCTGGGCGGACGCGCCGAGATGATCGGCGTCTGCGTCGAGGAGCACCCCGGCATGGTGGTCGCCCGCACGGCGCTCGGCGGTACCCGGGTGGTCGATCTCCCCGCGGGCGAACAACTACCGCGAATCTGCTGACATGGGCCATGATTCGGGCCCAACGGACGCGACGACGGGAGACGGCGCGCGCACCGGACTCGCCGAAGGCGGCGGCGACGGCACGGAGGTGTTCGCCCGATATGCCCACGCGCCCAACGCACTCGGGTACTGCGGACCCACCGAGAGCGCACCGATGGCCACCCTGCCACCCGCGGCGGTCAGAACGATGGCGCGACAGTTCTCCGGCGTCTGGCCGTACCTGAAGGTGATGTCCACGCTGACCGGAATCGACGACCCGCTGGACCGTCGCCTCGTCGAATCGTATTGGCTCGGAGGCGGAATCGGCGCGCGCCTGGATCCGGCGGAGTTCCTTGCGGAACTCTTGGCCGTCATCGGGCCGCTCGCCGGTCACTACTGGGCGCATCTGACTCCGGAACTGGCGCCCGAAGCCGCCGCCAACCATTGCTTCCACGTCTTCGGCGTCTATCCGTGGACCCGGCTGCTGGGACGAGGAGCCGACGAACACCCGCTGCGAGTGCTCGACAACTGCCGCATCACCTGGGGAACGGTCCTGGATCGCACCGCGGACCGGATCACGGTGCGGGCCAGCCGCCTGGAATGGGACGGACACCGGCTGGAGTTGTCCGCGCCGGCGACCCGCCAGGTCGCGGTGTGGGTCGACGGCTACTCCCCCGCACCGGAGGTGCACGCGAACGATCTCGTTGCGCTGCACTGGGATCGGCTGTGCGGACTCCTGGAACCGGAGCAGGTCCGCGACCTCGCCGACAGCACGGCCCGCCAGTTGCGCGTCACGAACGACAGGCTGTCGCGGACGTGACCGTTTCCTCCGGCACCGGACGATCCCAGCGCCGCTCATGGACGCGGTTGTCGAGGATGCTCAGGCCAGCAGGGAGCGACCGATGATCTCTTTCATGATCTCGGTAGCGCCGCCGTAGATGGTCTGGACACGGCCGTCGACGAAGGCCCTCGCCACCGGGTACTCGTTCATGTACCCGTAGCCGCCGTGCAGCTGGAGGCAGCGGTCGGTGACTCGCTTCTGTAGTTCGGTGGCCCACCACTTTGCCATCGAGGCGTGCACGGCGTCGAGTTCGCCGTTGGAGTGATCGACGATGCAGCGGTCGATGAAGGTGCGGGTGACCGCGCATTCGGTAGCCATCTCGGCGATCTCGAAGCGCACGTGCTGCAGTTTGGCCAGCGGTCGCCCGAACGCTTCGCGTTCCCTGACGTAGTGCTTGGTGATGTCGAGTAGATGTTCGGCCACGGCGATCGCGGCGGCGGCGATGTGCAGCCGCTCGGTGGCCAGATTGGTCACCAGGTGCAAGAAGGCGCCGTTGAGTTCGCCGAGCAGGTTCGCCTTGGGCACCGCGACATCGTTGAAGAACAGTTCGGCGGTGTCCTGGGCCTTCTGTCCGAGCTTGTCGAGATTGCGGCCGCGTTCGAATCCCGCCATGCCGCGTTCGACCACGAGCAGCGACAGGCCCCGCGACCCGCCTTCGGGAGTGGTCTTGGCGACCACGACGACCAGGTCGGCGAGGATGCCGTTGGAGATGAAGGTCTTGGAACCGTTGAGCAACCAGTGATCGCCGTGGTCTTCGGCGTGGGTCTTGATGCCTTGGAGATCGGAACCGCCTCCGGGTTCGGTCATGGCGATCGCGCCGATCTTCTCGCCGCTGCAGAAGCCCGGCAGCCAGCGCTTCTTCTGCTCCTCGTTGCTCAGCCCGATCAGATAGGAGCCGACCATGTCGTTGTGCAGTCCCAGCGCCAGGCCCGCGGCGCCCGCGCTGGCGAGTTCTTCGGCGATGATGGCGCTGTAGCGGAAATCGCTGGTGCCGCCGCCACCGAACGCTTCCGGTGCCGCCAGGCCGAGCAGACCCTGGCGCCCGGCGGCGAGCCAGACCTCGCGGGACACCGCGCCGTCCCTTTCCCACTGCTCGTAGTGCGGCAACACCTCTTTGGCGAGGAAGGTGCGCACAAGCTCACGAAAGTCGTTGTGTTCGGTGTCGAAGATGAGCCGTTTCATGTCGGTCCTTACGTGATAGTGACGGATAGGTGGTCGTGCGCCGAGCCGCGCGGGTCGGCATCGAGCCGGAAGGTGTTGTCGCGGAAGCGAACTACTGGTGCGCCGCGGCCGCGACGGCCAGGAAGCGCCCGGCTTCCTGGATCTGCAGAACGCTTTCGCCCGACCCGCCACCGTCGCAGGGGATGATCGCCCCCGAGATGTAGCGCGCCGCCGAGGACGACAGGAACATCGCCAGGCCGGCGACATCGTCTTTGGTGCCGAGCCTGCCCAGCGGAACCGTCTTGATGGCGGTGCCGTCGTCGTGTGGAGTCAGCCGCGCCATCCCCTCGGTGCCGGCGATCGGGCCGGGAGCGATGGCATTGACGCGGATGCCCTTGGCGCCCCATTCCAGTGCCAGCACCCGGGTCAGTTGATCGACACCGGCTTTGGCCGCACACACGTGGGCTTGGTAGCGGACCGGGATCGAGGCCTGCGGTGCGGTGATGTTGATGACCGACGCGCCGGGAGCGAGATAGTCGAGCCCGGCCCGCAGCACGTGGAAGGTGCCGTTGAGGTCGATGTCGACGACCACTTTGAACCCGTTCGACGACAGCGCCGAGGCCTCGGCGAGGAAGTTTCCCGCCGCACCCGAGATCAGGACATCGATGGCGCCCCACTCGGCGCGGATCGACTCGAAAACCTCTTCCACAGCCTGCATGTCGCGCACATCGGCGACGAAGCCGCCGACCGGCACGCCGTGCGGCTCGAGCTTTTCGATCGCGGCGTCGACGTTGGCGCGTTTGCGGCTGACCACCACCACGGCCGCGCCATGGGCTGCGAATGCCTCGGCGATGCCGAAGTTGATACCGGTCGTGCCTCCGAAGATCACGACCTTCTTGCCGGTGAAATCGAACTGAATGTCCATGCGCGGCTCTCCTTGCGCGTCGAATGGGATGGGTCGCCGGGCTCGCTGACAGACGCGGGGTGACCCCGGGGGCGGCGGCGGTGTCCCGAGACTAGGTGCGCCGAACTCCATTGTGCAACAAGTTGCATAAATATGTGACACCAGTCACGCCGAGGGCCGCCGAGAGTGCACCGCCAAGGCCGCAGCGGAGTTTCGCTCCAGCGACCGCCGCGGCTCGACGGTGATCGCCGACACAGTTTATGCAACTTATTGCACAAACGCGGCCGAGGGAATACCGTCGAGTTCACCCCTCGTTGCGGCGGCGTCTCGCCGCTCGTTTCCCCATCCCCCGCATCGGGTTTCGATGTCGGCATCCGGCGCTCACCGGCGCAGCCGATCGTGCTCGATTCGCACCACAGCGACACCGCGGCCTCCCGCTGGAGCCGGACCGACCCAACGGTGGCCACCTCGCGACGCCACTCCATGACCTCGAGAAGGAATCGACGAACAAATGACCGAGAGCCCTGCCGCGATCGAGACCCGCACCGAAGGCGCGACCACCATCCTCCGATTCAACCGGCCGCAGCAGTTCAACAGCATCGATACCGAGGCCCGCAGCCGGCTGCGAAAAGACCTCGCCGCCGCGGCCGCGGATCCTGCTGTGCGCGCGGTCGTCCTCACCGGCAGCGGTCGCGCGTTCTGCGCCGGGCAGGATCTGCGCGAACTACCGGACGTTCCGAAAGGAATCGTCCTGGGAGACCTCGTGCGCGAGCATTACAACCCGATCGTGCAGCTGCTGATGAGCATGCCCAAACCGGTGATCGCGGCTGTCAACGGAACAGCCGCGGGCGCGGGCATGGCCTTGGCGCTGGCATGCGACCTGCGCATCGCCACCGAATCAGCGGCCTTCACCACCGCTTTCGCCGGAATCGGGCTGTCCTGCGACACCGGCATGTCGTGGACCCTGCCCCGGATCGCCGGGCGTGCCGCCGCGCTCGACCTGTTGCTGCGCCCCCGCGTCATCGGGTCCGCCGAAGCCCTGCGCCTGGGCATCGTCCACCAGGTCGTGGCCGACACCGATTTCGACACGACCTGGCGCTCGCTGGCCGACGAACTGGCCGCCGGGCCCACCACAGCCTTGGCGGCGATCAAGGCCTCGGTGAACAACGCCGGCGGAACGACCCTCGACGCCGCGGTGGAATTCGAAGCCAACCAGATGACCCGCACGCACCGCACCCGCGACCACAGGACCGCGGTGACCGCGTTCCTGACCAAGTCCGCCCCCGTGTTCGCCGGCTACTGACGAACGCGCCGTCCGGCGAGTTCACTAGGATTCGGGGAATGGCACTGCGGTTCGCGATCCTTACCGCGCTGGCCGAACGCGAATCCAGCGGCTTCGATCTGGCCAAGCGCTTCGACCGGCTCTACGGATACTTCTGGTCGGCCTCCCACCAGCAGATCTACCGCGAACTCGACCGGCTCCAATCCACCGGTCTGATCGCCGAAGCACCACAGCCGGAACGACCGGAACGCGGCCAGCCGAAACGCTTCACCATCACCGAATCCGGCACGACCGCCCTGCGTGTGTGGACCGGCGAGATCGACGAGCCCACACACCCCCGGGAATCGCTCATCGTGAAAACGCGCGCAGCGGCCTCGGTCGGTGACCTCGACGGTCTCCGGGCGGTCATCGAACACCACCTCGCCGTGCACGCCGGCGATCTGGCCGATCACACCGAGAGAGAGGCCCGCGATTTCTCGAGCGTCGACACCGATGCCGATGCTCTGCGACACCTCGTCCTCAAAGCCGGCATCGCCATGGAACAACTCTGGGTCGACTGGTGCCGAGGAGCGCTCGACACTCTCGACACCATCCAAGCCCGGAAAGCCGCGGAACCGACGCCCTGACCGAGCCGGGCATAGGAAGTCGACCCCGAATCCGCGATGTCCACGCCGAAACCCACCGGGCGGCAGTGCGTGCGTTACTCCGCTCGGTGGGCTCGGCGCCGGGCAGTCGGGTCGCGCCTGCACAGGAGGGTTCGAGGTTCCCGCCTGACATCCGGACCGCCCGACCGGTCATCAGGTCACAGCGCGCCACCACCTCCGATCAGCCAGGGATTGAACGTGCACTCGAGCTGCGGATGCCCCGCCGGGTCGAGGGCCCGCAGCGCGATCGAGAGCGCCCGCGGCGAGTACATCATCGTGAGGTGGTCGGAGACGTCCTGCTCGCATCCGTCCTGGAGGGTGATGTTGTCCACCTGCACGCCGGGGCCTGCCTGCAGGAAGGTCAGGTCGTAGGGGTTGGTGATCTCGTCGTAGCGGGTGCCGACGATCGTGTAGTCCACCCCGGGCACGGTGTCGCCGTTGGCGTTGAGCTTCTGCACGAACTCGGAGCCGACGGTCTGCTGGATGCCCGCGTGGCCGACGAAGATCTCGATGAAACCGAGGATGTCGATGCCGAAGTTGTTGATGGCCCGGCCCAGCGCGCCGATCCCGACCAGGCTGGTGCCGTGGTGGGTGGCGCCGTAGGTGACGAGGTTGCGCACCTCGGCCGCACCGCCCTCGAACTTGGTGTACCAGTTGGCCATCGCGCCTCCCTGGGAGTGGGCGATGATGTCGACCTTGTCGGCGCCCGTGGCCGCGAGCACCCGGTCGACGAAGGTGGCCAGCTGCTTCGCCGAATCCCCGATGTAGCCGGTGCCCATCACGCCGGGCAGCACCGAGCCCAGACCGCCGCCCTGGAGCAGGTTGGCGCGGCCGTAATTGAAGGTGAAGGTGCAGAAGCCCGCGTCCTTGATGGGCTGCCCCATGTACGCGAAGCCGTTGTAGGCGTTCATCCAGGTGCCGTGCAGCAGCACCACGGGACGGGGATGCTCCGCGGTCGGCTTGCAGTGCCAGTCGTTGGCGCCGGGCGGTGCGACGTCCGGGTGCGTCAGGCCGTAGCCGAACGCGGCCAGCCACGCGGTCATCGGCGGGCCGTAACCGACTGTGTCGCTGGCGAATCCGCCCGCGGATCCGGAGCTGCTTCCGGATCCGCCGAAGCAGTTGCCCGACCCGTTGCCCGAGCCTGCGCCGCTGCCGGAGGTGCAGGCCGACCCGGAGCCCCCGCTGCCCGACCCGGTGACCGGCGCCGCCTTGCGACCCGCGGCGATGAGTTCCGCGAGGGCTTGTTCGGTCGGCGCGGGTTCCGGCCCGGCCTGGGCGGCGACGCCGGTGAAGCTCATGGCGAGCACCGAGACGATCGACACCGCCGCGGCGCCGAACGTGCGGCCGCAGGTACTTCGTTTCATCGGATGCCTTTCGGTGGGAACAATGTCGTTCCTTCGGTCCTTCGGTTCTGGGTTCTCAGTTCCACAGCGCCACAGCGCCGGTCGGCGGGACTGAAACTGCGCCAACGCTAGGACCGGAGAAACACCGAAACCCACACCGCCGCCAGGTATCTGGACACCTCACGAAACGTTTGCCGCGGCCATAGGGAACGTGCACAGTGCCCGCCGGGCAGGCGCCCCCACCGATCGGTCACAACACCGCGGCACGGAATTCCGGTATGCCGCACAACCGGAAGTGCAACCCTCCAATCGAGTGGTCGCCCGACGATGAGATCTCTCAGATATCGCCACGATCACGATGCGTCACACCGATTCCGCGCAATCATGGAGCGACGCTTCCCCACCATCGAGCACCGGTCGATGGTCGATCGATGGAGATGCCGTGGTGGACAACGTTCCTACGAGACCGCTCGTGCAAGCGCTGCTCGCTCCCGCCTCGCCTGTCATCGTGACCGGCGGAAACTCACGCAACGGCGTCAGCGAGGCGCAGGCGATGGCGGAATGGCTGATCGCACACCCTGCCTGACGACCGAACAATTCTCGACGGCACAGCATTTCTGGAGCAAATATGAACGACCTCGTCACGCCCCTGTCTCGCAATGGAGCATCGTCGCGCTGTGTGGTGCGGTCCGAGACAATTCGCGAATTCACCCGCGCTGTCCGCCATCTCCATCCGGCATGCCTGCGCGACGACGCCGCGCGGGGGCTCGGGTTCTCCGGTCTCGTCGCTCCCCCGACATTCGCCGCCGTATTCCTCGGACACGTGCACCGGCAATTGCTCGATGCCGCGCGCACCGGCGCCGAAGGGCCGCGCATCCTGCACGCCGACCACGTGCTCGACCTGGCCCGGCCGCTGGTGGCGGGCGATGACCTGGACTGCCGGGTGCACGTCGAATCCTCGCGCTACTTCTCGGACTACGAGGTACTCACGATCAGGAGCGCGCTCGTCGATCGGGGCGGGTGCGCGTTGCAGACCGGCACGACGACGCTACTCGGACGGGTGCGTGCCGCAGGCGCCGCGTCCGGTATCGCGGAGTTCTTCGCGGACCAGCGGCCGATCGAGGCGTCGACACCGCCCACACGCGATCGAACGCCCTGTACCGCAGTGGATTTCGATGCCCTCGCGGTCGGCGACGAACTGCCGGTCCGGCTGCTCGAGGTGTCCGCGGCGGACCTCGCGGAATACTCCGCCGTGACCGGCCTGTCGAACGCGGAAGCGCCGGGGATGTACGAACTCGGCCTTGCCACCGGGTATCTCACCGACTGGCTCGGCGATCCCGCCGCCGTCACCAGGCTCCGCACCCAGGTCGCCCCCGGCGTTCACGGCCTGCGGATCCGGCCCGCCCACCGTGTCCGCCTGGCGCTGCGCGGCCGGGTGACGGCGCTCGATGGCCGCCAGCGGGCCGCCACCCTGGCGGTGGACCTGCGCTGCGAGGGCCGTCGGCTGTTCGGGTATGCCGCCGCCGAAGCGCGGTTCGGCTGAGGCGGCCCCGCATCCGGACTAAGCGGCCCGCTGCCCCGCGGCGGGAAGGAGACCGGTGAGCCGGGCCAGCCGCCGGTGCGATTCGAGGCGCGCCGCGCGGTCGTAGGTGCTGGTGTGCACGAGGATCTCGTCCGCTCCGGTCCGCGTCACCAACTGCTCGAGCGCCTCGGCGACCTCGTCTTCGGTGCCGTGGATCTGATCCCGCATCGATTCCGTGACCATGCGGCGCTCACGATCGGTCATCGGCTCCGACTCGATCTCCCCCGGCGGCAGCAAGACCGGGAATTCGCCGCGGGTCCGCGAGTAGGCGCTCGACCAGGCTTCGGGTAGTAGCAGCCGTCGCGCCTCCTCGGTGCTGTCGGCGATCAGCACCGTTCCCGAGACCACGACGTACGGCGCACTCCCCCACACTGTTTCGCGGAATCCCGCGCGGTACCGATCGATCGCTTCGACCATCCGATCGGTACCGGCCACCGCCGCGACGACCAGCGGCAGCCCGAAGCGCGCGGCCCGTTCCGCGCCGGAGCCGGTGGCGAGCAGGAACGCGGGCACCCGCAGGCCCTCGGCGGGCCAGGCGTGCACACCCTGTCTGCCGTGCGCGAAGTAGTCGAGCACCGCGGCGAGTTGGTCGTCGAAGTCGTCGGCGTCGGCTTTGCCGTGCCCGAGCGCGCGGCACACCCCGTCGGTGAAGCCGACCGACCGGCCGAGGCCCATGTCGATCCGGCCCGGGTAGAGCGATTCCAGTACCCCGAACTGTTCGGCGACCACCAGCGGCTGATGGTTCGGCAGCATCACCCCGCCGGTGCCGATCCGGATGCGCGAGGTGCTCGCCGCCGCCGCGGCCGCGAGCACGGTCGGCGCCGACCCGGCGACACCGGGCACGCTGTGATGCTCGGAAACCCAGAACCGGTGATAGCCCCACTCCTCGGCCAGCCGGGCGAACTCGACCGTCTCACGCAGCGCCGCCGGATGCGACTGCCCGCGCCGCACCCGCGAGCGGTCCAGGATGGAGAAGCGGACGGAGGGCAGTGCTGCGGTCATACCTGTTCTCAACGCGCCCGCCGCTCGCCCATTCCGCCGGCGGCGGTCAGCCGGACCGCGGCACCCCCAGCGCCTCGGCCAGCACTCGCCACGCGCGGGGCAGCTGAGCCTCGAAATCCGGCCAGGTGTGCATGCCCGCATCCGAGTACTCGACTTCGGCGGGGATCTGCAATTCGGCGAGCCGGGCGGCGAAGCGTTCGGTGCACG
>NZ_BDBP01000006.1 GCF_001613045.1 Nocardia lijiangensis NBRC 108240 | reverse complement strand
CCCGCCTCGAGCGCTGCGCCTCCCCCAGCGAGGCGCAGCGCATCGACCACCGACGGCGCCGCCGCCACCGCGGCCAGGTCGGCGCCGGTGGGTGCGCCGGAGGCGGCGGACAGATAGATGGCGGTGCCGCGCAGCTTGTCTGCGCCGAGCAGGCTGTCGTGTGCCACCCATTCCGTGGAATTCGGTGGGCCCCAGAGGTTTTCCGCGTTCCCGCCGCGCGAGGCCACGGTGATCGTGGTGACCGCGTGCCCCAGCGGATCGGCGGTGGAATAGCAGCCGCTCATTCCGGCGACGGCGAGGTAGTGGCCGGGATGACGTTGCGCGAGCATCATCGCCGCCTGCGCACCCATCGAGACGCCCGCGATGGCGCGGCGGCCGTCGGCCTTCAGCAGCGATTCCACGATCGGCGGCAGCTCGTCGGTGAGGAAGGTCTCCCAGCGATTGAGCCCCAGTGCGGAGTCGTGGCGCTGCCAGTCGCTGTACATGCTGCCGGTGCCGCCGGTGGTGAGCACCACGTCGACCGGCTTGTCCGCGAAGAACTGCTCGGCGCCGCCCTTGGTGAGCCAGCCGGAGGTCGGGTCGCCGTCGACCCCGTCGAGCAGGTACAGGGTCGGCCGCGGACCCGTGCCCGACCCGCGCAGGACGTCGACCGCGATGACCCGGCCCATCGCGGCCGAGGTGATGTGCAGGCGGTCACGCCGCGGACCGAGGGTCTCGATGCTCAGCAGACCGGTCCTGGTCATCTTCGGATCGACCGCGGGCGCCTGGGTCGGCGCGGCCATGGGGCTCGCAGGCGCGGCGAGCACCTGGGCGAGCACGGGTCCGGTGGTCGTGGCGGCGCACAAGGCCAGCGCTGCCACGGTGATCGATACTCGATTGTTCATGAGCTGGCGGCGACTCCCTCCGCTCGCCGGGCGGCGGCACGTTCCCGCTGTTCGTCGAGACGACGCGCCCGCCCCTCCAGGTCCTCGAGGTAGGCGTGCAATTCGTCGCGGGCCCGTTCACCGTCACCGGACAGATCCGTGCGCTCGAACACGTTCCAGGCGCGCAGCACGGGGCGCACCACCACATCCAGGTGCTGCCGCAGATCGTAGATGCCGTGCTTGGCGAGGAGCACGGCGTTGCGGCGGAAGCCGGGCTGCGTCAGACCGGGCATCTGGAACTGGGTGACGACGTCGGTGACCGCGCGCAGCATCGCGTTGGGCGTGAGGTCGAGCGCCGCGGCGCTCACGTTCCGATAGAAGATCATATGCAGGTTCTCGTCGGCGGCGATTCGCTGCAGCATACGCTCCGCGACGGGTTCATCGCACGCGCTGCCGGTATTCCGGTGGCTTATTCTGGTCGCCAATTCCTGCACTGTCACATACGCCACCGAACGCAGAAATTGCGGCCCCTTCACGGGTTTCGCGACACCGGTGGTCATGTGCTGCATCCGCGCCGCCTCCAGCGCTACGGGATCCACCGCGCGCGTGACCACCAGGTAATCGCGCATGACGATAGCATGCCGGTTCTCCTCGGCGGTCCAGCGGCCGACCCACGTACCCCAAGCACCGTCCAGCGAAAAGGATTCCGAGATCTCCCGGTGATAGGAGGGCAGATTGTCCTCGGTGAGCAGATTCGTGACCATCGCGACCCTGGCGACTTCGGACAGAGCGGATTGTCCCGGCTCCCAATCGATTCCGCCGAGTGCGGCGAAATTGCGGCCTTCGTCCCACGGCACGTAGTCGTGCGGATTCCAGGGCTTCGCCTTGCGGAGGTGGTCGTCGAGCAGACGCTCCGCGACGGGTTCCAGTTCGCGCAACAGGTCCAGATCGGTCGACGCGGTGCTCACTGGTCACTCCTTGCCGCCTCGCATGTCGAGGCGCCTCCGACGATAAGGCCGAAAACTCAGGCCGGACGCCCGATTCCGTGTTTGTTGGAGGACGTGACTACGGCCCCACCGGCCCGCTGGGGCGTGTCACAACCGATCGATTCCCCCAGGTCGGCCATCGGATACAGGCCGGGAGGACGGTTCGCCGCCCGGATCCGGCCGAGCAGATCGTGCACGCGCCCGACGAGTTCCGGTATGCGGCAACGAACTCCGGCGGTGATGGTCGCCGTCAGCGGCACCTCGGCGGCCTCGCTCACCACCTCGAGCACTTCGGCCGTCATCGCCAGGGGTGTCAACGCGGAGACATCATCGATCGGCACCAGCACGGTGCCACCCTCGGTCGACAACAGCGACAGCGCTCGCGAGCCCAGCGGCTTGGCCAGGGCAGCCTGTACTCTGCGCAGCTTGCGCCGCCCGGCCGTCGCCCCGCCGCCGGGGCGCAACTCGTCGCTGTGCGGCGGTATGGACACCGCGACCACCTGGTAAGTCGGCGCGACGCTGATGCCGGTCTGCCGGGCGAGCTGGGCCACACCGTGCCCGCTCAGCAGCGCCGAGACGAGGGTCTGGGCCGCCGTCTGATGCTCCTTGGCGACCAGCCGGTGTTCCTCGACGTAGGCCGTCGAGGCCGCAACCGTCACCATTTCCAGTGCACGGACGATCAACCCGGCCCCGGCCACCACCTGATCGGAGCCGGCGTCGCCCGCCTGCGCGGCGAGGAATTCCAATCCGGTGCGAATCCCGTCGTGATACGCCCCGAGCACCGTTTCCAGCGCGATGCCTTCGCGCGCCCAGTGAATTGCGGTTCCGGCGATCTCCGCCGGTTCCGGAGGAGCCGCAAATGTACCGGGGTCGAGCGCTTCCATCGCGTCGGCGAGACAGCTGCGCGTTATCGTCGCGAGATCACCGGGCGGTACCCCGCGCGCCGGATATCTCAGGTGTTCCACGAGTTTCGTACGAAGTGTCTTGGTGCCCGAACCGGCCTGTGTGCCCGCCATGACTGTCGAACAGTAGCGGCGATCGCGCCGAAATCGCTGTGTGTTACCGACTTCCGGGCATTTCATCAGCCCGCACACCGCGTGTTGGGCCTAATCACAAGCAGATCACGGCTTTTCGCGCGGTGGCCAGCATACGGACCGGGAGGTTCGATCGGCCCGGCCGCACTGTGCGAAAATATGCGAGTCCCGGCAGGCGCCGGTCCGTCGAATATTTTTCGGACCGGTCGGAAATTCTGCCCGGACGCGTAACTTCACGCGTCGCGGGAGCGATAGGACATCCGACCAAGAGCACGGCAAAGCCCGCTGGGAGTTGTCGCATGAGAAAGGGTGGCCCGACTGTGCCACACGTCTCATCACCGATAGCATCGAGCGCCGCGCCTCCGTACCGCGGACCGGGCGCAACGTCGAGTGGGAAGGACGACCCAGACATATGACCGGTACGCGAGAAAAGCTGGAGCAGCTCCGGGAGATCCTGGAGCTCGCCGAGGAGCCCGCAGGCGAGGCCGGGATCGCGAAACGCAAGGCCAAGGAGATCCCCAGCGCCCGGGAGCGCGTCCGGATGCTGCTCGACCCCGGCACCTTCGTGGAGATGGGCGCGCTGATGCGCCAGCTGGGCGGGAAGAACGCCATGTACGGCGACGGCGTGGTCACCGGCCGCGGGTACATCGACGGCAGGCCGGTCGTGGTGATCGCGCACGATCAGACCGTGCACGGCGGCTCGGTCGGCGAGATGTTCGGCCGCAAGGTGGCCGCGGCGATGGAATTCGCCTACGAGAACGCCTGCCCTGTGATCGCGATCAACGACTCGGGCGGCGCCCGCATCCAGGACGCGGTCGCCTCGCTGGCCTGGTACGCGCTGATGTGCCGCCGCCAGGAGGACCTGTCCGGCTTCGTGCCGCAGGTGGCGATCATGCTCGGCAAATGCGCGGCCGGATCGGTGTACGGCCCGGTCAACATGGACGTGCTGGTCGCGACCGACAAGTCCTACATGTTCGTCACCGGCCCCGAGGTCATCAAGGCGGTGACCGGGGAGAGCGTGAGCGCCGAAGAGCTCGGCGGCGCGGCCGTGCAGGCGAGCACCGGCACCGTGCACCACGTCGCGACCAGCGAGCGCGCCGCGTTCGACTGGGTGCGCGAGTACCTCGGCTACCTGCCCTCCAGCTGCCTGGAGCAGCCGCCGATCGTCAACCCGGGGCTGGAACCGGAGAGGACCAAGCACGACCTCGAGCTGGACTCGATCATCCCGGACTCGGACAAGGTCGGCTACGACATGCACGACATCCTCGTGCGCATCTTCGACGACGGTGCCTTCCACGAGGTCAGCGCCGGCACCGCGCAGAACCTCATCACCGGCTTCGCACGGGTGGACGGCCGCAGCGTCGGCGTGGTCGCCAATCAGCCGATGGTGCTCGGCGGTGCCCTCGACGCGCAGTGCTCGGACAAGGCCACCCACTTCATCCGCCTGTGCAACGCCTACGGCCTGCCGCTGGTGTTCGTGGTGGACACCCCCGGCGTGCTGCCCGGCATCGAAGAGGAGCGCAACGGCGTCATCAAGCGCGGCGGCCGGTTCTTCCGCGCGGTGATCGAGGCCACCGTGCCGATCGTGACGGTGGTGACCCGCAAGGCCTACGGCGGCGGCTACGCGGTAATGGGCTGCAAGCAGCTCGGCGCCGACATCAGCCTGGCCTGGCCGACCGCGCGCATCGCCGTGATGGGCGCCGAGAGCATGGTCGGCATCATCGGCCGCAAGCAGCTGGAGGCGGCGCCCGCCGATCAGCGCGCCGCGGTGCGTGAGCAGATGATCGACTTCTACAACGCCACCATGGCGACGCCGTGGATCGCCGCCGAGCGCGGCTACATCGACGCGGTGATCGAGCCCTCGCAGACCCGTCTGGAGATCCGCAAGGCGCTGCGGCTGCTGCGCGACAAGGACCCCAAGCCGAAGCACAACCCGCGCAAGCACAGCCTCTTCCCCGTCTAGCCGAAAACACCGGTTGTGCTGTCTCACAACACATCCGGTGATGGGTCGTGGGATCGCCGGATGTTCGTTCGTGCGGCGACATCGGGTGATCCCATCGCCTAACCTCGGATTCGTGTCCGGCCCTCGTTCGCCGCGCAGCGGCCGGACACAGTGGCGTGCCTGCCGAGGTTTGTTCCCTACCCTTACCCGGCGGGCACGCCGCACTTCCGCGGCATGTGTGCCGCGCTCCCGTGACCGGGAAGATCAGGCCGTGCCACGGCCGCCCCAGGTGAGTCCCACTGTCGCCCACTCGGTTTCCCACCGGCGCACACGCCTGCGGTCCAGGCCGAAGCGCAGCAGGTAGTACGCGGACGTGAAGCACACCAGTACCGTGCAGGCCACCGCGCCCGACATCAGCACCGCGCGGCTCAGCGCCCGCGTCTCCGACGGCGGCTCGACCACCCGGCCCCCTCGATCGAGCCAGATGCTCACGGTCGCACCGGGTTTCACCAACGCGCTGGATCGGTAGTCGTCGAGGTGCGTGACGCCGTCGCCGTCCACCCAGGACACCCGTGCCGGCGTGATCGGGGCGTACAGTGGCGCCTTGCCCACCTCGACCACGGTGGCGTCGACGCGGTGCAGTTCGGCGATACGGCTTTCGACGACACGGGATTCCGTGTCGTAGACCCGTCCGCCGATCCCGATCGCCACCAGCGGGACGACGACGAGGAACAGCAGCGTCAGCAGCATGCCGACCGCGGATTGCAGCCGGTCCTCGCGGCGGCGCATCGGATTGCGATCCAACCCCATCCGACGGCAGGTCCGGCGCACGATGCCCGCCGATCCGGCCGAGCGCTCAGCGGTCATGACGCCGACTCCTCGTACTCGATGTCGTCGGCCAACCCGGCGAGGGTGTCGAAGAAGCCTTCGATGAGGTCGGGCAGGCCGTCCGGGGCGACCCCCGCGGCCCAGGTCTGCAGGGCCGCCACAATGAGCCCGGAGCAGGCCGCGACGACGGTCGCCGGGCGCAGGTCCTCCGCCGGGTCCACACCGAGGCGGATAGCCAGGATGCGCACCGATTCGCGTTGCCCCTCGTTGCGGATGCGTTGATAGCCCGCCAGCAGGGCCGGTTCCTCGTCGAACCGCTGGAACAGGGCCCACCGCCGGGTCAGCAGCCCCGCCCGCGCCCCGGCGTACTCGGCGGTCAGCCAGTCGTGCACGGCGTTGCGGTAGGCCCGCAGCGGCGGCTCGTGGGCGGGGCGGCGGGCCAGCGCCTCGTTCAGCAGATGCATGTCCTGGTCGATGTCGCCGAGGATGGCCGCCTCGATGGACGGGAAGTGGCGGCTGAAGGTGCGCCGGGTGACGCCCGCGCGCTCGGCGATGTCTTCCACGCTCACCGCGGCAAGACCACGCTCGGTCAGCAGGTCGAACGCGGCCCGCGACAACGCCTCGCGGCTGCGCCGTGTACGCAGCCTGCGGCCGTCCAGGTCGACGTCGTCGTCGATGCCCATGCCTCCATGGTAGCAATATTGTCCCGTTGGGACATTAGTTTCCCTCGATCGCGATCCGAACCTCACACCCGAGCACTACCCGCCGACGAGCAGCCGGAACGCCCCGGGAATCCGGGGGCGAGGCAAGGTGCCCGGCGTTCGCTTCGGCGACGATCGCCTCGCGGCGCGATCGGAGGAACGACAGCCTCCCGCGAAGCCCGCTTATGAGTTCTCACAAAGCTTTCCAAAATTGCCCGGAAAACCCCTCCGTGTGCATCTCCGGAATTGCCGTCCCAGAAACCGCGCAGGCCACGTCCAGTTGTGTTCGACCACAGTCGAATTCCCCGGTGAATAGGCGCGGAAACAGTTGCCTACCAGGCCAAACACCGGACTCTTGACCAATATTGCGCCGGGAGATACAAATGAATTCTCCGCCGACCCGAGCTGTTCGAACCGGCCGACGAGAATTGCACGCCAGTGGTTACCGATGTCATCGATGTGACCGCGGAATTTCCGATCCCCCGCCAGGCGGTGTGGGATCTGCTCCGCGAGCCGCAGACCTACCCCCGCGTTTTTCCCGGAATCGGTGCGTGCGATCCGCTGGAATCCGCGGGCGGGCATCAGATGCTGCGCTTCCGGGTCGGCACCGCCCAGCGCGGTGTCCGCACCCAGGTGATCCAGCTGCGTATCGGGCGCTGGTACGAAAGCCTCGAGCTGGTCAGCCCGACGCTGGGCAGCTTCGTCTCGATCCGGCTGCGCGGCACCGAGGAACGGACGCGGATCTCGGTCACCTTCTTCGGTCCAGGCCGCATCCATCCGGCCGTCGCGGCAGCGGGCAACGGCGCGATCATCGCCTGGACCGAGCGCGGCATGCGCCGGATCGCCGATCTGGTGCGCGGCGCGGCGACCTCGGTCGTGGTGAACGGCGAGAACTCCCCCGTCCGCCGCCGCGCCGAGGTGGCCAAGCAGATGATGACCACCGGCGTGCTGCGGGCCCATCGTCCCGCCCTCGGCTTCAAACAGCTGCGCAGGCTCTCGGAATGGGGATTCAACCTGGCGGGCGGCTACGCCGCGGCGGCCGCGTTCGCACCGCAGCGCACGGCACTGATCGACGCGCACGGCGCACGCACCTTCGACGAGATGCACGAGCGCACCAACGCCATCGCAGGCGCCATGGCAATGCTCGGGCTGGAGGCGGGAGATGCCATCGGCCTGCTCGCGCGCAATCACAGCGGCATGGTCGAGACCATGGTCGCCGCGGGCAAGCTCGGCGTCGACGTCGCCCTGTTGAACACCGGCCTGCCCGCCCGGCGTATCGAGGAGGTGGTGCAGCGCGACAAGCTCACCGCGCTGTTCGTGGACGGCGAATTCGACCACCTCGTGCAGTACCTGCACGCCGATCTCCAGCGCTACGCCACCGATCGGACGAAGCCGGTGCCGGGGCGAACGACCCTCGACGATCTCGCGGCCATGGGGCAGAACAGCTTTCGCAAGCCCACGCACCCGGGCAAGCTCATCGTGCTGACCTCGGGGACCTCCGGCACCCCGAAGGGCGCGCGCCGCCCGCACGCCAAGGGCTTCAGCACCATCGCCGCCCTGCTCTCGCGCATTCCGCTGCGGATGGACGAGACGATGCTCATCCCCGCGCCGCTGTTCCACACCTGGGGACTCGCCGCGCTGCAGTTGAGCACCGCGCTGCGTTCCACGGTGGTGCTTCCCGCGCACTTCGACGCCGAGGACTGCCTGCGCCTGATCGCCGAACACCGGGTGAGCACGTTCATCGCGGTGCCGATCATGGTGCACCGCATCCTGGAGCTGCCCGCGCACGTGCGCGCCCGCTACGACACCTCCAGCCTGCGGGTGGTGGCCAGCTGCGGCGCACCGCTCGCCGCCAGCACCGTGATCGACTTCATGGACGCCTACGGTGACGTCCTCTACAACGTGTACGGCTCCACCGAGGTGTCCTGGGCGAGCATCGCCGATCCCACCGACCTGCGCACCGCGCCGACCACCGCGGGCAAGCCGCCGCTGGGCACCAAGGTGGCGGTGCTCGGCCCGGACCGCAGGCCGCTGCCCGTCGGCGCGACGGGGCACATCTTCGTGAGCAATCACATGCTCTTCGACGGCTACGTCAACGCCGCGCCACCGGACGAGGCCGACGGCATGCTCGACACCGGCGATCTCGGTTTTCTGGACGCTACGGGCAGGCTGTTCATCGCCGGCCGCGACGACGAGATGATCATCTCCGGCGGCGAGAACGTCTTCCCGCGCCCGGTCGAGGAGGCGCTGGCCTATCTGCCGCAAGTCCGCGAGGTCGCGGTGGTGGGCGTCCCCGATCGCGAGTACGGCCAGCGCCTGGCCGCCTTCGTGGTGAAACGCGAAGGGGCAGGCCTGGATTCGGACATGGTCCGCAACTACATCCGCAATCGGCTGAGCCGTTTCTCGGTGCCGCGCGACGTGACCTTCCTCAGCGCGCTGCCCCGCGGCGAGACGGGCAAGATCCTCAAGCGCCTGCTCACCGGCGGCACGGAGGACGCGGCACAGCATCCGATCATCGGGACGATCGCGCCCGGCTCGTTCTGACAGCCGGAACCGTTCCGCCGCGGCACCGCGCGGCCTAGCCGAGTCCGGTCGGCTCGTCCACGGTAGGCGGCTGGCGGTCGCGCAGCGCTTCGAGCAGACCCCGGGTGTACTGCGGCGGTGCCGCGTGCACGGAGAGCAGGTTCGCGACGGCGCGGTAGGCGGCCAGGTCGGATTGCTTGTCCAGGTACAGCGCGCCGGTCAGTTGCTGGAGATAGACGATGTCGGGCAGATCGGATTCGGTGAAGCGCAGCATGGTGAAGGCGCCTTCGGCCAGCGCGGGCCCGCCGACGTGGTCGGCGACCACCTGCAGGGTGATGTTGGGCCGGTCGACCGCGTCGAGCAGCCGGTCGAGCTGCTCGAGCCAGACCGCGGAACCGCCGATCCGCCTGCGCAACGCGGCCTCCTCCACGATCACCCAGATCCGCGGCGGCTCCGGCCTGGTGAGGATGTGCTGCCTGCGCATCCGCAGCGCCACCCGTCGTTCGATCGCGGCGACCGACTCGTTCGGGTGCGCCAGCGACAGCAGCGCCCGCGCGTAGTCGGCGGTCTGGAGCAGCTCGGGCACCGCTCTCGGCTCGTAACTGCGAATCAGCCTGGCCGCCTGTTCGAGCCCCAGGTAGGTGTCGAACCACTTGGGCAGCCAGTCGTTGTCGCGGTGCCACCAGCCGGAAGCGTTGGCCTGGCGGGCGAGCGTGAGGAACTCCTCCCGCTCGGTCGGGTCGGTCACCCCGTAGAGCGTGAGCAGATCCACCAGGTCCCGTTCGCGAAACCCCGTGCGGCCCAGCTCCAAGCGACTGATCTTGGAGTGCGAGCCGCGGATCGCCTCGCCCGCGTCCTCACGCGAGATGCGTGCGGCCTCTCGTAATCGCCGCAATCGCCCGCCGAGCAGCATCCGCAACACCGTCGGACCGTCATCGACGCCGGGATGCTTTCCGGGAAAAGGGGATTCGACCGCATGTCGTACTTCCGGCGCACCCATTCATCGAGTCTGCCATGTATTCACTGCGACTCTCCAGGGCATCGGCCGGTGTCGTCGAGAATGCATGTGCAGCTGCACGTGCACGGCGGTGACCAGGGTGTGACGAAGAGATGCACCACTGGTACTCGGCACGACCCACCCTCGAGGGAACGTGCCCTACCCGGTCGCATTTTTCGCGTTCCGACGGGCCGCGGCACTCGACCAGCTAACGTTTCCGCGCATCCCACCGCTATATCGAGTGTGCAGCAGACAGGTCTCGGGCCGATCGGTGCACGGGCCCGCGACGAATCCTTCAGGAGATTCGTGAAGGCAGAGGGTGATCCTATGGCAACCGTGGGTGTTTCAGCGGACCGGTGGACGGTTCGTGGGGTACTGCTCTCGCATCCGACAGCGGACGAACCGTCATCGGCCCCGCTCGAGGAGGTGAAACGGGAGATCGGCGACGCCTCGACGGCCGAGACGATCACCGCGGTCCTCGAAGCGATGGCCGACCGGACCGTCTCGCTCATCGAGAATATCGCGCTGACCTATCACACAGTGGACCAGCGGCGCGCCGTCGTCACCCACCTGGCGACCGGCCGATGGCGGACGTCCTCGCTGGTCTCGGTTCGCGCCGCGCTGCTCGCCTATGTCCGCGACGACCCGAACCTCGACCGATTCGAGACCATTCTGATGCTCGAGGTCGCCGACCGTGATCTGACCTTCATCCTCGCCGATGCCGGGCGCTTCCAGATCCTCGGCTCGGGCGCGTGGCGCGCCGGAGCCGATCCCGCCGCCGAAGCGCTCGACCGCGTGCGTCCGGCGCTGCTGGCCCAAGGCCTGACGCTGGACGGCGTGGCGCTGTGCGGCTCGCCCGTGACGCCCGAGCTGCTCGACGGCTTCGAGCGCACCTTCGAGGTCCCCGCGGTGACCGTCGACGATCAGCACACCGCGGTCGCGCTCGGCGCCGCACGCATCGCGGCCGCCCAGCTGCCGGAGGATCCCGGCCACGAGCACGGCCACCAGCCCAACGGCGCCACCGCGATCGCCACGCGCAGGCGGCGGCGAGCCGGTGTCCTGCTTCCGCTGGGCGCGGCCGCCGCCGCGCTGCTCGCCGGGTCGGGCGTCGCGGTCTCGAACGTCACCGACGACGCGGTGTGGGTGCGCGAAGCGGACCAGCGGTCCGCGGCCCCTGCCACGCCGGATACGGCCGAACCCGCCGCACCGCCGATCCAGATCGAGTCCACCCACGAGCCGACGGATCCCTCGGCCGGCGCACCGGCGAACCCCGTGCGGCCGACGCCGCGGCCCGCGGAGCGGCCGATCGACCCCGGTGACCCGGCCGACCCGTACGATCCGGGCGAGCAGGAGCAGCGCGAGGAGGAGACTTCGGCGCCGCATCCGACAACGGCAGCCGATCCGCAGGACCCTGCCGCGGAACCGACGGAGCCCTCCGCCCCACCGACCACGCCGGTCGGCGCGCCGGACGGCGACGGGCTGTTTCCCGGCGAATCGCCCCCTCCCCCAGCCGGTTCCGATCCCGGAGCGATTGCGGCGTGGTGGGAGAACCATCTGCGCTTGCAGCAGCGCTGGCTCCAAGGCGGCTGAACCGGCTCAGGCCAAACGGACCTGGGCGCTTGCCTTTCCGAACAGCTTGCGGTCACCGCACGTCGCGGTGACCAGCACGGTCGCGGTGCGATCGGCCGGATCCAATTCCTTGACGCGCCCGCGGAATTCGATGGTGCTGTGCTGGTCCGCGGGGACCGGGGCGAAACCGGCGAAGCGCACGCCGTAGTCGACCACCGCGCCCGGATCGCCGAGCCACGACGTCAGATACCCCGCGCCGAGGCCCATGGTCAGCAAGCCGTGCGAGACAACGTCGGGCAACCCCACCGCCCTGGCCACCTCGTCGCTGAAGTGGATGGGATTGGTGTCGCCGGAGACGCCCGCGTAGTGGACCAGATGGCCGCGCGAGAGCGCCACCCGGCGCACGGGCAGCCGATCACCGGCGCGCACGTCCTCGAAGCGAATCCGGCCGCACCGGTCACTGGTGTCGTGCACCTCCGCCGGGCCTTCGCCGCACTCGGCCATCCTTGCCGGGCCGGAATGGCCGCCATCGCCCTGCCCGGAGGGCTTCTGCATGACGCCCGCGACCGCCGCGGCGAGTTCAACCGCCACCTCGACGCCGGTCTGCGCGACGACGGTACTGTGTGCCGTCTGCAGCGCCCGCCCCGCGCTGTCGCTGAGCACGTTGCGAATGACCAGCATGTCCATCGCACCGAACTGCCGGAACGACTCGAACGAGCACTTGGAGACGAGATCGTCGCCCGCGACGATCGGGCGATGCACCCGTACCTGCTGTTCGGTGTGCAGCACCTGGCTGATGTCGTAGCCGGTGAGTTCGGTTTCGAACAACGCTCGCTGCATTTGCAGCCACACGATGGCCGGGAAGGTCAGCGGCGCGACGAGACCGTCGTAGCCGAGGCCCGCCGCGGCGTCCTCGTTCCAGTGCGCCGGGTGGTCGTCCTGCAGGGCCTGGGCGAATTCCCTGATCTTCTCGCGGCCGACCTCGTAGTGGTCGGCGAACCGGAAATGCCGTCCGACCAGCGCTGCGGCCTGCTCGGCGGCGGAAGGGGCGTGGAGGTGCGGCGTCATACTGTTAGATCGCGCGAGAGCGCGCAGGCGCAACGTCCGGGGGTACGACCGTACGTCAGCATTCGCTCCGGGCGGGCACACCGCGCAGCCGCTCGTCCAGCCACAGCATCGCCTCGGGGTAGCCCGTCGCCGCTCCGATGAGATGCTCGCCGAACACCCCGCGATAGACCGCGGAGGCACCCAGCTCGCACTGCTCGCGGTACAGGTTGCGGGTGCCCTCGGCCGGGATCCAGAACTCCTGGTCGCCGTTGTAGACGTAGAGCGGCACCACCGAGCGCATGCCTTCCATCCTCGTCACCCGATAGATCTCGGCGGCGAACTCCGAACCCAGCGGATCGGCGAAGTTCGCGGCGATGTCGATCGGCAACATCAGCACACCCACGGCCCCGAAGCCGCTGCCGCACAGGTCTTTCACCGGCGAGGTCGCGATCCATCCGGCCAGATTGTTCATTCGGCCCAGGATCTCCGGCCGTTCCCTGCCGATGGCGAACACCGCGGCCATGAAGACCCCGGAGGCCAGATTGCCGTTCATGCTGCGTGCCAGGATCTCGTAGTCCGCGGGCACCCCGCCCAGCGCGGCCCCGACCACGACCTCCGACAGTTCCGGCGCGTAGTCCGCCATCAGCTTGACCGCGCCGTGCGTGGCGATGGCACCGCCGGAGTAACCGAACATGCCGAACCCGCTCGCACCGAACTCCTCGGGCAGCAGGTTGCGCACGGCGCGGATGGCGTCGAGCACCGCGTGGCCCGCGACGTACGGTTCGGCGTAGGCCATCCACGGGCCCTCGTGATCGGGGATCAGCACCGCATACCCCCGCAGTACCGCCAATTGCGTTGTGGGCGGGATGAAGTCGGTGACGCTGGTGTCGTCCGTCCAGCCCTTGGCCAGGCTGTAACCGGGCGTGCAGTCGCGGCCGAGCGCATCGATCGGCAGGTTGTTCACCACCACCGGGCGATGGCCGGGACCGGTCCACGCGCCCGCGGGCACGACCAGGGTCGCGGTGGCGAAGGACGGCCTGCCGTGCGCGTCGGTGGTGCGGTACTTCATCAGAAGCGCTTGGCGGAACGGCACGAGCACCAGCAACCTCGCCGTGGCGGTGACATCCCGGACCTCGATGATCTGGCCCTCGGTGAAGTCGGCGAGGCCGGGCGGCCACGCGTCGAAGATCGGATCGCCCACCGGCGCTGGTAGCACCGCCTCGCGCAGCGCGGCCAGCGCCGGTGAGAGCCCTGCGGTCTCCAGCACCGCGCCGTCCTGTCGCGGCGCCGCGACGATCGCGGGCGGTGGAATCACCCGATCGATCAGCTCCTGCAGGCCGGGCAGCAGCGATCCCGAAACCTCGGGCAACGCGGGCAGATTCGGCGGCGCGGGCGGTGCAGGTGCGCCGGGCGGCTGCGCCGCGGCGTGGCCTGTCGTCAGCGAACCGACGAACAGCACCGTCAGGACAAGGGCACGCAAACATCTCATGGCACACGCCTCTGGGTGCGACGACGTCGGATACGCCTGGCGCCAGGGAGATGCGGCCTTCCACCCCGAAATGCCCCCTGTCGCGCCGGGGCAGGGACTCAGGCTAACCGGGCGCGCCGAGGCGGATGCCGGTCCGTGCTCGAGTTGTGTGTGTCATGACGCCGAATCGCAACAACCGAGCCGAATTCGGCCTGCCTCGAGGCGGATTCGGCTCGGTTGCCGTGATGTGCGCCGGGGCCGCGCGCCCCGGCGCACACCGGGCTCAGCAGTTGCTCGGCGCGGGCTCGCCGCGGAAGCGGGCATCGAGCCAGCTCAGTGCGGCGGGGATGCCCAGAACGGCCGCGGTCAGATGATCCGGCACCGGGATCTGCTCGGCCTGCACCCGCACGCCCGCCGCGCACCATCTGCGGTCGGTGTTCACGATCGCGTCGACCGGCACCAATCCGTCGATCGGAGAATGCCATTCGAACACCGGCGTCCGCGGCACCCCGGTATGGAGCTCGAGGCTGTTCTCCTCCACCACCGCTCGCGCGTCGCGGTCGTCGATCATCGAGGTCGTCTTCGCGAAGTCCATCGCGCCGCGACCCGCGCCCGCGGCGATGATGTCATTGGTGCAGCTGTTGGCGATGGCGTCGCGCGCGGCCAGCCCGCGATCGTTGAGTTGCTCGCTGAGCGGGAACCGTTCCGGATATTCGCGCTCCAGGCCGAGGCCCGCGGCCAAGGCGAGACCGAACACCGGGTGCGAACCGAGACCCAAGCCCTCCATCATCTTGACCAGGTTCATCGGCACCCCGCCCATCGCGGCGCCCGCGAGCTGGAGTTCCGGCGCGTAATCGGGCGCGAGCGCGGCCGCCCACGCGGTGGCCATCCCGCCGCCGGAATAGCCGACCATCGCCGTGGGGCTCTGCGCCACCTGTAGCTCGGACACCTGCTTGACCGCGCGGATGCCGTCCAAGGTGATCTGACCGCCCAGCTTCGCCGCACCGTAGGCGAACTGCGGGCCGAGGTGATCGGGCAGCGCCACGCTCCAGCCGCGCTGCAGCAGCACGTTCCAGCCGGGCGCCTCGCGCACGATCAGATTCGGATCGCCGGTGTAGAGCACCCGGGACACCGAGCACTCGGCGCCGAGCCCGTTGATGATGTGCTGAAAGGACAGCAGCGGGCCATCCGCGCGGTGCGCCTTCGGGGTGAGCACCGTGGTGGTGGCTGCGATCGGCGTTCCCTGCGAGCTGGTCGAACGGAAGCGCACCAGGGTGATGGTGCTGTCCGGGAAGGTCACCAGCGGCGGCATCTGGCGCACCGCGAGCACCTCACCGGCCTTCTTGTCGGCTAAGTCCGCGGGTGTGGCGTAGAACGGATCCGGATCGGGCGCCGGATAGAGCGGTTCGCTGTGGCTCACCCCCGTTCCGGCGACAACCAACATCGCTCCGAGCGCCGCGGCGCCGAGTGCGCGCATCGAACGCAGGGCCTTCCTCATGGACTTGTGCCTCCCCAGTGGGTCCAACGTTGGAGATCATCCTGATCAACGCGCGGCCGGGATGGCAGACGCGACAAGCAGAATGTTGACAATTCACAGGTTTGGTGGCGACACACTGTGACCGCCGCGCACAGACACTCGTGAGAATCCCCACCGAAGAACCGCGAGACCTGTGACTTGTCCAGCCAGTGGGACTGACCATGTTCTCCACTATGGTCCTGGACCTACCGTCGAGTAACCGGCGTGGAGCGGCGCCGGACCGGAAGGAGACGGTGGCATGGACGTCACCCAGACCATCGCGGATCGTTGGCGAGGTGCCGCGGACGCGCCGACCCAGCGCGTGACCGTCCATTTCGAGGGACCCACTCCCGAGGACGAGATCGTGCTCGAGTACGCGGCGACCAGCACCGAGGCGTGGGAATTCACCTCCGCCGCGCTGCACGCGGGCCTCACCGTCACCGTGGACGGCAAGATCCGGCCCGAGCTGCGCCGGTTGCCCTGCCGGTCGCTGTGGCGCTGATCCCGCTCACGGGGTGGCGCTGAGCCCGCTCGTGGCACCGATCCCGCTCATGGGCTGTCCAGCACGCGATGGAGGAAGGCCAGCGTGTCCGGCAGCGAGTCGCGTGCGGTGGCGAGGTGGTCGCCCGGGTAGACCGCGACCTGGAGATCCGCACCCGCCAGCGTCAGCTCGGCGACCAGGCCGGCGCTCAGCGGAGCAGGCACGTCGAGGTCGGCCAAACCTTGGCCGATGAACAGCGGCACCGTGTGTCCTTCGGTCGGAATCCGCAGCATCGCGTGCGCCGCGGCCAGCAGCGCCGGATCCCCCAGCGGCTTCGCCAGCAGTTCGCCGATCGAGATGTCGCGCACCAGGGCGTCGGCCTCGGTGACGCATTCGTTCTCGACCACATCCAGCACGTGCCTGCCCCTCGGGGTCAGGTAGCCGTCCACGTCGAGTTCGGGCGCCGTCGCACGCAGCCCCGCCATGATCGAGGCGACGTAGGCGGTCGTCATCCGTAGCGGAAGGCGGGGCACCCAGGGGCCGATCAGCGGCGCGATGCGCTCCATATTCGACGGCGGCCCGGTGGCGGCCGCACCGCGCAGGCGGAGCTCGGGCGCGTCCTCCGGGGCGATGCGCGCGGCGAACAACGCGGTCTGCCCGCCCTGGGACTGGCCGAGCACGGCCCACCGATCGCTCAGCTCCGGCACGACCGCGCGGGCGGCGCGCACCCCGTCGATCACGCTGCGGGCCTGCGATGGCCCGTCCAGGTACGGGTGCGTGCCAGGGGTTCCGAGTCCGACGTAATCGGAGAGGACCACGGCGTAGCCTGCGCGCAGCAACTCCGGGTAGACGGTGTCGAGATAGAGGCGACGCGGCTGCAGGGTGAACGCGCAGTGGTCGGCGATGCCCACCGTGCCGTGCGCGTAGGCCACGATCGGCCATCCGCCCGGCGGCGGCGTACCCGGCGGCAGGTAGATCGCGCCGCTGCTCTGCATCGGCCCGCGCGGACCGCGCGACCAGTAGACCAGCCGCAGCGCTGCGTCCGCGTCCGCGACGGCGAC
>NZ_BDBP01000005.1 GCF_001613045.1 Nocardia lijiangensis NBRC 108240 | reverse complement strand
ACCCAGTGCTTGGGCGTCGCGTGGGGTGAAGGATTCGGCGACCTGGGTGGCGGCTTGTTCGACGGTGACGATGTCTTTGGCGGCCACGGGTGTGACGGGTTGTCCGTGGTCGCGCGAGGGTGTCAGGGTCGCGGTGGTGCCGTCGATTTCGGCGGTGATGGGGTAGGCGGTGTCGTCGACTCGGTAGGTCAGCGGGATCGCGGCGACCGGCTTGTCGGTGTGGTCGAACAGTACGAGTTGCTGGTCGTCGTGGCGCAGCGTGCCACCACTGACCGCCACGACCGCGGAGTCCCCGCTCCGGGTGACTTCGTAGTGCACGCCACCGGATTCCTCGCCGGCCGCGGGTGCGGCCTGCGCGGTCGCCGCCGCGACCGTCACGGCAGTGGCGGCCAGCGCCGCCGTCAGAGCCGTTGTTCTTATCTTCATGGGTTTCCTCATCTTCATTGGTGAGTTGGGCAGCGCCCTCGTGACCGCCGCCCGCTGGGGGTTGGTGCGTGCCATGTGCCCTGATTCCCGCTGGAGGTTGGGCGTTGGTGGTCGATTCAGGACCGCTCCCGGCGGTATCGAATGCCCCTGCGCGAGTGCGCGTTCGAGGATCGTTTCCCGCTGGGAACCGGGGAACCCGGTCGGTCCGGTGATGGGTTGGCTATCGAGTGAGAGATCGCGACGGTCTGGACAGACCGTTCTGTCAGCGAACAGAGGCAGTTTGGGTGCGGCTGAGTTCGTTCACGAATCCTTCGGCGTCAGGCCAGTGTCCGAATCCCGATGCCGGATTCAGGTGCCCGACCTGACCGAGATCGACCAGCCGGGCACCCCAGGCCTCCGCCATTCCAGCGACCCGCCGGAAAGTGGCGAGGGCGTCGTTGGTGCTGGCGGCCACGATGCTGGGGAACGGCAGGCGCTGTCGCGGAATCGGGTTCCAGCCGTGACGTTCGAGTTCGTCGCGGGAGGGAAGCCCTTCGGGCAGGGGCAGTTCGAAGTCCGGCGGGGTGGCCAGCAGCGCACCCAGGATCGGGCGGGTGGGTTGCTGGGCCCAATGAACGGTGGTCAGGACCCCGGCGCTGTGGGCGACGAGAACGACGGGGCCGGCGACGGCGTTCACCGTGGTATCCAGTGCGGCCGTTCGTGCCTCTCGGCTGAGCGGAGCATAGGCGGGCGGCTCGACGATCCGGGCCTTGGGCAGCCGCTGAGCCAGCAGGTATTGCCAATGGTCGACGGTGGTGGGTGCAAGGCCGGGCACGAGGACCACGGTCGGGTTGACGGTAGTGTTCACGGTTTGTTCCTCGGATGAGTTCAGCGAGAATCTGCGGCGCCGAGTGCGGTGACCATGGCTCGTCCTGCCGGGTACAACCGCCGGCCGAGCAGCAATGCGGCGACGGCGCCGATGTAGACAACGGGCGACAATCTCAGGGCGGACTCCAGACCGATGTGGTCGGCCAGGGCGCCGATCACCATCGGGCCCAGTGCGATTCCGAGAATGTTGTTGGCCAGAATGCCGATGCCGAAGGCGGAGGCACGCACGCTCGAGTGGGCCAGGTCGGCGACCAGCGCGGACATCGGTCCGGTGGCGCCGGCGCTGACGAGGGCCCCGGCTCCGAGCAGCGCGAACTGCAGCGTTCCGGACGCGCCACCGAATCCCGCGAACAACAGGACTCCCGATACGGTGCAGTAGATGGCCGCGATGACCCACTTACGGGCGGGGCGATCACGGCTGAGACGGTCGGTGAGGCCGCCGAAGACGATCATGCCGATGCTCATGAGCACGATGAACAGCGCTGCGGTGGTCCCCGCCTTGTCGGGGGCCATGCCGTGGGAGCGGTTGAAGTAGCTGGGTAGCCAGAGCATGAGGGCGGCGCTGACGAACAGCGGTAGCCCGCTGCCCACGTAGGCGCACAGCAGTGCCGGGTTGGTGACCAGCGTCGACAGCGGCGCGCGGTAAGTATCCATTGCGGCCTGCTCGGCGACGGCCTCGTCGGCCTGGTGGCGAGCGAGTCCGGATTCGGTGACCAGAACCCGAACCAGCGCCACCAGGAGCAGGCCGAGAACCGCCATCGAGGTGAATGCCCAGCGCCAGCTCATGTGGGTGGCGATGATGCCGCCGAGAGCAACGCCGATGACCGAACCGAAGGTGGCTCCGGACAGGAAGGCGCCGCTGATGGTGGCCCGCAGGCGCGGTGTGAAAACGGTGAGGATGACGGCCAGTCCGACACTGCCGTATGCCGCCTCACCGACGCCGAGGAGGAAGCGGGCGCCGAGCATCTGTCCGTAGTTGGCGGCCAAGGCGCACAACAGTGTCGCCGCGCTCCAGATCACCGCCATCGTGACGAGGCTCTTGATTCGTCCCCACCGGTCGGCCAGCAGCGAGATCGGGAACGCCAGCACGCCGACTGTCAGGGCGACGATGCTGTTGAGCGAGGCGAGTTTCGAATCCGACAGTGCCCATTCGTCCTTCAGGAACGGGAAGACCGCGCTGAGGACCTGCCGGGACATGTAGTCCGATAGGAGTAGCCCGAAGATCAGGGCGAAGACGAGCCACGGGTAGGCGCGGGTTCGTTCACGCGTCGTACCCTCCATGGTCGTCGAGGGGGCGATCGCGGTGTTGAGCAGGCCCATGGGGGCTCCTATGGCCGAGTGCAGTTGGGGGCGCGGGCTTCGTGCGTCCGCGCCCCCGGGGTTGGAACAGGTCGGTAATTGGTCAGGCGTGGTGCAGGAAGCCGAGCTGCCCCGGCTTGCGGTTCGGCGGGAAGCCGATCTTGGCCAGCGCCTCGTCGGTGCCGCCGTAGATCTCGTCGAGCTTGTAGATGTCGCGGGATTCCTTGCAGGTGGCCACCTCTCGGCCGAGTCCGTCGGCGATGCGCACCATCTGCTCGACCTGCTCGACCGAGGTGCGGCGCTCGCCTTTGCGACCCCACAGGTTGTCCTCGATGCCGACCCGGACGTGCTGGCCAAGCGCCATGGCGATCGTGCACATCGGGGTGACACTGCGCATGATCGACTCGATGGTCAGCACAGCACCGTCCGGGGTGCGGCGAATGAACTCGATCAGGTCGGCCGGATGCACTCCCGCGGCGCCGCCGCCGATGGCGACGTAGTTCAGCACGAGGGGTCCGGTGTAGTGGCCACGCCGAATCAACCGCTCGACCGTCTCGAGTTGCGTCAGATTGCCGAGCATGAAGTGCGGCTGGATACCCGCCTCCGTGAGCCGGCGCAGGTGTTCGAGGTAGAACTCGGGACCGGCTTCTACCACCATGTCCCGATAGGCCCGGTAGTAAGCGGGGTTCTGCAGCGAGGTCCCTGCGATGTCGTCGTCGGTCAACAACTCCATGATGTTCATTTGCGAGGTGTTGATGGCAATGGTCACCTGGTCCGGCTTGGGATCGAGTTCGGCCAGCATGTGCCGGGTGTCGTACGACAGCCACTTCGCCGCGTCGCCGTCACTGGGCGGCGCGAAGGAGATCGAGCCGCCGACCTGCAGGATCATCTCCGGGACAGCCTCGCGCAGCCGGGCGAGCATCTCGTTGAACATCTCGAGCCGCTTGGAGCCGTGGCCGTCCTCCTCGCGCACATGCACATGCAGCACCTGGGCGCCTGCGTTGTAGCAGTCGACGGCCTTCTGGATCTGCTCGTCCATCGTCACCGGGATGTCATCGGAGTCGCCGGGCAGGAACTCCGGCCCGTACGGGGCGACCTGGATGACGAGCTTTTCCTGGGTTTCCGGAAGCAGCGAATCGTCGAGGTAGTGCATCATCTAGTCCTTTCAATTGTGGTGATCGGCAGGGCAATCGGCCTAGGCCTGAGTGCGGCGCTCGAATGCTTCGAGTTCTTCGGCCAGAATCGGCGCGCCGAGGTTGCAGGCGTGGATTCCGAGCACGCTGACCATTTGGAGAACGGTCAGGATCTCGTCGCGGCTGACACCGATTTCGAGCGCGGCCCGGATATGGCGGCGAACACCAGGTGAGTACATGTGGGTGCACGCCGCGTCGATGGCGATACTGAGCAACTCCACGAACTGCGGTGTGAACACGCCGCGCCGGATCGGTGTGGTCCCCATCGCCATGAATTGCTCGGTCCACTCCGGATCCCACTCGCACAGCTGGTCCCACAGCGGGTTCCAGGTGTCGAGTTCACGCATCCGATCGATGACCGGGGTCGGGACTGGCTGGTCGGGGCTGGTGCTCTGAACGGTCATGACATGGCTCCGTTGCGGTCTCGGTCATACCAGTGGGCGCTGAATGTGTTGCCGCACTCATCCGGTTGGGGTGACGCCGATCACGCTACGAGAAAGGAGGCTGATATTCTTCACTAGATGGGACACAAAATTTGACTATTTGGGGCAGCAGATGGCGCAGTACCAAGTCCGCAAAGCCGTGCTCAACGGCTACGTGGACCTCATGTTGACGTTGGGGCAGGATCCGTCATCGTTGATGCGCGAAGCGGGAATCGGTGCCGCGACGCTTGCCAGGGAGGGCTGGTTGCCGGTCGAGCCGGTCGATCGGCTGTTCGAGATGTCTGCCGCCGTGACCGGCCGTGAGGATTTCGGACTGCTGCTGGCGGCTGCCCGAGGGATGTCCAATCTCGGACCGGTGGCGTTGGCCGCTCGCGAGGAACCGGACGTCCGCGGCGCGGTAAGCATCATGATGCGGCACATCAGCCTGCACAACGAGGGATTGCGCAACCGGCTGATCGAGGAGAACGGGCTCGTCACAGCCGAGGTCGGTCCCGCGCCGAACTTCACTCTCGGCCGGCAGAGCACGGAGATCGCGGTGGCGGCGACATGCCGAATACTGCGCGAGTTCCTACACGACGACTGGCGGCCGCTGACGGTGTGCTTCGTACACGACGCTCCGGCCGACCTCGACGCACACCACCGCGCTCTCGGCCCGCACGTCGAGTTCGGCTGCAGGTTCAACGGAGTCGTGTTCTACTCGCGTGAGCTCGACGCCCCCAACGCGATGTCCGATCCGCTGCTGCGGCCCTACGCGCGTCAATACCTCGAATCGCTGCTGCCCCGCGAGGACACCACCACGATCGATCAGGTCCGAGGCATGATCGAGTCGTTGTTGCCCACCGGGCGCTGCTCGAGCACCTACGTCGCGCGCAGCCTCGGGATGGATCGGCGCACACTGCACCGTCACTTGACCGAATCCGGGGAGAGTTTCACCTCGCTGGTGGACGCGGCGCGAATCGAACTCGCTCAACGCTATGTCGCCCACCGAGACAGGCCGCTGACCGAGATCGCCGAGGACCTCGGCTTCGCCGCACTCAGCTCTTTCTCTCGCTGGTTCAAAGACCGCTTCGGATGCAGCCCGAAATCCTGGACTCCGGCGCATGAACCCCGCGCCCGCCGGCCGGTGGACATCCCCAAGGAGGCACCACCGGCCGGCTGACGAGCAACTAGGGAAATAGTCTACCCCGCAACGGTTTTCACCGGGAGCGATATACCTCGTCGAACACTGCGAGCTGAGGAGCGGACAGGATGGCACGGGACTCGTCCAACAGCATCTCCCCCTGCTGCACGTGCCATGGCCACTGGCATGCGTGGGACTTCTCGAGGTGGGCCCTGCCCTTGTCGAGGTCCGCTGGCAGGCCGTCGGCTCCCATCAGATAGGCGAGACCGAGTTCGAAGTGGGCGTTGCCCTGCACGAACCGATCGTCGTCATTGGCGAGCGAGGAGCCGAAAAGGAGGTCCTCGATGAGGTCTTCGGCCTCGGTGTGGCCGAAATCTACTGCGACACTGAGCAGTTTGTAGACCAGCTCGTCCAGATCGTCTACTTCCTCATCCGTCGAGTCGAGCGAGAGCAGGGCATCGAGCGCGCCTGCCATAGCCGAGCCCACGTACTGCTGGAAGGACGGGGAGGAGCCAGGGCCTGGGCTCACGACATGCCCGTCCTCGAAGTGGTTGCTGAATGGCGATCCGTCGTCGGGAGCTGTCATGACCGGCACTGTAGGACCGGGCACCGACACTCGGCTGCGCGGCGCCTTCCTGGTGAACGTGCCCGCGCCGTGCTGCTGATTCCGCCGAGTTCTGGCGAGGTCAGGCTGGGAATTTGACCCACGTGTTCTGGAAGGTGGTGAACAACCAGGTTCCGTTGGTGCGCACCGCCACTCGGGTCTGGATGGACTGCTCGTCGCGCCCGGGCTGCGCGTCGGGTGGGCTCGGGCGCAGGCCCTGGGTGACCATGACCGCCGTATCGGGTGTGGGGAATCGGATGGTCAGGGTGTGCGGTTCGGACATGTGGGTGCCCTTCATGAAGCCGTCGAAGCCCTTCTGCATCTCGATGGCCAGTTCTTCACGGCCCCGGATGAATTCGCCGATCACCGAGACGAAGTCGGCGTCGTCGGTGAAGGTCGCGGCGAATGCCTTCCCGTCACCGGCTGCCCACGCGACCATCTGCGCCCGCAGGAGTTCGCGCACTGCGGTTTCCGAGGCTGTCATTTCGTTTGTCATGTGTCACCTATTCGCGCGGCGCAGGCCGACATATTCGAGGGTGGCGAAGATCGCGACGAACGCGGCTCCGATGTGCAGGAAGACAATGCCCCAGCCGGTCAGCGGCATCAGATCGGTGAAGGTGAGCAGTACCATTCCGACCGCGGACAGGGCGTTGACCGTCACTACCGTGACCGCCAGGGGCGCCGGGATCTCCGGGTATTTCGCGAGGAGCAGCAAGGCGGCCGCACCGCCCAACATGGCGACGCCGAAGGGGATCGACCAGGTGGTCGGCAGGCCCAGGGGTTCGCTCAGGATCGGCGCGGCGGCCAGCATGATCGCGCCGAATGCGCCTGTGCTCCAACCATCCACGCGCAGGACTGTGCGCAGTAAGTCGTGACCGGTGTCGGGGACCGGAACTGTCGTTGTCGTCATGACGGCAACGCTGCCAGCGGTCGATCATGGTCTCAATGACCTCGGAGGTCATGGAGGACTTGATCGGCGCTTGGATATCCTGCGCGAATGACTCGATCGGCACAGCACTCCCCGGTGGGCACGCTCCTGCGCGAGTGGCGGCAGCGGCGGCGATTGAGTCAGCTCGATCTGGCACTGGCCGCAGGCAGCTCCGCGCGGCATCTCTCCTGCCTCGAGACCGGCAAGTCCCAGCCCAGCCGGGCCATGGTGGTGAGACTCTGCGAAGTCATGGCAGTGCCGCTGCGAGAACGTAATACGGTGCTGTTGGCGGGTGGGTTCGCGCCGGAGTACCGGGAGAGCAGTCTCGATGATGTGGAACTGGCATCCGCGCGAGCAGCCGTGGACACCATACTGGCCACGCACGAGCCGTATCCCGCGGTGGCGGTGGACCGCTACTGGAATGTGGTCGCCACCAACCGCGCGATGGGTCTGTTCGAGGACGGGGTCCCCGAACATCTGCTGGCCGAGCCACGGAATATGTACCGCCTCACCCTGCACCCGGCCAGTGCGTCCGCTTCCACGCACCTGATCAATCACCGCGAAGTCCGAGACTTCCTCCTGGAGCGCCTGTTTCGTCAGGTCCAAGCCACCGACGACCCGATCCTGCGCAACCTGTACGAGGAGGTCTCTCAGTACCCGGTGCCCGCGGAGACCGAATCGGAAGCGGCCGCCATGCCACCGAGCCCGTTCGCGGTTCCCCTGCGCATTCACACCCCGAGGGGTGAACTGCGCATCTTCACCACAATGGTCACCTTCGGCGCGCCCTCCGACGTCACTCTCTCGGAGCTGGCGATCGAATTGTTCTATCCGCTGGACGAATTCACGGCCGACACCCTGCGCGGCCTCTTCGAGATCACCATCGGCGACACCGCACCCGCTTGATGGTTCTTTTTGCCGCCACCGCATCGGCTCCTGACCAGCCCGAGCGCGTCGCGGGCCACGTCCCGAACATGTATCAGGTTCTCTGATATTCGTAGGCTATGACTACCCCTCATGATTTCGAATTCGAAGAAATCTACCGAGGTACCGGGGGCCCGTTCGGGCCGGGCGTCAAACCGCCGTGGAGTATCGGGGAACCCCAGCCGGAACTCGCCGCGCTGATCGAGCAGGGCAGATTCCATGGCGATGTCCTCGATGTCGGATGCGGTGAGGCGGCGATCTCGCTGTATCTGGCCGAGCGGGGTTTCACCACCGTCGGCCTGGATCTGTCGCCGACCGCGGTCGAGCTGGCCCGCGCCGAGGCCGCCAAACGCGGCCTCGGCAACGCCTCCTTCGAGGTCGCCGACATCGCCTCCTTCACCGGCTACGACGGCCGCTTCGGCACCATCGTCGACAGCACGTTGTTCCATTCGATCCCGGTCGAGTCGCGGGAGGGCTATCAGCAGTCGATTGCGCGCGCCGCCGCGCCGGGCGCGTCGTATTTCGTGCTGGTGTTCGACCGGGCCGCCCTGCCCGAAGCACCTGAACCGGGGCCGTCGCCGGTCACCGCCGACGAGCTTCGCGAGGTGGTGTCGCAGTACTGGGTGATCGATGAGATCAGGCCGGCGCGAATCCATGGCAATCTGCCTGCGGAGTTGCCAGCGGACGCGCCTTTCCGGTTCGAAGGGATGCGCGACGAGCCCAGTGGCCGCAAATCGGTTCCGGCCTGGTTGCTGTCGGCCCATCTGGACTGATCCCGCCACCCGGGATCGCGGGGCGGGATGCCCGGGCCCGATGCGTCAGGCATCGAAGGGCCCGGGCTCTCCCCCGCCGGATCACCCAGGCAGGCCTGCCTCGATGGCGGCGATGATGCGTGGGCGCATGTCGGAAGCGCTGATGATGGCGTCGACCGAACCGACCTCGACAGCGCGCTGGATGTTGTGCACGCGATCGAATTCCGCCGCGACATCACCGAGCTTCTCGGCCCGCACCGACGATCGGATCTCGTCGAGCTCCGCGGTCAGGGCCATGCGATCGGCGCCGGTCGCGTTCGCCGCGCGCGCCTCCAGGTCCCGCACTCGTGGATCCGCTGCGGTTCGAGTGCCGACCTCACCGGAGAACACCACCGCCGCGGCCGGTGCGCCGCCGAGCACCGAGGCGAACGAACCTTCCAGCGCGAGCACGGTCATATTCGGGTTGAGCGCCTTCGAGAACACCACGAACGCGCCGCCGTGGTAGCGGGAGATCACGCAGAACACGATGGGCCCCTGGAAGTTCACGATCGCGCGACCGATTTCGGCGCCGTACTCGAGCTGCAGCTTCCGCATCGATTCCGGTGAGCCGTCGAAGCCCGACAGGTTCGCCAGTACCACCAGTGGCCGGTTGCCACTGGCCGCGTTGATGGCTCGCGCGGCCTTCTTCGACGACCGCGGGAACAACGTGCCGGCCGTGTAGGTGTCCGGGCCGTCGGTGGACGGGAAGCCGCGCCTCGGCACGCCTCGGGATTCGATGCCGAGCAGGCACACCGGGATGCCGCCGAGCCGCGCGTCCTGCACCACCGCGGTCTCGGCGTCGGCCATGCCCGCCCAGCGTTCCAGCACCGGGTGGTCCTGGTCGGACAGCGCCCGCATCACGGTCCGGATGTCGAAGGGCTTCTTGCGATCCGGGTTGGCGGTCGCGGAGAAGATCTCGCCGACGGTCGTGAAGTCGCTGTCCGCCATGGCATGCGGGAAGCCGGAGACGTCGCGATCGACGGGGTCGTCGGTGCGCGACCGCCGCGGCGACTGCTCACCGGGCGCCACATAGGTGTGGTCGTAGTGCGACATCAGCACGTCTCGTGCGGCGAGCAGGTTCGGCGCCCAGTACTGGGCCTGCCCGTTGGGGCCCATCACCCGGTCGTAACCGCCGATGCCGAAGTTGTCCTCGGCCGACACACCGCCGGAGAAGTCCAGCGACTGCTTGCCGGTGAGCACCATCGCGGAGTCCGGTGTCATCACCAGGATGCCCTTGGTGTGCATGAGCATCGTCGCCTCGGCGTTCCAGTACGGCTGGGCGCCGACATTGATGCCCGCGACCACGATGTTGATCTCGCCGCCGTCCTGGGTGAACTCGACGATCCGCTTGAGCGCCGCGGCCACCCAGTCCATGTTCTCGGTGCCCGACTCCATCGAGATCCGGGCGCCCGAGGACAGTGCGTACCACTCCAGCGGTACCTGCATCCGTTCGGCGAGGTCCAGTGCGGCGATCACCCGGCGGCATTCCGGTTCGGACAGTGCGCCAAGCGACTTCGTGGGATCACCGAGCAACACCACCCTGGTGACGCCGTCCGCATGTTGCTCGGTCGGCGTGGTGACCACGCCGGCGACGATCGCGGCTGTGTTGCGTCCCTTGGGCCGGTCGACCGGTACGAGCGTGTGGTCGTCGTCGAGATCGTATTCGGCGAACTCACCGAGCAGCCCGGTCAGTTCGTAGGGGTACACGGTGTTGCGGCTGCCGGCTCGCAGCACCTTTTGCCGGTACTCGTCGAGCGGCTCGATCACCTCGTCGGTCCGTTCCCCGATGGTCACCGTGGTGCCGCCGGTGACGTCGAAGGCGACCCGCACGACGATCTTGACCAGCTCGCCGGTCTCCGGATCGGGCTGGCGCGCGATGAGGAGGAGTTCTTCCAGCCCGGCGCCCACGGTCGTGGCTTCCACGCGCTCGATGATCGACTCCAGCTCGGCGCGGGTGAGGTCGAGCGGCGGCCAGACGTACATCACGATCCGATTGGTGTGCAGGCGTTTGCCCGACGGCCGCCGGGACTGTGCTCGCCGAATCGCGTCGACGCAGGCGCTGATGGTGCTCTCGGCCGTCGGCAGCGCGAGCAGCCTGCCATCCTGCTCCCGCAGTGCCGCCAGGTCACGGACCTGCGTGAACGCGATGAGTCGCTCGTCCGACGGATTCTCTTTCGCGAGGCACCGGAACAGGTAGACCTCTTCGTCCGAGGACGGCAGGCGGGTGAGGTCGAACTTGCGCAGCCGCTTCAGCTGCATCCGCTCCGCGATGTAGGGGTGCAGGCCACGGATCAATCGCTCCTCGGCCAATCCGGTGGCCGACGGGCGGAAGGTGAAGTGGTGGTGCATCACCGCACCGCCGCTACCCGCGACCGTCGCGGTGATTCGGGACACCTGATTCGGCAGCGGTTGTGCGCTGAGCACCTCCTGCAAAGCCTCGGCCATCGCGTCGAAGTCTTCCGGCTGCTTCTCCCAGCCGAGGTAGATGTCGGCCTCGATGGACGCGGCGCCGCTCGCCAATTCGGCGAGCCCGCGCAGGACGGTGGCGAGGGCGTCGAAGCTCACGGCGGCAGAGACCAGGGAGAGGCCCCGACGCTCGGCGATCACGAACGCGCAGCCGCCGACCTCACGGGTCCGAACGCCGGCAAGGCCCTTGTTGCCGTAGTACCGCCGGGTCAGCACCTCCAGCATGACGGTGTTGTCGGCGCTTCCGCGCGCCAGCCGCTGACCGAGCAACCGCACCAGCGGCTCGGTGCTACGCACCATCTCGGCGAGGCGCTCACCGCGATCGGGGGCGTCCGGGTGCGCGTCCAGGTGGCTCAGGTGTTTGCGGACATCGGCGTACACGCGGGCGCGATTGCGTCGCAGCAACGGCTGGCCGAACCAGGCGTACACCAGCCCGCGAGTGAGGTCCGCGATCACGGGGAAGCGCACCTGTGTCGCGGCCACCAGCCGCTCCAGCGTCAGACCGACGGGCTCGCGCAGCGCCCTGTCCGGCACCGGCTCCCGCAGCCACTCGCGCAGCAATGTCGTGATGATCGTGACGGTGTCGGCCGGACGTTGCTGGGCGAGGAAGATCCGGAAGACCGCGGCTTCGAGGTCGGGGGTGCGCTCCAGATCGGTAACGCCGTAGTGCTCGAGCGCCTTGCCGAGTTTGGCCTGGTACGCCGCGGGCAGCCCGGCCCGCTCGACATCGAGGCTCTGCAGATAGGTGTGGAAGTACTCGCGGGCACTGTGGACGTGGCCTTGGCCGCCGTCCTCGTCCCAAGACCGGTTGTGGCTCAGTTCGGCGAGGTCGGCGAACACCTGCACGAGCTCGAGTTCCTCGGCGAGGGGCCTGCGGTTGTCGGCGATGGCGGCCTGGCGCGCGACGAGATAGTCGTCGACCACGCGGCGGTCGTCGTGCGGGTCGACATCGAAGCCGAGGAGCAGGCTGCGCAGGTCCTGCTGGCCGCGGGTCAGACGCACGTGCTGTTCAACCGACGCGGGCTCGCCGGGCAGATCCAGCTCGACCGAGCCGACCGCCGTGGTGTCCGAGTCCTCGTCGTCTTCGGCGAGCGGTTCCAGCCGCAGCAGCGGCGCGCCGGTCTCGACCTGAGTGCCGACGGAAACACCGCACTCCTTCAACCGGGCCCGGAACGGTGCGCGCAGCACGGTTTCCATCTTCATGCTTTCCAGCACCAGGACCGGCGCGCCCGCCTCGACCTCATCGCCGATCTCCAGCGGCGTGGCGACGACGAGCGCGGGGGCCGGGGAGCGGACGACGCCGCCCTCGTCGCGGCTGATCCGATGCGCCACACCGTCGACGTCGACCATGTGGACAGGGCCGTGCGTGCCGGTGATCAAGCGGTACCGGGCACCGTTGATTACGATCTGCCCGGAGTGCCGATCGAAGCGTTCGAGATCCACGTCGGCGGTACGAATATCGCCACCCGCCTCGATACCGACACGGAACCGATGAGCGCCGACGCGTGCGACGCGCACGCGGTAGCCGACTCCGCGCAGCTTGAGGTCGCGCGGTCGACCGCTCTCGTGCTGCACCTGGGGCCGCCCGCCGGACGCCGTGGACAGCAGCCGGTGCCGCTCGACCCGCTCTTCCTCCTCGTAGGCGTCGATGGCGGCAGCGGCCAGCGCGATGGTGGAGTGGCGGTGCGACACGAGACGGCCTTCGCCGCGAACACGGTCGATCCAGCCGGTGTCCGCGCTGGCATCGAGTACCTCGGGCTGGATCAGCAGATCGAGCACGAAGCTCTTGTTGGTCACGCCACCCTCGATGACGACCCTGGTCTGCGTCAGTGCCCGGCGCAGCCTGCCCAGCGCTTCGTCACGATCGCGGCCGTAGGCGATGATCTTCGCGATCATCGAGTCGAAGTCGGCGGGAATCGTGTCGCCCTCGCTGACTCCGGTGTCGACGCGGATGCCCGGCCCGGCAGGCAGATCCAGCCGCGCGATGCGGCCCGGGGCGGGCGCGAAATCGCGGTCGGGGTCTTCGGCGTTGAGCCGGGCCTCGATGGCGTGCCCGCGTTCCGCCGGGGGTTCGCCCTCGAGCCTGCCTCCGGACGCAACCAGCAGCTGGGCCCGGACCAGGTCGAAACCGGTGGTGGACTCGGTGATCGGATGTTCGACCTGCAGGCGGGTGTTGACCTCGAGGAAGGCGAACTGCTTGTCACCGGGGTGGTAGAGGAACTCCACGGTCGCGGCGCCGCGGTAGCCGACGGCGATCGCCAGCCGCTCGGCCGACGCCTTGAGCTCGGCCGTCTGCTCGGGGAGCAGCACCGGCGACGCCGACTCCTCGATGATCTTCTGGTTGCGCCGCTGCACCGAGCAGTCGCGGACGCCGAGTGCCCAGGCGGTGCCCTGGCCGTCCGCGATCACTTGAACCTCGACGTGCCGGGCGCCGGTGACCAGCCGCTCCAGGAAGACCACGCCGCTGCCGAAGGCGCGCGCAGCTTCCTGACGGGTGCGCTCGTAGGCGTCGACGAGTTCGGCTTCGTTCGTGATCACGCGGATACCGCGGCCGCCGCCGCCCGCGGTCGCCTTCAGCATCAGCGGGTAGCCGATCTCGGCCGCGGCCGCCAAGGCGGCGTCCACGGTCTCGACCGCACCGCGGCTCCATGGCGCGACCGGCACGCCGACATCCTCGGCGATCAGCTTCGCGCCGATCTTGTCGCCGAGTTTGCGCATGGCCTCCGGGCTCGGGCCGATGAAGGTGACCCCGATCTGCTCGCACAACTCCGCGAACGCCGGGTCCTCCGCGACGAAACCCCAGCCGACCCAAGCGGAATCGGCCTCGGTAGCCACCAGAGCACGCTCGAGTACCTTGAGATCCAGGTACGGGCGCGCGGACGCCGCACCGAGGTCGTAGGCGATGTCGGCCTCCCGCACGAACGTCGCGTTCCGGTCGACATCGGTGTACAGGGCGACGGTTTCGATCGGTAGCCCGGTTTCGGCGGCCAGATCTCGGGCGGCGTGGATGAGGCGCATGGCGGCCTCTCCCCTGTTCACGATGGCGATGCGGTGGAACACTCGCAGGCTCCTTTCACAGAACTGGCCCGGTCGGGCGGGTTGCGACTACCGGTCCCGCGTAGTCTGCACCTCCATTTGCGCAGGTGCACGGCGCGCGGCTGTTACCCGCGCGTATCGTGGGAAATGTCTCCCTCGAGGTTATGACAGCAGTCGAGGAATTCCGGCAGACGGCTGACGGAACTGTTCGAACGCGTCGGTATACCTCATGGTTATCGGCTCTCGATGTAGAAGCGTTCCAGGTCTGCGAGACCCGCCGAGCAGACTCGAGCCCACCACTTGCCAAATGTATTGACCTACAATGTTTGCTCTCGCAAGTGTTTCTCTTGTTTTCCGGGGCCATGCGACGGCGGGCTGTCTACGATCGTCGCAAGTGCGCCCGAGAAGCTCTGGAGCGCTCCGCCGCAGTGTGGGAGGTGATCTGTGTGCCCGACATCCTCGATGTACTGCACGCGCGCTGTGCCGAGATCGCGGGTGAGGCGATCCTCTCGGGAGAGGACCATCCACACCTCGCGCTGACCACACGCGAGGTTGAGGAACTGCTCGACCTCATCGATGACCTACACCGTCGCTACTGCGACATCGACCTCGCCTACCGTGAACTCGACCACCGGTACACCGTGCTACGTCGAGCGGCCCGCGAAGCCACCGCATCGCTGGAGAGGATCCGTGCCGTGCTGGAACAGCGCACCGCGCACCCGGAAGCCCATGCGCGCCAGGCATGCACCATCGCCGGTTTCGCCGCCCGGAATCTCACCGCGGCGAGCCTGAATACGGACAGCACAGCGAGCTGACACTCCACGGATCGGTGGTCGAGGCGCCGTTCGCGCCTGCCAGGACATCCGAACCAGCGGCATACCCATCCTCCGTGCGAGTGTCCATCCGCTGCTTCGGGAACGAAGGGGTTCAGGACTCGACACCTGCGCTCGAATTCTCGGCAACGCAACGGATCTGTCGGTAGGAGAACACGTCACCGCAACAGCTGCGGGACCGCGGGCCAGGTGTGGGCATCGGTAGCCTCCCGGGTCGCAGAGAGACCACCGTCTTCGACCGGGTTCCCTTGCACGAGTTGCCCGTTTCACGTCCGACGGGTCACCCGTCCAGCGCCGTATCCCTCAACGTGGCAGGGGTAGTTGGTGTCGTCTCTGGCTCAGTACGCTGCCCTCGCTGGCGTGATGTTGTTGGTGGCCTGCCTCCTCGGGCCCGGACACGGCCGTCGTCATCAGCCGCGTTTTGAGCACTCGGCCTTGCACTTTCATCGCGCGACAATGGTCAGCGCCGCCCCGGCGGGCATCGTCAGCTGGGCTGGGCCGTCGCCGCGAACGGTGAGGGTGAATCCTTCGATCGAGGCGCGTCGCCCGTCGGGGTCTGTTCGACCGTTGTTTGAGCACCTTCACGGCGAATGTCGAGCAGCGGTGCCTCGAGTCGCAGCTTGGGTCACGGCGGTGGCGAACGTTCGCGGGCTCTCCAGTGGAATGAAGTGCCCCGCATCGTCGACGTGGTGGAGCCGCAGGTTGGCGAAGTAAGAAGTCAGCCGATCGGCCCAACTCCTGGGGAACAACACGTCGTTCTCCGGCCAGAGCACAGTGGTGGGTACGGCGAGGCGCTCGGTCGGCTGAGGCGCGCGTTCGGCTGCGATGCGGGCGACTCCGCCTGCGCCGACCCGGTACCAGGCCAGGGATGCCGTGAATGCTCCCGGCTGGGAGTACACGGAGACAAGGTGATCGAGATGATCTTCGGCAAGGACGAAGTCGGGTCCGGACCAGCGCGACCAGAAGTGGAGCAGAAAGGCGCGTACGGCGTCGGCCTTGCCGTCGATGAGTTCGTCGGCAAGCCGGAGCTGGTTGAACGACACGTACCAGAACTCTTGTTGCGCTTCGGCGGAGAGAATCCGTTCACCGATGCCCGGCAACGGCGGCGTAAGCACCAGTTCCCGTATCAAGTCTGGACGCTGGCGCGCCACTGCGAGCGCGATCCTGCTGCCGATGTCATGCCCGCCGAGGACTGGCCGGTCCAGCTGCAGTTCCTCGATGAGTCCGATGACGCTGCGTGCTTGCGCGTCGGCGCTGTACTGGGTCGAAGGGTCCTCGAGGTGTTTGTCGGATGCACCGAAGCCGCGCAGGTCCGGCACGACGACGTCGTGCATCGGCAAGAGCGGGACCACGTCGCGATATTCGGTCCTGTCGCTTGGCCACCCGTGCAGCAAAACCACCGGGGTTCCAGTACCGATTCGGTCGTACGCCAGCCGGAACCCGTCGATCGCAGACGTCCGCTCGACGTGCTGACTACATGGGCGAGACGACACCCGAATCCCCCATTTCCGCGAGCAGGGCAGGACCCACACCGCTGTTTGTCATTCGTGCTATGGCGGCTCTGAACATGCCGATGGTTGTCATCCTGGCGTCCCGATTCCGGGCGAGCAGACGACTTTGTCGGGGTTCGCTCGCAAGTATTTGAGGCCCTGTTTCATGTAGACGCGGGGATTGGTGTCGAGGTGCTCGGCCCACAGCGGTCTGGGATCGCCGCGCATTACGCTCCAGCAGGCGAGCGCGTACCCGAACATCGGCTGCGACAGATAGCCCAGCCGCTGGGATCGCCAGCCGTGGCGGCTCTGGGAGAACTGGAACGCCGCATTGGCGTTGAAGACGCCGAGCCCCAGATACACGGTGACCAGATCGGTGAGCTGCTCGCCATCATGCCGATCGGGCAGGATGCGGTCCTCGCCGAGCAGCCGTTCGTGCGCCAGCTCATGGGCGACGGTCGCTACCAACGCGACCGGCGAGCGCATCTGGAACATCGAGAGCGACACCACCGCGCGGCCGCGCTCCAGGCGATAGTGGCCCGCCTCCCCATGCGAAGAACCCTCCAGAAACGCGACATCGTCCGGCAGCACATCGCCGTCCGTGTCGACCTCCACGACGACGCGATCCCGACGGACACCCATGTACCCGCTCACGCGCTCGACCAAGGAACGGACCTCCGGCTCGGTGCCGGAGTACGCGTCCGGAAAGAAGTCCGAAGTCGGCAGGATCACCGGTGTTCGCAGCGTCCTGGGTCCGAATTGCGCTGCGCACCAGCTCAACATCTCCTCGACCCACAGCCGCTCGATCTCCCCCACCGGGCACGTCGGCTTGAAAAATCCCATGCGGCATTATCTCTGGCGACTCCGCCGGAGATCATCGAGATCGCGATCGTTCCGATCACTACCGAAACCGCGCAGGCCACCGACATGCGGTCCTGGCTGATCCGTCCCAACACGCCGATCAGCCCGATCGTGACCCGCAAAGTCCACGGCATCACCAACGGGGAGTTCGTCGTTAGGCGGCGGAGCCGACGTCCGTCGCGAAAACCTTTGCTTGCGCGGCGATCTTCCGCATCGTCGATCGCAGCATCCAGATGTGCGGCGGCCTTGGCGTGTCCGACGATATGCCGTTGGCGCGGCTCGCACGCGAAGTAAGACCGTTCCGGATCCATGACGGGCCGTCGGAGGTGCACCGCTGGGCCATCGCCGATGACCGTCGTCGAATACGTCGACGGCAGCGTGATCCTCCATCAGACCGAACTGGCCGCCTTCAGCACGACATCTGAGCACTCCACCCGAAAATATCCGGCAACCATGAACCCCCAACGACGTAGAAGCTGTCGGCCAGGTCTCCGGCAAAGTCGTGAAGTGAGCGCGTGACCTGGGGTTATGGCGTTCCGTTCGAAGCGGGCACAGCGACAGCGCGTAACGATCGTGGAACGCCCGATAGTGCGAGATACGCCCGCCGCCCGCGGTGTCATCGGGGGACGCAGAGTCGGGCGTTGCCCGGAGGTTCTCCATGAGAGGAAGATCGATGGGGTGGATGCGGGGCGTTAGCTCCGCTTCAACAGGGCTCTGATGATCGCTGACACCATGGGGTGATATTGATGCGAACGGACGGAGACAGCTGGGACATCGTGACGAGCGTGGGCCTGACCGCCCTGGGCGTCGCCACATTTCGCGCACTCGAGACGATCGATCGCGAGCCGATGATCCACGACGACTACGCGGCGTGGTTTGTCGAGGCGGCGGGTGAACCGCACTTTCTGCGGATGCTGGACGACCCGGCGTCCGCGGGCACACTCGGTCTGTTCGGGCGGTTCATGGGGGTTCGGACAAAGTTCTTCGACGAGTTCTTCGCCGCGGCGTGGCAGCGGGGTGTGCGGCAGGCAGTGATCCTGGCATCCGGTCTGGACGCACGAGCGTATCGGCTGGATTGGCCCGCGGGCACGGTCGTCTTCGAGATCGATCAGCCACGCGTGTTGGAGTTCAAGAACCGGGTGCTCGCCGATCACGGTGCCGTTGCCACGGCCGATCGGCGTGCGCTGGCGGTCGATCTGCGCGACGACTGGCCCGCCGCACTCACTACCGCGGATTTCGATCCGGGGCAGCCGGCAGCGTGGTCGGCCGAGGGGCTGTTGCCATTCCTGCCGGGTTCAGCACACGACGCATTGTTCGAACACATCGACGCCCTGTCCGCGCTCGGCAGCGGCGTGGCCATCGACGACTTCGGCCGCGGCCTGGACCAGCGCCACTTCGACATGGAGGAAAAGTTCTTCGGCAGCGACAACAACCCGTTCGGCAACCTGAACGTGCGCGACCTGTGGTACGACGACGCCCGCGCCGAACCCGGGGACTGGCTGTCTCGACACGGCTGGTCTGTCGACCGTGCCACCCCCTTCGACCTGGCCGCCACCTACGGCCGCCCGATCACCGACTTGCCCGCCGACCTGCCCGCCGAGCTGCTCGACCGGATGCGGGAGGCGCGCTACGTATCCGCCGAGAAGCACCGGTGAACCCACAGGACAAGCCCCTGAAACGCCCTGAGATCGTATGTCGATGCGCGGCTTCCGTGCTTCACGCTCGGCATCCACTGGGGCCGCGGGCCCATTGATTCCTCACTCTCGCGCAGTCCTGAGGGGTGAGAAACTTGCCACAGCAATGTCAGGATTGAGCCACGGGGCCAGAGCTTCCATGTCTTCGGAATTCAGCTTGGCAATGCCATTCTCACACTCGCGATGACGGCCATTTCTGAAGTCGTACTCCGTATGCATGCGGGTGTTACACACTGAACAACTCCACGTAGTCATCGCGATATCCGCCCCTCTTGCTCTCCAGCCTCATGAAGCAGGACAGCTTCACGAGCTGCGCCCGGCTGTGGAAGCTCCTGGTAGAGCTTGGAATCAAGATTCTGAGTAAGATAGGTCCGCTTTGCCCATTCATACGCGTAGAGCGCTCTCCGCAGCCATCGTGAGGGACAATCCCGAAAGTAATCACTGGGGTCTTGAAAGCAATCACCAGGGTGGGGATCGTCCATCATCAGGGCTTCCATAGCCGCATGAAACCCGGCTCTGTTGATATCTATTTCGTGAGAATTCATGATCAATCCTTGGTTCGAGTCAGCGTGAGACACCTCCGGCGATAGAAGTAGCAGCAAGAGGCAACAACATACGGATCACATTTACCTGTCCGCTAGGAACGACGCCAGCAACCTGCGGCCCACCACAAGCCAGAGGACCGGGTCGACGTGTTCGCAGTTCTGACGCCGGTGGCGCGCGAACCGGCGAATGGTAGCGAAGGTCTCGTCGCGACCGTCCTGTCCACAGAGGGCTGGATCGCCAGTCGTACGCGCCGGGAGACACGGCGGAAGTGGGTTCCGCAGCGAGCCGGGCCGGCCGCTGCCCGCATCTCATGGGCTCTCCGTCAGTCTCGAGCCTGGAAAGTGTGGCGACAGCCCCCAGATGCGACTGGAACAAGATTTCCTCGTCCCGCCGAGGGACCGGAGTCTCAGCCATCGTGCATCCTTCCATTTACCAGCGGAGCTGAACATTCACCGTACGTTCGATAGGTCGTTGTTCAGACAGTGACCATGGTCACTGCACTTCTCAGGGATGTCAAGCGATCCTCCGATACTTCTGCAATCCGTTTTACAAGCGCGATGTAGTATGTTCAGTGTGTCTGAACACACGATCGTGAGTGAGGGTCCCGGCGACACCGGTGCGGGTCATCTGGTGCGCCGGGCGCGGACGGCGGCTGGAGTCTCGCTCCGCGAACTGGCGCGCAATATCGGCGTCAGCGCCGGAACCCTCAGTGCCATCGAGAACGGCAAAACACCACTGACCGTCGGCCGGCTCGACCGGATCGCTGCCGAACTCGGTGTCGCCACCGTCGACATTCTCGCCAACCGGCTACCATCAGCCGCCGACGCCACCGGCACATCACCCGCCCGGTCGACAGGTGACGGGCAACCATGGCGCACCTTCGAGCCCTTGGATCTCGATCCAGCCCTCGACGCGGCGATCGCAGCATTCATGCAAACCGGTTACCACGGCGCGACGATGAGGAGTATCGCGGCCAACGCCGGTATGAGTGTCGCCGGCATCTACCACTACTACCCAAGTAAACAAGACCTACTCGTCGCCATATTCGACCTCGGAATGGCCGAACTGCACTGGCGAATCCCGGCGGCCCGCGACGACGGTGTCTCCGTGGTAGAACGATTCGCCAACATGGTCGAAGCCCTCGCGTTGTTCCACACACACCGCGGTGACCTCGCGTTCATCGGGGCCAGCGAAATGCGCAGCTTCGACGAACCCAGCCGCTCCCGAATCGCTGCTCTGCGCAGCGACATTCAGCGAATGATCGACGACCAAGTTGCCTCCGGAATCCGGGCAGGCGAGTTCACCACCCGCTACCCACGCGAAGCCGCCCGCGCTGTCTCCACCATGTGCACGTCCCTGCCGCAGTGGTTCCGCCCTGGCGGCCCCGTCTCTCAACAACAAATCGCCTTCGAATACGCGCAATTCGCCGTCGACATCATGCGCGGACACACGCGACCCGAGCCGACATGGCCCAGACTCCATCGGAGGGAGCATCGGGATACCGGTGGATCTTGATCTCGCTCCGATCGGAGGAAGGACCGACTGCACTCGACAGCGTGGCTGACAACGCGGTGCACACCAAGCAGCCGGCCGAGCAGCTGCGCTTCCGGTTGTCGTGCTCGATCCGGCACAGCGAACGATGCCCGCAGAAATGCCCGATGACACGGCAGCGCCCTGCCCCAGTCGATGCGACAGACTGGGGCAGGGCGGGCCGAGCATCTCGCTCGGGCACTACTTCGCCGGAGCGGCCGGCGGCGGTTGGTTGATCGTGGTGAAGTACTGCACGGCCGCCATGATTGCGACCGGGGCGGTCACCAGCAGTTGGCCGGCGATCGTCCCGAGGGTGCCGAGGGCGGCGATACCACCGAGACATCCGATCGCCGCGGCCGGAATGAACGCGCCGAACAATCCGATGATCGCCGCGGAGGCAACGGTGGCCCCCGCGATACCGCCCAGGACACAACCGACCGCGGCGCCACCGATGCCGCCGACGGTCGTGCCGATCGTCGCGCCCATCAGGATCGTCGATGTCAGCCGCGCCCAGGCGGCCTGTTCACGGTCGTATTGCGTCTTCCACGGCGCCTGATCCTCGTACGGCAGGGCCACGGGTTTGTAGGTCGCGTGCGCGAGATCCAGTTGCGGGGTCAGCGTGGCCGTCCGGTCGCGGATCTCCGCGGCAATGGGGAACACGAAATCATCGACCCGGAACGACAATTCCGACCCACCTAGCACCGCACCGTTGGGGGCCTTGATTTTCAGCACCCCCTCCTCCACCGCCAGCGAACCGGCGTCGGCACTGATCACCATGGACCGTTCGCCCACCGACGCGGTGTAGTTCACCGCATCGCTGCGATCGAGCGGCGCGGCCGAACCCGCGCCTGCCGTGACACCCAGCGCGGCGGCAAGCAGCGCGGAGGCCGCAATAGATTTCCTCATCGAATTCCTTCTTCTCGATACCTCGAACCGACCGTTCGAGAGATCCATATGCGCACCAGCGCAACGCAGTCGACGCCGATAGCGGCATCGGCAACTGCGATCCTTCCGGGCCTACCGGCCCATAACTAAGCGCTCGTTTACTGGTGTGGCCACCAAAGATGCAGCAGGCCGCATAGTGGCGTCAACCCCTTCGGGCAAATTTCCGCACAGCGCGATTATCTTCCGGCAACCACTTGAACTTGACGCCCGATTCAGGTATCAATGGCATGACCTGCGTCACATCCACCCTCGACCGAACCTCGGCTTCTCGGCCGAAAACTGACTGCCAGAAGCGCTTCGGAATGTCGCATGACGTTGTCGATAGCCATCCGCAATCAATAAGCTCGGCGGAGCACTACCCGAGCCCAGCCCCCGACCGGTCGCTCTCGGCTGCATGCAACACGGTCCGATGAACTCCCCGACAGGGCCACGGGCGCTGGCATTGATGCCGGCAAACGAGCTCATCGAGGAGAACTCCGCATGACGCGGGTCCCACGTTCCGCGATGGTCGCGCCTTCGCACGCCAGCCCGCCGTTGCCCGCCTCGATGGACAGCCGACCTACTTCCACCCCCGACGGGAACTGAAAACAACAGCCGGGAAACGCATTGAATTTGACACCAGATTCAAGTACGGTTCGGCCACTGACAGTGACGGCAGTCACATCAGTTCCTTCACCCCGAACCTTGGAGATAGCGATGACGCCGACCCCGGTTTCCGCCGCCCCGGACCAGAAGAAATTGCGCAGACTCATGGCCGCCGGACTGATCGGCAGTTCCATCGAGTGGTACGACTTCTTCATCTACGGCACCGCCGCGGCCTTGGTCTTCGGCAAGCTGTTCTTTCCCGGCGCCTCACCGCTGATGGGAACGCTGCTGTCGTTCAGCACCTTCTGGGCCGGCTTCGTCGCCCGGCCCCTGGGCGGACTCGTCTTCGGGCATGTGGGCGACAAGTTCGGCCGCAAGCCCGCGCTCGTCGCATGCCTGATCCTGGTCGCGGTATCGACCTGCGCAATCGGCCTGCTACCGACCGCCGCGTCGATCGGGGCGGCAGCACCGATCCTGTTGGTAGCCCTACGATTCCTGCAGGGCATCGCGGTCGGCGGTCAGTGGGGCGGGGTCACCCTGCTACTCACCGAAACCTCCCGTCCGAACCGCAAGGGCCGGGCGGGCACATTCGGCCAGATGGGTGTGCCATTCGGTCTGTTGCTCGGCACGGGTGCATTCCTGCTGGTGGCCCACTTCGTCAAAGGCGCGGACTTCCTGTCGTGGGGTTGGCGCATCCCGTTCCTTGCGAGCGCCCTGCTGTTCCCCGTCGTGCTGTTCATCCAACTGCGCATCGAGGACTCCCCGGAGTTCCGCCGGCTCCAGGCTCGCGCGGGCGACGCCTCGGCCACGATCGCGCAAGCCCCGATTCTCGAGGTGCTGCGCAAGCATTCGAAGAAGGTGCTGCTCGGCGCCGGTCTGCTCTTCGGTAGCAACTCCATCTTCTACATCAGCGTGGCCGGCGTGCTCGACTACGGTGTCCGCGAACTCGGGCTGGACCGCAACGGCTTGCTGACGGTGTCTTTGCTGTCGTCTGCGGTGGGCATCCCGGTCATCTATTTCGCCGGCTCGCTGTCCGACCGCTTCGGGCGCCGCCCGCTCATGCTCACCGGCGCGGCAATCTTGACGGTGTGGGCGTTCCCATTCTTCTGGCTGGTGAACACCGGCTCGCTCACCGCCATCCTGATCGCCACCGCCGTGGGCAGCGGCATCGGCTCCGGCTTGGTATACGGGCCGCTCGCGGCATATCTGGCCGAACTGTTCGAACCCCGGATCCGATACTCGGGTATCACGCTGGCCTACCAGCTGGCCGCGATCCTGGTCAGCGGCGGCACGCCTTTCCTGATGACCGCATTGCTAGCCGCGACCGGATCAACGGCGGCGGTCTCAGCCTTCTTGATGCTCATGGCCATGTGCACCCTCGGCAGTGCGTGGGCTCTGCCGGAAACCGTGACGCACACACCACCGGCTACCGTCGGCGAAACCGCCATCGCCCACTCCTGACCGTCCGCCCCGGCCTCCGCGTTGCGCGCGGAGGCCGGGTGTCGACCTGTCGGGGGTCGGGCCGGTCGTCGACGAGCGGCGTCACCACCGTCGACGGCCGGTACCGGCCGACCGCCGCCGCGGATTCCCCGATCGGATCCAAACCGAAGATCCCCGTCGGCTACCCGAAATGGTTACGCAGCCAGCAGCGCACCGACCTCTACGATGCCAAGTTCTCCCCCAAGGTTTCCGCGCTCGGGCCCGGCTTCCTGGCCAACTATCGCAACCCGTTCGCCGACCCCGAACTCGCGACCGACCGTCGCCGGGTCGCCGGGCAGCTGGATCGGTGGCGACCGATCGCCGCGCGCGAGGGCCTGTCGGTGGGTGAGCTGTGGTGTTGATCGGGAGACGTCCAACCAGGGTGGGAGCGGGAGTTGCTGGTGCGGTGGTGGGAGGCCGCCGCGCAGACCGATGCGACGGTGAGTTGTTGCCGCTACAGCTGATTGGATTCTGTTGGCTGGAGCGGAATTTGGGCTCAGTGACGGGCGGCTGCCTCGGTGCCTGCTGGCTACTCTGGGAGGATGATCTTTCTGATCGGAGGTCCACCTCGGGTGGGTAAGAGCACCCTGGCTTGGATGCTGCTCGAGCGCGACGGTATCCCTGGCTGCCCAACCGACGCGCTGGTGTCGATGCTCGGGCAGGTGGCGCCCCAGCATGGGGTGCGACACGGAATGCACTTGGACAAGGCCGAACTGGCGCAACCTTTCGTTCTCGCGTTTCTCGAGGCGATCGCCGAAGGGCTCGACCAGGAGACCGATCCGCCTGACTGCTATGTGCTGGAGGGTGATGTCGTCACGCCGGCGGTGGCCGGTTCGGCTACCGCTCGGGGCCTGCCGGTAACGGCCGTCTTCCTTGGAAATACGACGATAACGGTGGAGGCGCTGCGAACGGCGCCGCACTGGCTCGACGGCGCGGACGACTCGACCTATCGGGAAGTCGCGTCGTGGATCGGAGAGCAGAGCGTCATGCTTCGCGATGCGTGCGCGGCTGCCGCCCTGCCGTACGTCGATCTATCGAAGGGCTTCGAGTCGGGACTCGAAGACGCATACACCACGCTGCTCAGCCAAGTTTGAGCAAGGCCGCACCGTCCGTTCGGGATAGCGTGCGCGCGTTGTCGCCATCGTCGATCTCCTCGAATTGTCCACGGCAGTATCGACGGTCGACGAGGATCTGGTGCCGCATGAATCTGCCGCCGTGTTCGACACAAGTCGGGTGCGCTCGTCACCGGCCGCTGATGTCGTACAGCCCAGTTCGGGTTCGATCGGTGCGGGGGTGTTCGCGTCGAGGTGGTCGGCAACAACACCCAGGCGCCAGCGAGGCCATTGTCGAGTTTCCGCTCCGCTGGCGGGTGGCGACATAGCGTCGCCGTACCCCCGCGCACGGCCATCAAATGTGACGAAGTCCAACCGTGAAACGTGATGCAGGTCATTGCCCGAGAAGGCGCGTTTGGGCATCGTCGTCATTTCGTTTTTGGAAAGAACCTGGTTGGAGATGCCTAAATGGCCGACCACAATTTTGCTTACGACCTCACGCTGGACGAAGCACGACGGCGCAGCGCCGTCGTCGCAGCGCTCGGTGACGACTGGGATCCGGTGGCGGTGCTCGCCGAGGAAGAGCTGGCGTACGACATGCTGTACTCGAATCTCGACGACGAGCAGCAGCGGATCTACGAGGAACTCGTCCGGGCAGGGGTCCTACCGGATCGGGCGACGCGCCTTATTACCGACTGACCTCACCGCCGAGCACGAACCATAACTGGTGTTCGGCGGGCTTCCGGCGAGTCGTGACCTGGCTGCTCCGACGCTCGGCTGAGTTTCGTGGGCAGTGGATCCGCAGTCCCACCACAGCTGATCGATATCCACTCTGAGGGGCACGCCGCGCGCTCGTCGACAGAAGAGGACATTCGATTCGACGGGACCGCCGCTGGCCGAATCGCTCTCAGCGGCTAGTTGGAGATGTGTCATGACCACCGCTCGGCGGGTACCCGAGCCCTGAATATCAGCGTTCCTCGGTCTCCAACCGTTCAGCAGGCCGCGCACGGGGGTGTTCCGCATCGGAACCGCCGGCCCCCGGGTTCACGGGCGTAGTCTGCGACCCGGTCCACGCGGCGAGCAGCCGCAGTGCGGTCTCCGACGCCGAGCCCGCCTCGGCGGTGTAGATGCACAGCGTTTGGTCGGGATCGCCTGGTAGCGAGACGCTTTCGTAGTCGATGGTGAGATCACCGACGAGGGGATGGTGGTAGCGCTTGCTGCCGTGACTGCGTTCGCGGACGTTGTGGTCGGCCCACCAGCGCCGGAATTGCGGGCTCTTGACCGCGAGTTCGCCGACGAGTTCGGCCAGCAGCGGGTCGTCCGGGTGACGGCCGGCGTCCAGGCGCAGGACCGAGACGTTGTCCCGGGCGACCTCTTCCCAATCGAGGTACAGCTCGCGGGCGGACTCGTCGAGGAAGGTGTAGCGCAACAGGTTTCGGTCCCGGGGCGGGAGCGCCTCGAAGTCGGTGATCAGTGCCCGGGCGAGACGGTTGGCGGCGAGGATGTCCATGCGGCGGCCGAAGACGAAGGCAGGCATCACGTCGTCGAGCGTCTCGAGGATGCGGCGGATCCCGGGACGGACCCGCTGCACTCGCGCTGGAGTCCGGCGCCGGGCGCGCCGCGGACTTGCCCGGGCGATCTGGAACAGATAGGAGCGCTCGACTTCGTCCAGGCGCAGGGCGCGGGCCACGGCGTCGAGGACCTCGTCGGAAACGTTGATATTGCGTCCTTGCTCGAGCCGGCTGTAGTAGTCCACGCTGACCCCGGCGAGCTGGGCAACTTCCTCGCGGCGCAGCCCCGGCACCCGGCGTACCCCGCCCGTTCCGCCGATCTGCATGTCATCGACGTTCAGGCGCGCGCGGCGGGTGCGCAAGAACTCCTTCAGCTCGGCATTGTGCTCCATGGATCCAGTCTGACGTGCACGGCGGCCACACATCGCAACCAAGGTCGGTCTGCTGGACCCAGGTTCGCCGGACCTAGGTCGAGCAGGGCGCAATTTGGCCGTCCTCGGGCCCTGTTCCCGCTGTTGTATCGAATACGCGGCGCATCCACCGCGGACGACACACAGGAGAGATCACACCCATGACTACTCACAACACCTCCCCCCTCGCCGGTCGCGTTGCCGTGGTGACGGGCGCCTCCAGCGGCATCGGCGCCGCCACCGCCAAGCGGCTGGCCGCGTCCGGGGCGACGGTGGCCTTGCTCGCACGCCGGGCCGATCGGCTCGAACTCCTGGCCAAGGAGATCGAACGGGCGGGCGGGACGGCGCTGGCCCTAACCGTCGACGTCACCGATGCGCAGGCCCTGCGCACCGCGGCCGAGCGGGTGGCCGCCGAACTCGGTACCGCCGATCTGCTGTTCAACAATGCGGGTGTCATGCTGCCCGCACCCGTCGAGGAGCTGCCGGTCGAGCAGTGGCAGCGGCAGATCGATCTGAACGTGACCGGCCTGATGAATGCCATCGGCGCGTTCGTACCGCAGTTGATCGCCGCGGCCGCGGACAAGGGCGTGGCCGACCTCGTCAACACGTCCTCGATCGCCGCGCAGAACCTGTTCCCGACCTTCGCGGTGTACTCGGGCACCAAGGCCTACGTGACGCACCTGTCGCGGACCCTGCGCGCGGAACTCGGTGCCAAGGATGTCCGTGTCTCCGCGATCGAGCCGGGCATCGTCGGCACGGAGCTGCAGAACCACGTCACCAACGCCGGCGCCCTGGAATGGCTCGAGGGTTCGAAGCAGGAGATGACCTGGCTCGATCCGGAAGATATCGCCGAGGCCGTCAACTTCCTGGCGTCCCAGCCTGCGCACGTGAACCTGCAGCAGGTCACGATCATGCCGACCCGGCAGCCGTCGTAAGCGAATCATCCGCGACGGCGGGTTCGCCCACCTTGCGCACTCGGATGGTTGCCGCGGTGACGGGCGTGCCCTCGGGTTCACGCGACGCCACGTCGGCGGCGAGAACGCTTGCCGGGAGCCGTTTTCCGGGTATTCCTGGGCGGCTCGGTCGAGTAGCTGCTCGTCAAGGTGGCTTTGGTGATCTTCTCGGTGCCGTCGAGGATGGCGTCGATGGCCGCGCCGCGAACGAGCGCCGAGAGGCTGCCGCGGCAGGTCTGCTCTCGGTGCTCATAGCGTCGATAAGCCGTTGGCATTCCTGGCATACGCCTCGTCGAATAGGTCCCAGCCGTTACGGCGGCCAACGGCGCGGGCCTCAGTCATCCAGCCCGCGTCGATGGCCGCATCGACAAACGCCCGGACCACGCCGGGCTTGTTCAGGTTCAGCACACGGTCACCGATCCAGATGACACCGGTCGCGGACGGCCCGCCGTCGGAGACGTTGCGCTCACCGTCGGGGCGGAAGACCAGTGTCAGGCCAGCTACTGATCCGAGTTGTCGCAGCCGCAGGACTTCCTCGCAGCCGTCTGCATGCCGGTGGGAGGTCTTCCAGAGGTACTGCTGCTCACCCACCATGAGCACTCGGCGGCGGCGGTGTTCGTTTGTCACCGCGTGATGCTATGCGGGTCAATGGATCCCGGCTATCGGTTCGTCGAGCCGGCCAATCGCGCATCTGAGAACTGAGCCCACCTGTCCGCGTTCGCCTTTGTTCATGCTCTGGGCATATCTTGGGCGTTCTGCGCCGTTCGGAAGAACCGGCGGGTTTCCATGTCGGCGGGGTAGTAGGCCTCGATAGCGATCTCTTCCAGCATGATGTCGAAGGCCGCGCCGAACGTTGTGACCGTATTGACGAAGCACAGTTCAGTCCCCCGATGCGCGATCTGGATGCGCAGCGCTACCTCGGCAGGGTCGGGCGGCAGGGCCTCGTCTCCAGGGCCGAACGCGGCTAGTTCCTCATACAGCGCGTGCAGTTCCGGATCCCCGCTGCGCGCGGCCTGGCGAGCGAGCCGGGGCAGCAAGTAGCCGCGCACCTGTTCCACGTTACGTAGCCTCGGTGCTAGCCCGTCCGGGTGGAGTCCCAGCCGCATCATGTTGATCGGCGGCCCCAACAGCTGCGGGTCCGCTCCTTCCAGGAACACCTTGACCGCGCTGTTGGCTAGGAGGAGATTCCATCGGCGGTCCACCGCGAGCGCCGGATACGGCTCGTGCCCCAGCAACACCTGCTGGATGCTCTCCCGCGACCGTGCAAGATCCGGGTCGTCCAGGGGGCGTTCCCGGAAGACCGGCGCATGCCCGGCAGCGACCAGCAACCGGTTGCGTTCGCGCAACGGCACATCGAGCCGCTCGGCCAGATGCAGGACCATCGCACTGCTGGGAATCGTCCGCCCCGTCTCTACGAAACTGACGTGCCGAGCCGACACCTCCGCATGGATCGCCAGGTCGAGCTGGCTCAGCTTCCTGCGGTGCCGCCATTCGCGCAGCAGTTCGCCGACGGGCCGGTCGTTCGTCATACCCCAAGTCTGCTCGCCCGCCGAACGCCGCCATTACCAGGCATGTAATCGACGCGCCCGGCCCCGTCCGCGACAGTCACTATATGGACAAGACCAACAAGCAACTCGTTCTCGACGGTTTCCGCGAATTCGCGGCAGGAAATGTCGAAGTGCTGCGCACACTCCTGCATGAGAACTTCATCGAGCACAGCCCCGGCAACCCCAGCGGGCGGGGTGCGTTCATCGAGTTCATTGCCGCCGCCCCGGTCGCCGGGGCGCACCTCGACCTCAAGCGGGTCATCACCGAAGAAGACCATGTGGTCATGCACTACCACATGACGCCGGAGGGCGACGAGCGCGGCATCGCCGTCGTCGACATCTGGCGGCTTGTGGACGGGCAGATCGTCGAGCACTGGGACGTCGTGCAGCCAGTGCCGGAGGCAGACCAGATCCCGAACGGGATGTTCTAGAAGGTATTCGAGCACTCGGGCGTCGGTCGGCGTGCTGACCGGCGACCCGTCGGTAGGCGCCCGAATACTGCGAACAGCTCAGCCGTCGGTGGCGGTTTCCTTCCAGAAGGCCAGGGCAGTACGTACTTTCGCGGTGAGCGACGGATCGGCTCGTGGCGACTGTTCGAGCTTGGCGAGCAGTTCTGTGTAGCGTTCCCGCGCGCCGGTCGGATCCCCGGCGCGGCCGGTGTAATCGGCGAGATTCTCCTCGAGCAGGAGTGTTTCGTAGTTGTCGCTGTCGTAGAGTCGCAGCCGGATCTCGAGCAACGGCGCGGCCACATCGAGGGCTGTCTTGTACTTTCCGCCCATCGCGAGCCAGTAGGCCAGGTTCGCCTTGGTCACCAAGGTTGCGGGATGCTCGGGGCCGGAGATTCTTTCCCGATCCAATGCCACCTCGGTGTTGAGTTCGATCGCACCGGACAGGTTGCCGCAGCTACCCATCCACCAGGCCAGGTTGAGCTTGGCCCACAAGGTATCCGAATGCTCGGGCCCCAGTACCTGAACGAAAACGGGTACCGCCTCGGTCAATATCTGTAGCGCGGTGTCCGGGTCACCGTCCTCGCCGACCCACCGTGCGTATTGGTCGCGCGAGCGCAGCACATCGACATGTGTCGGCCCCAGCACCCGTTCGAGTACTGGCAGGAACTGCGTGTATTGGTCTCGGGCGCCGGTGATGTCACCGGTTTGCCCGGTCCAGAATCCCAGGTCGGCCCGGATCCTGAGGGTATCCGGATGCTCGGGCTCGGTGATCGCCAGCTGCGACGGCAGCAGTTCGGTCATGATGGCGACAGCCTGGTCCGGGTAGCCGAGCTCGCCGATCCAGTGGGCGAGTTGCAGTTGGGCGGCGATGGTTTCCTGGTGTTCGGGCCCGAAAACCCGCGTGCAATACCCGGCGAGCTCGGCGTACAGGTCCCGCGCCCCGTGTGGGTCGCCGGCATCGCCGGTCCAGCGCGCGAGCCGGGACCTGGCCGCCAGCCGGTAGGTGTTGTCGGGAGGCAGCGCTTCTTCGAAGGCGGCCAGCCATCCAGCCCATGACGCGCGATTGTCGATCGGCCGCCGTCGCGCATCGAGGCGGTCGAGGAATTCCAGTGCGCGCGCGGGGTTTCCGCTTGCCAGCAGGTGACGCGGTGCGGCCGCGAGCGCGTAGGCGGCGATGTCCTGTTCAGGTGCGGACTCCTGCCCAGCCGCCGGGGCGAGAAGATCCGCGAGCACGGCGTGGGCCGCGCGCACCGCCTCGGCCCCTCCGACGGCGGCTGTCAGCGGTGCCGTGAACGCCAGATGGGCCAAGCCGACCTTCTCGTTCCGCTGACCCGGGTTGCCGCGTGCGACCAGGATGCCCAGGTCGACGACGAGATCGTGCAGGTGGGTCAGCGGTGTCGCTGTGCCGAGTGCACCCAAGGCGTCGGCGACCAGTCGCAGCGGTGCGACCGGTCCTACCCCTACCGCCGCGAGCAGCGTGACCAGCGGCCCGCACACGGCGGCATATCCGGGACGGCGGGCGGTTGTGTGAAATCGATGTTCCACCAGGCCGATGAGATCCATCGTCTGGTCCGGATCGAGGGTCCAGTCGATTTCGGTGACGAGTCGGGGTATCAGCCAGCCGCCCCCGGTCGTGTCCTCGGTCAGCCCGGCCATGGCCGAGGCCAGAGCCGCGGGGAGGACGCTGTCGACGGCGACGAATCCGGCGAGCACCTCCGCGAGGGACGGCGGCCGCAGCGCGAACACGCGCGCGTGGGCGAGTTCTGGGCGGTTCTCCACCTCGGTACCGGAGCGGATGCCGACGATGACCCGGACGTGTGGGAGGCGTTCGTCGGTGCTGAGCGTGGCCACGGCGGTAACGATGCCATCGCGGCCTGCCTCTTCTGGTTGATCGAGGCCGTCGACCAACAGCCGGATGCGGCGGCCGGGTGCCCGAAGCCGCTGCAGGGGACGCACAACGGCGATCTCGAACTCGGTCACCCGGTCGTGGTCGGTCACTTCCGCCAGCACGGCCGCACGGGCGGAACGGAATTCGCCGCCGAACCTGGTGTCCAACTGCGCCGTCAACTCGGCGATCATCGTCTCCACTGAGCTGGTCAGGTCGAGAAATACTGCGGCGGAGACGAATTCCGGAGTCACCCCACCCAGCGCCGGTATCAGCGCCGGGCGAACCAGCAGCGCCATGATCGTGGACTTGCCGGATCCGGCCGGACCGACCAGCGCCTGCAAGCGGTCACCCCCGGATTCGACCATCGCGGCGAGGATCTCCTGCACAGTCATGGTCGGCGACACCGAATACAGCAGGTGATCCACCAAACCCGCAACGGGTCTGCCGGTCACCGCGTCGCGGCGACGAGCCCGATTCGGCACAAGCCACAGTCCGAGATCGCCCCGCTGTACTCGGGCGCCGTTGAAAGTCAGGTGGCGCGGGTTCTGCCACTCGCAGGCGGCGTTGATCTCCGGATACAAATCGCCGCACAGCAGGTTGGTGCCTCTGGCGCCGAGGCCGGAATCGAAGGTGCGCAACATGGTTCGGGTGAAGCAGCCGTCGTAGGCATTTCCCTGATCCGAGGCCACCAGCAATTCCATCCGCCCGGACGACTTCTCCATGAGCTTCACCCAGCGATCGCCCGCGCCCGTGACACCGGTGGCCGCCTCGCAGGCATCCACCAGCACGATCAGGCCATCCAACGACTTCGTCTGTTTCAGCAGGGTAGCGACTACATGGACAAGACTCAGGCCGGTATCGAAGTCCAGTGGCAGCTCCGAATCGCGGGCAAGCAGATAGAAGTCGTCGTCATCGGTGAAGCCATGGCCGATGAACGCGATCAGCAGCGTGGCCCGCAGGGCGTCGGCCTGCCGGAATGCTGCCTTCACGATGCGGTGGAACTCGGCGACCGTCGGGTCGAGCACCGGGCCGTCACCGAGTGGCCGCCAGCAGCCTTCGGTGGTCAAGGTCGTGTACAACGCGGTGGCGAGTTCGCCGGTGCAGCCGAGGAGCCCGAATTTCGTGCTTTCCGACCCGATAACCAGGGCCACCCTGTCAGCCATAGGTCACACTATCGGAGACAGCCTGCGCGGATACAACCTTCTCCGGCTCGAAAGGGAATCGCAGTTGGCAACGATCGTCTTGGTGCACGGCATCGCGCAAGAGCAGGAGTCGGCCGATACCCTCGAGGCGAAATGGCTTCCCGGCCTGGCGGGCGGGGTGCGCAACCACGGTAACCCGGTCCTGGCTGATCGATTGTGGCGCAACGGATTACCAGGCGAGATATCGACGCGCATGGCGTTCTACGGCAATCGATTCCTGACCCCGGGCGCGCAGGGAGCCGGGCCGGGCCGAGTCGACGAGGCCCAGCTCGAACTCATGGAGCAACTCGCCAAGCTGTGGCTGACCACGGCTGCCGAGCATGCCGGCGACGACAGGGATCGACGCGCCGCGCAGCAATTGACCACGATTCCCGAGGACGCGCGCGCCATGGGCGCCAAGGCCGCGATCCGGCCCGCACTGAACGGACTGGCGCGGCTGCGCTGGTTCGCGCCGTGGGGCATCGGACTTGCCGAGAAGTTCGTGTGGCGCGCACTGTCCCAGGTCACCCGCTACTTCACCGACGACACTGTCCGGCAGTACGCCCAGGAGCAGGTGCTCGCGCATATCGGCCCGGACACCCGACTGGTCATCGGCCACTCGCTCGGGTCGGTCGTCGCCTATGAGGCGCTGCATCATTGCGACCACGAGATCGCATTGCTGACAATGGGTTCCCCGTTGGGGTTGCGTACCGTTGTATACGACCGGCTGCGGCCGCAGCCGGTCTCGGTGCCCGCCGCAGTGACCGGCTGGGACAATCTCGTCGATCGCGACGACCTCGTCGCCGCCCACCTCGACCTTGCGCCGTTCTTCCCTCCCGCACCCGGCGCGGCGGTCGTGCCGGTGACCGCCGAAGCACTCGACAACGGTGCGAAGCCGCACGATTCGACGCACTACCTGGTCAAGACCGTCACCGGTGGAATCGTCGAGAAGGCATTGGCGCGATAGTCGTCGTTCGAGTCGCTGCCTGTCTGCGACCCGGGCAGGCAGCCCGCCGCACCGGCGGACCGGATCGACCACCTGCCTACTGTGGCTTCCAATTCCGTTGTCGGCAAGACCTACTCAACCCGCGCGGGAGCCCACCAGCCTATTCAGCAGTGCGACCGAAGCCTGATCCCATCGATGCGGAAATTGGGGTCGCCGAACAGCTCCGGTCTGTACGTACCACAGACATCCCACTCAGTCTGGCGGTCCGAGTCCAGGTTCATCACGAACCGATGGATGTTGTCGACGCCGGTCTGCTGCGCGGCGATGTTGTCAACGTGGCGGCCGTTCCGGTAAAGCTCGGCGTACATCAGCCAGGCATCGTCGCTGTCGCTGCTTGTCACCTTCCCGGTGAAACGCGCCCAGCCATCGCGTCGCAACGACCAAGTCGCGCCCGCGAACATGGTGCAGTCCCCCACGCGAATGTCTCTGTCCCAGGTGAATTTGCGCTCATCCGAGGCCTGGACGGGTCTCTTGCAGTCGTCGGCGGCCGCTGCCTGGCCGGGCACAGCGGCGAGCAGCGGACCGACAAGAAGGGCTGCGCCGATGCGAGCGATGACAGTACTGCGAGTCGATGAGATCATGGCTTCCTCCGCCGAGTTTCGGCGCTGAAGTGCGAACGGCTGGCGCAAGTTCGGGATGGGCAGTTTCGCGGGCGTCGGTGACCACCAAGCACGGGCCATCGAGTGAGGGTGTGGGATTCCACTGTGTAGCGGCGGATTTCGCGCCGTCTGGGTCGGGCACCTTCGGCAAGATTCAGTTTATCGTGGTGAATGGACCCAGGCATGGGATTCGCGCCATAACGAACTGCTGGCCGCCGCCGACGGACAGAGCCTCGCAGAGGCTTCACACGCCTCGCAGAGGTTGCGGGGGCTGCGAAGCGTGTGGACGGTCTGCGAGGTCGCGCGCTGACAACCGCGGGCGGAACTTCAGCGAAGCCGGGCTGTGATGCGGCGTTTCGCAGAAGCGGCTATTCGACGGTCATCTCCCCCATTTCGGACCAGTCGGTGGCATCGATGGTCTGACTGATAATGCGCGGGGTCTGTGCGAGGGCCGCGGGAAGTTCGGCCATTGCGGCCTTGAAGTGGGGGCTGCCGACGTGTGCACTGCCGGCGGCCTGATCTCGGAATGCCTCCACCAGGACGAATTCGGTCGGGTCGTCGACGCTGCGAGACCAGTCGAACCAGAGGTTGCCCTCCTCGGCTCGGGTGGCCGCGGTAAACGGGCCGACGATGTCGAGCCATTCGTCCGCCCTTTCGGGCTTGGTCTTGAATTTGACGACGATGAAGATCATCACGCGCCTCCTACGATTGGTCGGGCTGCCGCGACACAGCCTGGCTGGTTCAAGGCTACGACGGGGAGATGCTCAGGAACTGGCACAGCCAGAGCCGGATTTGAGGCAAACGCCCCATGCGACCACGAGGGCGGCGGACCGATGATCAGGGCATGACGAAGCGAGTTCAGGAATCACGGAGATCACCGGTCATGACCGAATTGACATTCGAATCACCGACCGTCGAGCGGTTCGGTACGCCCATTTCAAATCACGCACCTGGGGTGCCGGACGGCGGGCGAGTCGATGCAGTCAACGTAAGCCGGCGTGTCGGGACGCGGCAGATTCTCCAGGAGCTGTCGTTGTCGGTCGAACCAGGCGAGTTGGTCGCCATTGCCGGCGGCAGTGGAGCAGGAAAGAGCACATTGCTGGAGATCCTCGCGGGACTGCGACCACCGTCTACCGGGGAGGTTCGGCATGACGGCGTCGTTCGCGGGGCCCGAGTCAGCGCCGATTCCCGTATCGGCTACGTGCCCCAGGAGGACATCATCCACCTCGAGATGCCCCTGCGCCGCACGCTGCGCTACGCGGCGCGGCTGCGGCTGCCCGCAGGCACATCGGCGGCCGAGGCGGATCGGGTGGTCGAAGAGACCATGCATGACCTCGACCTGGCTGATCGGGCCGAGGTGCCGGTCCGTGCGCTCTCCGGCGGCCAGCGCAAGCGGGCCAGTATCGCCGTGGAGCTACTGACCCGGCCGCACCTCTTCTTCCTCGACGAACCCACCTCCGGGCTCGATCCGTCGACCGCAGCCGACGTGATGCGCCTGCTGCGCCGACTCAGCCAGCGCGGGGTCACCGTCGTCCTCACGACGCATGAGCCGACCGGCATCGACCGGTGTGACCGGGTGGTATTCCTGGCGCGCGACGGCCACCTGGCCTTCACCGGCAGCCCGACCGAGGCTCGGCGCTACTTCGGCGTCGAGGATCTCGCCGAGGTGTACGACCGGCTGGCTCATGAGCACACCCCTCAGATCTGGGCGGAGCGATTCGCGGACAGCGGTGGGAAGTCGAAGGCCGGGCCTGGCTCGGCTCTACTGCCCATCCCCGCCACCCGTTCGGATGTCAAGCGCACAGACATGGTCCGGCAATGGTGGCTACTCACCCGACGCAATGTCGATGTTCTCCTTCGCAACCGGCTGACCCTGGCGGTCCTGCTCGGCTCACCGGTGCTGGTCACTGCCATGATGGCGACGCTGTTCCAGCGAGACGCGTTCGATCCGCGTAACGCAGCCGACCTCGGCCCGGCCCAGATCGTCTTCTGGATCGCATTCGCAGGCTTCTTCTTCGGCCTTACATACGGCCTGCTCCAGATCGTCGGGGAGATGGCCGTCTTCCGGCGGGAGCGCCTGGCCGGGCTCAGCGTGGGCGCCTACGTGGCATCCAAGGTGACAGCGCTGCTTCCGGTGCTGGCTGGAGTGAGCGCGGTGCTCCTCGGTGTGCTGCGGGCGCTCGGTCGGCTGCCTGCCGTTGGATGGGACGTGTCCGCCTTCCTGTTCGTGACGATTGTGATCGAGGCGACCTCGGCACTGGCCCTCGGATTGCTCGCCTCGGCCGCGGTCTCCAACGCCGCGCAGGCCGCCCTCGCACTGCCGATGCTCTGCTTCCCGCAGGTTCTGTTCGGTGGCGCCATTGTCCCTGTTGACGAGATGGCCCTCCCCGGACGCCTGATGAGCTTCGGTCTATCCAACCGCCATGCATTCGAAGCGCTGGGTCGCGACCTGGATCTCGAGCGGTACACCGCCACGCTGCCGGCCATGTCCGCCTATGGCGACACCTTCCACGGAGGCACCGGCGCCAGTCTCATCGCGCTCGCCTCGTTTGCCGTTGGCCTCATGCTGGCCACGATATGGGTCTTGGACCGGCGGTCCCGGCCCAGCGCATCCCGGCGATGAAGGCCCTGCGCAGTGGTTGCCGAGCTGAAGTACCTGGCGCAGCGGATGTTTCAATTTCCGACGGCCGCATTGACCGGGGACCCCGCCAGACCCCGATCGATCGCGGCGAGGCTGGCCTGCGTGCGGTTGTTGACGCCGAGCTTGGCGTAGACATGTTCGACGTGGTTGCGTGCCGTTTTCTCGGCGATGAACAGTTCGGCGGCGATTTCTCTGTTCGATCGGCCCTGCGCGACGAGTCGCAGGATCTCGACCTCGCGGTCGGTCAGCCCGGCCGGCCAGGGCGTCCGCCGCGAGCTCCGCGGACTGGCCACCGCAAGCACGGCCGCAGCCGACTCGGCGTCGAGGCGTCCGGCGCGCGCCTCCTTTCGTAACTGATCGGCAGCGCCGCGAGGATCGAGTGGCGGCCGGTAGGGACGCGGCTCGAGCAGTCGTTGATAAGCGTCCGCCGCGGCTAGCAGCCGGTCCTGCGCGCTCAACTCCCCGCCGGCGATCCCCCGGGGAAAGCCGGACCCGTCGATCCGTTCCCGGTGCTTCATCGCGATGGGCACTACCGACTCCAAGCCGTTGACTCGACCCAGTATCCGGCCGGTCAGATCCGGATACATCCGTACCCGTTCCCATTCAGCCGTAGTGAGCGGCCCCTTCTTCTCCCAGATCCGGTTGGACACTCCCATTTTGCCAAGGCCGTGCACCAAGCCGGCACGGTAGAGATGCGTGATGTCCGACGGCGACATGCCCAGGTGTCGGGCTGCCCCGGCCACCAGATTCGCGACGCCACGCGAATGCCCAAGAGTGAATGGAGATTTGAGATCGGCGAAATCAGCCATGGCCCCGAGTAACTCATCGCTCTCCTCGGCCGTCAGGGTTCGGTCGCGATCCGGTGCTTGGGCCAATGCCGCTGTCCAGACGTCGATTTCGAGCAATCCGTCCACGATCGCCGCCGCGTCGCGATCGAACACCGCCGCCACGGCTGGGCTGAACTGACTGCCGCACCGAGAACGGACGACATCCTTCGCGTGCTCGAGCCCACCCGTCCGCAGGTGCACCTCGACGACGTCTGCGACGTGAGCGATGTGGATCTCGACCGGGATATCGTCTCCGCGGGAACCGTTGGGCAACCCCCGGCCGTCCCAGCGTTCGAAGGCGTGGGCCAGCGCCTTCCCGACCTGCTCGTCCAAGCCCATCCGATCGGAGAGAACCCCGGCGGAACTGCAATGCGACTGGATCAGTGTGGCGACCTGGCTGCGAGCCGTGACCAGCAAGGCAGTGGCACGGATGCCGCGCTTCCAGCCCGGCAATCCACGTCCGGCATGACTCATCATCAGCCGCAGAAACGGCATGCCGGTCATGTCCACCGTGTAGGTGTCGCCCCGGAAAGCGATGTCGTCGCCGAAGAGCGCCGAGAGTTCGTGGGAGTCGGCGTGACAACCGATCCACCCGACCAGATTGGCGTAGTACACGGTCGCCCGCTGTTGCCGGTCGAGACCCATCCGCTCGGCGATCCGTATCGCGATCAAGGACGACCGAAGCATGTGTTCCATCGGCTGACCCAGACCGAGGTCGATCGCAAGCGATATCGCGGCCAGCAGTTCGGCTCTGCTCAGACCCTTTCCCGAGCCGGGCAGCGTCCCGTGCGGGTGCATCTTCCCATTGTCCACCCGAACAACGGCCATCTCTGCGCGAAAGACGAGACCACCGTGTACCCGCGCCGCAGCACGCGCGCCGTGACCAGCGAGGCTCCAGCGGAACGGCGCCGCCGATCCGGGCTCTCGAGAATCGAAATCAAGGGTGGCCAGTGTGTGCGACGATCAGGCGTCGACCAGCCGATAGATCGTGCGCAGGTACGCCTCGCTTCGCGGCGAACCGATGATGCCGGGACCCATCCTGTTCATCGCGTAGGTGACGGTCATCCGGCGGTCCAGATCCATGACGACCATCGATCCGCCCCAGCCACCCCAGAAACAGATCCGCTCGTCCGGGATGTACGGGAGGCTGACTGTTTGAGGAAGGCCGTATCCGATGCCGAAGCGCAGCGGAAGTCCGAGCACGAGGTCGTTCCCGTTGGACTGCTCCTCGAAAATCAAGTCGATCGTGCCCGGTGTCAACAACGTGATGTCGTCGACGGTCCCGCCGCGGGCAATGACAGACATGATGCGAGCGAGCGACCGGGCGTTGCCGTGTCCGTTGTAGGCGCCCAGATCGGCGCGCCGCCACGACGCGGTGTTCGCGGCGGCCGCATCGAGCTGTGGAGTGCCGAGGGCAAGGCGTGTCGGGTTGTCCTCGGGAAGCACGGTCAGATCGAATGGAAACGGCGGCGGCGGAACGACTTCGGCGATACGCGGCCAATCCGGTTGGCGAGCACCGATCTGGAAATCGGCGCCCAGCGGTCCGGCGATCTCGTCGGCGACGAAATCGGCTAGGGTCTGCCCGGAGACCCGGCGAACGATCTCGCCGAGTAACTGGCCGAAGTTCTGTGCGTGGTATCCGGATGCGGTTCCCGGCTCCCACCGCGGAGCTTGGCCGGCCAGGCGGGAGCTCGCCCGTTCCCAGTCGTAGAGCTCGTCCATGCCGAACGGCGGCTCCCATCCGGCGACACCGGAGGTATGCGAAAGGAGATGGCGGAGTTCGATCCGATCTTTCCCATTGGCTGCGAATTCGGGCCAGTACTCCGCAACCGGTGCGCGCACATCGAGCCGGCCACGGTCGACCAGCATCAGCACCGCCAGGCTCGTGACCGTCTTTGTAGACGACCATACGTTCGTGATGGTGTCGGCCTCCCACGGCCGGGTCCGTTCGCTGTCGCAGAACCCGCCCCATAGGTCGACCACGACATCGCCGTCGACGTCGACTACTACCGACGCGCCCAGCTCCTCCCCAGAGGCGATGTTGCTCTCGAACTCACTTCGGAGCTCGTCGAATTCGGGGCTACAGTGCCCGCGCACGGTCATGACGAAATCCCTTTCGGTACATAGGTGGCATCGCCGAGCAACGCCGCCACCGCGATGGCGGCCTTCGCAGCGTCGGGGTCGTCGCCGGTGATGAGATCGGCGTAGATGAACGATTCGGCGATGCGCGCGATGAGGTAGGCCAGGTCGCGCGCCGACATCGGATGGATGAGGTGGCCGCGGTCCAGTTCCTGTTGCACCACGCGTTCTGCGGCGCCGACGATTTCGTGCTGGACCGGGCTTTCCTTGGTCGTGAGCAGGCGCAACGCGCGTTCGGGTTCCCGACGCAGGAACGTGCGGAAATACGGTGCGTCGATGAGTGCCTGGCCGAACGCGCCCGTCGCGTCGGCGATCCGGGCAGCACCATTGCGCGTGGTCGACGCCACCGCGGCGCGGTATGTCGGCTCGGCGAGCGACCACAGCACGGTCGCGAGCAGCCGGTCGCGATTGCCGACCCAGCGGAACAGCGTTGACCGGTCGACGCCGAGTTCGGCGGCGAGTTTTTGCATGTCCAACCGGTCGCCGACGAGGAACTTGCGGCGGGCGACCTCGATCGCCTGACCACCTCCAGGACTGCTGTGACCGGGACCACTCATGCTTGCAACATACTCACAAATGGTGCAATGAATCAAGCATCTGTTGCATACCCACTCACGCGAGATGCCGCTACTCGGCCCTGGCTACTCCGCGCGCCGACTGCGGGATCACCCGGCCACGAAATCATCATGCGCACCCGGGGGTGGAGGCCCCGATTTCAGTGCGACACACCCGGACTCACCCCGCCGCAGCGTGATAAGTCACTCAATGCTCGACCCACGGACGCTGACGCTCCTCCTCCGTCATCGCCAACAACTCCCGAAACTTCACCCACGCCACCTCATCAGTCGGCGCATACACCTGCATCCACGCATGCTGCACCGTCGGCAACGACGTACTCGTCGAATACATCTCGAAATCACCCACCGCCCAATTACGAAACTGCTTGGTCTTACTACCCGGCACCGCCACATCACCCTCGGCGAAATCAGCGGACGCGATGATCTCGTCGAGAACTTCGGACTCGGGCCCATGCTCGGCTGACAGACCGTCAGCCCACCCCGGAAAAGCCCTGGTCAAGGGCCTGTAACCAGCTCAGAAATGCTGTTCATCTGCCATTTCACGACACATTGTCAGCCCAATCCTCCACAACGCATCCCTTCGCCCTTCCTGACTCGGGTAATAGCCTGGGTCAGTGGGCAAGGGGTCGAAATTCGGATGCCGAGCAGTGATCGGTCTTCACGTGCCGTCGACAGCGACGATGGTGCCCGCTGTTACTACCGTAGCGATATCCTCGAGGTAGTCATCGAGAGGTGAGCAGGATAGTGGTGCTGTTGCCATGGCGTGGATCGGGTGAATCGGTATAGGTCGATGACCGGCGCCGATCCACTCGCAACGCAACGCGACGCGTCCGGTTCGGTCGCGGCGGAACTGGCCGCGGCCGGGTTCGACAACGCCGTGGAGATCGGCCGCGGCGGATTCGGTGTCGTCTACCGGTGCACGCAGGCCGAGCTCGACCGCGTGGTGGCGGTCAAACTGCTCACCGCCGATCTCGATGAGGACAATCGGGCGCGGTTCTTCCGCGAGCAGCGCGCGGCGGGCCGGCTCACCGGTCATCCCAACATCGTGCATGTCCTGCATGCCGACGCCACCGGCAAGGGTCGCCCCTTCCTCGTGATGCCGTACTATCCGCGCGGCTCTCTCGACGCACGGATCCGCAGGGACGGTCCGCTGGAGCTGCGAGAAGCGTTGCGGCTCGGGGTGAAGGTGGCCGGGGCGCTGGAGACGGCGCATCATTTCGGGGTCCTGCATCGCGACGTGAAACCCGCGAACATCCTTTTCACCGACTACGACGAGCCGACGCTGGTGGACTTCGGAATCGCCCATTTCACAGGCGGTTTCGTCACCGGCACCGGCATCGTGACAGGTACACCGGCATTCACCGCGCCGGAAGTGATCGCCGGCGAGTCACCGAGTCCCGCCGCGGACGTCTACAGCTTAGGCGCTACCTTGTTCGCTGCGATCACCGGCCATGCCGCCTTCGAACGCCACAGCGGTGAGCAGGTGATGGCCCAGTTCGTCCGGATCACCGCCGAGCCGGCTCCGGATCTACGGGAGCAGGGCATTGCCGAGGATGTCAGCGCCATCGTCGAACGCGCCATGGGCAGCGACCCGCGCAGCCGCCCGTCCGCCGCGGAACTGGGTGAGCAACTCCAGGCCTCGCAACGCCATCATGGATTTCCCGTCGATGAGATGGCTCTGCATACCCGGCCCGAAGCCGAGCACGAGTCCACGCCACCCACACGCGGAAAGTCTTCGTCGGCAGAATCGCATCGGCGTCGGCCGTCGCCGACTTCTCGACCGGGGAGGGCTCCGTTAGAGCTGACCAGTTTCGTCGGCAGGCGCACCGAGCTGACCGAGGCGAAGAACTCGTTGTCGACCGCGCGGCTGGTGACGTTGACCGGGATGGGCGGGGTGGGCAAGACACGGCTGGCGGTGCGGGTGGCCACCAACGTGGAGGGTGAGTTCGCCGACGGTATGGCTTTCGTGGAAATCGGCGAGGTGCGTGACGAGTCGCTGCTGGCGAGCATCGTGGCGAACGCGCTGGGATTGCAGGACCGGTCGGTGCGGCCGTTGTGCGAGGTGCTCGCCGAGTTCCTGGCCGACAGGGAACTGCTACTCGTGCTGGACAATTGCGAGCAGATGGTCGCCGCGGTCGCCGAGCTCGCCGAATCACTGCTTCGCGCGTGTCCCGGGTTGCGGATTCTCGCGACGAGCCGCGAACCGATCGGCCTCGACGGAGAAGCAGTATTGCCGGTACACCCGCTTGCTGTCCCCGATCCCGACCAGCTACCGAGGAGCCTATCCCGCAACGACGCGATGAGATTGTTCGCCGAACGGGCCGCCACGGCTGTCGCGGGATTCGAGATCACCGACGACAACACGGCCACCATCGCCGGGATCTGCCGGCAGCTGGACGGCTTGCCGTTGCCGATCGAGCTGGCGACAGCCCGGCTGCGAGTTATGTCGCCGGAGCAGATATTGCAGCGGCTGACCGATCGATTCGCATTGCTCACCCGCGGCAGCAGGAGCGCCCCGCCACGGCAACAGACGTTGCGCGTGTGCATCGACTGGAGCCACGACCTGTGCACACCGACGGAACAACGAGTATGGGCCCGGCTCTCGGTGTTCGCCGGAAGCTTCGAACTCGAGGCAGCCCAATACGTCTGTGGCGACGATCCCACGGCAGAGGATTTCCTGGACACGGTGGCCTCCCTGGTCGACAAGTCGATATTGATACGGGAGGAATCGGGTACTGCGGTCCGGTTCCGAATGCTCGACACCGTGCGCGACTACGGTCACGAAAAGGCAATAGCGACCGGCAAATGCCTCCAGTACCGACGCCGCCACCGCGACTGGTACGAACGGCTGGCGCTCGACGCGTATGCCAACTGGCCCAGTAAGCGGGCGCTCGAGTGGATCTCCCGGTTACGTCGGGAGCAGCCGAACCTGCGGCAAGCGCTGGAGTTCTGCGTCTCCGACAACCCTGAAGTCGGGATTCGGATCGCCGCCGATATTTGGCCGTTCTGGTACTCCCAAGGCTCGCTGAGTGAGGCGCGCCGCTGGCTGTACCGTCTTCTGGCTCGCCGCACTGGCCAACTCACCATCGACCAAGCCGCGGCGTTCTACGCCGCCTGCATGATGGCGGCCGTACAGGGTGATCTTCCCGCGGTCGAGGGTCTCGTGCGCGAAGGGCGCCCGCTCGTCGAGCAGACTACCGCCCCCTTTGCCCGCGCACACATCGACCTCGCCGACGGAATTCTCGCGATACTCAGTGGAAAACCTTCTGCCGCACGCCCGTACCTCGAGAAGGCTGTCCAGGCGTATACGAAACTCGACAACGTCTTCTTCCGCCTCCACGCATTGACACTCCTCGGATTCATCCAGGAACTGGGCAACGATACAGAAGGAGCCGTCGAGTACTACGAGCACGCGCTCGCCATCGCCGAAGAGCGCGGCGAAACGATGTACCGGCCATACGTGCTGTGGTCGCTGGCTGTGGCGTCGTGTCGGCAGGCGAACTTCACGCGGGCGACTCGACTACTTGCGCAGGCACTGCGGGCGAGCCGGGCGGTGAACGACCGGACGAACACGAGCATGTGTCTACAAGCATTGGCGTGGATTGCCGCCGACGAGCAGGATGCCGAGCGTGCGGTCGTGTTGATGGCGGCCGCTGAGCAACTCGGCCGGTCGGTGGGCAGTTCGCCGAGCTGGTACTCGGACCTGCTCGTCCGCCACGAAGAGTCCGAGCGCCGGACTCGCCAGGCAATGAGCGAGCAGGCATACGCTGCAGCCCAGAGGAAGGGCGCCGCGCTCAGTTTCGACGCCGCGATCGCCTACGCCCTGGGTGAACACGCCCCTCCCGCACCCGCGGACGGTGCCGGTCGCAAACTGACCAAACGGGAGCGGGAAGTCGCCAAACTCATCGCCGAAGGTCTGACCAATCGGGAGATCGCCACTCGTCTGGTCATCTCGCCACGCACCGCCCAGGGACACGTCGAGCATCTACTGACCAAGTTGGATTTCACCTCCCGGGCACAGATCGCAGCATGGATCGCGGCATCTCAGAACAATGCTTCGGAAACATGAGCGAAGATGACGCGCATGGCTTCCGTGGACGGCACCCGGGAGCCGACAACTGACGCGCTCGTGTTGAAATCAGTAAGCAGCTCCCGGATCCTGGTCATACCGTTCCGTCTCGCCCGCGCTGTCCGTTCTGATGAACTTGTCCGGCGATGAGGATCGCCGCACGCTGCAGGTGCTACCTCGGGAGCGCACCGTCTCCGGCGGGGTGATCCGCCCCGACTCACCTCGATGCCCGGCCAGCCACCGCAGGTACTGCACCAAGGCCCGGCCGGGCCTACCGAGGTCTAGATGACCTTGGCGGCGATCAGCAGGCTCCAGATCTCGCCCTGGTCGACGACCTCGACGCCGAGCTTCTCCGCCTTGGTCAGCTTGCTCTCACCGACTCCCGCACCGGTGATCAGCAGATCGGTGTTCGCCGATACCGAGGACGCCGACGTCGCGCCCGCCTTCTCACACAGGCGTTGGAACGTCGGGCGGGCAACCTTCTCGCCCGAGCGTGGGTCGCTGATAGCGCCGGTGATCACCACCGTCTTGCCTGCCAGGGGCGCGCCGGCCGAAACGACCGGGGGAAGGTCCTCCTCGCGCACGTCCAGACAGACGCCCGCCCCTCGCAGCCGCTCCAGTTCCGGACGCAGGCGATCCAGGTGCGCGACCAGGGAGGCGGCAACCTTCGGTCCGATATCCTCCACCGCCACGAGCCGTTCCTCGCCCGCGTCGGCGACCTCCTCCAGGGAGCCGAATCCCGCCCGGGCCAGGCGAGCGGCAGTGCCGTCGGAGGCCATCGGGATCGCCAGGCCGATCAAGGCGCGGCGCAGGCCGACCTGGCGGCTGGCATCGATCGAGTCGATCATGCGCCCGGCCGAGACCTCGCCGATGCGGTCGAACTCGAGCAGGCGCTGCTTCGTCAGCGTGTAGAAGTCCGCAGGACTCTCCAGGATGCCCGCCTCGGCCAGGCGTTCGATCCACACCTGCCCGATCGCGTCGATGTCGGCCGCCGCCCGCGACGCCCAGTGGATCAGCCTGCGCACCGTCTGTGCGGGGCACGAGGCGTTGGTGCAGAACAGTTCTCGGCTGTTGCCCTGCTCGGTCACCGGCTGTGCGCACGAGGGGCAGTTGGTGGGCGGCACGATTTCTCGCTCCTCGCCCGTGCGTTTGGAGGCGTCGAGAACGCCTGCCACGAACGGGATCACGTCGCCCGCGCGGCGCACCAGTACCGTGTCACCGACCTTGATGTCGCGGGCGCGGATCACCTCTTGGTTGGCCAGCGTGGCCTTCGTTACCGTCGTGCCGCCCACGAATACCGGCTCCAGCCACGCGACCGGGACGATCTTGCCCGTCTTGCCGACGTCCCAGACCACGTCGGCCAGCACCGTGGTCTTCTCCTCGGCGGCGAACTTGAACGCCAGCGCGCCGCGTGGGGAGTTCGACCGAATGCCGGCCGCCGCGTAGGCATCGCGGTCGGCCAGCCGCAGCACCGCGCCGTCGAGGTCGTAGTCCAGCTCGTTGCGACCTTGCTCGATCGCGGCGATCGCCGCCTGCGCCTGCTCGGCGTCGGCGCAAAGCCGCATCTGCGCGCCCGCGACCCCCAGCGCCCGCAGCCCCTCCTCCAGGTCGATCGCGGCGCCACCGACAGAAGTATCCAAGTCGAAGCCGAAGAATCGCAGGCGCCGCTCGGAGACCGTGGCCGGGTCCTTCGCCCGCAGCGTGCCCGCCGCGGCGTTACGCGGATTGATCAGCGGCTTGTCCGGATGTGCGGTGTTGTAGGCCAGGAAGGTCGAACGCAGCATCACCGCCTCGCCACGCACCTCCACCCGCCCCGGGACGTCGATCCGCTCAGGAACACCATCGACCAACGCCCGCACCAGCACGGTGACGTCGTCACCGGTGGTGCCATCACCCCTGGTCACGGCACGCACCAGCCGCCCGTCCTCGAAGACCACGGCCAGGGACAAGCCGTCGAGCTTCGGCATCACCACCACCGACTGGCCGGGGAAGCGGTCGAAGAACGCCGCGACCTGCTCAGGCTTGGTCGCCTTCTCGAGGGACAGCATCGGACGCGAGTGCCGGATCGGAGCGTGCAGCACCGCGGGCGCGCCCACCTGCTCCAGCGGATTCGGGTCGGGCGTGAGGTCGGGGTGCGCCTCGATCAGGGCACGGAGCTCGTCCTCGATCGCGTCGTACTCGGCGTCCGCGACCAGCGGCGAGCCCTGGTAGTAGGCGTCGCGCAGCGCCACAATGCGGTCCGCGAGCTCTTGGATATGTTCCCCAGTTTCCACAGCACCCGACGCTACCGATACCCACCGACACCACCCCGTCGAGGCCAGTGCGACCAGGGTCCGAGTGGGTAGCCCATAATCACGCCACTCGCGACGCGCTGGGGCACGATCACCGCGATGGTGGAGGGGTGAATCCCACCGGCCCCTGCGTGCTGGCGTCGTACTTCACGCCGGTCAGATTCGCCTCGGTGAGGTTCGCGTCGCCACCGCGGCGCGGTATGTCGGCTCGGCGAGCGACCACAGCACGGTCGCGAGCAGCCGGTCGCGATTGCCGACCCAGCGGAACAGCGTTGACCGGTCGACGCCGAGTTTTTGCATGTCCAACCGGTCGCCGGCGAGGAACTTGCGACGGGCGCCGTCTATCGCCTGAACGCTGTAGTCACCGCTGAAACAAACGGCGGATACGCCTGCGGATGCCGACGGCTTCCCGAGTCACTGGCGCGGCGGTTTCGGCGGCCGCTTCGGACGAGGTCACCTGAGCGAATCGCATGTGCAGTTGTTCGCGGACCTGGTCCGGAGTGTAGGCACGGCGACGGCGCTCAGCGCGCACGACCACCACACCGGTCGCGACCACACCGGCCGCGCCCGCCAAACCCACTGCCTTCCACCACCTCATACCGCATAGGCTACGTCCATGACGGGTACGAGCATCAGTCTCGATCGAGCGCTCGAGATCACCAGAACTGGCGACATCTGGCTGTTCCGCGGTCATTCGGCAGCCGACCGTGCGATTCGGATGACGACGAACAGTCCGGTGAACCATGTCGGCATGTCGGTCGTACTCGACGATCTGCCCGCGCTGATCTGGCACGCGGAGCTCGGCCGATCACTGCCCGACATGTGGACCGGAGTCGCGCACCGCGGCGTCCAGTTGCACAACCTGCGCGACGCGGTACTGGTGTGGGCACACCGCTACGGTCAGCAGGCCTGGTTGCGCCAATTGAACCGTCCGGCAACCCAAGAGATGGAAGACAGCTTGCTGCGCACCATCGCCCGACTCGACGGAACCCCCTTCCCTTCCACTGCCGGTCTCGCCGGACGCTGGCTACGCGGCCGAGTACGGCTCCCACGACGCCGATCGAGCCGAGCGGCCGCCCAGGAGCTGGAAAGCGCGTACTGCGCGGAGATCGTGGCCGCGACCTACCAGTCGATGGGACTGCTGCCGCAACACCGAAGCCCCAACTGGTATGACCCCGGACGGTTCTGGAGCGGTGACGGACTGCAGCTCAGTGGCGGCTATGAACTGGGCGGCGAAATAGCCGTGCAAACACCCGCCGGGCCGAGCTCCTGACGATGCGTCGACAAGCTCGCCACCAATCGAATTGTGCGGCTATAGGCCCGTCGGCTGCCTTGCAGTCATCAAGCACATCGGCCGCACGGGTACACCTGGTGGAGATCCAGTCCGTCGCCGCGGTCGCGGCCGGAGTCCACGCTGCTACTGCAGAGGGCCGCACCACTCGCGGCGGTAGGTGGCCCAATCCGCCGGTGTCGCAGCGAAATCGACGTACAGCGCCACACCGAAGGCAGGGCGGCGGGGGTCATTTCGGCTCAATGCCAATCGGATTCCGCGCACCGCCTTCCAGGTCGGCCGTGCTCGAGCCCGCTGTCGGTCCAATAGACAGGGTTGCGGAGCCACCGACAAGGACCGGCACGTCATGACGGTGATCCTCGACGTCGATGGTTCCGAATTGCGGCGGCTCGCGGCGTTCAACATCCCTGATCCGTGGACTCCGCAGATGCCGCAATTGTTCTGCGGACCGTGCCGCAAGGAGGGAGCCGACGAACTCACTCGCAGTTCCAGCAGCGAATCTGCTGGCTGAACGCTGCCTCAGGCCTCGGGTTTAGGTTCCCCGGTAGCTGGTCCTCGGCGAAAGTCAACAACGCTGAAGGCGAAAGACCCTGGCTGGCGCGCGTGCATTCACGGCAGGCTCGCTGTATGAAGCCGTTTTCGATGACGACCTGCGCTATGGCAGGGCCGGTCCATCCATTGCGGATGCGCGCACGCACGGCAGTCGCGACGTTGGCGGGTGCTGGAGCCGGGCTTGCCGCGATGATCGCCGGTTACCGGCTGCTGGGCCGGGAGCGTTGTCTGCACTGGGGTGCCAGCACCACCGAGGTGCAGCGCGGTATGCCCGGCGACGAATTGATGCCCCAACCCGATCTCGTAGCCACCCGCGCGATCACCATTTCCGCCGCGCCTGAGCAGATTTGGCCGTGGCTGGTTCAGATCGGACCCGGCCGTGGCGGCGCATACACCTACGATTGGGTCGAGAACCTGCTCGGATTGGACATGCACAGCGCCGATACGATCCTGCCGCAGTACCAAAACCTCAGTGTCGGGGAAAGTTTGCCGCTCAGCCCGAGTGGACCGCAGATGCGGGTTGCGGTCTGCGACCGAGCAAGCGCGCTCGTGTTCGCTTCCGAGGACGGCAACTGGGTATGGGCTTTCGGCCTGTACCCCGATCGAGCAGGCACGCGGCTGGTCAGCCGCAACAGAATCACCACCGCGAACCGCTCCCTAATGGGCCGGTGGGCCTATCAGCTGCTCATGGAGCCCGCCAGCTTGGTCATGGAACGAAAAATGCTCTACGGCATCAAGCAACGCGTGGAAAACCACGCACACCCCATCGGGGAAACCAGTGCCCCCGATTCGGCCGCAACCGAGCCGGGAGCCGGGTTGCTCGCACCGAGCGTCGAGCAACCCTGACGCGGTGACTTCCGCGGGCAGTGTCGGATCACTGAGCGCGACAACTGGCTCGACATGCTCCGTACAAGCCCTGGCACCGAGATCGAGGTCGCGCCGGTCGCTACCGCGACGGGTGCAGACGAGGACATGCACGCCCGGCCACCTCCCAGGGTGCCGCCGGTTCAGCGCAAGGAAGGTCAACGGAGCGCCCGGGACTTCAGTCGAAGGCTGCGACCATCCCATCGACCGCGGCACCAGCGCAGGTCAGCGCCCCGAGCCGGTCCCCTGATCATCGAACGACCCGAAAGAGCCCTGCCGATACCGCGGCTGAGCAGTGGCAACCCGACGGCCGTCGCAGGGCTCACCGCTGCCCGGCGGTGCCGCCGAGCATGCCTTCGGCCAAGAGCATGCGGTGTGCTTGTTGTGCGGCGGCAGTCATGCGAAGGTCGTCGGTTTCATCGATCGGCAGGCGTTCGATCCCGCCGGCAAGCACGGCGACCGCGTCGGCCAGTACACGCACGCGCTCCTCGAGTTCGCCGACCCGGCTGGCCTCAGATGACCGCGGGCGGCCTTGCGCCTGCGGCGCGCTGCCGTCACCGTCGCCGCCTCTGATCTCGCCCGCCCCGCGCAGCAAGTGGCGCAACGGCATCGGCAGGGCTGAGAAGATGCGGCCGAGCATCCCTGGTGAGAACAGCTCCTCCAGAGCGGCGGTGACCGCCCCGGCGACTTGCGGAACCTTGTCGGGTTCGATTCCCGCCTCGCGGGCGAACTGTGCGACGAACTCACTCGCCGAGTGGTGCACCGGTACGTGGCTCGGCACCCAGCCCTCGTAATAGGTGCCCCGCAGGATCTCGGGTAGCTGGGCCGATAGATGCGCCGAGCTGCCGACGCCGATCCGGTCGCGCACGGTGTGCATCCACGCCCGCATTGCCCGCAATGCATAGAAGCGATCGTCGGTGTCGAGGTGCTCGGCGATGGCGCGCAGCCATATATGCGCGGTTTGCACGCAGCCAGCAAGTGGATCTTCGTGTTGGGACATATATCCTCCTCGGCTCTGGGGCGGGCCCGCTTCGAGAGGCGCGCCGAGGGCCGTTTGCGGCGGTCGTCAGGGCGTGCCAGGGTCGGTGGTCTCGGAGGCTGCGGCCGGAAGGTGCTGTGCGCACACTGCTTCGACGAACTCCCCCACCGTCTTATCGGGCATTTCGCGCGCTAGATCGGCTTCGGTGATGATGCCGACGAGGCGTCCATGATCGGTCACCGGCAGCCGCCGGATCTGATAGCGCCGCATCAGCGCCAACGCGTCGCCGATATCGTCACCGGCGTCGACGGTGTGCAGTCCTTCCGCGCCTTGAGCCAGCTCACCGGCCGTGGTGGTGTGCGGAGTATGGCCCAGGGCAATGCATTTGACGACGATGTCGCGGTCGGTGACTATGCCGACCGGATGCCCTTCCCCATCGCAGATCGGCAGTGCGCCCACATCCAATTGATGCATCCGCTGTGCCGCGGTCTGCATGGTGTCGCGCACGCTGAGACAGGCCACCTCGGAATGCATGATCATCTGAGCTGTGGTCACGGCAGGTCTCCTCTCTGTTCGCCTCGAGTGCAGCCGGGTGGTCGAACAAGGACACCGCCCGGCGTGGTGTCTGTGGTCACTCGCCCGAGGTGATGGACACACGCTTTCCCTGCGGGGCCTGCGTCGTGGTGACCGGGACCGAGACGGTGAGAATGCCCTTGTCGTAGGTGGCGGTGGTGCCGTCTTCGTTCGCGCCCGCGGGCAGCGACACCGAACGGGCGAACGAGCCGTAGCTGAATTCGGTGCGGCCCTTGGTCTCGTGGCGCTCACTGCGCTCGGCTTTGATGGTGAGCACGCCGTCGCGCACGACGACCTCGACGTCCTTGTCGGGATCGAGACCGGGCAACTCCGCGCGTACCAGGTACTTGCCCTCGGTGAGTTCGTCTTCGACCTTGATCAGGTGACCCCCGACGAGCGGGCGCAGGTTCTCCACCGCGGGGAACCCGGTCAGCCACTCGGTCAGGTCGGGAAACAGCGAGTGAGGACGATGTGCAGGAAGCAGGCTCATGATCGGCTCCTGTGCTCGAGTTCGGACCCTCCGATTCGACCAGGTCTCCGATGGTCGGCACTAGGGACTGCCGACCCGACTGAAAGGGCCGTTCGTCCGCCATTGCCGACGCCGCCTCGTCGACGAGTTGACGGCCACCTTCGGCATCGTGGTTGATCGGGCCGGGTCGAATCTGGGCTTCGACCATTTCCTCGACCAGACCGCCGACGATCCCACCACCGCGACGTTCTACGGGCTGCGCATGCCGCCGCCGGGCGATCGCCACCTGCGCGTCGTCCCGATCGTCGCGCCTACGCCGGTGTTCGCCTGGGCGGCGATGTGGCGGCGACGCGTCCCCGACTCGATCGTCAACCGGCTCGCCCGGCCCGGGTCGACGACGATTCCCGACGACGCCTGGCTGCCCACCGCCGACCGGGCGTGGCTCGTCCGCTCGGCGGCGTTCATGCGGCACCGGCCAACGACAGCACGGCGATCGGAGCCAACAGCATCCACTGCGGAAGTCGCAGCAGCCGCCACGGTCCCGGCAGCACGGCCGCGATGACCACGAACACCACTGTGTAGGCGGCGAAGTGGATGGCGGTCAGCAGCGCGACCAGCTCGGTGCCCACCGGTTCGGCCGCCGCCAATACGATCAGGGTGAGCGCGGCGAGCACGAGATCGACACTGACCCAATGCCATACGACGTGCAGTGTCCGCTTGGGGACGTCCGGCAGCGCGCTGTCCAGCAGCGGACGCACCGGGTCGACGTGTCCGGCGACGACGTGCACTGCCGCCACCGCGGCCGCGGCGACGCCCGCAGCCATCAACCAGACGTTCATCGCGCACCGATCCCAGCGGTCACGATGCGGCCGAGCTGCTCGGCCAATGCCTCGGTCACCGGCTCACCGAGCAGCCCCAGGTGAAAGAACACCGCACCGGCCAACGTGTCGAGCACCAACTCGACATCGACCTCGCCATCGAGCTCCCCGCGCGCTCGGGCCCGATCGAAGATCTCCACCATTCGCCCCTTGGCCGGGGCCAGGAACGCGCTACGCACCTGCGCACGCAGCTGCGGATCGGCGGCGAAATCGGCCAGCAACCCCGGCAGCGCGGCCACCGCGGCCGGTGTGCTGAACTCCGCGATCAACGCCGCAGCTACGGCGGTGACATCGCCGCGCAACGTCCCGGTGTCGGGCACCGGGCCCGTGTCGACGGTCGTGAACAGCGCCTCATAGATCAGTTCCGGTTTGCCGGACCAGCGGCGATAGATCGCGTCCTTACCCACCCCCGCCCGCGTCGCGATCGCGGTCACCGAGGCCGCGGCATATCCGAGTTCGATCACCAGCCCTTCGGCTGCATCGAGAATCGCACGGTGCGTGCGCTGGTCGCGCGGCCGCCCGGCTGAGGTCTGCGTGCTCATACAAATACAATACGGGTCTACCCGTTTTGTAAGCAATGGTGTCCTGTCCCACCTCGACGAGCAGCCACGAGAACCGCTCCTGGGGCCGATACGCGAGTCGATCAGCCGCCATCCGGTGCAATGGGCACGCTATGGGCTGGCGATCGGCGTGATCACAGGCTTGGGCAGTCTCCCCGACGCCCAGTACGGCGGAGCCGCGGCACGCGCCTGCCTCTCGATCAGCGGGCGTCGTCCGGCTCCTCCCCGGACGGCCCAGTGGAGGCACCCAGAAGCAGCACACGCAGGGCGTCGGGGAAGGGGGTGCACACATGTTCCAGCTCACCGGGAGAGAGCAGCTCGCGCATGGCGTCCGACACCAACCACACCAACCCGTATGCCTCGTCCTCACTCACCCCGGCTGCCTGCCCGAATTGCCGGAGAAACGACGAAGGATCGTGTGCGACCGGTACGTGGGCGGGCACCCACCCCTCGAAGAAGATGCCGCGCAACAACTCCGGCAGTTGCGCGCTCACGTGTGCCGCGCTTCCCACGTCGAGCCGATCGCGGACGGTATGCAGCCACGCTCGCGTCAGTCGGTATGCGAATGCGCGGTCTTCGGTGGCCAGGTCCTCTGTGATCCGCCGTAGCCATACGTGCGCGGTGTGCAATGCGGGAGCGAAAGGGTCGTGCGGGTGCGCCATGATGTGTCCTTCGTTTCGGCCAAGGCTAGGAGACGGTGGACGCTGCACGCGCCTGTCGAAGGTCCTCGACCCGTTGGGTCCAACGACCGTTCGTGGGTACCGGTGCTCGTCACTGCTCAGCGCCGACAGGCGGCCACTGGCGTCGAATCGTTGTGTTGGATCGGCTGGTTCGCGCGCTGCTCGAGGCGTCGACCGATTCCCATGATCACGATGTGGTGAGGGCGGCGGAGTGCTCCATACAGAAAGGCGCGGATCACCGGAACCTTCTACGGAACACCCGTGACCAAGCCTGAGGTCCTCGCACTGTGGTGTTTCGGTGACCGGCGCAGCCTCGGGATCCGGGTGCTCAGTGGTCACGGACGACGATCAAGGGGGTTTCGACCGAGTGCAGCAGGGCGTTGCTGGTGGAGCCGAGGAGCATGCCGGCGAAGCCGCCGCGGCCGTGGCTGCCGACGACAACGAGTTGGGCGCGGGCGGATTCGTCGAGCAAGGACCGCACGGGCCGGTCGGCGGTCACGATCCGGTGGACCTTGACCTCGGGGTGGCGTTCGCTGGTGCCTGCCAGGCTCTCGGCGAGCACGGCGGCCGCCGACTCGCGGGCGGCGTCCCATCCATTGACCGGCAGCGACGGGCCGCTGGTGTCGCTCCACGCGTGCAGGGCGATGAGCTCGACCTCGCGACGGGCGGCTTCTTCGAAGGCCAGTTCCAGGGCGGGCATGCTGTTTTCGGTGCCGTCGACGCCGACCAGGACGGGCTGTTCGGCCGAGACGGGGTCGATCGCGGCGCTGGTGTGGATGACCGTGACCGGACAATGGGCGTGGTGGGTGAGCGCGGTACTGACCGAGCCGAGAATTCCGCGCTGGAACGCGCCGATGCCGCGGCTGCCCACCACCAGCATCCTGGCCTGTCGCGAGCGTTCGATCAGGGTCGGGATGACCGGATCGAAACTGACCTCGGTATCGATGAGCAGGTATTTGCCGGGCGCGGCGGCGCGAGCGATCCGCGTGGCCGCCTCCACGATGCGTTGCCCCTCGGCGCGCAGCGACTCCAGATGGGTTTCGGTCACGGTGGGTGCCGGACCGTACCCGCCAGGGGTCGCCATCGAGGTGAAGAGGCGCAGCCGGCAGCCGTGCAGGGTCGCTTTTACCGCGGCCCATGCCGCGGCCTGATGGGAACTGGCCGACCCGTCGACGGCGACGAGCACCGGCGCGTTGGACTGAGGTGCGTGTGTGGAAGTGCCTTCTACCATGACCTGTCCTTTCGACGCCACGATCATCGATGAGCTCGCGGAGAAATACCCGATACCCCGGTGTCGACACCGCCGGTGCACCCCGCAGATCGTTGCGCGAGATCGGGTTGCTCGACGCTGCGAGTGTCGCGGACCTCGATCGGCACCGAGCGTCTGGGTAGCGGCAACCGGGCGCAGCCTTGCTGCCAGATGCGGTCGACCACGGCGACGACGGTTGCCGCAACCGCGACCCACAACGGGACCACGAACAATGCCATCAGCGCCGGCATCCACCACGGCCGACCGCCGCCACTCCATTGCCTCACTGGCCGTCCTCCCCTACCCGACGGTTCATCTGCCGCCAGCGGATGGCCCAATCCCGACTGCGGCGCCGCGCCAGCAGCCTTCCCGTAGTGGTGACCAGCGCCCAGGCGCCCAACCAGCTGCCTATCAGCACGAGCGCACCGACGCCTATCCCGGTCACCGCTGCGGCCTCGGAGCTGCGGGGTTCCGTGGTGGGAGTCCCGTCGGGTCCGAGCCAGACGGTGAGGTGATCGCCTCGCGCCACGCTGCGCGGCACCGCGATTCGGGCGTTTGCCGCGGCGCCGCGGGAAACCCATTGCACAGTCGCCTCGCAGCGAGTGGGCCCGGTCTGCACCGGATCGGTGATGACCATCGCGTCGACGCGCGCCAGAATTGCGCGTTGCGCTGCGATCTGGCCAGCGCTGTCGGTGTAGGTGATGGTGGCCAGCGCACCCGCAAGAGGTACGGCGAACAGCCCTGCGAGCACGGCGAGGACCCTGATTGTGGTGTCGAGCCGGTCGCCGGCGCGCAGCAAAGGGTTGGGATTCCATGGCCGTCGCGCCCACAGACCCGCCACACCGATCCGGCAGCGATCCCAGGCTAACGACTCGAACCGGGTCACCGTCGTTCGCTTGTCCCTGGTGCTGTAGCCCATGGGTCGAGCATCACCCGCCGGCGAGTTCATCGGGCAGGGCAGAAGGTCATTGAGCCCGGGGCCGACCGGCTCTGCGGCCGACCCGCCAGCGCGCGGTGCGGACCTGGGCCATCGCATGCGACTCCAGGGTGTCGACCGCGCCGGGCACGCGGGTGGGCAGGCGGAGTACCGCGATGTCGTGCGCATCGCCCGGGGCATTGCCGGCCGCGTAGGCGAGCGATGCCGGGGACCGCCTGGCCACCACCCCGATAGCGGAGGAATCACGATGTAGTGGCTGGTGAGCGAGGCGGCGGGGACTATGCGGGTTGCTGCCGTGAGACTTGCTGCGGCTCAGCACGTCCGGTTGTGGACCGAGTCTCGTAGTCCGACTTACCCTCGATATGAGCCGATGTTCGAACTGGTACGGGGGCTTTGATGAACGAGCGCTGGCAACGCGAGGAGTGGCAACGACTCTCTGAGCAGCGCGAGCAGGATGAGCGGATGCGCGAGCAGCGTGACCAATCAGGACCCTCCTGACCGGCCCCTGCCCCGGCCGCCACGACCCTGCCGCGCGACCGGATGCGCTGGTCCCTCGAACGCCGTCCCCAGGTCTGCGCCATCGCCGCATGTCGTCGTGGGGTGGCACGGTCATTTCACCCCGTCCGGATTGGGGAAGGCCATTACTGTTGACCTTGTTAGGGCCCTCCGGCCCCGTGTTCGGTGACCGGTGGACCTAGCCGGTCGACAGGTGTGTGACGCACGCTCAGGATGCTCGATCGGCTCCGTGCGGTCGAGCTCGAGACGACACGAGTGACAGGTCCGGCGACGATGACTTCAACACCTTCTACAGCCCAGTCCGATTCCACCGCCGCCAACGAGCCCCGCAACGCCCGTGCAGAGGCCAACCCCGGTAGGCAACGTGCGCTGATGTTGGCCTTGGCCACGATCGGGTTCGCGGTCAATTTCTGGGCGTGGGCGTTGTTGAGCCCATTGGGGCCGATGTTTCAGGATGCGCTGGGGCTGAGCTCCTTCGAGCAGGCGTTACTGGTCGCGGTGCCGGTGGTGGTCGGGTCGGTAGGCCGAATCCCGGTGGGCGCGTTGACCGATCGGTTCGGCGGGCGGGTCATGTTTCCGCTGATCTCGGTGATCACGATCGTTCCCGTGTTGTTCATCGGGCTGATCGGGCACTCCTCGTTGGCGGCGCTGCTGATCGGCGGATTCTTCCTCGGCCTGGGCGGCACCACCTTCGCCATCGGTGTGCCGTTCGTCAACGCCTGGTTTCCGCCGCAACGGCGCGGGTTGGCGATCGGGATCTTCGGCGCCGGCATGGGCGGCACCGCGATCAGCGCCCTGACCACTGTCCGGCTGGTCGACTGGGGCACCACGGCGACGCCGTTCCTGGTGACCGCGGCGGTGCTGGCGATCTACGCGCTGGCGGCCGGGTTGTGGTTGCGCGATGCCCCGGGCCGGTCGGTGCCTGCGCAATCGTTGGGTCGTCGTCTCGCCGGTACCGTGCGATTGCCGCTGACGTGGCAGGCCTCGGCGTTGTATGCGGTGGCTTTCGGTGGGTACGTGGCGTTTTCGGTGTATCTGCCCACCTATCTGAAAGCCGTCTACGGGCTCACCCAAGCCGACGCCGCCAACCGCATGGCCGGATTCGTGCTGCTGGCGGTGGTGATGCGCCCGGTCGGTGGCTGGCTGTCCGACCACGTCGGACCGGTCCGGGTGCTGGCAGTGGGGTTGGCGGTGGTGACCGCCGCCGCAGCCGTGCAGGCGTTCTCCCCCGCTCTGATGCCGGTGGCCACGATGGCGTTTCTGTCCATGGCTGCGGCGCTGGGCGCGGGCAGCGGCGCGGTGTTCGCCTTGGTCGCGCTGCTCGCCCCGGCAGACAAGGTCGGGTCGGTGACCGGTGTCGTCGGCGCCGCCGGAGGGCTCGGCGGGTTCGTGCCGCCACTGATCATGGGCGCCCTCTTCGGCGCGCTGGGGTCGTATGCGCTCGGCTTGGCGGCACTGGCGGCCGTTGCCGCGGCCACCCTCGCATTCACCGTGACCATCGTGCGCCGCTCGGTGCGCGCCCACACTCCCGCTTGAACTGCCCTCTGCCCTGATCGAGCACCACCTCAGGAGGAATCACCCAGTGAGTACCGACGCCGAAACCCATTCCCCTCGTGCGGGATTGGACAGCGAGTTGACCGACGCGCTGGTGGGAGCCCGCAGGTTCTTCACCCGCGCCGAGATTTCCGCCGACAACCGGGCGCTGTATCAGATCGGTGGCCGTGGCGCCGATCAGTTCTACCGAGACAGGTGGAGCCACGACAAGGTGGTGCGCTCGACCCACGGGGTGAACTGCACCGGGTCGTGCTCGTGGAAGATCTATGTCAAAGACGGCATCATCACCTGGGAAACCCAGCAGACCGACTACCCCTCCGTCGGGCCGGACAGCCCGGAGTACGAGCCGCGCGGCTGCCCGCGCGGTGCCGCGTTCTCCTGGTACACCTATTCCCCCACCCGCGTGCGCTACCCGTATGTGCGGGCGGTACTGCTGCAGATGTATCGGGCCGCCAAAGCCGCCACCGGCGACCCGGTCACCGCGTGGGCCAGCATCGTCGAAGACCCCGAACGAGCCCGCACCTACAAGGCCGCGCGCGGCAAGGGCGGGCTGGTGCGCGCCACGTGGGAGGAAGCGGCCGAACTCGTCGCCGCCGCGCATGTGCACACCATCAAACGCTACGGTCCCGACCGGGTGGCCGGATTCTCCCCGATCCCGGCGATGTCGATGGTCTCCCATGCCTCCGGCGCGCGGTTCGTGTCGCTGCTGGGAGGCACGATGCTGTCGTTCTACGACTGGTATGCCGACCTTCCGGTGGCCTCCCCGCAGGTATTCGGCGACCAGACCGACGTCCCGGAATCCGGCGACTGGTGGGATGCCGGATATCTGATCATGTGGGGATCGAACCTGCCGGTGACCCGCACCCCGGATGCGCACTGGATGGCCGAAGCCCGCTACCGCGGCCAGAAGGTCGTGGCAGTCTCTCCGGACTACGCCGACAACGTCAAGTTCGCCGACGAATGGCTCGCGGCGGTACCCGGCACCGACGGGGCTTTGGCGATGGCGATGGGCCATGTGGTGTTGCGCGAGTTCTTCGCCGACCGGCAGGTGCCCTACTTCACCGACTACGTCACCCGCTTTACCGATCTGCCGTTCCTGGTGACCCTCGACGTGCGCGAGGACGGGTTCGTGCCGGGCAAGTTCCTCACCGCTGCCGACCTGGAAACCCACCGCGATGTCGAGCACGCCGAATTCAAAACCGTGCTGATCGATGCCGTGACCGGCGAGCCGGTGGTGCCCGGTGGATCGCTGGGGTTCCGCTACGGCGAGCAAGGCGCCGGGAAGTGGAACCTCGACCTCGGGCAGGTACAGCCGCTGCTGTCGATGGTCGGCGCCGACAGTGTCGAGGTGACGTTGCCGCGCTTCGACTCACCCGAGTCCGCCATGCTGCGCCGCGGGGTGCCGGTGCGCCGGGTCGGTGATCATGTGGTGACCACGGTGTTCGACCTGCTGCTGGCCCAGTACGGGGTGCACCGCGACGGGTTGCCCGGCGATTGGCCCACCGGCTACGACGACGCGACCCAGCCCTACACTCCGGCCTGGCAGGAGGCGATCACCGGGGTGCCCGCGGTGGCCGCGGCGCGTATCGCGCGCGAATTCGCCGCCAACGCCGAGGAATCCAAGGGCCGGTCGATGATCATCATGGGCGCAGGCACCAACCATTGGTTCCACTCCGACACCATCTACCGGGCGTTTCTGGCGTTGACCACTCTCACCGGCTGTCAAGGCGTCAACGGCGGCGGTTGGGCCCACTACGTGGGTCAGGAGAAATGCCGTCCGATCACGGGCTGGTCGCAGCTGGCGTTCGGGTTGGACTGGTCACGCCCCCCGCGACAGATGATCCAGACCGCCTACTGGTACCTGCACACCGACCAGTTCCGCTACGACCATTTCAGCGCCGACACCCTCGCCGCCGCCCCCGAAGCCGGTGGACAGCTGGCAGGCAAAACCACCGCCGACCTCATCGCCCAAGCCGCCCGGATGGGGTGGATGCCGTCGTATCCGACCTTCGACCGCAACCCCCTCGACCTGGCCGACGAAGCCGCCGCCGCGGGCACCGACATCGCCGAGCACGTGGTGGGGCAGCTGAAGGCCGGGCAGTTGCGCTTCGCCTGCGAAGACCCCGATTCCCCGGCCAACTTCCCGCGGATCCTGAGCGTGTGGCGGGCCAACCTGCTGGGTTCCTCGGCCAAGGGCAACGAGTACTTCCTTAAACACCTGCTCGGCACCGACTCCTCACTGCGCGCCGAACAAGCACCCCCGCATGCCCGCCCGAAAGAGATTGTCTGGCATGAGCAGGCACCGGTCGGGAAGCTGGATCTGCTGCTGTCGCTGGACTTCCGGATGACCAGCACCACGATGTTCTCCGATGTCGTGCTGCCTGCGGCGACCTGGTACGAGAAGCACGATCTCAATACCACCGACATGCATCCGTTCATCCATTCGTTCAACCCCGCGATCGCCCCACCCTGGCAGACCCGCACCGATTGGGCGTCCTTCCAAACCATCGCCGAGGCGTTCAGCAAGCTGGCCGCCGATCATCTCGGCGTGCGCCACGACGTGGTCGCCACCCCGCTGTTGCACGACACCCCCGACGAGCTGGCCACCCCGCACGGACGAGTGCGGGACTGGAAACACGGTGAGTGCGAACCGATTCCGGGTGTGACGATGCCGCGGCTGACTGTGGTCGAACGCGACTACACCGCGATCGCAGCGAAGATGGCGGCGTTGGGGCCGCTGGCCGAGAAATTGGGTGCGACCACCAAAGCCATCACCTACCGCCTCGACCGGGAAGTGGACTACCTGCGCCACAAGAACGGCGCCGTGCGCGGCGGACCCGCCGACGGGCGGCCCTCGCTGGCCAAGGATCTGCATGCGTGTGAGGCGATCCTCGCCTTGTCCGGCACCACGAACGGCCACCTGGCCACCCAAGGGTTCCGCACCCTCGAACAGCGCACCGGCACCCGGTTGGCCGACTTGGCCGCCGAGCACGAGGGCAAACAGATCACCTTCGCCGACACCCAAGCCGCGCCCGTACCGGTCATCACCTCCCCGGAATGGTCGGGCAGCGAAACCGGCGGGCGCCGCTACTCTCCGTTCACCATCAACGTCGAACGCCTCAAGCCCTGGCACACCCTGACCGGACGCCAGCATTTCTTCCTCGACCACGACTGGATGATCGAGCTCGGCGAGCAGCTGCCGGTGTTCCGCCCACCCCTGAACATGACCGCCCTGTTCGACGAACCCGCCATCGGCGCGCGCGGCGAACTCGGCCTGACCGTGCGCTACCTGACCCCGCACAACAAGTGGTCGATCCATTCCGAGTACCAGGACAACCTGTTCATGCTCAGCCTCTCCCGCGGCGGGCCCACGATCTGGATGTCGAATCTGGACGCCGCGAAAATCGGTGTCGCCGACAATGATTGGATCGAAGCGGTCAACCGCAACGGTGTCGTGGTCGCCCGCGCGGTCGTCTCCCACCGCATGCCCGAGGGCACGGTGTACATGCACCACGCCCAGGACCGCCTCATCGACGTCCCCCGCGCGGAGACCTCCGGCAAACGCGGCGGCATCCACAACTCGCTGACGCGGCTGCTGATCAAACCCAGCCACCTCATCGGCGGCTATGCCCAATTGTCGTTCGCGTTCAACTATCTCGGCCCCACCGGCAACCAACGCGACGAGGTGACCGTTATCCGGCGCCGCAGCCAGGAGGTGACCTACTGATGCGTGTCATGGCTCAGATGGCGATGGTGATGAACCTCGACAAATGCATCGGATGCCACACCTGCTCGGTGACCTGCAAACAAGCCTGGACCAACCGTTCAGGGGTGGAGTACGTGTGGTTCAACAACGTCGAAACCCGCCCGGGACAGGGATATCCACGCACCTACGAAGACCAGCAACGTTGGCGCGGCGGGTGGAAGCTGGGTCGGCGCGGCCGGTTGCGGCTGGCCGGGGGTGGGCGGTGGCGCAAGTTGGCCACCATCTTCTCCAACCCCAAACTGCCTCGCCTGGCCGACTACTACGAGCCCTGGACCTACGACTACGCCAACCTGCTCACCGCAGGCCCGCAGGAACACACCCCCGTGGCCCGCCCGCGCTCGCTCATCACCGGCCAACCCACCAAGATCACCTGGTCGGCCAACTGGGACGACAACCTCGGTGGCGCACCCGAACACGGCAGCGCCGATCCGATGCGCCGCGGCATCGAAGACAAGGTCCGCTTCGAATTCGAACAGACCTTCATGTTCTATCTGCCGCGGATCTGCGAGCACTGCCTCAACCCGTCGTGCGCGGCGTCGTGTCCGTCCGGGGCGATCTACAAACGCAGCGAGGACGGCATCGTGCTCGTCGACTCCGACCGCTGCCGCGGATGGCGGATGTGTGTGTCCGGATGCCCTTACAAGAAGGTGTATTTCAACCACCGCACCGGTAAAGCCGAGAAATGCACCTTCTGTTTCCCCCGCGTCGAAGTCGGCATGCCGACGGTGTGCGCGGAAACCTGCGTGGGCCGGCTGCGCTACATCGGGCTGGTGCTCTACGACGCCGACCGTGTCCTCGACGCTGCCTCCACGCCGAAGGACACCGACCTCTACGACGCCCAACGGGAGATCCTGCTCGACCCTCGCGACCCGGCCGTCATCGCCGCCGCCGAACGTGACGGCATCCCCGCCGACTGGATCAGCGCCGCGCAACGCTCCCCGATCTACGCCCTGATCAACACCTTCCAGGTGGCGTTGCCGCTGCATCCGGAATACCGCACGATGCCGATGGTCTGGTACATCCCGCCGCTGTCGCCGGTGGTCGACATCGTCCGCGACACCGGCCACGACGCCGAAGACCACGGCAACCTCTTCGCCGCCATCGACGCCCTGCGCATCCCCGTGGACTACCTGGCGCGGCTGTTCACCGCCGGGGACACCGCACCGGTCGACGCGGTGCTGCGGCGGCTGGCCGCGATGCGCAGCTACATGCGCGATATCAACCTCGGCCGCGAACCTCAGGAGCAGATCGCGACCAAGGTCGGCATGACCGGCGAGCAGATCTACGACATGTACCGGCTGCTGGCATTGGCCAAATACGATGAGCGCTACGTGATTCCACCCGCCCACGCCGAACAAGCCCACGGCCTGGAAGAACTCGCCACCGAATGCAGCCTCGACTACGAAGGCGGCCCAGGCATGGGCGGGTCGGGTCCGTTCGGGGAAGCATCCGGCGGGGTCTCCCCCATCGCGGTCGAGAACTACCGAATGCTGCGCGACCGGCAAACCACCGACACCCTGGCCGCACCGGTGGACAAAGGCAGCCGCGTCAACCTGCTCAACTGGGACGGCAAAGGACACCCACCCGGACTCTTCGGACCCGCCGACCAACCCGAACGCGACGACCGAGGAGAGCCCCGGCCATGACGATCACCGACACCGACCGGATCCTGGCCTGGAAAGCCCAATCCCTGCTGATCGCCTACCCCGGTGAACACCTCACCGGTCAATGGCCGCTGCTGCGTGAAACCAGCGCCGCCCTGCCACCGGCGCTCGGGGAACCGCTACAGATGTTCTGCGACAAGGCCGCCCACCGCGACCCGCTGGATCTGGCCGCCGACTACGTCGCCACCTTCGACCACCACAAACGATTCAGCCCGTATCTGACCTACTTCGCCTACGGCGACACCCGCAAACGCGGAGTGGCGCTGCTGCGGTTCAAACACACCTATCGCGCCGCCGGGATGATCCTGCACGACGACGAACTGCCCGATCACCTCGCCGTCGTGCTCGAATTCGCCGCCACCGCCGACCCCACCGCCGGGGCTCGCCTGCTCGTCGAACACCGCGCCGGCCTCGAGCTGCTGCGTCTGGGCCTGCACGACATCGGATCGGTGTGGGCGCATGTCTTGGACTCGGTGTCGGCCACCCTGCCGAGCCTGGGCAGAAACGAACACGACGCCATCGCCGCACTGGCCGCGCAGGGCCCACCCGAAGAAGAAGTCGGACTGGCCCCCTTCGCCCCACGCGAGTACATGCCCCACGGAGGAGCACGATGAACGGCCAACCCAGCACCGGCGAGATCCTGCTGTGGGTCGCGATCCCCTACGCCTCGATCGCCTGCTTCGTCGTCGGCCACATCTGGCGCTACCGCTACGACAAGTTCGGGTGGACCACCCGCTCGTCTCAGCTGTACGAGAACCGGCTGCTGCGCTGGGGCAGCCCGCTGTTCCACTACGGAATCCTGCTGGTCGTCCTCGGACACATTGGCGGACTGCTGATCCCGAAGTCCTGGACCGAGGCCGTCGGGATCAGCGAACACACCTACCACCTGCTCGCCGTCGGGCTCGGTGTCCTCGCCGGCGCCGCGACCCTGACCGGCGCCGCGATCCTGATCTACCGTCGCCGCACCGTCGGGCCGGTCTTCTCCGCCACCACCCGCAACGACAAGATCATGTACGTGCTGCTGATCGGCACCATTCTGCTCGGGTTGGGAACCACAGTTCTGGGCAACCTCACCGACCACCCCCACGACTACCGCGAAACCGTCTCCCCCTGGTTCCGGTCCATCTTCTACCTCCAACCCCAACCCGAACTCATGGCCGCCGCTCCCCTCGGCTTCCAACTCCACGTGCTCAGCGCGTGGGCGCTGTTCGCGTTCTGGCCGTTCAGCCGCCTCGTACACGTGTTCTCCATGCCGCTGGGCTACCTCACCCGCCCCTACATCGTCTACCGCAGCCGCGACACCCAACTCGGTTCCCGCGCACCACGACCCGGGTGGGAACAAGTCCGCTAGTCGTACTTTCAAAAATCGCGCAGCAGGACAGCTTCGGTGAACGACTCCCGTGCGAGGTCATCGCGGCGGATCAGCCACACCAGAACACCCCGCCGACTGCTGCCCGGCTGTCCGTCCTGGCTGTCGCAGGCCAGCATTCCCTCTGCGGGGTCGCACTGGAACTGCGCCAGCATCACCCACTCCAGCGCGCGCTCGGTGTCGTGTGGGCCGGCCTCTCGCGGGTGTGATCCACCCACGCTCTCGGCGCGGCCGAGAGCGGCTTCGTACTCGACGGCACCCGCGCTCGCGTACCCGCCGACCCGGTGCTCGAACCGGGTCCCCTGCTCGGCGAGTTCGTCGAGGAAGCTCTGGTCGTACAAGGGGTGGTCGTATAGCTCCTCTCGCGTGTGCAACGCGAACGCGTGCCGTACGCGCGGATGGTCGGGAAACGGCGCGGTGGGGTCCCTCCGGGCGATCAGCCGCATGCCGGGAAACACCGCAACCCCCGGCGGGGCCGCGCGGACGCCGCAGGGCGTGCCAGCAGGGAGATAGAAGACTCGGCCGTGCGTCGGGCCGCAGCGTCCCGCCCGGTACCGGCCCTCCGGTCCCTCGCCGAGCGGCGTGGAGGCGAAGAACGCGAGCACGCCCTCGGCCGGCAGGGGGATGTCGAGCCACCCGAATGGGAGGGCCGCGCAGTCCAGCGCCGCGATGAAGGCCAGCGGCGCACCCTCGGGGCCGGTCGGCCAGTCGATTCCCCTCGGCAGCCGCGGAAAACACCGTCGTCGTCGACGCTGCTGGCGTAGTCCTCGAAGTCCATGGTGGAGAGGAAGAAGTTGACCTCGACCTCGGCCATCGCGATCGGCGCGATCCGGAACACCGGGTCGCCGTCCCCTCGGACATCCTCGTCGCTGGTATCGACTGCCAGCAGTGGGTGCTCGGGGTCGGTCATCGTGGTGGTGTCGGCGAGGAACACATAGGTCTGGCCATCGACCAGATCACCTAGGTCGGCGGGGTTCAGCCCGTCGAAGGTCACGTCGTCGACGGGTGTCAGCTCTGTCATCGTGTCTTCGTCGTAGGACGCGAGGACCGCCGCGAGGGTTTGGGCCCAGGCCGCGTCGTCGGTGAAGTCCGTACGCACCAGAAGCGATTCGCCCTGGGGCAGAGATCGTGCCATGCGCCCGATTGTGCGCTACGGCAGCCGAACACCCTGCGCAACCAGCATCACGACGTCAAGATTCGCCGATACGGAAATCCTCAGATCCGAGGCGACGTCAGCTTCCACCGATGGGTGACGCCACAGATCACCGATAGAACCACAGTGCCCGATGCCGGTGTCGGACGAGTCGTCGCCAGTCACCACTACTTACTTTGCGGCTCAGCGATTTACCGGTTGCGGCTCGTCCTTATCGGATGGCCGCCTGCTCGCCAGAACTCGGCCAGCACCATTCGGTTATCTCCGGCGGATCCTCCCCGACGCGGCGGGCGTGGGCGCGTGCCCGGTCGACCTCGGCGAGCAGATGGTCGCGAAGGTGACCGATCCGCCGGCTCAGGCGCGGCACTCGAGCCAGCGCCGCCAAGGCCAGTTGGAAGCGGTCGATTCCGTTCATCATGCACATGTCGAAAGGCGTTGTGGTGGTGCCATTGTCGACGAATCCGCGCACGTGCATCCGGTCGTGGCCGGGCCGGCGGTAGCTGAGGGTGTGGATGAGCCAAGGGTAGCCGTGGAAGGCGAAGATCACCGGTGCCGTCGCGGTGAAGATCTGCTCGTATTCGTTGTCGGAGATGCCGTGTGGATGCCGGTCGGGTGGGAACAACCGGGCCAGGTCCACCACGTTCACAACGCGGACCGCCACCTCCGGTGCCAGTTCCCGCAGCAGCGCACTGGCCGCGAGCGTCTCTCGAGTGGGGACGTCACCGGCGCAGGCCAGCACGATATCGGTGTCGCGGTCGAGATCGGAACTGGCCCAGCCCCAGATGCCAAGGCCACGTTCGCAGTGGACCCGGGCGTCGTGATCATTCAGATACTGCAGCGCCGGCTGCTTGCCTGCCACCACAACGTTGACCCGGCCGCGGCTGCGCAGACAGTGGTCGAAGACGTGGAGCAGACAGTTCGCGTCCGGCGGCAGGTACACGCGGCTCACCTCCGGTCGCTTGCTCAGCACGTGGTCGATGAAGCCCGGATCCTGGTGTGAGGCGCCGTTGTGGTCCTGCCGCCACACATGCGAGGTGATTAGGTAGTTCAGGCTCGGAATCGGTTCCCGCCACGGGAATTCGGCGGACATGTGCAGCCATTTGGCGTGCTGCACCACCATCGAGTCGATGATGTGCGCGAATGCCTCGTAGGTGGAGAACACCCCGTGCCGCCCGGTGAGCAGATAGCCCTCCAGCCAGCCTTGGCACAGATGCTCCGACAGCACCTCGAACACGCGTCCGTCCGGGGACAGGCGGTCGTCGCCGTCGCACCGCGATGCCCGCCACCGCCGACCGGTCACCTCCAGCACGGCGTCCAACCGGTTGGAAGTGTGCTCGTCGGGTGAGAAGAACAGCAGGTTGTGTGGATTCGCCACCAACGCGTCGCGCAGATAGCCGCCCAGGACGCGGGTGGCCTCACCCCGTGTGGCGCCTGGGGACGCGATCGTGAGTGCGTGCTCGCCCACGGGTGGCAGACGCAGGTCGACCTGAGTACGGCCGTGCGCCACCGGATTCGCGCTCATGCGCAGTTCGGCTCGTGGGTGCAGGTCCGCGATCCGGTCGGCTGGATGGCCGTCCGGCCTGAACAACTCCTCGGGCCGATACGAGCGCAGCCACTGTTCGAGCAGCTCGAGGTGTTCGGGATTGTCGCGGACGCCGGCCAGCGGCACCTGATGGGCACGGAAGGTACCCGCCACCGGGATCCCGTCGACTGTTGCGGGCCCCGTCCAGCCCTTCGGCGTGGCCAGCACGATCGCAGGCAGGCGCGGATCGTGCGGTCCGATACCGCGGCGGGCGTCGTCGCGGATCTCCCGGATGCGGTCGAACACTTCGTCGAGGACCGCCGCGAAGCGCTCGTGCACCTCCATCGGCTCGCTGCCCTCGACATGGAAGGGCTCCCATCCGTGGCCTTTCAGCAGCGCATCCAGATCGCTGCGCGGAATCCGGGCCAGCAGAGCCGGATTCGCGATCTTGTATCCGTTCAGGTGCAGGATCGGCAGCACACTGCCATCGGTGACCGGATTCAGGAACGACGGCGCATGCCAGCTGGTCGCCAACGCACCGGTCTCGGCCTCACCGTCCCCGATCAAGCAGGCGACCACCAGATCCGGATTGTCCAGCGCCGCCCCCGTCGCGTGCGCGAGTGAATAGCCCAGCTCGCCGCCCTCGTGGATCGAGCCCGGCAGGTGCGGTGAGGCGTGGCTGGGCACTCCCCCGGGAAACGAGAACTGGCGGAACAGTTCTCGCATACCAGCCAGATCGCGGCCAACCGCTGGGTGGCGCTGTGAATAGGTGCCCTCCAGCCAGGCCGCCGCGTTCAGCGCGGCGGCACCATGTCCCGGCCCGAGCACGTACAGCATCGACTGCCCCAACCGCATGATCACCCGGTTGAGGTGAGCATAGGTCAGCGTCGCTCCCGGCACGCTCCCCCAGTGACCGATCAACCGGGGTTTGATATGTGCGGGCCGCAGCGGTTCGGCGAGCAGCGGATTGTCCAGCAGATAGATCTGCCCAGCCGACAGATAGTTCGCGGCCCGCCACCACGCGTCGAGATCCGCTAGGTCGCAGGCGGTTTCGGCGTCTTCGGAAACTACTGCGGTCATCGCGCTGACTCCTTCGCGTGCTACCTCGGCGGTCATGCCGAATCAACGATAGGAACCGCCCCGGCGCGCGGGATGCGGCCGATCGTCACCCGGCGGCAGGCCGAAGGACCATCGGGTTCTGGAACATCTACACCGACCATCCCATCGAGAAACAACCGGGCCGCTACCGGTTGCACGAGCTGCTGCAGCGACCGGCGCGTATCGGCTGCGGTGCGGAACACTGTGTTGGGCTCGCTTTTCAGCGCCGGCCGTGGCGGCGTTCGTACGCGTCGCGTTCGGCGGCGGCTTTCTGCCTTTCGCGGGCGCCAGCAAGTGCGGGGTCGAGTCCGTGGCCGGCGAGGTGGTGGCGGCGGTAGACGTACATCAGCGCGACCGTGAAGTAGATCAGCGGCAGATAGGGCGAAGGTCCTGAGCCCGAGTGGCCCTCGGATCCCCGGCGCGTATCGACGTCCCGGCCGCATCGGCACCGGAAGTCCGCTGATCAAGGGTCCTCATGCCCTGCCCTCCGACACCGCGGCAGGGGGATCGTGGAGAAGAACAGTTCGACCACGAAGGGCAACGACACCATGGACGACCGCGCACTGCCGGACGACGACACCGTCGCCACCGCCCTGGCCCTGGCCCTGCGCGCGCCGTCGAGAGGCAACATGCAGCCGTGGCGCTGGCAGATCCACCCGGGCAGCATCGACCTGTATCTGGATCGGACTCGATCGCTGCCCGTGACCGCGGGCGATCAGCGTGACGTGCTGCTCGGCTGCGGAGCGGCACTACACCACTTGTCGGTGGCCTTCGCCGCGCTCGGATGGGCGACGATCGTGCATCGGATGCCGAGTCCGGGTGACCCCGACCATCTGGCCGCCGTGGCGGCGGTGGCACGGCGACCCACCACCCAGGACATCGCCATGAGCGCCGCGATCACCCGCCGCCGGAGCGACCGCAGGCACTACAGCGACTGGACCGCCCCACCGGGGTACCTCGGGCTGTTGACCGAGCGTGCCGCGGCCCTGGGCGCACTGATACGCCCGCTCCGCGACCGGAGCGGGGACCGACAGGCCCTCGAGACACGATCCGCCGCCCAAGGCTGGGCAGGCGAGCCCGACCACGCCGACCTGCTTCTGCTGGCCACCCCCAACAATGACCGGCTCGCGCACCTGCGTGCCGGCGAGGCGATGAGCGCCGTGCTGTTGACCGCGACCAACATCGGACTGGCCACCTGCCCGCTCTCAGCGCCGCTCGACAGCGCCGACCAACGCCTTCACCTGCGCCGCGACGTCCTCGACGACACCGCCCACCCCCAAGTCATCCTGCGAGTGGGTCAAGCTCCCGACACCCCCGATCAGCCGCAACGCACCCCGCGCCGATCACTCGCCGAGATGCTGTCCCCCGCCCACGCCTGACACCATTGCCGCGCAGCATCCCCCGAGCCGGTTGCGCACCAGCCCGAAACGGTGGCACCCGCGCCACGACAGCACCGTGCGAACCGCGCCGAATTCGCCCGGTTGGCAGCACATACACCCCGACCGGCTTGGCGCCCACCTGATCATGCAGGCGCGGCAGTTCGCGAACCTGCGCCGCCGCGTCAACGCGGCGAAGAGCACCCAGGAACTACGCCCGCCTGCACGCGCCGGTCATTGGTCCCCGATCAGAGGGACCAAAGCACCTTCGCCCCTTGGCCTTTCACCCACCCACGGCGTGAAGTTCTCGCGGTATCCCCACGCCCTCAACCTTCGCGGCATGTAGCCGCAGCCGAGAACAAGAGCCTCGTGCACCACCTGGTGACTGAGAGGCCGCGTTCTCGATGGCCTGTTCGGGTAGACAGACCTGCGGCTACCGGCCACCTCGAAAAGTCGTCCGCGGCAGCGTCATTGCGCTGCGCATTTTCTCGCTGGCGGTGCCGCTCGACTCTCAGTCCCGGTTGTCGGAGGTGTTCAGCTTCGATGCCAGCACTGCGGCCTGAGTGCGCCGTTCCACGCCGAGTTTCGTCAGCAGCCGGGACACGTAGTTCTTCACCGTCTTCTCCGCCAAGAACATTCGCTGCGCGATTTGCCGGTTGGTCAATCCTTCACCGAGCAGTCCCAGCAGAACTCGTTCTTGGTCGGTGAGCGTGGCCAGCGGACCTGTCTTGGCCTCGGCCTCTTCCCGCAGCTTTGCCATCAGCGCGGCCGCGGCTCGGTTGTCCAACAGTGATTTGCCCGAGCCGACATCGCGGATCGCGTCGACGAGGTCGGTCGTTCCGATGTCTTTGACCACATAGCCGCTGGCACCGGCCAGGATTGCATCCAGCATGGCCTGCTCGTCGGTGAACGAGGTCAGGATCAGGCAGCGCAGCTCGGGCAGCTGGTTGAGCAGCTCGCGGCACAGCTCGATGCCGTTGCCGTCGGGCAACCGCACATCCAGCACCGCAACATCCGGTTGCAGCGCGGGGATGCGCGCCAACGCCTGCGAGATGCTGCCCGCTTCACCGACGACGTCCATATCGGACTCGGCATCGATCAGGTCGGCCACCCCACGCCGCACGATGTGGTGGTCGTCCACCAAGAACACCTTGATCATGTCCATGCACCTCCGTCAGCCATGTTCTCAGCGTACGAAGGTATTCGCCGAATCGGGCCGGAGTTGGGCCTCTGACTGATGACCGAAGCCCCTTGACCGCTGACCATCGGTGTTGTCCCACTCCCGACGTGCCGCTGCCACAGTGTCGGGCAGCGACAGCGCGGTGTCGATCACCGTCGCGTCCGGCCATTCTGCCGCCTGCCCCGCCATGGCGGCGGCGATCTGCCGGGTCGCGTCGGAATCACCTCGAGGCCGACAGTCGATGCGGCGACCGGCCACCGAGGGCGGGCAGTGACACACCAGTTGCACCAGATCGGCGCGAGCCTCGGCCGCCAACGCGGCAGCCTGTCGCTGTTCGGTGGAGTCGGTCCAGCTCGCGTCCAGGATCACCGAACGCCCCGCGGCCAGCAGTTCTCTGGCTCGGGTGCGCAGCTCGGCGTAGACGCGGGCTTTCCCGGCGGCGGAGTACGCGCCCACCCCGAAGGTTCCGATCTCGCCGGTGATTTCGCCTGCGGCGAGTAGTTGCTTGCGCACCTGGTCGCTGGATATGACGACCGCTCCGGTCGCCGCCGAGAGCTCCCGGCTGACGGTCGATTTCCCGGTGCCGGGTAGTCCGCCGATCAACACCAGACGAACCGCCGCCCGCTGTAGGTGCTGCAGTGCCAGCAGCAAGTGTCGGTGCAAGCGTTCGCGGGCGTTCTGCTCACCCTGCTCGAAACGGATCGTGTCGACCTTCGCCCGCACCAGCGCCCGGTAGGCCACGTAATGGTCGCGCAGCGATGCCGGTGCGGTGTCGGTGGTGAGCTGCTGGTAGTCATCCAGCAGGCGCCGGGCCAGCTCCGGATGCCCACGGAACTCCAGATCCATGGCCAGGAACGCAATGTCGTCCAAGCGGTCGACGTAGCGCAGCCGGTCGTCGAAATCCAGGCAGTCCAGCACTCGGAAACCGTCAGCCAACTCGAAGATGTCCTCGGCTTGCAGGTCGCCGTGACCGTCGAGGACGCACCCCTCGGCGATCCTGGCAGCCAGCAAGGGTGCCCGGCCATCCAGATAGCGCATCGCGAGCCTGCTGGTCCGGGCGACGAGTTCGGGGTCGGCCACCTCTGCGGGCTGTTCGGCGAGGCTGCTCACCAACGCCTGCCACCGTCGGCGCAGCGCATCGGGGGTGCCTTCGGCATCGATGTCCGGTCCGCGGCGGGCGCCGCGGTGGAACTCGGCCACTACCCGCACCAGCGCCGACAGTTCGGCGACGCTTTTGGCCGGATCGGCCAGGAGGTTGGACAGGCGGCTGCTTTCGGGCATACGGCGCATCACCAGGACCGGTTCGCCGGGACCGCCCTCGGGGTCGCTGAGATGCGCCAAGCCGAGATAGACGTCCGGCGCGAGCCGGCGGTTGAGTTCCAGCTCCCTCGCGCAGGCGCGCTCGCGTAGCTGCGGCGTGCTGAAGTCCAGGAAATCGGTGCGAACAGCCTTCTTCACTTTGTAGGCGCGCTCGCCGTACAACAGCACCAGCCCGGCGTGCGTTTCCCGCACCTCGCCGGGCCCCGTATTTCCGGCCATGACGCTCGCGAGCACTACTGGGCCGGCCGGTAGTGCTTCGAGGACAGGTGATGGGCCGAGATCTCTTCCTGGGCGCGGAGCTCATCGCTGGTGACGACGTGCGCGTCCGGACCCGGGAACGTCAGGGCTCGGTGCCCGCTATCGCTCCAATGCACCACGTAGGGCGGTGCCCCGTCCTTGCCGTGCACCTCCTCGATGAGTCCGTGCCGCACCGTCCCGCCGACACTGCGCCCTTCGACGATCAGCCAGTCCCCTGCTTTGGCCTGCATGTGACCTCAACCTCCTGTATTCCGGGCAAAGTCCATCCTCGCTCTGGGGCGTGCCACGCCAGTAGGGCCATTGGTCGCTGCGAAGGACCACACGCCTGACGCGGAGGGTGGGCACCGAGGACAACCTCGAGCCACCCATGGCACCGGATCCGAACCGACCGATCGGAGCAGCAAAACCGCAGTTCATCGACCGCCCGGTGCGGGCGTCAGCTGGTTGACAAACCAGTCGCGGGCCAGTTCGGCGACCTTCTCCAATGCACCTGGCTCGACGAACAGGTGAGTCGCTCCAGGCACCACCGCCAACACGGTCTCACACGACATCTCCTGCGCCGCAAGGCGGTTGAGCTCCAGCACGCGAAGGTCGTGACCACCCACGATCAGCAGCGTCGGTGCGCGCACCGCGGCCAGCGCCGGACCGGCAAGCTCCGGTCGGCCGCCACGCGATACCACCGCCGCGATCTCCACGCTGGGATCGGCTGCCGCGCGCAACGCCGCGGCCGCACCCGTGCTGGCTCCGAAGTACCCGATCCGCAGGCCGTTGACCTCGTCTCGACAGGTCAGCCAGTCGGTGGCGGCGAGAAGCCGCCGTGACAGCAGCTCGATATCGAAAACCCGTGCCCGAGAGTTCTCCTCGTCTACGGTGAGCAGGTCGAACAGCAGCGTGCCCAGCCCAGCTCGGTTCAGCACCTCGGCCACAGAACGGTTGCGCGCGCTGTGACGGCTGCTGCCGCTGCCGTGAACGAACACCACCATCCCGATCGGGTTCTCCGGAATCGTCAGATTCCCGGCCAGCTCGACCTCTCCAGCCCGGAACTGCACCTCGTCGTCGCGCAGCGGCGGATCGCTCGCGGGATCCGCCTGGGGCTCCCGCATATCGCCAGGCAACGAGCCCAGCAGCTCGGTGACCTCGGCGTCACAGACCTGGCCGAAGTGCCGATACCAAGAGCCGACAGCGCCGAACAGTGTCGGTGCATGCAGGCACACCACCTCATCGGCGTCGCCCTTCAGCATCGCCGGCGAGTCAGCGGGCGCGACCGGCACGGCCAGCACAACGCGGCGCGCACCGTGTGCCCACGCCACCTGGCAGGCGGCCCGCGCTGTCGCACCGGTCGCGATGCCGTCATCGACCACGACCACGGTGCGACCCACCAGCGGGACACGCGAGCGTGTCCGCCGCAGCAGCCCGGCACGCCGCGACAGTTCGCCGCGTTCGCGGCGCTCCACCGTCGCCATTTCCTCGCGCGTGAGTTTCGCGTAGGCGACGATCTCGTCGTTGATCACGAGGACCTCGTCCTCACCGATCGCGCCGAAGGCGAGTTCCGGTTGGCGCGGGACGCCGAGCTTACGCACCACGATCACATCCAGGGGCGCATCCAATGCCCGCGCGACCTCGTAGGCCACAGCGACACCGCCCCGCGGCAGGCCGACCACGACGACGTCCTCGCCCCGCAGACGCTCTAGCCGCCGAGCCAGCCGGCGCCCGGCGTCACGGCGATCATCGAACAACATCGCAGCACCCCTTCAGGCGATCCTCAGCGTGAGCGTCGGCGACTGTGTGGCCGCGATTCCGATCGCCGCCGAGTCGAGAGCGGCGGGTCTCGACTACGCGAGACGACGACGCGCGCGACACGCATGCCGCCCGCGATGACCGGGCTCGCAGTTCAAGCGTGGCCCGCACCCTGCTCACGCAGGGTCTCGAGCCGGCTCACGTACTCCTTGCCATCGATCTCCCCACGCGCGAACCGTTCCGCCAGCAAACGTTCCACCGCAGGCGGCTCCGCGCGGCGATCCAGGTCGGGACGAGTAGCGACACGGACGACCACCACCAAGGCGGTGATCAGCAGACCCCAGAACAACACCATGCCGAGGCTCATCCACGCATACCCCCACCCATGCATGTCGTTGCCGTACCACACCATCATGGCACTGTCTCCTCACGTGCATCAGGGGCGCTTCCGGGCAGATGCCCGGCCGATAACCACTGTGCGTCGCACATCACCCGCCGCGGCAGAGGCGATCGACACCAACAGCAGATGACCAACGCCCCCGACCAGGAGACGGACGTCGCGCACGGGCGCCAACCCACCTCAGGTACTCGCCACCGGACCGTGCAGCAAGGTTTCCCGGCTGGTGGTCGATGAGAGGACGAAGGGCCTCGCCAGAAGGGCCTTCGTGATCGGTTGTCCTCCGGGCGGGATCGACCACACTTGACGGTGTGGATACCGCTGGCTTCAGGAAGCGGTGACGACGAAACTACGGCAACACGAAGGCGGCAGGTGATGGGCTCCCGTGAATCCCACATGTCGCAATCGGACCTGTTCTCGTGGAACATGGAGCGCGATCCGGTCCTGCGTTCGACGATCGTCTCGGTCATGGTCCTCGATACCGACCCTGACTGGGATCGGCTCGTGCGCACAATCGATCGGGGCACCCGCCTCGTTCCGAGACTGCGGCATCGACTGGTCACTGCGCCGCTCGGCTTGGCCCCACCCCGGTGGGCACTCGATCCGGGTTTCGACCTGTCCTGGCACCTGCGGCGGGCCGCATTGCCGAAACCCGCGGACATGTCCGCGGTCCTCGAGTTCGCGCGCACCGAGGCGATGACGGCCTTCGATCCGGCCCGTCCGCTGTGGCGCTCTACGCTGCTCAGCGGTTTGGCCGGGGCGCGGTGTGCGCTGGTGATGACGCTGCACCACAGTCTCACCGATGGCATAGGCGGCATTCAGATCGCGACGGCACTGCTGGATGTCGATCGTTCGGAAACCGATCCCGGCCAGCTTCCCGAGCCCGCGGCCGACGGTGACGGCGCGCTGCGCGACATCGTGGAGTGGAACTGGTCAGTGGGCTCGGATCTTCTCCGCGGCGGCATTCGGGCAACACGACAGACCGCGCGACGAGTCCTCGCCCATCCGGCGCGCACGGTACGCGACGGCGCGGCACTGGCGACTTCGCTGGCTCGTCTGGTCAAGCCCGTCACCGCGACAATGTCGCCGGTGATGACCGAGCGCGGACTCGATCGCCAACTGGCGACGCTCGAGGCGCCCGTCGAGCAACTGCAACGCGCGGCGCGGTCGTCGGGCTGCACGATGAACGATGCCTTCCTGACCGCGGTGGTCATCGGACTACGCCGATATCACGACCAGCACGCGGCGACGGTCGACCGGTTGCGGCTGACCATGCCGATCAGTCTTCGCACCGCCGATGATCCCCTCGGCGGCAACCGGATCACTCTCGCGCGTTTCGCGTTGCCGGTCGGCATCTCCGCTCCCGGAGAATTGATGCGGGCCGTGAACGGCACGGTCGGGAGTTGGCGCCGCGAGCCGGCGATACCGCTGTCCGGGGCCGTCGCGGCGGCGTTCAACCGGCTGCCGGTCGGCGTGGTCACCGAGATGCTCAAGCATGTGGACTTCGTCGCGTCCAACGTTCCTGGTTCCCCGGTGCCCTTGTACATTGCCGGGGCGCGCATCGATCGGTTGTACGCCTTCGGTCCCACCATCGGCACGGCCGTCAACGTGACGCTGACCTCGCACGCCGGAACCTGCTACATCGCCGTCAACGCCGATGCCGACGCAATCCCCGACATCACAACCCTGACCGACTGTCTCGCCGCGGGATTCGCCACCGTGCTTCGGCTCGGCCGCGTAGGCCACCGACCAGACGGTGGCGACGTCACGGCCGAACCCAACGGTCGGCATCGCTGCGATCCGTGACCGGGCTCCATCCCCCGCATCATCGACGGATGACGTGGCTTGGGCAACCTGCTCACGAAAGATGCCGTGCGGGAGTGACATTCGTACACACCCATAGCAGTCGGTCGGCGTGTACGAAGGGGTCCATCGGCGGGTGCCGGACGGGTCTTTCGGCTCTCACCGCGCAGTGTCAGCGGTGCCAGAGTCGTTTGCATGAGCAAAGGCACCGCAACGGATGCGGCACTTCGGATATCGATCGGGCACCATGTCTCGGCGGCAGCGGCCGACTACGCACGGGAAAAGCTCAACGCCGCTTTGGATCATGCGTCCGAGCCGCTGCTGGGGGTGCGAGTTCGGCTGACCGGGCACGCCGACCCCGCGGTTGCGCGACCGATCATCGCGCAGGCGAACGTGAATATGAACGGACGCCCGGTCCGGGTCCAGGTCGCCGCCGCGACAGCCAGGGAGGCCATCGATCTTCTCACTGCCCGGTTGAAGACGCGCCTCGAGCGGCTCGGGCGTCACTGGGAAGCGGTGCGCGGCGGAAGGTCTCGTGTGCGGCCCCATGAATGGCGGCACGGTGACGCCGTGGACTACCTGCTGCCACGCACTCACGACGCCGCTGAGCAGCGACAGATCGTGCGGCGAAAGTCGTATGCACTGGTCGGTGAAACGTGCGACGAGGCCGTGTTCGACATGGAAGTCATGGACTACGACTTCCACCTGTTCACCGAATCCGGCACCGACGCCGACAGCGTGCTGTACCGCGTCGGCGACCGCGGTTACCGGCTCGCGCAGCTGGATCCGCATCCCGAGTCCGTGACTCACAGCGCTGTGCCGTTCACCGTCAGTCCGACGCCGGCACCGGCACTGCAAGTCCAGGACGCCATTGCGCGTCTCGAGCTGACCGGCCTGCCGTTCGTCTTCTTCCGCGACCGAGCATCGAACCGGGGCAGCGTGCTCTATCACCGGTACGACGGTGACTACGGACTGATCACGCCGCCAACACAGCAGTGAGAGTGCGGCTCGAGGAAGCATGATGAACATCCGTTACGCACCGCTGTACGTGCTCGCGGTGACTGTCCTGGTCACCGCACTGGTCCTCGCCGGTCTGCCGGTCGCCATCCTCCTGCTGCTCCAGATCGCTGTGGCCTGCCCGCTGCTGGTGCTGGTCCTGATCGGCAGCAGCGGACGCGACGCCGCGCCGCGAAATCGAGCAGCACAGCACGCTCACGGCGGTTAGGCCGTGTTTCGACGTGGTGGCTGTGAGAAGTGCAGCTGCCCGGCGCTTCCGGTATTGGCGGGTCGAAAGATGTTGCCTGGGTTGGCGTATTGGTGTCCTGATGTGGGCGAGGTCCCGGTAGGTGGGTTGGTCCCCGTTCGGCAGGGTGCGCGAGGCAGTGGCGGGTGTGGTGACGGCGTCGATCACGTCGACTCAGCGGTGGTGCCGATGGGTGCTTCGTGGTTCGCGCAGAGGTCGCCGGGCCCTCGAGTTGTGGCCTTTGTCCCCTTCGGCGAGCCGCCAGCCGCATGCGACCGTAGGCGAGAAAGGCATCGTCATGGAAAGTGAGGCAAAGGAAATGGCCAGGAAGCATCCCGATGCCGACAGCGTGCGGGCCGCGTTGGCGCTGGCCGTGCGCGCGCCGTCGGTGCACAACACCCAACCGTGGCAGTGGCGCGTCGGCGACACCACCGTGCACCTGTACGCCGACGAGAGCCGCAGACTGCCGCAGGCCGACCCGGATGGCCGTGATCTGCTGATCAGCTGTGGTGCCGCATTGCACCATTTCCGGGTAGCGGCGCGGTCGTTGGGATGGGAGACAGTCGTACACAGGTTCCCCAATCCGGCCGAGCCGACGCATCTCGCGGCGATCGAGTTCACCGCGACCACCCCCACCGATGACGTAATCGAAGCGGCGCGCGAGATCAACCTCCGACGCACCGATCGGCGGCGGGCCACCTCTTGGGAGGTCCCCGAGGCGCTGCTTGCCAAGATCGTCGCGGCGGGTACCGCCGAGGGCGCGCTGGTCAGCGAGGTTCCCGGGGGCTCCACCCGGATCCGTCTGGTGCGGGCGTTCCAGGAGGCCGCGCAGCAGCATCACATCGACCCTGCTTATCAAGCCGAGCTGGCCGCCTGGAGCGGACGCCACGCGGCCGAAGAAGGGGTTCCCTCGCGCAGCACTGTGGCCGCGGCCGATCCGCTGACCCGCGAGTTCCACTACCCGACCCTGACCGAGGCGGTGCTGCACGATCTCGATGTTCGTGGCGTGCTGGTGCTGGTGCACACCAGCTCCGACGATCCGCTGTCGCGGCTACGCGCCGGGGAGGCGACCAGTGCGGTGCTGCTGGCCGCCACCGCGATCGGATTGGCGACCTGTCCGCTGACCGAACCGCTGGAGCTGCCAGGCACTCGCGCGCTCGTGGGGACAGATCTGTTGTCCGGCAGCGGTTTCCCTCAGCTCCTGGTCAGGATGGGCTGGGCAGCTACCAGCGCCGCACAGGTCCCGATGAGCCCACGCCGGGCGCTGGATGACGTGGTACATCGCTTGTGACCCGGCCGCCGCCAGATCTGGGGCGCAGTTGCGCAGCTACACCGACCACCATCCCTCGACACGGGCTGATGGAGTATCGAACGGCCGCCTCCCCGCCGCGGCGCCAAAGTGCACCGCTGCCCGCACACTAGGTGCGGCGGCCGCTGTCGGCGTGGGGTGGTGTCTGAGTGTGCTGTCCGACTGGGCTGGAGAACCGATGGCTGTGGCGAGTGCGTCCCCCATGACTCGAGTCGAGGACGTCGATCACCTCGGCCAGGGCAATCGCGATTTCGTCGAGTTTGTGCTGGGCGTCCTCGTTGGAGCGACGCAGCATGCCATACAGCACACCGATGAGAACACAGGTCGTGGCTGTCGAGGTGATCTCGACCGCCAGATGCCATCTCTGGAAACTCGTCGGGGTGAGAATCGATAGCACCCATGCCGCCGCCAGTATCGGGCAGAACACGATCAGAAGTGTCAAGGCTGGGCGCTTGCCGGTAAAGCCGAGCAGCCGTCGGACAATCAACCGCGAGACCGTGCGCGCCGAGGGCATCGGCGCTGGACGCTCGCTCATTCGCTTCGTGTGATTTCCCACCGTGTCGGCCCCTTCCTTTCCTGAACGGTGTGACACTTCGACCACCATGGGATCCGATCGCATACCTTCGGTCCCCGCCGACGGCACCGTGCACCTCGGCGCCGCAGGAACGAAACGCACACAACCCAGCAACCACTGGGCATTCGATGCGGCAGCGCTCGCGGCTGGGTATCGAACCTCGTCGCACAACCGCGTTTCGGAGATGCTGCTCAACCAGCCGATTCGTGTTCGATCCGGAACACCGGGTAGTCCGCGGCGATTCGTTCGTAGTCGGCAAGTGGGGCATTCGGGTCGACCGGTATGTGCGGACGCGCTCCGGGCGCCACGCGGAGGTACTGCCGCAAGATCGGGGCCCGTCGAGCAGGCACGACCTGCGTGAGGTGGACGGTCTCGCTGGTGCCGTGCCGTAGCACGGCGTGACCGTCGGCGGCGGCGAGGTTGCGTACCCAGTTCGCATTCCCGCCCAGCATCGATACCAGATACCGTTCGCCGTCGACTTCTGCGAGCACCACTGGGAACCAGATCATCCGCCCGCTGCGCCGTCCGCGAATACCCAACGTCGCGACCCTGCGCGGCGCGACGCCGATCGCGAAAAGCCATGCCGAGCAGCGATTCTGAATTCGGGCGAAGAGATTCGGCCTGCCGTTGCGGTAGAGCCAGCGCAGGTAGTTGTCATATCCCCGCATGGGCGTACTCCTCGGAGGTTGTTCCGTAGCTTTGCGCAGCAGGCTGCCCGCAGGGCAACCAGCGGATTTCGCTCTGAGGTCACTGTTTTCGTCCGGCCGCTGGTTCTGGTGGCAGACGAAGCGTCTCCCCCGCCGCAAGGTGTGCGATCTGGCCGCGGCAGTCGATCTCGATCGGTGGTGACGGGCCGGGATCGGAGCCGACTTCGATGCTGTCGCCGCTGATGTGCACCGTCAGGCGGTGTCCGCGATACACGATCGGGAACGACAGTGCACCGAGCGAGGCGGGCCAGTGTGGGCAGAAGATCAGCCGGTCGCTGCGGATTTCCAGTCCGGCGAAGCAGCGCTGCAGCAGATCGATGCTGCCGGCCATTGCCCCGAGATGAATCCCTTCCGCGGTGGTGCCGCCCTGAATGTCGGCGACATCGGATTCCAGGACGAGCTCGAAGAACTCCACCGCGCGGTCGCGGTTGGCGCGGGCAAGCACCCACGCATGCACCAGCGCGCTGAGCGTCGAGCCGTGGGAGGTGCGCGACAGGTAGTAGTCGATGGTCCGGGGGATCATCTCTCCGGGTAGCTCGTAGCCGAGATGGGCCAGCAGTTCTCGCAATTCGTCGGCGGAGAGCAGGTAGAACAGCATCAGCACGTCGGCTTGTTTGCCCGCGCGGTAGCGGTTGATGTTGTCGCCTTCGGCCTCCAGTATCCGGTCCAGCCGCTGGATGTTGCCGTAGCGCTGCCGGTAATGGTCCCAATCCAGTTCGGCCAGCTGCTCGTAGCCTTCGAACTGGCTGATGACGCCATCGTGAAACGGCACGACCATGCGGCGGGCGACGTCGTGCCAGCGCGGCGGCTCCCAGGCCTGCACGGACAGTGTTTGCAGCAGTTCGGCGCGCGTGCGTGGGGCAAGCGCATCCAGTGCGTCGATCGCCCGCAGGATCACCCAGGCCGCCATGACATTGGTGTAGGCGTTGTTGTCGATGCCCGCCTCGGGTGCGTGCGGGTATCCGGAATGGAATTCGTCGGGGCCGATCACGCCGCGGATCGTGTAGCGCTCGCGCGCGGCGTCGTAGGTCGCCAGGCTCGCCCAGAAGCGGGCGATCTCCACCAGGAGTTCGGCGCCGCAGTCGGTGAGGAACTCGAGGTCCGCGGTGGCTTGGTAGTACTGCCAGACGTTGTAGGCGATCGCGATTCCGCTATGGTGCGCGCGCTGGCTCGGGTCCGGATTCCAATGTCCCGACAGCGGGTTCAGGTGCATCCGCTGGCTTTCTTCGCGCCCGTCGCTGCCCGACTGCCAGGGAAACAACGCTCCACTGAGTCCAGCTTCGGCGGCTGCCTGTCGCGCCGCCGGCAGGCGTCGGTATCGGTAGCCCAGCAGCGCTTTGGTTATGGCCGGGAACCGCAGATTCAGCACCGGGAAGACGAACAGCTCGTCCCAGAACACATGTCCGCGATAGGCCTCACCGTGCAGACCGCGAGCGGGGACGCCCACATCGAGCTCGGTGGTGTTGGGCGAGAGGGTTTGGACCAAGTGCAGCAGATGCAACCTCAGGACCCGAGCCGCGTGCTCGCGGTCGTCGAGGTCGAAACGCAACCGACGCCACAGCTGTTTCCACGCATCGGCGTGGCCCGCGCGCAGTTGCGCGAACCCGCCAGCGGTGGCGAGCCAGCGTGTGGCGGCGTCCTCGGGTGAGGAGATCGCGCGGTCACGTCCGGTGAAGACCGTGACGATCTTTTCCAGCACGACAGAAGCACCGGCGTCGATTTCGACGGTCAGATCGTGCCCTACGAGGCCCTCTCGGTCCACGAGTTCTCGTGCCACACAAATTGTTTCGCGCAGCGAAGTGCGCGCCGCCATCGCCACCGACACATCGGACTGATTGGTGCGGACCACCAGCAGTACCGAGTCCGGCGACAACGGTTGTGTCCGCACCGCCGTGAGATGCTCGTCGGACAGATCGCGATAACGCTCGACCAGACGATTGCGGACGCTGCCATCGATGGCTGATCGGATGATCAGACGCCCCGACCAGTTCTCGGCGGCGATCGTTGTCTCCAGCGCGCCCACATGCGGACGATGCATGGCGACGAACCGCCTTTGGGTCACCGACGTGATGCGCCCAGCGTTGTCACGGACCCGGAACCGGCGGATCAGTTCGGCGCGTCGCAGATCGAGTTGCTGGCGGTAGAACAGGATGTCGGTGGAATCGATGTCGAACCAGTCGCTGTCTTCGATTCGGAAGGTCACCGGCAGCCAGTTCGGCAGGTTCACCGAACTCTCGTTGTCGATTGTGCGCCCGTCGATCTCGTCGTGCAGCCGGTTGTAGACGCCGGCGATGTACGTGCCGGGGTAGTGGTGTTCTCCGGCCCGGGATTCCGGCGCTGCCCCGCGGACCGCGAAATAGCCGTTGCCGAGGGTGCACAGCGCCTCACGCCACTTCTCGCGCCGGGGGTCGTACCCGTCGAAGGTGAACAACCAGGCATCGGATGCCGCGGAATCCGCGGCGGCGCTCAACTGGCCGGCCAGACGGTCGAGGAAGACACCGACCGCCGCCGGGTCGGTTACGGCGAATCGCGCGGCGGTGTGTCGATCGCCGTTCTCGCCGTGGCCCACCACGATGCCGAGTCCATCGGATTCGACGGCGTCGAAAGCGTCTTCGTCGGTCAGGTCGTCGCCGAGGTAGATCGGCAGCACCGCTAGGGTGAGCCGCTCCAGGATCCATCGCAGCGCAGAACCCTTGTCCCAGTCCACATCCGGACGCAACTCGGTGACTCTGCGCCCGGTGCTCACCCGCAAACCGGCCTCCTGCGCGATCTCGTGCACCGCCGCCACGACAGGCCCGACATCGTCGGGGTCGGCATTCCGATGGTGGACAGCGACAGCGAATCGCTTGTGCTCCACCATAATTCCCGGGACCGACCGCACCCGTTCACGCAGTCGCGCCGCAGCCCGCTCGAGCGCCTGCTCGGTACCCGGTGCGGCGGCATCGTGCACGTGCCGGGTGCCGTCAGGAGCCAGTAGCTCGAAGCCGTGGCTTCCGGCGTACCAGATCCCCTCCACACCAACCCGATCACGTACATCCTCCAGGTCACGCCCGCTGATCACGGCGACCGGGCACACCGCGGCGAGCTTCGCCAGCGCATCGTCGGCCCCCTCGGCCACGGCCGCGGCCGCCGGGTCGGCGACGATGTCGGACAGCGTCCCGTCGAAATCCAGGAGCACCGCGGGTGTTTCGGTGTCGAGCACATCGACCAGACGCGTCCAGGACCGCAGCACATCCGGCAGCTGTGACATCCGCCGAAACCCGCTGCGCAACGCCACCCGCGCCGCATCGTCGATGACGACATCGGCACCGCCGGCACGCAGGCGCTCGGCATGCCCACCCCGATCGATGCCGATCACCAGCGCGAACCCGCCCCGATGTCCGGCCGCCACCCCTGCCTCGGCATCCTCAACCACGACCGTCCGATCCGGCGTGGCCCCTAGCCGGTGCGCCGCCTCAACGAGCATCGCCGGATCCGGTTTCCCCGCCAGCCCGAGCTCCTCGGCGACGAGACCGTCGACCCGGACCTCGAACAAATCCCCGATCCCAGCGGCCGTCAGCACCTGAAGGCAATTGCGGCTGGCCGAGAAGATCGCGACGCCGATCCCCGCCGCACGCAGCCTCCCGACCAGCGCGACCGTGGATTCGAAGACTCGAACCCCGTCGCGGGCGAGCCGGTCCTGGAAGAAGCGATCCTTGCGGTTGGCCAAGCCGCACACCGTCTCCGCCTCCCCGGAATCGATCGCCTCACCCCAGGGCAACGAAATACCCCGTGAGGCAAGGAAATCAGCGACACCGTCGTAGCGAGGCTTGCCGTCGACATAGCGCAGGTAGTCGCTGTCGGTGAACGGAGAAGGCTCCGCGTTCTCAGCGGCCGCACGTCGCGCCAGAAAGGAGTTGAACAGGTGCGCCCACGCCGCCGCATGGATGGATGCGCTGTCGGTGACCACTCCATCCATATCGAAGATCACCGCGTCGTATCGGCGGGAATCAATCAATACCGCGGTGTCGCTGTCGGCCACCTCCCCAGGGTGGACCGAGCCCACCACCAGCGGCAAGAGCTGAAAGTCGTCGGAAAACCCGCACCCCAATACGGCCGAGCGGCGGCGGATCGAGGACCAACGACTCCTGCCTCAGCAACCTCGCAAAACTACGGTTGACGACATGACCACTGCTCCCACCGGCGAAACCATCGAAAAAGCCGTGTTCCTGGCCGGGCGGGCGCCGTCGCTGCACAATAGCCAGCCGTGGCGCTGGACGTTCGACGGCAGCGCGCTGCGGTTGTTTGCCGTACCCGATCGCCTGCTCTCGGCGACCGACACCTCCGGGCGCCAACTCCTGCTCAGCTGCGGTATCGCCCTCGATCACCTGCGCGTGGCGATGGCCGCCGCGGGCTGGCGAATTTCCGTCGCCCGATTCCCCAATCCCAACAATCTCGATCATCTGGCCACGATCACCTTCCAGCCCGCCCAGATCGTGACCGACGGCGATCGAGACCGCGCCGAGGCAATCCTGCGCCGCCACACCGACCGGCTACCCTTCGCCGCACCCGCGGGCTGGAGCGACTTCGAACCCGTGCTCCGGGCCACGTTCGATCCCACCGACGCGGTGCTGGATGTGTTGTGGGACGACAGCCGTCCCGCTTTGGCCCACGCCTCGGAAATGACGGCGTCGCTGCGTCGCTACGACTCCGGCTACCATGCCGAACTGCACTGGTGGACCGGGCACACCGTCGCGGACGCAGGCGTCCCGCGAGAAGCCCTGATCACCCAGGAGGAACAGACTCGCGTCGATGTCGGCCGCAAGCTTCCGACCTCTACCGGGCCTGCCCGCCGACCCGAACTCAGCGCCGACCACTCCGCGATCCTGGTCCTGTCCACCGACGGCGACACCCAGCAAGAGGTGCTGCGCTGCGGAGAAGTCCTGTCCACAGTTCTGCTCGAATGCACCCTCGCCGGCTACGCCACCTGCCCTCTCACTCACGTGACCGAGTTGGCCCGCAGCCGCGCGGTCGTGCGGGAACTCACCGACCGGAGCCAGTGGCCGCAGGTACTCATCCGAGTCGGCAGCGCCCCGCAACCCGAGGACGAGCGCCCGGCGACACCCCGGCTACCGCTGTCCGAGATTCTCCAGTTCGACGGCCCCGCAACCACCAGCGGCCAAAACTAGAGGCTGCGCACACCCAGTTCAGCGGGTACTCGCATGACAGCGCCGAAGTGGGCGGCGTCGACGGCGAACCTGGCTCGCGTGCCGTTGCGGATCAGATCGTGCACCCCGTCCACCGCGTCCAGATCCGTAGCTGTTCGGTGGTTTCGACGGTGATGGTGATGCGGGTCGAATGCCGGGGCTCACCCGATCGCACGGCGCCTCCACCTCGGGCCCGACTTCCGCAGCGTCAGTGGAGTCAGATCGAAGTGCATCGCCATCCTCCCGGTGCGCATCTCGCGGGCGAACACGATCCTGCCGGTACCCAAACCCCACCGGTTCAGATCGATACGGAAGGCCAGGGGATCGTCGGGGTCGTCGGGATATAGCCGTAGCCCGTGCAGCAGGGCGGGAATCGGGGTCAGTACCCGCAGCACCGGCAAGCCACCGCGGATCCGCACTTCGACTCCGGCTCCGATCATCGACCGCGCGCGAACGTCGGTCAGCGATCCCGGCAGCGCGTAGTAGCCGCAGATCTCCGACCAGGTCTGCGCCTGGTGGGCAACATCGTGGCGGATCGCCGGTTCCGCGACGCCGAGCAGTCCGTGCAGCAGCGAAGAGGTCTCGGCAGGCAGCCACAGCATCCCCTGGTGGCCGCCGGTGACCAACATCATCAGCCCCAGGCCGTCGTCCGGCGCCAGCCAAATCTGGGAGTTGAACCCGGGCAGGATGCCCTGATGCTCGACCACGCGGTGGCCCGCTGCGGACCCGCGGAAGAACCCCAAGCCCATACCCGGAATACGGGGATCGGGCTGGTACTGCGGGGCGAACATCGCTGCCAGAGTGTCAGGTTCGAGGACCATCCCGAACTCGTTGCGGCCGCCGTCGAGCAGCGCGGTCAGATACCGGCCCATGTCACGCGGGGTGGAGTAGATCGACGCCGCGCCGACGGTGATCATCTCGCGGTGGGTGACCGCTTCGGGGCCGTGTGCTCGCAGGGTGTACCCGGTGGCCCGGTCCAGCGACGCCGAGCTGGGTGGGGTGAGGGTCGTGGCGGTCATGCCCAGCGGCACGAAGATGTGCTCGCGCAGGTAGTCGGCCAATGTTGTGCCGGAGACGTCGGCGACGATCTGCCCCAGGGTGGCGAAGCCGTGGTTGGTATAAGTCCACCGAGTGCCCGGTTCGGCGCCGACCCGAAGCCCGCGCCGGTAGTACTCGCTCAGCGACGGAACCGGTGTTCCCGGTGCGACGCTTTCGCCGAAATTGGGTCCGAGCACCCGCAGTGGATGGGCCGTCTCCCCGATGCCGGAGGTGTGGGTCAGCAGGTGGCGAATCGTCACCGGACCGAACCGCGGGTCGGTGGGTGCCAGGCGGTAGGCACGCAGATAGTCACTTGCCGGACCGTCGAGATCGATCAGGCCCCGTTCCCACAACTGCATCACCGCGATCGCCGTGAACGTCTTCGTGATCGAGGCGATCCGAAAGACCGTGTCCTCGGTGACCGGTCGGTGCGCGGCGATATCGGCCCAGCCGTGCCCGGCGAATTCCATCCGCCCAGCACGCACCACACCGACCGCGGCACCGACCACCGCATGGCGGTTCAACATCGCGGCGATCCGGACCGCCAACTCGGTGTCTTCGGCTACGTCCACGGCTCCTCCGTTCGCTTCTCGCCCGTCCAGCAACCGCAGCTATCAGCGTGCGGTGCAAACAACCACGGCCGCAGGAGGACATCGGCTCGAAGTCCGAGGCCCAACGTCACACCCGCGTTCCGCGAGACGGCCATTCGACTGTGGCGGCGATCAGCCTCGATGTGGTCGTCAGGCAGCGCCTGTCGACCACAGCGGCACCGAAACACGGTGTTAGGCCAGCTCTCTCGACTACAACCCCTCATCAGGTACGCGGCAGCCCCGACCGATTGGCTGCAGGGCTCTGACCCGCAACCTCTGAGTGCCTCGATGAGCGTGATGCGGACGTTGCTGGGCACGCCTACCCTGAGTCGCGGTCGAGCAACCTCGCCTTCTGAACTTTGCCCGCAGGCGTCATGGGCAAGTTTGCCGTGATGATGATCTCCTTTGGGACTTTGTAATCGGCGATCTTGCCCGCGCAGTAGTCCTTGAGGTCGGATTCGGTTACTCGTGCGTCCGATGTAAGGGTTACGTAGTAGCGGCCGATCTCGCCGAGGACGGAATCCGGTACGCCGATACCTGCCGCCAAGACGACGTCTGGGTGTTCGGCAAGGACGTTCTCGATCTCGATCGGGTAGATATTGAACCCGCCTTGAATGAACATCTCCTTGGCTCGGCCGCGAAGGGTGATGAATCCATCGGCATCCCGCCATGCCATATCGCCGGTGTGCAGCCAGCCCGCGTTGTCGATGACAGCGGCGGTCGCGGTGGGCATGTTGTGGTAGCCGGCCATGATCGAATCGGCTTGCAGTAGCAATTCCCCGGTCTGTCCGACGGGCACGGCCACGTTGTCGATGTCGACGATCTTGGCCTCGACTCCAGGTAGTGGCTGCCCGATGGCGCGTGCGGTCGCATCGGCATCACTGTCCCACGGGGTCATGATGGCCGCGCCGGACACTTCGCTGAGGCCATAGAGATTCATCACAGTGGCGTTCGGGAATGCGGTGGTAAGGCGTTCCAACAAGGCGGGATCGGCATTGGCGCCACCGGTAACCACGAGTCGAACCGATGACGTATCGACACCGCGTAATCCGGGATGATTCAGCAACAAGGTGTGCATGGTGGGCACACCGGACCAGATAGTGATCTCGATGCTGCTCAACAGATTCACCGCGGAGCCGGCGGTGAACGTCGGCAGCAGGATCACGCGGGCTCGTGCGACCAGTGCGGCGAGCGCACCGCAGGTGATCCCGCTGACATGGTTGAGTGGAACAGCGACCGGCACAACATCACTGGTTGTGAGCCGCATATGGCGGGCTTGTGCGATAGCCGCCGCGAGCTGACTGCGGTGAGTGAGTGTCGCGCCTTTCGGTTGCCCGGTCGTCCCCGAGGTGTAGATGATCATGACAGGGTCGTGCTCGGTGACCAGGGCCTTCGCTTTGCTGAGAAGATCATTGTCCGCCGGAAGGCGCTCCAACTCGTCGAGAGTGCCGATACCGCTTCCACCGATGCTCACCACCACCTCGAGGTCGGGAAGGCGACTTCGCAGGCTTTCCAGGAGTGCCAGGAAGTCGACGTTCTCGCTGGAGGGTACGGTGACCACCAGTCGCGCCTTGGAATCGCCGAGAATATGGGCGAATTCGTTCTCGCGGTATCGCACGCTGAGTCCCACCACGACGGCGCCGATCTTGGCCGCCGCGAAGTAGACCGCAAGCCAGTCGGGTGAGGTGGGTACGTTGATCGCGATGCGGTCGCCATGCCGGACGCCGCGATGCAGCAGCCCTGCGGCGATCCGGTCCGAACGTTCGTCCATCGCCGCGAAACAGATGTCGTCGCTGTCGATGGTCCAGCCGACGCGGTCCCCTTCGTCTTGCGCCGCGCTCTGCAGGAAGTCGTGAATGCGAATCACAGGAGTCCCCCTCGGGACGCAGTCGGTGCAAGGTGTTCGGTCAGAAAGTCGATCTGATCGGCAATGGCTCGCTCAACGATCGGCGGATGGTAGATCGTGAAATGGTCGGCGTCGTAGTGCTTCACGATGGCGCGAGGCGCATCGGCCCCGACCTTCTCCACAATTGCGGGAGCGATGAGATTCTCGAGGTCGCAGGCGCATATCAGCAGCGGGCACCGTACGCGTGACGCCTGTGCCGCAGCGTTGTAGAACAGCATTCCCAGCCCCGAGGCTGCGGTGATGCGGTTGTCGAATTCGTACCCGGGTGGGCAGACCGACTTCCAGCCCTCGAGCGCGCCGGGCTGGTTGACGAAGGCCGGCTCACCCGGGCGACCGACGAATTGCACGTATCGGCGGGGCAAGCCCAGCGTCGCGCGCACCAGATCGGAGATGATCGGCCCGGTGAACCGCAGCAAGTGCCGAACCCCGGCCCGGGCGACAATCGCGCGTCCGCTCAGCACCGGACACTGGACGATCGCTGCACTGATCTCAGGGTGGCGAGCCGCCGCCGCTACTACGTGGCTGGCTCCGAACGAGGTCCCCCACAACGCCACGCGTCCGGAGTCGAGTTCTGGATGTGAGCGGACGAATGCCAGCGCGGCGTCGACATCGGCGGCGTAGCGGCGTTTGCTCACCAACTGGCGCGGTTGGCCGCCTGATTCTCCGAGGTAGCGGAAGTCGAAGGCCAGCACCGCCAAGCCCGCCTCCGAGAACCATTTTTCGTACTGGCCGAGCATCATCTCGTGGGTCGCGCCGCCACCGTGCACCAGCACCACCACGGGATGCGGCGCAGGACCGGTCGGCAGCGTCAGCCATGCGGCGCACACGTCATCACCGGACGGGAAGTTCGTGCGAATAGTCATGACACCTCTCTTTAGGTACGTTGTACGTGAACAAGGGTCAGTCAAACACGTACGTTGTACTTAAACAAGGGGAGGTTCATGCCCGCGTCGAAAAAGTTCACCACTGAGCAACTTCAGGCCGCCGCGTTGGCCTTGGTCGACGGGCATGGCCCGGCCGGGCTGACGATGCGTAACCTCGCGGCCGCGCTCGGCACCGGGCCGATGACGATTTACAACTACGTCAACGGGAAAGAGGGACTCGAGCAGCTGATCACTGGAGCTGTCGCGGCCGAAGCGCAGTGGACGGTCGAACCATCCGGCGACTGGACCGACGAGATCCTCGCAGTGGCCGAGGGCATGTGGCGCGCTATCCGCTCCCACCCACATGCCATTCCCCTGATTCTCACCCGCCGCACCCTCGACCTACCCACCCTCGTGATCGCCGAGGCGCTGCTGCAGGCTCTTGCTCGCAGCGGCAGATCCGGTGCTGACCTGCTGATCGCTTTCCGTGCGGTATCCGGATTCATTACCGGGTTCGCACAAGCCGAACTCGCCGGACCACTTTCTCTGGCTCGCGACCCGGACCCCACGGCCATCACTGAGCGGGTCGCAGCTTTGTCGCCCGACCGCTTCGCCAAGTTGGTCGAGATCGCCCGCGCCGCAACTGATAGCGACCCCGAAGAAGAATTCCGCTCTGGTCTGCGCATCATCCTGAAAGGGCTGAAAGAGTGATTCCTGATCACAATCGCGGCCGAAGACCACACGCTGACACCGATGATCATCGACCAGGTGACCATGGCTTCGTGGTGTTCGGGTAGGCGTTCGTAGTCGCGAACGCATCGGCGGCGTTGGGTGATCCAGGCGAGGGTGCGTTCGACGACCCAACGTCGCGGCAGGACAACGAATCCGGGCCTTTGTCGCTGCGCCGGACGATATCGAGGTTGATGCCGAGTTGTTGGCGGGCCCATCCGACGAGTTTGCCGGAGTAGACGCCGTCGGCCCAGACCAGCGCCAGGGTGGTGAACAGTTCACGCAGTTGGCGCAGGGCGGTGCGGGCTCCGTCGCGGTCTTGGACGCTGGCGGCGGTGACGTGGCAGATCAGCAGCAGCCCGAGGGTGTCGACGATGATGTGGCGTTTACGCCCGTTCATCTTCTTCCCGCCGTCCCATCCGCGGGTGTCGGTACCGACGGTTTCGGCGGCGCGCACGGTTTGAGAATCGATGATCGCCGCGGTCGGGTCCGGATCGCGAGAGGTGTTGACGCGCAATCTATCTCGCAGATCATTGTGCACGGCGAGAACGTCTCCGCTGTGCCACCAGCGGTGGAACAAGCCGTAGACGGTGCGCCAGGGCGGAAAATCGCACGGCAAATTACGCCATTTGCAGCCGTTGTCGGCCAGATTAAAGATCGCGTCGATGATCTGGCGGCGGCAGTATTCCTCGGGCCGGCCCCCGCCGCCGTCGAGCCACACCGGCCACGGCAACACCGCCGCCAGTTGCTCCCATTGGGCATCGGTGGTGTCGGAGGTATATCGGCGAACCCGAGCCGCACGGGTGCGGCCGTGCCCGAACCGGCACGCCACACACACGCACCCGTTTTCGGCGATATCGGCGCCAGCGAAAAGCGTTGCAGGGTAGAACGGCATAGGCGGGACCTCGTGGGCGCAGGAGTTGTGGTGACCCTTGGCTACCACCTGATCCCGCCCCCACTGCGCTGCCACACCGCACGACGGAGCGGCCGTCAATCACCGGTGACACCACCATCATTCGGCGATCGTGAACACCCCCCGACGGCGCCTGCTGCGCCCACCCCCGCGCGACCAGGCGTTTCAGTTTCGACCGCAACGCTTCCACCTTCGATCGATCCGTCGCCGCGATCCCCAACTCCGCGCCGACCTGCCCGGCCCGCAAAACCGTCACCTGCCTCAGCCAGCACCGCCAGAATGTCGCAGTAGTCACCCGGCAACACCGCCGACCGCGTCCATACCCGGGCCCCGCTGCGGCACCAGCACCAACCCGAACGGCCTACCCGAACCCGAAACAGGCTGCCCCGCAACGGTATTTGCACCCACATCAGCCCCGTCCAGCTCGCCGGGACCGACGGGTCCGTCCTCGGCGAGCAACTCGGCCATCGTCTCCCGAGTGATCGCCAGCCTCGACAACGCCAGCTCACGGGCGGCCAGCTGATCGGTCAACTCATCGATCTGCCCACGCAACCGCGCCACATCTTCGGCCAGCCAGACCTCACGCCGAGCCAACTCCTCACGCCAGGACACATCAATCGCCTCCATCGCCCCCGGCCCCGGCGATAAACCGCCAGCAACCACCCCGACAGTGCCTCAAGCATTTTCGCAGTTCAAACCGCCAGCGCCGCTATTCGATCAGTTTGTTCACAGGCACTGAGCATGGCGCGACGAACCGACCACGACCCCGCAGGACCCGACAGGCGATCTCTAGCTCTGATCGGTGGTGACGTCCGGTGTCGTGGGGTGAGGAGTACGGGTGCCGTTCACCGAAGGCAGCGGTACCGACCATCGGATGACGGTGCCTCCGCTGGGGTCGGCACCGGCGTGAAAGCTGCCGCCGGTTTCGTGAGTGCGGGCGGCCATGTTGGCCAGTCCGCTGCGGCGGGTGAGGTGCTCGGGCAGGCCGATGCCGTTGTCGGTGACTTCGAGGACGACGTCGTCGCCGATGGTCAGTTTGACCGAGACCGCGGTGGCTTGGGCGTGGCGCACCACATTGCTCAATGCCTCGCGCAGCACCGCTTCGAGATCGTCGAACATGGCAGGGCTGAGCACCGAGACCGGTCCGGCCAGGCGGATGGAGGTGCGCAGGTCGGTGTCGGCGGTCATTTCCGCGACCACGGCGTGCAGGCGCTTGCGCAGCACCGGAGCTTCGGCGGCGGTGCTGGAGTGCAGATCGAAGATCGAGTGCCGGATGTCTTGGACGATGGTTTGCACGTCGTTGATGGTGTCGATGAGCCGGGACTTGATCTCTGGGGCTCGGGTGCGCTGCGCGGTCCCCTGCAGCGACAGTCCGACCGCGAACAACCGCTGGATGACATGGTCGTGCAGGTCGCGGGCGATGCGGTCGCGTTCGGAGACCACGTCGAGTTCGCGCATGCGGCGCTGGGTGTTCGCCAACTGCAACGCCAGCGCCGCTTGATTGGCGAAACCTGTCATCATCATTTGCCCCGCGGCATCCACCGCGGGCATCTCGGCCGAGCGCATCGTGACCAGCACACCGATGACCGACTGCCCCGCCCGCAGCGGCGAAGTCAGCGCTGGGCCGTACTTGCCCGGTAAATCCAGCTCCTGTGCAGTGCTCGGTTCGTCAGCGGGGACGTGCTGCTCGTCGCGGAACGCCGCGCCGGTTCCGGAACCGTGGACGGGGATCCGCTGTCCGATGATCTGTCGGGCGTCGAGGCCGGCCGCCGAGACCACAACCAGTTCGCTGACTTCCTCCGAAGGCATATCAGGGTCCTCGGGCAAGGCGAGATAAGCACACGCCGACCCGGTCACAGTCAACGCGCGCGCGGTGATCAGTTCGAGTGCTTCGTCGGGGTCCCCGCCGGCCAGCACGACTGTCGCCACATCCTGCGTGGCTTGCAACCACTGCTGGCGGATCCGGGATTCTTCGTACAGGCGAGCGTTGGCGATGGCGATACCAGCGGCCGCAGCCAATGCCTGCACGACGACCTCGTCGTCTTCGGTGAATTCCTGACCGCCGGACTTCTCCGTCAAATACAGATTGCCGAAGATCTCGTCACGCACCTGCACAGGCACACCGAGGAACGTCTTCATCGGCGGGTGGTTGGGAGGGAAACCGACCGACGACGGATGCGCGGACATGTCCGCCAGCCGGATCGGTTTGGGTTGCTCGAACAAAAGCCCCAGCACACCATGCCCACGAGGCAGATCACCGATCATCACCCGAGTGCGGTCATCGATGCCCTCGTACACGAACTCGGCCAGCTGCTTGGAACTCTTGTCGGCTTCCCGTACACCGAGCGCACCGTAGCGGGCATCGACCAACTCGATCGCGGTGTGAACGATCGTCCGCAGCGTGTTGTCCAGATCCAGACCAGCGGTGACCACCAACATCGCCTCGATGAGCCGATCCATCTGATCACGCACACCAACGATCTCCGCGATGCGATCTTGAACCTCGGCCAGCAGCTCCCGCAAACGAGACTGAGCCAGCGTTCCGAGCACCGGAGGCCTGGCATCTGGGCCGAAGTCGGGCGATGGACCTTGCATACCCAGCATTCTGGCATCCCCGCACTACCCCGGCAGCGCGATACCCGCCCGTACAAGAGCGCCGCCGGTCGCCGAGGCTCTCGCGTTAGGGCCCAGCCGCTGTTCGCTCGCGGCTCCACGGTGCGCGCATGCACGGCTTGCGTGCTGCGGCAGACGCAACAGCTTTCGTGCCGGGCGGGTGTCAAGTGTGTGTCGATGAACCGAGCACATCATCCCGCGCCCGTGACCGCTCTGACCACTGGTCCAGCAGAGGCGATTCGCGAATACTCACTGCACCGACTTGGTGGCCCACAGAATGACGTTCGTGCCGAAGAACTTCTTACTCCACCCGATGTCTTGGAAACCGAGCCCACGGAGGATTTCGGCGACGCGCTCCGGTGTGACGAAGGCGAGCGTGCTGGATTCGAGGTAGGTGTAGGACGACCGGTCGCGAGCAACGATCTGGCCGAGCAGCGGAACGACGAGGCGCATTCCCCACTCCACGACCGGCTTCACCGGCCCGCTCGGAGGACACGTTTCGAGGACGACGATCCGGCCGCCGGGCTTGAGAACCCGGTGTTGTTCGCGGAGTACGCCCTGCAGGTCTTCGACGTTCTGAGCAGATAGCCTTGGGTGATCCCGTCGAAAGACTCGTCGTCGAACGGCAGGCGGGCCGCGTCCGCATGTTGCCATCGAACCGACTGTGCACCGGGCTTGGTCCGGGCGCGCGTCAGCATCTCCTCCGAGAAGTCGACGCCCGTCACGGTGACGGAGGGGTACCGCCGTGCGGCTTCCAAGGCGATCACACCGGTCCCGGTGGCGATATCCAAAAGCTGTCCACCCGCGGGCGGTGCGGCGCGTGCAGCCACTTCGCGGCACCATCGTCCGTGACTTCCGAGCGTCATGAGGAAGTTCATCCGGTCGTAGTATCCGGCGACCTTCTCGAAGATCCCGTGTACTTCGGCGCCTTTGCTCTTATCGATGGTCACTCGGTCTCCACTGGTGATCTTTCGGACCCGGTCCCCGACCTGTCGGCGTAGCTGAAACATGGCGCTACGCAAGCGAAGTCGTCGGAGCCGACGCCTGGCGCATACAGCGTATCGAGGCAGGCACTCGGCTGTGAACGCGGGTGCTGCGCGCCGCGGCCGCGCCTGCTCTGAGGTATCAGCGCTGTTCGGCATCGCGGCCTGAGCGGTCAGCATTCGCGCTACGGAAACTGGTGGATGACCGTCGAACCCGGCATATGCCGAGACCACCCCGGTTCGCCGGAACGGACGAACGCGCCCCAGCGGTTCCGGGTCGGCACACCGCGCGCACGGACCTGGGCAGGCGTGAGGGGGCGAAGCATCGCGGCGTCATGCCAGGCGGAGGCGTCGCCGAACAACAGCGGCAGTTCGAGGCAATGGCAGGCACCGAACGGGTTGTCCGGGTGCACCGTGTTCACCCGGTAGCGGTAGACGTCGGCACCGTGTGCGGCGAGCAGGTCGGCGAAGTCGGTGGCGCCGTCTTCGAACGCCTTGCGCCCGACCAGCTTCTGCACACTCGAGACGAGGCGCGGACCGACTCCGGGCACCGATCGGATACGGGAGAACACCGGGTGCGGCCCGCCGTAGAACGCGCCCATCTCATCGGCAGTCGCTCCGATCACCACCTGTAGCTCGTTGGCACGGTCGACGACTGCGTCACGCCAATGCGGTTGTGCCGGTAGCGGATCGACGCCCGCGATCGGCAGAAAGGCAGGTGCCGAGTTGAGTCCACCGGGCCCTGCGAGCTTCTTCACCGCCCCCGCCTGTGCCGCCAGCACATCGGCCACCGACGCGTCGCGTGGGTCAGCGCCGAGCGCGGCGAGAAATGTCCGCGCCGCCCGCTGCGCCTTCGCCGGGCTCTGGAAGCCGACCCCGAATGGCGAACTCTGCACGATGGCGCGGCCGAAAAGACCGCGCGTGGATTCGATACCGAGCATCGCAACGACCGAATGCGCGCCCGCCGATTGACCGGCCACAGTGACCCGGGTGGGATCACCGCCGAATGCGCCGATGTGATCGCGCACCCATTCCAGAGCCGCGATCTGGTCGAGGAGTCCGAGATTGCCCGGCGAGACGCCCGGCAGCCGTAGATAGCCGAGTACGCCGAGCCGGTAGTTGATCGATACGACCACGATGCCGGTCTCGCGGACCAGCTGTGCCGCGTCGTACAGATTCCACGCGCCGCTACCAGCCAGATACGCGCCGCCGTGGATCCACACCATCACGGGCCGCCCACCGGGTTCGGCCGCAGCGGGCGCGGTGACGGTCAGCTCCAGACAGTCTTCTGATTGCGGCAGCCGCACGGGCGCACCCATCACCGGTTCGAGGCGACCCGGCAGCTGCGGCGCTGCGACCGGCTGCCGGTGCGAGTCCGGGCCCGCGTACGGCACCCGCTCGGGTATGCCGAACCGCCGCGCCCGGGCGAACGGGATACCTCGGGACACCACGACGCCGTTGCCGTTCATGCCGCTCCTCCTACCGTGCCAATATCGCAAGTTGACTTGCGTTATCGCCACGCTAAGCCCCTTGCCCGGCCAACGCAAGAAGACTTGCGATAATTGGTCGCATGGTCGAAGAGGTGAACCACGCCCCGCAACTACGCGGTGCCCGGCTGCGGCGAGCCGTGCTGTGCGCGACACTCGCCCGCATCGACGCCGTCGGCATCGACGGCGTGCGCGTCATCGATGTCGCCGCCGCTGCGGGAGTGCACGAGACCTCCATCTACCGCCGCTGGAAAACCTTGCCCCGGCTGGTGCTGGACGCACTGCTCTCCCGTATGGAGTCCCAGATTCCGATCCCGGACACCGGCTCCGTCCGCACGGACCTGCTGGAATTCATGGCCGTGCTCATCGGCTTCGCGCGCACCCCGGCCGGGGCGGCACTGATCCGCTCCACGGTCACTGATTCCGACGCCGAGGCGGTTCGGCGCGAGTTCTGGGCGGTGCGGCTGACCGCCTCGCAGCAGATCGTCGAGCGCGGAATCGAGCGCGGCGAGATCGCCGCGACGGTCGACCCACGGCTCACCATGCTGACGCTGGGCGGACTGGTGCACATATACACGACCCAGCTCAACGGCGACATCCCCGACGACCTGGCCGAAACCTCCGTCGACCTGCTCATGGCCGGCCTCACTCCGCGCTGACCGACTGCCGGCGAGCACCCGCCGGGCACTCCGGAAACTCGCTCGCCCACCGACCATGAACTGGCTTGTCGCCGACTGGTGTGGGTCGGGGGAGCCAGCCGACAGGCCAGCAGGAACGCTTCGACCTAGCCGCGGCTCGTGGGCAGGGTGTTGTTCTCGGGGTCGATGAACCGGTACGCGGTCGAGCGCGGGAGTCCGGAGAAGGCGGAGATCCGACCGGGGGTGAACCCCGACAGTTCATGCACCCAGAAACCACGGGGAGCGCCATGCGGCAGGTTGGCGTTCGGGCTCGCCGACGCTGGGGCGACTGCTTGGGTGTGCGACATGTTCGGTGTCCGAAAGTCCTGGCAGGTGATTGCTTTGTCTTCTGTCGCGCCCAACCCAGTAGCAGGAGTATCAGTAGCTATGGTCCCCCTGGTCGTGATCACCCTGGATGAAGCCGCCGATCCTCCACCGGCCGCTTCGGCGGCGGGTCGACGGTTGTGGTGGCGCTGGTTCACCCTGGTCACCGCCGGTGAACTGCTGGGATTCGCCATGCCCGCCGTGGCCGGTGTCGCGGCCGCACAAACCACCACACTGCTCACAGCCGCTGCCCTACTCGTTGCAGGAGCTGCCGAAGGAGCAGTACTGGGCTGGTTCCAGGGACATGTGCTCGAGTCCGTAATACCTGGATTGGCGCGGCGAGACTGGATTCTGGCGACCGTGCTGGGCGCGGTGGTGCGTGGTCGCTGGGTATGGTCCCGATGGTCACCAACGGCTTGGCCGGGTGGCCACCGCTGCTGGTCGTGCCCGCGATCGGCGCCGGAGCAGCAGTGATGGTGACGGCGATCGGCGCGGCCCAGTGGCTGGTATTGCGCCGCCACCTCGCCGACGCCGGAGGCTGGATCGAGGCGACCGCCGTGGCATGGCTCGCCGGACTCACGGTCCTGACCGCTGTGACCACACCGTTGTGGCAGCCCGGTCAGCATGCTGCCCTCACCGTCGCCATCGGTGTGCTCGGCGGATTGGGCATGGCCGCGACCATGGCCGCGGTCACCGGAACCTTCCTGGTGTGGTTGCTGCGTGCCCAACCACACCAACCCGAGAATCGAATTCGAGATGGGATGAGCGGATGAGCGAGCTCGGTCCGTTGGATTCGGGATTCATGGAACTCGAAGACAGCGATCAACACGTCAACGCCGGTATCGGCGCGGTGGCCATCCTCGACGGAAACCCCGGCACGCGTGCGGAATTCACCGCCCGCATGGCCCAGCGGATCAGCGTGGAGGCGCGACTGCACCAGAAACTGCGGCGCGCACTCTGGGATCTGAGCGCACCGCAGTGGGTCGATGACCCGCACTTCGATCTCGGGCATCATCTGCGCTGGGCAGCGCTGCCGCAACCGTGCGACGAGCCGGCACTGTGGGAGATGGTGGCCACCGTGATGGAGCAGCGCCTCGACCGCGACCACCCACTGTGGCACTGCACCGTGGTCGAGCATCTGGCCGGTGAGCGGTGGGCGCTGATCGTCACCGCCCACCACAGCATGCTCGACGGCGTCTCCGGCATTTCCCTGTTCCAACGCTTCTGCGACCCGACCTCCGACACCGCGGCGACCCGCCACGAACCGGACAGCGGCGGTGCCAGTGGCTGGGATTGGCGGGCGATGCTCGCCGACGGGCTGCGACTGCCGGTTCAGGCACCGGCCGCGCTGCTGCGCACAGTGCGCGCCGCAGCACCGCTGGCGTGGAACGCGATCGTCCCCGAGAGCAGGTCCTCACTGACCGGGCCGATCGGGCGCCAACGCCGCTACACCGTCGCACGGGTATCGCTGGCACAGGTCAAACAGATCGGCGCCGCGTTCGACGTGACCGTCAACGACGTCGCACTCGCCGCAGTGACCGCCGCATTCCGGGCGATGCTGCTCGCCCGCAACGAAGAACCCGACACCGAGACGGTACGGATCCTGGCGCCGGTATCGGTACGCACGACCGACGCCAACCGGGTGCTCGACAACCGGGTCTCGGCGATGCTGCCGCAGCTGCCGACCGAACTCGACGACCCCGTGGACCAACTACGTACCGTGCACGCACGCCTGAACAAGCACAAGGCCAGCGGCGAAGCGGGCGCGGCGAATTCGATCCTGTCGCTGGCCAAATGGGTACCCTTCGCACCCCTGGCGTGGGCGGTGCGCACCGCATTGCGGTTCCCCCAGCACAGCATCGCCGGACTGGCCACCAACATCCCCGGCCCTACCCGCACCCTGCGGCTGCAGGGCCACAAGGTCCTCGAAATCCTGCCCTACGCCCCGATCGCGATGCGGCTACGCACCTCCATCGCGATCCTGAGCTACCGCGACCACCTCGGCTTCGGCATCACCGGCGACTACGACACCACCCCCGACCTCGACCTGCTCGCCGACACCATCACCACCACCATCGACCGGCTCCTGGATCGCTGTCCCCAAAACTAGGCATCCGATAGCCGACGGGCCGCCAGATGCGCGGCAACCACTCCTCCGATCGGACCATGTCGGGCTCAGCGGGCAAGCTGAATCACGTTGTTGTGCTGGTGATTTCATGTCAACGCGCTTGACGATGGTGCGCCTGTTCACGGGCGTTCGCGTTGCGCAGGCTCCACCACCGGCCTGTACAAGTCGGAGGCGGCGTCGAACACCAAATCGGCAGGGTCGGTGAACTCGGCCAATTGCCGGTCGGCGTCCAGTTCCACTCGAATGCCTTCGAACTCGACATCCACTATCGCGCAGAGCCGGTCGGTTTCGAATTTCTCGCCATCGGCCAGCTCGATCCAGAACATCTCGTCGCTGTAGTCCAGCTCGATGGCAAACCGTGCCACTGTGCCGACCTGACGTAGAACCTGAATGCGCACATACTCGAACTGGAACCAGCAACCGTCGTAGGCGTATGCCGCGATCGGCTCGTCGGCTTCAGTGCATTCGACCTGTGCGCCTTCGAGTTCGCGCCAGGAGGGTACATTCAGCGGGATCCGGTCGATCATGACGTTCACCGCGGAGTTCCCGTCCGGCCAGCCCGGAATTTCCAGTAACCAGGTGAGTGCCGGAGCAGGGCCGATAGATGGGTTATCACGCAGCTGGCCTCGCAAGGACGCCCCGGGAACCGGGTGGAGTTCATCGAGCAACAGATCAGCGCTGAGTTCGAGTTCGGTCTCGACCAGCAGCTTCTCAGTGGTGACACAATCGCAGGCGGCCCGTAGATCCCGTTCCTGGTCCCGCAATTCGATCCACGGCTGTCGCAGTCGCTCCGCGGTCTGCTCACGTGGCAGCACGGTGGTCTCCGGCTCGACATCCTCGAGCTGTTCGACCTGCCGAAGTTTGGGCAGCTCCTCGGTGAGCCAGGCCCAGCACTGCGCGAACAGCTGCGCGGCCTCGTCCTCGGTGAGGCGGTAGATCTCCGATCCGCCTTCCTCGCCGCGCCGATCGGCCCAGGTGTCCTCGACGTACTTTCCGAGTGCCTCGTACTCGTCGGTCTCGATGGCGTCGAACAGCGACAACGGGTGTATGCAGTTGGTCTGCAACGTGGCTTTGTGCCTCTCCGGAGTCGCTGTGGTCTGGCCGATCTCGAACAGGTTCTCGGTGCCGTGACGGAACCCGTAGACGTATCCCATGGTGGAACCCCTTTGTGCCGGTGCAACTTTCGAGCGATCAATGTGCTCGATCCGATGCCTCGAGGTTCCCATGTCCGACCGACAAATTCGCGGCTCACCGAATTCGGGCAGGTTTATCGGATTCACCGCCTAGCTCGGCGGGCCACATATCGTGGCCGCCGAGTTCACGGGTGGTGGGCAGGAATCCGTGCGGAACTCCGTTGGCCCACAACGAGAACCAATGGGTGTGGAAGCACTCCAGGGTGCGGCAGGGGCGGTGCGCACTCGCAGTGGTTGCGGGGCTACCTGCCCGGGCTACCCGAAGGCGGGTAATGCGCTGGTGCGATGGCTGTCAACGTGGTCGCTTCCGGCCGCGGCTGGTTTGGCTTCGGGCTGCACCAGCACTGGGCAGTGCGTGTGGTGCAGGGCCAAATGCAGCGTCGGGTTCAGGGGTGTCCGGAGTTTCCGGTGCCCGTCGCGGGCGATGACCAGCAGCTGGGCGGTGGCGCTGAAGCGTTCCAGCGCCGTGTGGCGATCACCGGCGACCGTCACTGACCGCACCGTCACGGTCGGGAACTGTCGTTGGTAGCGGACGACCAGGTCTTCCAGGTAGCCGTCGGCCACGGCGCGGCGGCGGATGTCGGCCACCAACAGTGTGCTGTGGCGGGTCGCGGCGGCATGGAACGCCGCGGGCAGCGCTGGCGATTCGGTCTCCTCGACAGCGACGAGCACCGGACCGACTGCCGACGCGGCGTTGTGCAACGGCCTTATCAACGCGACCGGACACCGCGCGGCACCCGCCAGGGTGACAGCCACCGAGCCACACAACAGTCCGGCCAGCGGACCGGCCTGGTTGTCGCCAAGCACCAGCAGGGTCGCGGCCGCGGACAACTCGGCCAGCCGGGCAGCGGGGTCTCCGGCCAGTACCAGCGGCTCGATCGCCGGCGCCGGACGCTCGCAGGTGCGTCCCCACCTGTCGATCACGGTCTGACGAGCGGTCAGCACCAGTTCCAGACCTTCCAAGCTGACCTCGTCGTGCATGGCGACATGCACCAGCTGCAGCGGCACGCCCCGCGCGTCGGCTTCGATAGCGGCCCAGTACGCCGCTCGCACCGCCACCTCCGATCCGTCGATGCCAGCAATGACCGGCGCCTGCACCTCCTGGGTGCCGACGACGCTTTCGGCGGGTACACCGCAAGTCTCAGATCCCATGGTTGAAGGATGAGGGAACCCACCCCGACGCTGGCAGGGCCTCGATACTCCAAGCCGAAGGACCTTCGGCACACCAACATTCCGGCGGCAACCTCAGCGCACCTGGCGCGACGGTGTTGTCGTCCAACACGATCGGTCACCGACGCGACACCGGCAGCGAGGAGCGATTGGTCCCCTCCACTGGCGACCTTCGGCCCTAATCAAGGCTCGGCAAAGCTGGTGAGGTGGATCGACCAGCATTGAGGTAAGCACACGCGCGAACGGATAGGGCATCACGTGGGACCTTGCGAACCGACCGCCACAGCGGGATTCGCCAACCGGCGTTCCCGCCTCACCGGTCACCGCGACATCGGACAAGGCGCGCGACGGTGAGCGGCTCCCCCGCTGTCGGCCGAACCGACTGCAACGTAGTCGAATTGGAGCGAGAGCATGCCTTGGCGCTGCTCGCACAGGCACCGTTCGGCCGTGTGGTCTACACCCGCGACGCGCTGCCCGCGATCCGTCCGGTCAACCACCTGCTCGACGACGGCTTGGTCATCGTGCGCACCCGGCTCGCCTCGCAGTTCTCCACCGCCGTGCAGAGCCGATCCGGGGTCGTGGTGGCCTACGAGGCCGACGACATCGACGTCGACCGCCGAACCGGCTGGTCGGTGGTAGTCACCGGGATCGCCCGCCCGGTAACCGATCCCGCGCGGATCGCCCGCTACGAGCGACTCCTCCAGCCGTGGATCGGTTCGCCGATGGACGGTGTGATCGAGATCGAGCCCACGCTCGTCTCCGGTATCAGAATCATCGGCAACCACACCGCCGATGGCGCAGGCACCGCCAGCTCGTAGCCGCACACCGAGCGGCATGCTGACTACGCACGACTCCGGAATCCGAGTTTGCGAGTAGGGGCGTGCGTCGGCTAGAACGGCCCGTCGGTGATCGTGTGATGAGTTGAGTGGCGCCTGATTTCACCGAGCGCGCGGGCCAACTGGTGGCGACCGTTGTAGAGGTCGGAAAGTCCGAGCTCATCGATGGCCGCGGCAACCTGATCGCTGCGCCACCGCACCTCGTCGTGGGAGAATCGGTCGAGGTAGTAGCGGAACACGTCGAAATCCTCGACGACGACAGTGGTATCACGGGGCAGGTCACCGAGCAGCAGCACGATCGGTCCTCCCAGCCCGGGACCGGCTGCAGGCCCACCCCCGCAGGCGACCGACCTGCTGATAGCAGTATCTCCGCGACTACGTTCTGCGCGTTGGTGTTTCACAGCAACCGCACCGGTTGCATCCAGCCGCGCCCAAGTCCCCACACCCGGCGGCTGCAACCGCGCTGGGGTCGGTCGACCCGTGATCGCGTGGGACATTGAGCCTTTCGGCCAAGGCCCATTGGCCCTGGGTTCACCGAACCGCGGCGATCGATACTGATGTCCAGCGCGGCGGCCCGAGCACGCCGAGGCTCCGACTTTCTCTACCCCGCCGGTGTGCGGGGCGCGTCGGCGATGAGCCCTCACTGAAAGGCACCAGCAATGACCGCAGAACACCTTCCCCACCTACACGACTCGGCCTCGGCAGCGGTGGTGGTCGGGACCGACGGCTCACCCGCCAGCTCACACGCCGTGGTATGGGCCGCCCAGACCGCGGCCGACCGGCGACGCCGGCTGATCATCATCCACGGCTACGACCTTGCCGCCACCCGCGCGGTGCTGGGTTCGGCCGAGGTGTTCGTGCCCTCGGTCGTCGAGACCCTCCGCGACCACGGGCACCAGGCTTTGGAAAGCGCACAGCGCATCGCCCACGAGAACCACCCTGACCTCGAGGTCGTCACAGAGCTGTCCGACCGCAACCCCGCCGCATTGCTCATCGAGCTGTCCTCGACAGCGCATCTGGTCGTCCTTGGCGCCACCCCTGGGGTCGGGTCCTTCGCCCATCTGGGCTCGACACTCCTGGCGGTGGCCAGTCAGGGCCAGGGACGCATCGTGGTGGCACGGCACACCGGCACTCAACAGCAACTGCGTCGCAGCGGCCCGGTGGTGCTCGGCATGGACGGCAGTCCCGTCGGTGAACCCGCGATCCAAGCCGCGTTCGACGAAGCGTGTGAGCGTGGCGCCGAACTGATCGTGGTGCACGCCTGGAGCGACCTGTCAGAAGGCCAGTTCGCCGGAACCAGCTATCTCCAGATCCCGATCGCCGAACTGGAAACCGCCGAACACGCGCTGCTCTCGGAACGATTGGCCGGCTGGCAGAAGAAATACCCCACCGTCGCGGTCACCCGCCGCGTCTACCTGTCCGGAGCCCGCAAACACTTGATCGAATGGTCCAAGACCGCACAACTCGTCGTCGTCGGCAGCCGTGGCCGGGGCGGATTCCGCGGAATGCTGCTCAGCTCGACCAGCAATCACCTTGTCCAACACGCCCATTGCCCGGTCATGGTCGTCCACCCCGACTGACCAACGCGCTCGGGATCGATCAGCATTTGTCGCCCCCTCGGAATGCGTGCCCGGTTTCAGCGGCCGCCCGCGAAATCGAGGAAGCTGCCCGTCGCGTAGGAGGCGGTCTCCGGCACCAGCGACGCGACCGCCTGGGCAACTTCGTGAGGGTGACCGCCCCGGCAGCACCAGCCTCGGGCTCTCGCCGACGACACGTCGTCTGGAGGATCTCACCGGATCACCTGCACGGTTGCGGGCGGCGGCGTCTTGGTCGCCGCCCGAGCCAGGTCATGCGGGGCAACAAGTAACCGCGCCATCCAATTTCCTCGGCGAAGGCCAAGATCGGCCCGGTGATCGCGAGTGCGATTACGGTGGTAGCGAGGTCGGGTTCGGGACGGGTGAAGGTGGCGAACCCGAGCAGTACCACCAGACAGGTGGCGATCACCGATACCGCGACGTTCGCACCGATCGCCGCGGGCCAGTGCCGAATCCCGCTGCGGCCCATACCTAGTCGCGACCATCCGGCTCGGCTGGTCGCCTCACCGGTCAACCCCAGCATGATCACTGTGACGAGCAGGGGCGACAGGGCCAGGATGAGCCCACCCGCTATGTTCGCCGTCATCAACGAGATCGCCAGCACCAAGACGATAAAGAGGCCCGACGCACGGCGGTCCGACATCGTCTGTGCCCCTTGCCTGTTGGTTCTCGATCACACCGTAGGCAGCTTTGGACCGGCAGGGCTATCGGGGAACACCCTGACCGAACCCCGATCCGGTTCCGGCTCGGCCAACGCCGCACAGAGATTTCCAGAGCGAGCAGGCCCGCGGACGGTCGAGGGAATCGCCGGGTGGCACGGTGCAAACAACGGCGCGCGTGAAACTCTGTGCCGCATCGGCATGGTCGGGTTCTGGACGTTGATCGTCGTCGCGGTCTATTTCCTCGTCCGTGCGCTGTCCACCGCACCTTTCGATGCTCTTCGTTTGCGCCTTACCAGACCCATCCCCGCGCGTGCGGGCCGCACGGTCTCCAGGATCGCTCGGTATTTGCACCAAGTGGACCATGCCCGCACGCGGGGCCGACAAGCCTCGCCATAACACCGGACGTCGCCGCGGGGGTCGGCCCCGCGTGTGCGGGGCCGACTCACTGATCCATTGCTGGTGTGGCGTTCACCTGGTGGGTGGATGGACGGTGGTACTGCCGGTGAGGAACAGGTCGATGCCGCTGAGGAATAGATCCGGACTGGCGGGCTGGTGCGCTACGGGACGTAAACGATGCGGTCGTCGGTTTGGGCGTTCCACGTCTCGCTGACCTGAGCGAGGGGCACGGGACGGGCACGCACGGCGATCGCGTCGGTGTGCACCGCGTCGGCGAGTTCCGGCAGCTCCGCGAGGAAGTCGCGGGCCGGTACCGAGCCGATTCCGCTGCCGCAGATCTGCAGCCGGGACGCGCGCAGCAGCGCGGAGTCGACGGGAATCGTCTGACCGGCAACGGATCCGATCTGGATCCAGTCCAGCGGAACGCTGCGGTCGCGGCGGGCGGTGATCATCGCGGTCATCGCTCGGGCGGACGGTTCTCCCCACACGTAGTCGATGACGATGTCGACCTCGGCGGCGCGGTCGGCGCGCTCGAAGGTCACTGTTTCGTCCGCGCCGAGGTCGTGCAGTGCCTCGAGCCGGGAAGCGTTGCGTCCGGCGGCGATCACGTACGCGGCACCGAACCGTTTGGCGATCTGCACCGCCATGCTGCCGGCGCTGCCGGTGGCACCGAGGACGAGGACGCATTGACCCTTCTGGAACGCGATACGGCGGCGCAGCGCGACCCAGGACGACATCGCCGGGTTCATCGCGGCGGCGATGCGCACCGGGTCGGCGTCGTCCGGCAGTAGCACGCTGCGGCGGGGGTCGATCACAGTCTGCTCGGCGAGCGTGCCCAGATCGCTGTCGTCCACCACCGTGTACCTGAGATTTCCGTGCTGGTCGCGTACGACGGCGTCGACGCCGGGAACGAACGGGAACGTGCCGGTGCTGCTGTAGTGCGTGCCGTTCGCCCGAGCCCTGACCAGTTGGTGCAAACCTGCGGCGAGAACGTCCACGACCATCTCGTTCTCCTGGGCGACCGGGGCGGGGTACTCGCCGTACTTCGGCGGAGCGTCGAAGCTGGTGACAACAGCGGCGTGCATGGCAACTCCTCGTATTTGGTTGGTATTACAAACTAGATTCAGTTTGGTTGGTAATACAAACCATGTCAAGTAGGATTCCGGCATGGGATCTGACGACGCGCTCGAAGACGCTCTCGTCCGGACGTCATTCCGGGTGATGGCCGTGCTCACCCGCATCGGTTCGGAGCACGATCTGTCCCTCACCCAACTGCGGCTGCTCGGCCTGCTGCGCGACCGCCGACCGCGCATGACCGATCTGGCGGCGTTCCTGGGGCTGGACAAGTCCACGATGTCCGGCCTCGTCGAGCGGGCAGAACGCCGAGGCCTTGTGGCACGGGGCAAGTCGCCCCAGGATCGCCGGGTGGTCGATGTGTTCATCACTCCGATGGGCAGCGAACTCGTGCAACGGGTGCAGGAGGAGATTCACGCGGCCCTCGCGCCCTATACCGCACGTCTAGCTGCCGACGACCGCCAGGTGCTCACACAACTGCTCGATTCCCTTTCGGGAAGGCCAACGGGGGACGCCGGGAAAGAAGGGTCTACGAACCCACTGTGAGCCCAAATCAACGCAACGACCCCGATACGGGAACGCCTCTGCCCCAATCGACATTGCGTGCTCGCTTGCGTGGGGGCTGACCCAAAAGCATTGTGCGACAGCGGCTTCGATCTTGCCCGCCGCACGCGGAGGCCGCCGATCGCGTTCACCTGATCTTGTACGGTGCCGGTTCCATGCCCAGGTGCTGGGTCGGCGAGTGCAGCCCGGCCTTGGCCATCGAATATCGGATGGGCGCTCCGGTGAGGCCCCTGACGGTTAGTCCGCCGCGCCCGCCATGAGTAGCTGATGTAGCGCGCCGTCCACATCCTCGCGCTCGCCGAAGAGCCGCACCAGCAGTGCGCGCTCGGCCGCGCCGTGCTCCGCGGCCAGCACCAGTTCCAGTGCCGCGTCCCGCGTTTCGACGCCTGATTCCTCGGCGAGCGACGCCACGATGTCGGCTGCGCTCTCCCTGGTCCATACCCCGGGAATCGCGGCCGCGACCTCGCTCGCGGGCGGGGCGGCGCCACGATACCAGTGGGCGCCCTCCCACCAGTAGCAGAAGGAGAGCAACCCAGACCCGGCGCGCGGGTTGAGCAGCGGGTTCGCCACCCACCCCGGCGCGCCCGCGTAGAGATCCGGCATGGGAGCGCCGGCGTTGTAGACCGCGTCCAGCACCGGGTCGTTCCATATTCCGCCGGAGAGCACCGCACGGTCGCCAGGGACCAGCCATAGCGAGGAACCGCTGCGCTCGGCGCCCTCGAACAGGCCGAGCGCGGGCAGAACCCGCGGCCCCCATGGAGATCCGGCCGCCACGAACGCCGCGGCGATCACCGCCCAGCGCATCGCCAGCAATGGCAGCGCGGGCAATGTCGTCTCGATTTCCGGGGTGAGCGTGGCGGTCCGGGCCAGTGCCCCCGCCTGCTCGGTGGGCCGGGATTGCCGGTCCTCGTGCCCGATATGGGCTGCCAGCCAGATCGGGAGCCGCGCCCGCGGAAACGCCTCCAGGTCAGCCCGATACACCTCCGGCGGGAAGAGGTGGTCGTCCGGGAAGGGCTCGGCGCCGAAGTCGTGCTCGGCACCGATCTCGCCGGACGCCGACGCCGTAACCAGGTAGCGCCACCATGGGCCACCGGGCAGGGCGGCCGATGCCTCACGATGTCGCCGGACCAGTGCCAGCACCTCCTCGGAGGGCAGCACCTGGGCCGGATGGCCTTGCTCGTCGGTGAAGAAGACCGACGCCAGCTCCGATACGGCGGTCAGCGCGAACACCGCCTGCATCTCGTGCCAGCCCGGCGGGGCGAGCGCGAGCAATTCCGCGGCGATCCGGCGGCTCGCCGCGTCGGCGAGCGGTGACTCGGAATCGGCGAGGAGCGAATCCTCTTCTGCGGTCATGAAAAACGGCACCTCCTCGATCGGGCCCGCACGCTACCACTCGGGAGCGAACGGCGCCGGTGCGGCGAATTCGTTTGCCCGTCATTGCGAATTCAATTGTCTGCGTTCTAATCCCACGACATCGAACGCCGAGAGGAGAGCTGCGGTGAGCAATCCGATGGGGCGGTACGGAGCCGCCGCGGTGCAGCGATGACCATTCACATGCCCGAGGGGTTGCAGTGGCTGGCCTGGGTGGCCGGAACCACCTGGCCGGAGGGCGACGAGGACGTCGCATGGGCGGTGTCGGAGGCATGGAAGACGGCGAGCGCGGAGCTGACGGCCCTGCTCGCCGATGTCGATGCGGCCAAACAGGCCACCATCGACGCCTATCCGCAGGGCGAGGGCGGTACCGCGATGGGCGCCCGCTACGACGCGCTGCGCACCGGTGAACATTCCATCGAGGCGCTGACGAACTTCATGAGCACTGTCGGCGACAGCACCTTCGACATGGGCACCGAGGTCCAGGCCACCAAGATCACCGTCATCGTGACGCTGGCCTGGCTGGCGCTGGAGATCTTGTGGGCCTGGCTCTTTCCGCCCACCGCGCCCGCGGTGGAGGCAGCCGCGATCACCACTACACGCTCCTTCCTCAAGGTGTTCGAGGACTTCGTGCAGAAGGCGATCACCAATCTCGCTGCGCGCCTGGGCGCTTCGACCGCCAAACGGCACTTCTGGACCCAGGCCGCGCGGCTGCGGCCAGTCTTTCCCACCGCGAAGGGCTGGGGCGTCTACGGTGCGCGGGCCATAGAGGCGACCGCCATCGTCGGCACCATCAACGGCTCGGTGCAGGTCGGCCAGCTCGCGGCGGGCAAACGACGGCACTTCAACGGCAAGGAGTTCGGGCTGTCCATCCTCGCTGGTGTCGCGGGCGTGGTGCCCGGGCGCGAATTCGGGCGCTATCTCGGGCACGGTATCGACAAGGTCGCGGGCAAGCAGTTGAACAACATCCCGGGCCGGGTCGGTCGTGGCGTGGTGATCGGCGGCGTTTCCGGTGCGGTCGGCACCGTTTTCGGCAACCTGGCCGTGGGCGCGGCGACCAGAGACTTCTCGTCTTTCGCCTCCGGGCCGGGCTGGGTCGGCGGTATCACGCGGGGTGCGGTGGTGGGCGGTGCGCGCGGCGGTTTCGCCATCGGCAAGCCGATTCCGCCGGGGCACGGCGACATTCGCTCCTATGTCTGGATGCCGAAACCCAATTCCGGCAATGGGGCGCCCCGGCCACCGGTGAGCGACGGTTCGTCCAGCGGGTCGAGTTCCCGGTCGTCCGGCCGGTCGGCCAGCGGTTCCGGTGCGAGCGTGTCGTCCTCGGTTCAGCCGGTGCACTCCACCGTTGCGGGCTCGTCGAGCCGGCCGCAGTCCTCACACAGCAGCGCCTCGGGCAACAGCGTCTACCACGACGCCGCGAGCTCGTTCTCGAGCAGTGGGAGCAGTTCGAGCGGTAGAAGCAGTTCGAGCAGTAGCTCGGGCAACAGCGTCTACCACGACGCCCGCACCAATCAACCCCCAACCTCGTGGTCGTCCTCGGTCGACGGCGGCTGGACCCCACCGTCTTCGTCCGGCTCGGGATCGTCGCACGCCGCTCCCCCGGCGCCGGTGGGGTCGTCATCCTCGTCGACCAGCGGGCATTCCGGCTCCGGCGGTGCGCAGCGACCCCCGCTCCCATCCGGTGCTCAGGTGACCGGAGTGAATGGCGGGAGCGGCAACGGAAGCTCGACCGCCACCCACCGCGGCGAACCGTTCCTGGGCGAGGGCAAGGACGTGCGCGGCAAGCCGCGGCCCAAGCAGTGGCCGTGGGTGGAACCGCTGCCCGGGCCGTATTCACCGCCATCGTCGAGTGGCTCCTCCGGGCAGCAGTGGTTGCCGGCCCAGGGCGCCGCGCCACCCGAGAACGCCGACGAGCAGGTCGACGTCCCGTTCACCCCGTAATCCGACGACACAGAAGGGAGCGCCATGGCCGCGGACCGGTTGGAGATCGATCCCCAGAAGCTGCGCCACGCCTCGGATCTGACCCGGGAGCTGTCGAACGACGCCAAGGGGGTTGCCGAGAAGCTGCGCAACACCCTCAGCGGTATCGAGTCCGACGGCACCGTCATGCCGTGGGGTGATGACAAGCGCGGCCACAAGTTCTTCGACGGCGACAAGGGCTACAAGGCGGCGCGAGACAACCTGATCGAGGGCGCCATCGGCGCCGCGACCACGTTGGGCGACATGGCGACCGGGCAGCGTGATGCCGCGGACGCGCTGGCCGCTACCGACTCCGGCAACGCCGGCCAGTTCGGGAAGCCGACGCCGTGACCGGGCAGCCCACAGTCAACGAACGCCTGCGCGCCGACATGGGGACGCTCGTGGAGGGTCTCGGCGAGCAGTTCCGCGGTATCGCCGAACTGCAGCAGCGGCGTTCGCGGCTCACCGAGACGGTGAGCGTGTGCGATCAGCGCATCGAGGTCACGGTGAACGCCGACGGCATCCTGATCGAGACCAAGTTCGCCGACGACGTCCTGGATCTGACCCTCGAGGAGATCGCGGAGAACGTCACCGCGGCGGTGCAGGCCGCCGCGGCGAAGGTGGCCGAGCGCAGCCGGGAGCTCATGCTCCCGCTGCTGGAACGCAAGAACGCCCTGCCGAAACTCTCCGAGATCATCGAGGGCGCACCGGATCTGGGCTCGCTCATGCCGACGGCGCCGCCACCGCCACTGACTGCGCCGGACCCGAGCCGCTGGCCCGACGACGACGGTTCCGGCGCCCGCGCGCCCCGGTCCATGGTGGCCGACAACGACGACTGACGCGGCGCATGCGGTGCGTCCGTGCAACAAGAAGGGTGAACGGGATGGCTCTCGAACCAGGCACGTGGTCGGGCCTGAAGAACCAGGCGCAGGCCGGGTATCTGAAGTTCGACACGACCGACGCGCTGGCCGCCGCTCGCGCCTGCGCCGATCTGGTCGACGATCTGCTCGGTATGGCCGAGGCCGCGACGAACCTGCGCCTCGACAATTTCGCGCCGATCGGCACCCTTACCTCCGGCACCCAGCTGGCGATGGCGTTCACCGCCAAAGGAAACCGGCTGCGAACCATCCTCAAAGATCACGCCGACATCGTCACGGACATGGGCGAGACCTACATCGCGGCGGGCAAGGCGTACGCGAACGCCGAGGGTGAGTCCGAGAGCGACTTCAAGGCGCTCGACGGCCTGAAGATGCCGACCGAGGCCAGTCCCTACACCCCCGGCGCACGCAAGCCGGGCGGGCCGGACGCCGAATTCGACAAGGCGAGCGGCGGATTCGCCTGGAAGGGCAAGGACGGCAAACCGCATGTCAGCAACGCGAACGCGGAGAGCTTCCCCGCCTCGCTGAAGGACTACCAGGGCGAGAAGGATCCGGGCGTCACCGCCAGCGTCGAGAACAAGGACAGCCTCGCCTTCAGCGAATTATACGAGCTGGGACGCGATCTCGACCCCGCTCCGGTGCTGGCCGCCGCGAGCACCTGGCACAGCATGGCCAACGACCTGCTCGGCAAGCTCAACACCTTCGTGAACGCCATCAACACCGGCACCGAGGCATGGGAGGGTCAGGGCGCGACCGCGGCGGCCGCGGCGATCAAGAACTACTCCGACGGCGTGCAACCGCTGGCCACCTCGATGATCGCGATGAGCCAGAACCTGGACTACAGCGCGCAGTGGCTGCACCTCACCAGGCTCAGCATGCCCTCCAGCCCCGATCCCGGTGACTGTTGCCCGGGCAAGGTGACCCGCCGGTACCGCGACGAGTGGCAGAAGCACTACGGCGAGGGCATGAAGAACACCGTCTCGGTGATGCCCGCGGTGAACGGTCCGATTGCCCAACCGGCGCCGCAGGGTGGTCAGGGCCAGAACCAGCCCGGGAACGACCAGCAGGGCAACGGCCAGTACGGCAACGGCAACGGCCAGTACGGGAACAACCAGGACGGCTACGGGAACCAGCAGCCGGATCCGAGGTACCAGCCGGGCTACGGGCAGGTCGACCCGGCGAGCCAGTCCGGTTACGGCACACCGGATTCCGGCACAAGCCCGCGCACTGACGGCACCGGATCGGGCGGCACGGGATCGGGCGCGGGTGCCCCGCTGCCCAACGGCGCCAAGGGCGGTGGCGGCAGCGGCGAGGGTTCCAGGTCGCAGGGGCAGCTCCCACCTGGCTACGAAGCCGCGCACAGGAAGGCCGAGTCCGCCGCGGCCGGCGCCCGCGGTGCGGCGACCCCGGTCGGCTCGTCCGGCGCTGGTTCGCCGGACGGCGCCGGGACGCAGTCGCGCCCGTCGAGTTCGGGAAATCCGTTCCCACGCAGCAGTCTTCCCGGCGAGTCGGCTGACTCGCCCTCCGGAGGCAGCGGCACCAGCATGCCCAGCGTCCCGTCGCTCGGGTCCGCTCCGCTGCCCAACGGCGCGGCGGGCAGATCGTCCGGCAGCGGTGGAACGGGCAGTGGGTCATCGGGGGCGGGTGCGGGCAGATCCGGCGCGAGCGGGCTGGAGGACGCGCTCGCCAAGGCCACCGGTGCCGATCCGGCCCAGGTGCGTTCGATGCTCGGCGATCTGCCGAAGCTGCTGAACGAGAACACCCTGGCCAAGAAGAGTGGCCTCTCCCCGGAACAGGTGCGCTCGGTGCTGAAGAACATCCCGAAGGTGGCCGACGTCGGCGAACTGGCGAAGCTCACCGGTCTCGACCCGGCGCAGGTGCGGTCGGTGCTGGACAACCTGCCGGACGCGCTGGATGAGAAGGCGCTGGCGGCCGCGACCGGCACGAGTGACCACTCGTCCTCGCGTGCCGGCTTGCCGGGCCAGTCGTCCGTGGCCGGGCTGCCCGGTCAGCCGACGGGCGCCGACGGCGGCCCGGCGTCGTTCGCCCAGGCGGGCAGGGACTTCCTCGGCCAGATCGGTAAGGCGCTCACCCAGGGACTGGAGTCGCTCGGTCAGCTCGGTGCCACCCTGCCCGGCGCGGACCAGTTGCACGAGATGCTGCGCCGGTTCGACCCGGCCGCGCTCGCCGCCGCCGTGGGCGATCTGCCGGTCGATCCGGCGTCCGGTGCGGGCGGCGGTGGCGCCGGTTCCGGTGGTGTGGGCAGCCCAGCTGGTCTGTCCGAGCATTCTTACCAGCAGGCCCGTGCGTTTCCGCGCGCGTCGCTGCCCGGCGCCGAACATCCGCTGTACCCGGCCACAGCGGCAGCGAGCCAGGGCGCGCACGGGATGGGCGGTCCCCCGATGATGGGTCCGGCCGGTGCCCCCGCGGGCGGCGGCGCGCAGGGCGATACCGCGCAAAAGCCGGCCAAGTACCTGAAGTCCAAAGCGCATCTGAACGACGCCATCGGCGCCGTGCCGGACCGAGTGAAGCCGGTGATCGACTCGTGAGCCGAACCTGGAAGTTCACCGATCTGGAGTTCAATCTGCTGTGCGAGGAGGTGCGGCAGGGCGAACTGCCCGCCCCGTTCGTCTTCACCAGCCGCACCCGGCTGGCGGACGACTACGAGCGGGAGAAGTTCGAGGTCCAGCAGCAGTTGCGGGAACGGTTCGACCACGAACTGGACGCCATGGCGGGCGCCATCGCCCGACCTGACATCTTCATCGTGGCGCACGCCTGGGACGACCAGGATTTCGACAACCCGGAAGCGCGCACTCGGGTGCATGCCGTCCGGCAGCGCGCCCGCGGGTACATCATCACCCAGCGCCCCGGCGAAACCCTCATGCACGCAGATGGTTTCGACGCTGTCGAATGCGACCCGCACGCACTGGCCGATACCGTGCTCGGGCTGCTGCCCACATGCAATGCGGGCAGTCTGGACGACATCCAGCTCGCCCTGCCGACCTCGGAACCCACGATCGTCAACCAAGGCCCGTCGTCCGGTGTCATGGACAACGACGACACAGACGACGACACAGTCCGCAGCGACGCCTTCTTCGCGACCCCCGCGGTGAGCACCGGAATCGTCAAGGTTCTGCAGGGCCGTTCCAAGTACGGCCCGCGCGGCCTGATCGAAGCCGGCATGCTCTGGCGCGACCTCCCCGACGACGGCCGCTACGTCATGCCGCTGGACCACCCGGCCCCGGTCGCCACCGCGATGAGCAGTGACGGCCTCACCGAGTGGGTGCGCGAACAGATCGACCACATTCTGGCGCGCATGGAATCGCATAGGGAGACAGAGGACTGACGCCGCGATCGTGCCCCGCGCCGGGGCTGCACTGAACGTCTGCCGCATCCCGGTCCGCCCCAGCTCGTTCCGGCTGGGGCGGACCTGTGCCGGTTCCGCACCCGCGCGCTCAGACGGTCGCGACCGGAGCCGCCGCGCCGGTCTCGACGACCCGGCGACGCCGGCTCGGCGCCAGCAGGGTCGGGTGCTTCACGCACCAGGCCGCGATCGAGCAGATCAGCTCCTTCACGCGGGCGGCCTTGCGGCCCACGTCGACCTTCGAGGTCGGCTGATCCTCCTTGGTCACCTTCTGCACGATGGCATCGCGGCGGCCGAGACTGATGCACTGGCTGTTGTAGCCGATCGGGGCATCGGGGACTTCACGTCCGGTCAGCCGGGCGGCAATGGCGTCGGCGCCCAGCCAGGCCATCGGGGAGGCGGTGGCGCAGCCCATGCGCAGCGTCTTGCCGCCCACTCCCGCGGCGTGCGCGGCATCGCCGACGGCGTACACGTCCGGGTGCGAGACCGAGCGCTGGGTGGCGTCGACGACGATCCGCCCGGCCTCGGAGACGGTGAGCGTGCTGGCGGCCGCGATCGGGTGCACGGCGAATCCCGCTGTCCAGACAGTCATTTGCGCGAGGATCTCCACGCCCGATCGGGTGGCCACGCCATCCTCGGTGACCCAGGTGACGTCGGCGTGCTCGTGGACGGTGATACCGAAGCGTTCGAACGCGCCGCGCAGGTGGCTCTGCGCCTTCTCGTCGAGCCACTCGCCGACACCGCCGCGCGCGGCCATGGCGACCTTCAGATCCGGGCGCGCCTCCGCGATCTCGGTGGCGATCTCGATGCTGGTCAGGCCGCCACCCACGATCAGCACGGTCTCGTCCGCCCGCAGCTGGTTCAGGCGTTCCCGTAGCCGCAGCGCGGCCTGCTTGCTCGCCACCTGGTGGGCGTGCTCGACGACGCCGGGGACGCCGAAATCGGCGACGGTGCTGCCCAGGGCATAGACGAGTGTGTCGTAGGCGAGGGTCTCGGCCCCCTGCTCGCCGATCAGTTCGACGGTTTTGCGGTCCGCGTCCACCGAATCGACCCATGCGATGCGCACCTGAACACCGTTGCCCGCGAACATCTTTCGCAGTGGGCGGACCGGCAGGTCCTGCCCGGCGGCGAGCTGGTGCAGGCGCACCCGTTCGACGAAGTCGGGATCGGCGTTGACCAGGGTGATCTCGACGTCGTCGCGGTGCAGTCGCTTGGCCAGGCGGCCGGCAACGGTGGCTCCGGCGTACCCGGCTCCAAGAACGACGATGCGGTGCTTCATGGTGTTGCTCCTGTCTCGGTGGGTTCGGAACTCGAACCGGACAGCCTCACGAATGCTGACAGGAGCCGACCGTGACATGGGTCACCATAGATCGGGCAGGGGCGCTCCCGGTGTGTACGTGGCCCACTGGCGATTGGCGTGCGCCAGCTTGTCGGGGTTGGCGTGGCCGTGCACGGCGGCGATGCCGTCGGCAGTCACCTCCAGCACCACGACGCCGACGATCCGATCCTCGGCCACCAGGACCAGCGCGGGCCTGCCATTGACGATCGCGGCGAACGGTGTGGGCTTGCCGCCGAGCTTGTCCCACTTGGCGCCCGAGGGTTTGATGGCGAGCCGCACGAACAGCGCGATGCGCTCGGCGCCGACGAGCGGCCTGTTCAAGGTGGCGAAGAAGGCGCCGCCGTCGCCGATGATGGCGGCGTCATCGGCGAGCAACCGCACCAGCTCGTCGGTCCGGCCGCTGACCGCCGCGGTCAGGAATTCCTCCACGATCCGGCGGGCGGCGGCCTCGTCCACCTCGATGCGCGCCCGTTCCACGGCCAAGTGCTGTTTGGCACGGCGATAGACCTGCTGGCAATGGGATTCGGTGATGTCGAGCAGGTCGGCTATCTTGTGGTGCGGGTAGCCGAAGGCCTCGCGCAGCACGTACACCACGCGCTCCTTGGCGGTGAGCCGCTCCATGAGCGTGAGCATGGCGATCGACACCGATTCACGCTGTTCGACGGTGTCGGCCGGGCCCAGCATCGGGTCGCCGGCCAGCACTGGCTCCGGAAGCCATTGCCCCACATAGGTTTCCCGGCGCGCGCGGGCCGAGGTGAGCTGGTTGAGGCAGAGATTGGTGAGCACCTTGGTCAGCCACGCCTCGGGCGTCTCCACGTACTCGCGGTCGGCGGCCTGCCAGCGTAGATACGTCTCCTGCACCGCGTCCTCGGCGTCGCTGGCCGAGCCCAGCAAGCGGTAGGCGATCGCCTCCAGGCGGCCCCTGGAGCTTTCGAACAGATCGGCCTCGCGCGTGAGCAACATGTCAGCCATGGTCGGCCATGCGCACCGGTCGCGTCCAGCCGCCGGGCTGAGCAGCGGCGTCGCGTTCATCATGAAAATCTCACGGAGGGCTTGGTTTTCTGTCCCCAGCGCGGAGACGCCGCGCGGGAAAGGAATCCACCCCATGAAGATCAAGTCCGCGATCGCCGCTGCCACACTCACCCTCGGCGCCGTGGCCGCCGGCGCCGGTGTCGCCGCCGCCGCGCCCGCCCCGCTGCACACCCCGTTCATCGGTAACTACGCCACCTACGAGGCCTGTGCCGCGGACGGCAATTCGCCGAAGACCGGTGGCACCCAATGGGAGTGCGTCGAGGTCGCCAACGGCTGGGACCTGTACACCTACTGAGCCGACCGGTTCGGTGAGCGGGTGGCCCGGAGGGGTCGGGCCACCCGAACTCCGGCGGCGAACGATTTGTGAAGTGCCCTATTGTCTGATCTCGTGCGGGTTTTGGTCGTGGAGGACGATGAGAGGCTCGGCGTCGAAGTGGCGGCGGGCCTGCGCTACGCAGGCTTCGCGGTCGACCTCGCCGGTCACCTCGCCGACGCCGATTTCAAGATCTCCGTCAATACCTATGACTGCCTGGTGATCGACCGCGGCCTGCCAGACGGCGACGGCCTACACCTGGTCGCCGCGCACCGCGCCGCGGGCCACCGGGTCCCGGTGCTGATGCTCACCGCGCGCGACGGTCTGGCCGACCGCATCGCCGGCTTCGAGAACGGCGCGGACGACTACCTGGTCAAGCCGTTCGCGTTGCCCGAACTGACGGCCAGGGTGCGTGCCCTGTGCCGCCGCCGCGAGCACCCCGCTCCGGCGCGCCTGCGACTCGGCGATATCGATATCGATCTTCCCCGCCGCCGCGTACAGCGGGCCGGCATTCTGCGGTCGCTGACCCCCAAGGAGTTCGCGGTCCTCGAACTGCTCGCCACCCGCGCGGGCAGCGTGGTGACCCGCTCGGAGCTGATCGAATGCTGCTGGGACGAGATGGCCGAACCCACGTCGAACGTGGTCGACGCGGTGATCGCGCAATTGCGCCGCAAGCTCGGCGCACCGCCGGTGATCGAGACGGTGCGCGGCGCGGGCTTCATGATCGGAGGTGAACCATTCGTACCGTGATCGCCACCTCCGACGCGCGCCCCGCCGTCCGGCGGCTGCGCCGCACCCGGTGGCAGCTGACCACGCTGATCACCGCCGTCACCGCGACCTGCCTGATCCTCCTCGGGTTGGTGGCCACCACCATCGACGCCCGCTCGCGGGATAAGGCCATGGACGACGCGATCGACCGGGTGGCCACGGGCGTCAACCGCAGCATCGGCCTGCTCGAGGACGACACCTTCGATATCAGCCAGGTCGAGAACTACGACCTCGCCAATGGCGAGACCGCGGTGCTGGTGCTGTCCAACGACGGCGCGGGCCAGTGGCAGGAACGCTATTCGCACCTGCGCTCCTGGCTGCCGAAGGAGGAGGTCGTCCAAGGCGTGGTCGACGACGCCACCGTGGCCACCGACACCATCTTCCGCGACGGCATCGACAGTCAGGGCAGGCCGGTGCGATTGGTCGCCCAGCACATGATCTGGGACGACTCCCCGATCGAGGCGGTCGTCATCGCGGGCGCCAATCCGGGTGTCTTCGACCGGGAACGCGCGCTGCTGCTGTGGGGACTGGTGGTGGGCGGGCTCACCCTTGTCATCCTGTCGGGTATGGCCGCGCACTGGCTCTCCGGGCGCAGCATGCGCCAGGTCACGGTCATGCTCGAGGAACAGGAGCGCTTCCTCGGCGACGCCGCCCACGAACTGCGCACCCCACTGACCACGCTCGGATTGGTCACCGCGCCGCGCAGGCGCAACCCACACGAGGTGGAGCGCGCGCTGGACGACGCGCGGGCCCTCGGTTCCCGGATGGAGCGGATCGTGGCGGGACTGCTCGCGCGGGCACGGATGCAGGCGGGCGTCACCAAGATGGAGCGGGTGCAGTTGCTGCTCGACCAGCTCACCGAGGCGGTGATCGAGGAGTTCCCGAATGCGGGCATTGTCGTGCGGACCCAGCCCTCGGTAGTCGTGGGGGATCCCGGCCTGCTGAGCCTCGCGGTGCGCAATCTGCTCGAGAACGCCGTCACGCACGGCGCGATGAACCACGGCGCACCCGTCGAGGTGTATGTGGCCGAGGGGCGGGTCAGCGTGCGTGACCACGGCCCCGGGCTGAACCCGCAGGTGGCCGGCAATCCGTTCCAGCGCGGGGTGACCGGCGGTCGCGGCAGCGGCATCGGGCTGGCTCTGGTGGCGTGGATCGCCGAATTGCACGGCGGCACCGCGACAATGGAGCCCGCGGCGGGCGGTGGCGCCCTCGCCACGATCGCGCTACCGCCGCCCGTACTCGGACACTCGTGATTCAGCTGTCCAACGGGACCGGCTCCAGGATTTCGGGTGCCGATGTGAGGGTGGTGCGGGGTACGTGGAACCGATCGGTCGGGGCGTGGCTTATTGCATCATCTGGATGTGTGGGTGCTCGTGTGATGTCGGGCAGACTCGGATGATTTGGGCGTTGTCGTCGGAGACACAGATCCGGGTCGGACTGCTCGGGCCGCCTTGTATAGGACCCCACGCGATGTTGGCGGCCTGGTCCTCGTACGGGATCCAGTGGTGGACGTCGAAGTTCCACTCCGTGCCGGCGATCGTCAGCAGCGGCTCGGTCGGGGTGCCGCAGGTGGAGCAGGGGTTCGGATATGGATCTGTCATGCCCCAATTGATGTAGCCTCCGACCTTGAAGCCGGGCGCGATACACAAGTTGTGGTACTCGATGCCGAGCTCGTCGATGGCCCGCCGGTCCAGTCGTTCCCGCATCTCCCGCCCGAGCTCGAGCGAGCTCGGGTATTCGATCACCTCTTCCGGATGGATGAAGCACGGCTCGGGTACGTAGGCCACGCCGTCCACTGCCGCCGGTTCCGGTGGGGCGAGCAGAATGTCGGTCACCGCCGCCGCGGACCGCCAGAACACTGCGGTCGTGGGCATTCCGTCGCCGTGAAATTCGAAGGGGCACCACAACACCTGCAGCAGATCCGCACCCTCGGGTGGACGCAGACCGGGCACGTCACGCAGGTACAACTGGGCGACCGGCAGCATCGCGATGGGCCCCTCCGGGACGTCCACCTTCTCGATCCGTTGGAGGAGCGCCTGCTCCTCGGTGGTGTATCCCCACTCCTCCCTGCTTTCTCTGGCCAATTCGATGCGCCGTCGCAGCCTGGCGTCCGCCAACGACATCAGCGGGATCGGTCCCGCGTCGTGGCCGTCCTCGGAACAGTGCGGCCATGGCTCGCTCGCCGGCCACAACAGTGGGCCGCCGATCGAACTGTCTTGGGGCGAGGGGACTCCCGGACGTGGGTGCAGTCGAGTCGCGGTGCGGGCCAGTGGCGCCAGCTCAGGAAAGACGGCCTCGAGATCGACCGGACGTGGCGGGGTAGTGCGAGTCATACAACGACCAGCTCCTCGAGATCTCTGCGGGAGATCCATTCCTCGCTCCACAACTCCAACCACGGTCTCCAGTTCATTCCGCGAACGCTACAACCAGCCACCGACAAGTTCGGCATGCGTGCAGGCCGAGAATTGGTGAGAGCAGCTACTACTCCGGCTCTACTTCGACATGTCCGCAAATGCCGCGACCCGGGCGTTGGTCGGCCGTCCAAACCTGTTGGCCGACAGCGCTTCCCAACGCGCGCTACTGCCGCTACCTGCGCTCGTCGTGCTGGCTGGGCCGCGCCCTGATTTTGCGTCCGCACATTGCTCTCCGTCACGGCATGGATGGCGGATCGCAGCGGGGTATCCGGCTTCCCCAGTAGCGACCAAGGATCATGCAGGAATCAGTCGTCGGTCAACTGCTTGCGAAACTCCTGCCGCCAATGGGGGTCCTGACGCAGCCCCACGACCAAGCCCAGGGCTTCCCGGGCCGACAGGTTGAGCGCGTCGGCCAGGGCGCGGGCGGCCATGGCGCGGTCCTGCCAGAGGGACCGGTCTTTCCAGTCGGTGTATATCACCTGGGCCTCGGCGTGCACGCGGCGCAGCCGCAGGTCAAGGGCGGAATCGTCGGTAACGCCGGGGTGATCCTCCTCGCTCAGCAGGGACAGTGCGGCAGTGACCTCGTCATAGGTGTCGAGTCCGGTCTCGGTGGCCAGTGACGACATCTGTGTGGCGAGTACGCGGCGCAGGCGCTCGGGCGTCGCGGCGTCGACGAGGGAGGCAAACCGGTCAGGCACGGGTGTCTTGAAGTTGTTCTCCGGAAGCCCGAAGTTGTTGTCCGGGAGCAGGGGAAGGATCCGCGCGCTGTCGAGTTCCCCCTCCAGGCCGGGCGGTGGCAGTGGGATGCCGCAGCGGCGAACGACCGCGTCACACACCGCCAGCAGCCGTTCCCGCCGCTGCTCGGGTGTGGGTTCCGGAACGGGCGTCGGCAGACCGGGGAAGACCTCGAACGGGTCGCGCGCGCCGTGGGGGACGGGCGGTCGGGTGTCGTACCTCGTCACCAGTTCGCCGTTGTCGAAAAGGGACACCGAGGTCGTGCCGTCGCCCCAATAGCCTACGGACACCGCGCGGGTGCCACAGGACACACGGCGCAGCACCTCCTCGCGTGTGCCCTCGAAAAGATGAAGACCTTCCTCGATGCTGAACGCCCAACCGCCGTGGGTTCCCACGCGGACCACCGGCAGCAGCACGCGAGGGTCCTGCCGCTGGTCTGGAATTGCTGCCTCCTCCCTCCACCGTGGGCGCCGGGTCTCGGGCAACGCGCCGAACCGGCGCAGGAGTTCGGTCTCGTCCAAGTCCTGCGCGAAGGTCAGGCAGAAATTGTCGTAACCGCTGGGCCAGGTCTTGTTCAGCGTGGCGTGGGAAGTCGTCCGGCCTGGCGCGGCGATGACCGGGCCGGCGAGCGCGAGGTCGAACAGGGACCGAGGCTCGGCTCGCCGTTCGGGAGCGTACTCCCACAGCAGCATCCCGTCGTCGACGACAGGCACATACGTTAGCCCCACTGTTATGGCGGTTCCGCCCTCGAGAGAGTCGGCGATCTGCTCCAGGAAGGCTGCGAGGCTTTCCCAGTTCCCGAAGCTCGTACCCTCGGACTCCACATGCTTGCCTACCGCGCCGAACGACTCGCCTCGACGGCAGTCCACGACGAGTGCGTCCACACTGGAGGTGCGGGCGAAGGAGACGAAATCCTGGTGCCAGTAGCCCTCGAATGGTAGGTCCTCGCCGTGCCGGCCCCACAGTTCGTGGTGCATCCGGCCCGAGGAGAGGATCTCGGCGAGGGTGTAGGGCTGATAGCCGGGGAAGCTGAAACCCCCCTCCTCGGGGGAGACGAAACCCCGCTCCCCGGGCGAGACTCCGTCATGGTGCCGCAGATACGCGACCAGATCCGCGGGGAACTCCACCCCCAACTCGGTAGCTGCGGCGCTGATGGCCTCCTGCGAGGCGGGTGGGCGCAAAGATGAGAAGGTACGCGGTGCATGCGCGGCGAGCCATGAGTCGATCCGTCGCCAGGACTCTTCAACGGGGCTAACGTGCATCGTCCGATCATCACATCCACCTCTGACACCGGTGCCTGCTCGGAGGCCACGGTCGGTAATGCTCACCTACCGGCAGGCACTGGCCTGTCGGCCCAGAACGCACTGTATTGCCGCATATCGGTCGTTCGGTAACACGGCATCCGCCAATCAGCAGCGCGTCAACCTGTTCCACTTCTGTACGGCCATTGGAGATTCCACGACTGGCAACCTCGCGGTCCTCCACGGTGGCGAACGACCGCGTGGCAGAGTGGGCTGGCGCCTGCTCCGCGCGGAGGTTGTTCGAGGTTGAGGCCAGCGTCGTGGCTCACGCGTACAAGCACGAGCGACCCTATTCATACACGCATGGTGCCTAACAACAAGGAGCGATGTGACCGGCGGATGTCTTTGCGGCTATATCCGGTTTTCCGCGACCGGCGACCCAGCTTTCCCGCATTTATGTTCTTGTGCGCACTGCCAGCGGCTTTCGGGTGCGCCAGTGATGTCCTGGGTGTCTTTCCCGGAGGAAGGTTTCGAGTGGACCGGCCCCGGTGGGGCCCCGACCTGGTTCGAGACCTTCCCGCAGATCTGCCGGGGGTTCTGTCCGAAGTGCGGGTCGTCGGTCGGGTCGAAGGGCGATGAAGCTGGCATGGTGGGGGTCACGATCACGGCGTTGGATAGTCATGCCGACCTAGTGCCGGTCAAGCAGAGCTTCGCTCATAATGCAGTTTCGTGGCTGCCCCCGCTGGGATAACCTCGCGCGCCGCGCGGGACGGACACGCTTGCCCGTCCCGCGCGACCGTCCCCTAGCCGGCTTTAGGCGGTGGAGCCAGGGTGATCAACACCGGTCCTGCTGGTGTTAGCCGTGCCAATCGTTCTGTCTCCGAACGCTTTTGCCGCAAGAACGACAGTGTCAAATCGATCCCTTCGATCTCGCCAAGCCAGGATTCGTGGGTAGCGCGGGCTCGCCGCCCAACCAGGTCAGCTTCGATCTCGGCCAACCGCGGCAACATCTTCGGATTGATGTTGAGCATCGGGCATCGTATGCACCGTTGACTGAACTAACTCAGCGTTGGGGCTGGTCGAGGCACCCGCGGTCTATGAGGTGTCGGTAGCTTGCCCGCGTGATCGAATCGGAGAAGAGTCACCGCGACCTCGCCGTTCTGGTGGTGCCCCGCGACGGCCGGGTGGTATCGACCGGAGGGTGCAGTGAGCCCTACCGGTTGCTCGATGCGGATGGCGAGATTGTGGAGCCGGTGAGCTTGTTCCTACCTGAACTGTTGGCGGCGGGGCGATCTGCGGCAACGCTGCGTTCGTACGGCATGGACCTGCTGCGGTGGTGGCGCTTCTTGCAGGCTGTCGAGGTCGACTGGGACCGTGCAACCCGAGTGGAGGCGCGCGATTTCAGCTGCTGGATCCAGCTGACGGTGAAGCACCGCAGGCCACGCACGGGCGTCGACGGCGCCGGGTGGGTGAATAGTGTTGCAGCCCAGCCGAATCCGATTACAGTTAAGCCGACACTTGGGACTGGATACGCGGTCGCGACGGTGGCGCACTCGGAGACGGTACTGCGGGGCTTCTACGACTTTCATCGGGATGCGGGCACCGGTCCGATACTCAATCCCTTCCCACTCGATCGTGCTCGACGGTCACGACGTGCCCACTCCCATCGAAATCCGATGGATGGATGGGCGCATGAGCGGGTCGGGCGCTACCGGCCGAAGATGCCGCGTCGGATTCCACGCGCGATTCCCGATCAGCGCTTCAACGAGTTGTTCGCTGCGCTGAGGTCGAATCGCGATCGGGCGCTGGTGGCCTTCTGGATCTCGACCGGGGTGCGTGCCTCGGAGCTGCTGGGAGTCCGGCAGTGCGATATCGACCCCGGCCAGCAGCTGATCACCGTGGTGCGCAAGGGCACCCGCGCGAGCCAGCAGGTTCCGGCCTCGGCTGATGCGTTCGTCTGGCTGAGGTTGTACCAGGAGGAAATGCATGGCCAGATCCCGCCAGGCCGGATTCAGCCACTGTGGTGGACGCTGCGGCGGCCGCGGCGGCCGTTCCGGACCGCCAACGATCGGCGCCTGTCGGCAGCACGGCTACTCGCCGTCGCCGAGGCCACCGAGCCGGGAGCTGTTATCGACGGTAGCAACGGCGCACTGCGCAAAGCCGTTGTCCCCAACGCGATTGGACGGATTGTCTGGGCCGAGGACATCGCCACCGGCAAACGTCGCAACCTGTCCTATGAGGAGGACGAGGCGTTCTGGGCGTTCGCTACCATCGAAGTCCTGCGCTTGACCGGCATCCGCTGCGAAGAACTGCTCGAACTGTCCCACCACAGCATCACCGAATACCGGCTGCCCGGCACCGGAGAGCTGGTGCCGCTGCTGCAGATCGCACCATCCAAGACCGATACCGAACGGATGTTGCTGGTCAGCCCCGAACTGGCCGATGTTCTCAGCGCCATCGTCCAACGCCTCCGCGGCCCAGACGGATCCATCCCCGTGGTCGTCTCCTACGACATCAGGGAGAAGATCTGGCACCCACCGATGCCAGTACTGTTTCAGCGCGGCATCGGCAACGAGCGACACGCGTTCACCCCTGCGCCATCCGCAAGCTGCTGATCAATGCCCTCGCCGCCACCGCGCTCACTGATGCCAACGGCGACCCGTTGAGGTTTCAAGCCCATGACTTCCGCAGGATATTCGTCACCGACGCCATCATGAACGGCCTGCCCCCACACATCGCACAGATCATCTGCGGCCACAAAACCATAGACACCACCATGGGCTACAAGGCCGTCTACCCGGCCGAGACGATCGAGGCACATCGAGCGTTCCTTGCCCGACGCCGGGCAACGCGCCCCAGCGAGGAATACCGCACGCCCACCGATGCCGAATGGGATGCGTTCCTCGCGCACTTCGAAAAACGCAAAGTCTCGGTCGGAACGTGCGCACGAGCATTCGCCACGGCCTGCGTCCATGAGCACGCCTGTGTCAGATGCTCGCTCCTCAGGCCGGACCCCGCCCAGCGCACCCGGCTCGAAGAGATCCAGGACAATCTCGAAGCCCGCATCATCGAAGCCAAACGCGAAGGCTGGCTTGGTGAGGTCGAGGGACTGCAAGTCAGCTATGCCGGCGTCAAGGACAAGCTCGCCCAAATAGACGCCACGCTCACGCGAACTGCGACAGGAACCGACCTCGGCATCCCCGCGTTCGGGTCCATCTCCGGACGAGCCTCCGCCCGTGACATCCCAACCATTGCCGAGTAGAAACCTCGGCGTGGTTCGACACACCTCGGTGAGCTCGAAAGAGACTGTGGCCGTTTCGAACCGCGCGATATGCGGCATTTCAGTGCTTTCGGGCGGTCTCGGATGTCGATCCGATGTGCTCGGTGCCGAGGGCCACCTCGCCGCGCGGCAAGGATGGTCGCCCGTGGTAGCAAGTCCGGTGATCTGCTGACCCTCGCGGATCGGCCCGGCGAGCCTGTCGGACGTCAACGGAGCCACGGGAAGTCCGCGCTGAGGGCAGTGGGTCGATCAGGCGTTCCAGACGATCGAATGGTTGTCGGTGGGGTCTGCCACCATGACCCATGTGGCGACAACTGATCCCCTGGCCCCGTTTCAGTGGCTCGACGCATCCGAGAGCCAAGCGGACCCGCTGGGCGAGATCTTCAGCGTCGGCTTCTTCCGAAACCTGGACCCGTCGGAGGTGGTGCGCCGCTTCAGCAAAGGCGACGACTCCGGCCAGGAGTCGGACTTCGAAGAGCTCAACGACAGGATGGTCGAGTTCCTCGGCAAGACTGGCGGCGGTCACGGCGGCGGTCACGTGGGCGTGTTTCGGGCCGGTGCATGGAGCGTGGCCATCGAACCGTGCGGGTGGTGGATGACTGACCGCAAGGCGCTGGCGGAACTATCGCGAGACTGTGAGGTCGTGGCGATCACCCGACACGACTACGCCGAGCCCAGCCTCGAGTACGCGATCGACGGGACGATCGTGACCGGCCACCGACTGTGTTACCCGCATGACCGTTGGGGTTGCGACCCCGACCGGCTCAACGACTACATGCGCGAGCTGGGCATGGAGCTGGACATGGCCGATCATGACTATGTTTATGACGCCGATGAAGACGAGAGCGACTCGGACATCAGCTACAGCACCGTCGTGCCGAGAGCCTTCGCCCTGGCGGCGAAGGTCACTGGAGTGTCGTTCACGGCAGACATGCTGGACCAGCCCCTGCTCATCGGACCTATCGCCTACCGATGGTCACCTCCCGACCACACCACCGCTTGACCCGGTGCGCTTGCTGGTACGGCCGGTGAAGTCGTAGAACGCATCTCGGTCCGCTCTACATCCACCTGCCGGGCGACGTAGTCGACCGCGGCGTCGGAGATCTCGGCGGGTGACACGGTTCTTACCGTCACCCCTACAGCGCCGCAGGTACCCGACGCCGGCATGGGGTGAAGCGGCGGTGGCACGAACAGCCGGACACTCCGCTGGGTGAAGTCGTGCCCCTTGCACGCGCTCGACACGTGCACACTGCCTGGTGGTGCCGCGAAATCGTTCGATTCTCGATACTGGCGGGTTTCAAAACCATCCTGTATTCGGCATGAGCGTGCGTTCGGACGACGCCGGGATGGGCTGGTCAGTTATTTCAGAGAAGCAGGCGTGCTCATGTTGGCAGCCGGTGCCGTAAGGGCGCGCGCAGCCGCCGAGCTCGACTTTGCGTTTGTCGATGTGGAGTTCGACCAGACCGTTCATCAGGGACGTGCGAAGTTCGTTCTCTGCCACACCAACTCCTTCGTTGCGAACAAGGACTTGGTGCAGTCAACAGATCAGAGACAGCCGCCGTTCACATCGCTCCTTCTTGCTGGACACCACGTCGTTTCATCCAATGCCGCGCATTGTTGATCATCGGCACCCAATGCTCGGCAGACCTTCGCCAGCACGACACCGAGTAGACACGGCCACTCTGTCACACGGCCAGTGGCGAGTTCGCTTGCACAGCGCAGAGAAACCAAGCGATCTTCTGCCGCTGTGCGCGCGGAGCGATGTGGCCACGCCGTGGTGGCCGGCGGTCGGGAGCGTGTCCGGCTCAGAACATCTGGTAGTGCCGATGGGCGTGCGCTTCTACTACTGGTCGGGGCGGACGCCTCGGACATGTGCGATCACGTCTGGTCGGCCCAGGCCAGCATGGTCGATCTGGCCTTTGCCTCGGATCACGCCGTCTGCGGCCAGTCTTTTCCGCAGTGGATGGGGTGCCAGCGAGTCTTCGAAACCCTCACAGAGGCTTCGCCCCCGTATCCGCGTACTCGTAGCGGACCGCGAACATCTTTCCCGCGTGATGCCATTCGCATCGAACCAGAGGTCGCGCGAGGACTGCCTCGAACCACTCTGCCGCTCTGTTCGCCAGCTCGGTAGGCTCGCCCGCGGCTTCGAAGCTGAACTCACTCGCGGTCCCTTGGATGGTGAAGTCCTGGTTATGTAGTTCGCCTCCACGGACGTGGGAGCCGTCGAAGTGGGCACCCACAGTCAGGACTCCCTGGTTGCGTTGCGGGTCACCGATATCCAGATAGACGACCAGCTGGCCGTTGACGGTGTGCGCCGATGGCAGCACGACTGTGTCGAGCGGGTCCACCTGCCAGGAGCTTGCGTGTTCGGCCAGAACATCCACGAACGCGCGTTGCGCGGTGTCCAGGTCGTTCTCGTCGTACTCGAACCAGGGGATCTCATCCATGACCGCACTCTATGAGGACGCCGAGCACTTCCGCACGGTCATGGACTGGCGACTGCGCGCATTTGCTTTTCGCCGGTGATCAGCAGCGTGCTGCTGCCGCCCCTCGTGATGGTGGCGACCGCCCGGACGGGACCGGCCGTCCGGCCGTCGCGCCGACTACCGGAAAGCTGACCATCTCCGTGCGCTACCGACAGTGCACACCAATGCCGCTGGCGCGCAGTGGGTGTCGCCGCGGGGATTTGAGCTAGGCTGAGCCGGTCGAAGGCGAGCAACGTCGATACGGGAGGGGATTGTCTTGTTGGGCAGGGTATTTCGGGTCTATTGATCTTGCTGCTGGCCTCGGCCGCGGTTGACGTGTTGCCCGAGCCGAACCGGTACCATCGCAACAGGTATCGGTGGTCGTTACCCTGCCCGAGCCGACCGGCGCCGATGCGATCGGCGTGGTGGATCTGCATCTGGTCGATCCGTCTCGTCACGATCCGTATGTCCCGGCTCGTGCACGCGCCACATGTGTGCAGTCATGCCACGAACCGGTTGTGAGCCCGGCGATCTAGGGACATCAGGTGGGCATTCAGGGTTACCCTGGATGAGTGAATGCCCTGCAGCGGCTGATGCTCGGGTCGGGGCGGTTGCCAGAGGATCTGCGAGCGTCGCTGGTCGCGTCCGACGATGTTGTGTTCTTGGAGGAGGGCTTGACCGGTTCGGTCACCCGTCGCCTTGTCCGCTCATCCGGTCGTCACGTGGAGTGGGAGCGGCAGGCAGCCTCAGGCGCGATCGCGGTCACTACCGGCCGACGGATGCTGGTGTGGGCGGGCCGGTTCAAACACATCGATGTGGCGATGACGCATCCGCTTTGGGCGACAATCGAGTTCAGCATCGACCGACCGAACCGAGTGTGCTTCGCCTACGCCCCGGCGGCGACCGATCCGGGGCAGTCGGGACGGGTGGAAGTGCGACTGAAAACGCCGCGGGTGAAGCAACTCGCCCGGCTGGTCACACGACCGGTATGAGACCACTGATCGGTTGCCCGGCAAGGTGACTCGGCGAGACCCGACTGAACACACTCTTCTGCCGATTACAGGGTGTATCGCGGACTTTCACGGAGCGTCGGTCTGTGGTCACCAGCCACACCCGCATCGAACTGGGGACCGAAGTTGTGAAGGGCGAGTTCGGGATCAGCCCAAGCCAGCACGCGTGAACGCCCGTCACCGTAGTTCGTCCGTCCCGCTCCCCAGCCATCACCTGCGACAAGACCTCCTCGCTCGTCGTGCCGTAGGTTGCCGGTAGCGACAATGCCGACTGTGCTGGAACGGAACAGGGCTAGAAACGGTTGTAGCTGTCGGGAGTTCGGCTGGCGGCGTGTTCGGCCATCAGTTCCGACAAGAGCGATTCGGTCACATACCGAACGATATCCGGACTCAACCATGCACGCTCATACCGCATACAGGGCGGTTTGCGACACGAAATACACTGCGGTGCAGCATCGACCGCAGATCGAGGTACGGCCATGGGTATGGCCGCCCGTCCAGGCCGTCGACCGGGATCCCGCCGAGCCACCCGCTTCCGGGTCCGTCACACTGGCTGAACGAGCACAGAGGCCTGGCCGCCCAGCAGGCGGCGGATCTCCTCGTCCGGATACGGGGTGCTCCGGCTCGCCTGCTGGAACGCACGCATGAACGCGGACATCGCCGCGGCGATCGGCGCGTGCCGGGTGAGGACCGTGGCGGCCTGCTCAGGGATGCCCTGCGGCGGCTTGCCCTCGGCGAAGCCGCGCACCATCGTGGCGCGCACCTCCCGGTCCTCCCGCCGGAGCCCGTACAGGGCGGTGACCAGCCAGTTCACCAGGTAGGTGGCGGTGTAGCCGCGGTCGTAGCTCTGGTTCTGGTCGAAGAACGCGGCCTCCTGCGGCGAGAGGTCGAACCCGGAGGACAGCGAGAGGCCATAGTCGCCGAAATAGAGGCGTTGACCGTCGGTCAGGATGTTCTCGAAGTGCGCGTCGAGGTGCAGCAGCCCACGGCTGTTCATGAACGCGGTGCCGGCGGCCAGTTCCCGCTCCACCATGGCGCAGGCCCGGTCGGCGGCCTCCTCGCCCGCCTCGATCTGGGCGTTCAGCCACTCGTGCAGGTTCTGCGGGAGGTACTCCAGGAACAGCGCGATGCTCGCCGAAGAGTCTCGCAGGGCCTCGATCCGGTGGCGTACCTGCGGTCCGCCGTCCCAGTAGGCGACGGCGCGATCGATGTCGGCGAGCTCCTCCGGCAGTGGCGTCGTGTCCGGCAGCACCCGCCAGTGGTACATCAGCGGGAAGCCCTCGTGTTCGGCGGCGAGCACCCAGTTCGTCGTCATGGTGTGCACGGCGAGCTCGCGCCAGGCCCCGAAGCCCGGCCCGCCGATGAGGCCGACGCCGTACTGGCAGAAGAGCGGCACGTCGAACAGGTTCGCCGTGGACCGGACGTGCTCCGGCTGCCGTTCCAGGTCGGTGAGGGGCACTCGCTTCACGAAGACCGGGGTTCCGGCGACCTCCAGCAACGCCGACTTCCCGCCGATACCTGCGCCGATCGGCGCGGCCGCATCCACGAGCTCGCGCAACGCGTGATCGCTGTGCAGCGCCAGGGCCGTGGAGACGGCGCTGTGGGCGTGCAGGCGCGCCGGGCGCGACATGTCGCGGGTCGTCGCCGCGTCGCGGGATATCGCCGCGTCAGGTGAACAGGACGTCACTGCGTCAGGGGAGTTCGCTGCGGCCTCCATGTGGGCGCCGACCTCGATTCAGTCATGGCCACGCGGTCGTGCCGGCGGCCTCCGGAGTGGGCAGGAGGTCGGTCCGGGGCCGCACCCGACGGCGGTCCCGGCTTGTCCCCCGAAACCGCACTCTACGTTCCGACCTCCACGCGACGACTCCACGTAGTGAGAGACGAGGCGTCAGGCGTCGGCCTGACGCTACGGGGCCACTGGCTTTCGGCATGTCGCCGACCCGCAGAACGCGAAATGGCCAACCAGTCTTTACGAACGGGTTCACGGTTACCGATAAGCCATATTCGCTCCAACTGGCGAATGAGACCGAACCCGTCGCTGCCGTATGTGCCCCACTGGAACAGCAGCATGTCGCCGTCGTCGTCGATGTCGACATCTGTCACGCGGTGATGGGCATAGAACATAATCATCGAGCCGATCGCGGTGGTGGCGTCGAGGTTGTCGAGAGTGCGGCCGTGGTTGCCCAGGTATCGAAGGAAGGCATTTTCGAGATCGAGGGCTCGCACCCGCGTTATTGTGCCGGACCGGAGTCGGAGGCGAGTCGTCTGTATACGTCGGCGGTCTCGGGACATCCGCAAATGCCGCCCCTTTATGTCAAGACATGGCCGGGAGACGGTGGTTAGGCTGGGTGGTGGTAGGTCCGGGATGTGGCTTGTCCGAAGGGCCGGTGTGCGGGGTCAGGCCGGTCGCGCTGGATTGCAGAGTCGTTCCCGATTGCCCTCCCGGGCTTGCCGTTTCGCTTCGTTTCTGGTCGGCGAGTATGCGGGTGTAGACGACGTTGGAAAGTTGTCGTTTGAGCGATCGCATGGCTTCCATCGAGGTCTTCCCGGCTGCTTTCCTGGCGTCGAAATAGGTGCGTCCTGGGGTGGGATTGCGGAGTTGAACCACGGCCATGATGTGCAGGACTCGGTTGATGCGTCGGTTCCCGGCTCGTGAGAGGCGGTGTCGTTGCTGCTCACCCGAGGATGCGTCCAAGGGTGCGGTGCCGTTCCAGGAGGCGAATCGGTCCCGGTTGCAGAAACGGTGGACGTCACCGGTGTCGGCGAGAAGTCGTGCGGCGCTGGAGGGTCCGATGCCATGCAGGTCGGTCAGGGTCGAGCCGCGGTCGGTGACCAACTGCTGGAGTTCTTTGTCGGCGGCTTTGATCTTGCGGTCGATACTTTCGAGCTCACCGATCAACTCGACGGCCAGCCGACGCCGGGTCTTGCCGACCGGATCGCGCGGTTTGATCGTCGCGACCAGCTTGCGTGCCTGCATTGCGGAGAGGAATTTCTTGGCGCCGCCGGGGAACAAGTCCAGCAATATCCGGTGTAGACGGTTCACGGTCTCGGTGCGGGCCGTGCCGAGACCATCGCGGCGATCAGCGAGCATGCCCAGCACGATCAGCTCCGAATCCGCCTCGACACGATGCAGATTCGGTGAATGCAGTGCTGCCAGCGCTACCGAGTGCGCATCCACTGGGTCGGTTTTGCGGCCGTTGCCGGTGGCGAACACACGCACCTGCGCCGACAGTTTTGCCGGCACATCCAGCACCGTTTCGCCGTCGTGGACCAGCCGGTGTGCGATATGGCGGCCGATGCCGTTGCAGCCTTCGATCGCCCACACTCGATCGGTGAATCGACGCCCGGCACGCAGCATGTCGGCATAGCCGGCCTTGTCGGTGCCGTACCGGCCCAGGGCCAGAACCTTCCCGATGTCATCGATGATTTCGATGGTGGCCGAGCGTTTGTGTGGATCCATTCCGATGATGACCGCCACTGGTGTCCTCCCTGGCTAACGTGTGTTTCAGGCTAGGGAGGGCACCGCTACTTCGAGCCCGGGCAAACCCCTTTCGAGCCACTCCCGGCGCGGCGCCCGGTGAGACGCAAGCCATGAGAGAGCCACACCAAACACGACGGCGGGCAGCCGATTAAGGGAGCGTCTCACCGGGCACCTGGACCAGAGCTTGGCCGAGCACCGGTCCTACCGCCAGTCTTAAGTAGCCGAGAAGCGGATGTTCCTCGATGGTCGCCTGCGCCGACGGCTCATGCGCCGCTACGCATCGCCCTGGGCGTCGGCATGCAGGAGCTTGGCGGCGTACGCGGTAGTGATGTCGTCGTCCTCGGCCAGGCCCTGCTGTCCGCGGCCCGGGACTCGACCGCCCCGTGCGATTTCGCGCTGGTTGCGATGCTTGGGCTCTTGGGGTTACGGATTTCGGAAGCGTGCCAGACTACCGCAGCGATAAAGCGACAGCCCGCTTTGTGGCCGGCATGGGCTCGCTCACTGGGACCTGTTCTCCGAGGTCGGTAATGTCTGTCCGGTGACCGACGCTACCGACCTGATGCGGATGTATCTGGTCGATCCAGACCAGCCTTTCCCACCTGTCGAGCTCGCGGATCCGACCGGACTGGTCGCTTTCGGCGGAGATCTGTCGCCAGAGCGGCTGTTGGGCGCCTATTCCGCGGGCATCTTTCCCTGGTACAACCCCGGCGAAACGATCCACTGGTACTGCCCGGACCCTCGGAGCATTCTGGTGCCGACCGACCTGCGGGTGACCAAGTCCTATCGCCGATCTGTCGCCAATGCCGACTACGGGGTGACCATGGATCGCGCCTTCGCCGATGTGATGTCGAATTGCGCCGGACCGCGTGACAAGGAGGCCGGAACCTGGATCGGCTCCGACATGCTGGCGGCCTACCTGCGGCTGCACCACCTCGGTCATGCGCACTCGGTCGAGGTATGGCGCGACGGCGACCTTGTCGGCGGCCTCTACGGCGTCGCACTCGGCCGCTCCTTCGCCGGCGAGTCCATGTTCTCCCGCGCCCGTGACACCTCCAAGGTCGCGCTGTATTGGCTCTGCGCCCAACTGGCCGCCTGGGATTTCGCCCTCATCGACTGCCAGGTCACCTCCAGCCACCTCACCTCCCTCGGCGCCATCGACCTCTCCCGTGCGGACTACCTGCACCTACATACCCAGGCCGCCGCCCGCCCCGGCCTCTCGGGCCCCTGGCAGTTCGAAATCCCGGTCCCCAACTCCCCCAACCACCTACCGGCGTGAACGATCACCGAATGGCAGTGTGTCGCGTCGACGGTTCCCCGTTGGGGCGGAACCGGCCTCGTGCATTCGTGATCACTTTGTCGTCTGCTGAGAGTCTGCGATCCCGGTGAGGATGCGGCGCAAGCCGTAGGAGAACTGTTCGGCCGGGCTCAGGTCGGCGGATTTGGTCATGCGCGTTACCAGGGGATATGCGCCGCTCTCGATGACCTTGCGCATGTAGGGGGCGACGGCGGCGCGCCACTGGTCCTCGGTCTGACCGGTGCGCCGCTGGGTCTCTTTCTCGGCGAGCTCGCGCATGACCGCGCCGCGCACGTAGTCCCTGATCAGCCCGACGGCCGAGGCCGCGTCGGCGATGTCGGAGGTCAGCGGCGCGGCTGCGGTGAGGGCCTGTTCCAGGCCGCGCAGCCAGTTGGGGCCCAGTGATGGCCGGGTGGCCAGTAGCGGGGCGAGCCAGGTGTGCCGTAGCCACAGCTCGCGCTCGTGGTGGGCGTACGCCTCGAGGTCGGCGCGCCAGTCTCCGGTCAGCGGCACGTGGCCGTCCTGTACCGCATCGGCCATGAGGTCGAGCAGGTCGTCGCGGCTGTCCACGTAGCGGTAGAGCGTGGTCGTGCCGGTCGACAGCTCGGCGGCGACGCGGCGCATCGACAGCGCGTCGAGCCCCTCGGCGTCGGCGATGGCGATGGACGCGTCCACGATGCGCTCCACGCTCAGGGCCTGCCTGTTCGACCGGTACGGCTCACGCTCCCAGATAAGCGACATGGACAGGAGTCTACAGAGGTGGATACAGTGTGCCCATGAACGGGCACACTGTATCCACAGATGTTTTGATCGCCGGCGGCGGATCCGTTGGGCTGATGCTCGCGGTGCTGTTGCGTCACCACGGCGTCAAGCCCCTCGTCGTCGAGGAGAAGCCGGAGCTCTCGCCCCACCCCAGGGCCACTGGCATCGGGTCGCGGTCGGTGGAGATCCTGCGCGAGATCGGCCTGGATCAAGCGGTCAACGAGGCCGCGGTCGACTTGCGGGCGGGGAAGATCAGAGGGCGCACGCTCGCCGAGGCCGACTTCACCGAAAGCGCGGAGTGGAAGACGAAAAGTGCGGCAGAGCTCACCTACACACCGGCCCGGATCCGCGGCACCTGCGCACAGAACCGGCTCGACCGCGTGCTGATCACCAAGGCCGGCGACGTGGAGTTCGGCGTGGCGCTCGACTCGTTCGAGCAGGACTCCGGCGGCGTCACGGCGACCCTGTCCGACGGGCGGGTCGTGCGGGCGCGCTACCTGGTAGCGGCCGACGGTGTGCGCAGCCGGGTTCGACAGATCCTCGGCACCGGCCTCACCGGTCCCGGTGCGATCGGTCGGGAAACGACGAGCATCCTGTTCGACGCTGATCTGCGTCCGCGCAAGCCATTCGCAATGTGCAATATCGAGCATCCGGACGCGACCGGCCTGCTGGTTACCGTCGACGGCGAACGCGAGTGGGTGTTCCTCACCGCCCTCGACACCGAGCCGACTCCCGACCTCATCCGCACCGCGCTCGGCGACCCGTCGATCGAGGTGGAGATCCGCAGCGTGCTGAGGTTCCGGGGGCGCGGCCAGGTGGCCGATCAGCTCTCCGTCGGGCGGGTCTTCCTGGTGGGCGACGCGGCGCACGCCATCCCCCCATTGGGCGCGTTCGGGTTGAACGCAGGCATCGCCGACGCGCACAATCTGGCATGGAAACTCGCACACGTACTGCGCGGTGAGGCCGGGCCCGCACTGCTGGAGACTTATCACGCGGAGCGCCATCCGGTGGCCCTGATGACGATGGAGCAGGCGCGCCTGCGGTTCAACGATCCGTCCCTGCACTGGGGGACGGACATGGCAGAGGCGCGCAAGGCAGCGGGGGCGATCAACGCACCTGTGGTGCACATGGGCTACCGGTACGGCGGCGCGGAGCTCCCCTCCACCGAGGACGTCGCCCTCGACCTCGACGGGTCGCCGGGATCCCGTCTGCCGCACATGTGGGTGTCCGACGGGGTGTCCACGCTGGATCTCGTTGGATCGCAGTGGTGCGTACTCACGGCCGATCCCGGCGTGGAGGCCGACGTTCCGGTGCACCTCGTGGACGGCTGGCCGTACGGGACGGTGCTGGTCCGCCCTGACGGCTTCGTGAGCCGTTCGTACCGCTAGCGCCCTGTGCGCGGTCCGAACCGGCCGCGGCAGTGTCTCGAAGATCAATGTCGCCGGCAAACACAAAATGGGTCGGCTCAGGTCACGCTCGGCGGATCGGCTGCCAGGTCCTCGGCGCCTCGGAGGTGAGGAATGCGCCGACCGAGCGGTAAACCTCGGTGGGCTTCTCCACGACCAACAGGTGCGAAGCGCCGGGCACGACAGCGAGCTCGGAGTTTCGGGATCGCGCGGTAGAGCGCGATGGTGTGTTCGAGGCTCATCGCGTCGTCGTCCGCAACGATGACGAGGGTGCGGCTCGCGATGACCGACAGGTCCTCGACCGTCAGTTCCGCACGCACGCCGGACGGCGCGCACACGTGCTGGCCGTCGGGGAATGGCCGGACCTGGCCACACGACCGTGCAACCGCTCGACCGGGCTACTTCAGTAGTTCGATGACTGGCGCGAATTTCTCCAGATCCGGTTCCACCACAGTGAAATACGTGATTCCGTAACGCTCCCGGCATTCGCGCACGCTGTCGGCGATCTGTTGTGGTGTGCCCACCATGACCGCGGGCGCGGCGCCGATCTGGTCGTCGGTGAATCCGGGCAGGGACTGGCGCACCCGTTCGCCCACGGTGTCACGCTCCGCCGGGGTGCCCACCCCCCATATCAAGAGGTTGAGTTCCACCTGATCGCGACGCTCACCGAGCAAGCCGCGCACGTATTCGGCGCGTTCGGCAACCTCGTCCGCACCCGCGGCGGTCAGCAGACCGGATTTCGCGGCCGCGGCCCCGGTCAGGCCCACCACATCGGCGTGCTGAGCGGCCATGCGCAGCAACCGGTTTCCCCACCCGGCGATCAGAACCGACGGACCCTCCGGCTGCGCGGGTGCCGGCTGGTATTCGGGGGCGGAGTAGAGCTTGCGCAGGGTGAGCACGGTCTGCTCGACGTGGTCGATGCGGGCGCCGGCGCTGGGGAACGGTATCCCGGCGGCGTCGAATTCCTCCTTCACATGTCCCGCGCCCAGCCCCAGTTCGACCCTGCCGCCGCTGAACTGGTCCAGTGCGGCAACGTCGCGGGCCAGCAGCACCGGATTGTAGAACGGCGTATTCAACACGAAGGTGCCCAACCCAATTCGCTCGGTGGCCTCCGCCGCCAGCGACAACGTCGGTAACGGTGCCGGCATACCGAGGTGATCCGGCACGGCGAAGACGTCGTAGCCGAGCATTTCCGCGCGGCGAGCCTTGTCCACCCACTCGAAACGTGAACCCTGCAACCCCATGTTGACCCCGAAGCGAAAACCAACCATGTCTCCGAACTCTAGGAAAGGGACTCCGGCGCACACGTGAACAATCGCGCCAAACCGGTGGAACGTCTGCGCCACAAGCATGCGCCGGGGTCCTCGTTCATGAAGTCGATCGGTGCTGTCCGCCGAGTCATCAGGTCCCGGCAGTCCTCATCGAGCGGGCGTACTCGATGGGCGTCTGGCCGTAGCGTTTTTTGAAGGCGCGAATGAAGTGGCTGCTGTCGGAGAATTGCCAGTGCGCGGCGAGTTCGGAGACGTTCGGCCGACGGCACGGGGCGGTGAGGGCGCGCCGGGCCTGTTCCAACCGGCGGTGGCGGATGTAGGTGGTCACCGACTCTCCCACCGAGGTGAACGCCCGTTGGAGGGTGCGCGCGGAGACGTTGAGCTCACGTGCCAGCATCGCCGGGGACAGCTCGGGGTCGGCGAGGCGACGGTCCGCGAGGACCTTCGCTGCCTGGACGAGCGCGGGCCTGAGCCCGGGCTCCGTATCGTCGAACCGACCCGCCACCACCGCCTTGGCCAGCTCGATCAGAGCGCCGTGAGCGGCGTGCACACCGACCGGGCCGAGGGCTGCCACGGTGGTGTGGACCATGTTCGTATGTGCCGTCAGCAGGCGCATCTCGGCTGAGTCCGCCGATTCGGTGATGCTCCGGTTTCTGAGCCGCGGCTCGAGCATCGCAGAAGGCAGCGTGAGAATCTGCACCGTGGTGTCCGGCGCTGCCCCGAAGTGCAACGGCGGTCCGTGCCGCAAGAGGAACTGCCCGGCGGCAACGGTGTATTCGGCGCGATCGGGCGAGCCGCCCAAAACCCATGTGCCGCGCCGCACTACGTAGATCCGTGCCTGATCTTCATAGCCGAGCGGAGTTCCCCCCGTTCGGATGACGGTCGCGCTGTCGAGGTCGGTGATCGCCACGTCGAGCACCTTCGCCACGCGGCTCCTGACCCGAAAATCACCGGTCGTGACCGTGCTGAAGGTCGGCAGCGGGAACCCATCGCCGACCTGCGTCTGCCACCCGCGCCGGAACACATCGAAACCGCGCGATCCCGCGCCGGGGACGGTGGAATCCAGCGAGAACCCTCCGCGCGTGTCGGCGACCTCCGCTCCAGTGTTGTTCATCGCCGACCGATCCACTCCGCGTTCGTTTCCCGGATCTCCTTGCGCCCATGTTCTCCCCGCGATTGGAGCCGAGTCAAACGAGCCTGCAGGGTCGGCGATGCCGGTCACGTCCAGTGCATTGTGGCGAAAATGTGCTATCTGGTTGGCGCGCTTGTTCAAGTGTGCGCCGGTGTGGTTTTCCTACGGTGTTTTCATGGATTCCATCAGCGCCTCCGCGTTTCCGGCCCAGTGCGACATTCGAGTGCGGCAGGGCGATCTCGGCCGGAACGGCGCCGTGAGCACGATCGGGGTTGCCCGCTGGCTGGAGGACGCTCGGATGCGGATGAAACTGCCCCAATTCGAACGGGCCACCGGGGCCGGTGAGTTCGGTCCCTACCAGATCATTTTCGTCAGCCAAAGGGTCGAACGGCTGGCCTACGTCTACCGCACCGACGCCGATGTACAGGTGCACACCGGGATTCGGCGCATCGGGCGGTCATCGTTCACTTACGAGCAAGCGGTGTTCGCCGGCGGCAGGCGGGTGGGCGGCGGAGGGGCCACGGTGCTGTGTCTCGGTCCCGCGGGGCCGCTTGCGCTCCCGGAGGAGTTGATCGCGGATCTCACCGGCTTGGCCATGCCGGATTCGAGCGAGACGGCTGTGCCCCGTCCGGGTGCCGAGCGCGGGCAACGGGACCACTACACGTTCTTCGTGCCGCTGCGTGCACGGATAGGCGATGTCGACTCCAATCAGCATGTCAATTACCTCGCCCTGGCCACCTGGTACGACGAGGCCGTCGCGGTGTTCACGGCGGCGGCGCTCGGCGAGGACGGGCTGGTGCTGGACCTGTCACCGTCGTCGTATCGAATCGACTACCTCGGCGAAGTCACCTATCCCGGCGATTACGAGATCGGCGTGCTCGTCCGCTCTTTCGGCGATGACTCCGTGGATTACGAACTCGGGCTCTTTCGCGGCCGCACCTGTTTGGGGGTCGCCGACGCCAGCGGAGCACGAGGTGTGTTGTCCGCCAAATCCTTTGGCCCCGATGGTCCCCGTTGATGCAACACGAGCCAATCGTTCTGGACACCACCGGTGCCGACATCCACGCAAGCCGATCTCTCGACGCCGATACGACGTGTCGCCCTCCGGGCGCTTTTCGTAGCGAATTCGACCCAGATCGGTGGTCGCCTCACATGGCCTGACCTGGCCTCTCGTTCCAGAGTCGGTCCAGCCAGTCGTCCATGGCGCGCGCGGTCAGGTGCGAATCGTCCGCGACCATGGCGAAATGGTCGGTGTCGAGCATGCGGAGCGTCTGTGAACTCGACCACGGGCGGGCCAGCAAGGGTTCGCGGTCGCCGGTAGGCGATGTGCGCCAGAAGTAGGGCTTGGTGCATGTGACGAGCAGGGTCGGGCTGGTCGGGGGGTGGCAGTTCAGGGCGGGTAACAGTTCCGACCATGCGACCATTGCGGTGAGGCCGGCGCCGGTTAGTTCGCCCCATGCGACGTCCATCTCGAGCAGGGCTTCGACCTGTTGCGCGCGTGGCACCTCGGTGCCCATATCGAAGGTGTCCAGCAGGACGAGGCCGCCCAGTTCGATGCCCGGCACTGTGCGTAGGTGGGCCGCGGTGGCCTGAGCGAGGTATCCGGCGGCCGAGTGGCCGACCAGCACTATGGGATTGTCATCGGTGATCTCTAGTACCGCCCCGGCGAGTGCGGCGACCGCGGCTGCCGGGCCGGACGGCAGGGGGTCGGCCGAGTCGAACCCGGGCAGGGGGACGCTGGATACTCGCCTGCGGCCGCTGAACGCGGCGGCGATGCGCAGGTGTTGGTGGATTCCTCCGGTAAATGTCGGTGCGCAGAGGAAGACGAGATGCGGGCCCGGCCCCTCGCTGAGCCGGACCGCAGCGGTTGCCGTAGCCGCCTGGTCCGATTCGAAGACGGGGCGCAGCCGCGCCGCTGCGTGCAGCAGGCCATATCCGGCGTTCACCCGGTTCGACGCCACCGCGCCTTTGAACAGATCGACGAGCGTTTCGCCTGCCACGGGCGGCTTGTCGACGGCCGCGCGAGATGCCCCGGGGACACGGGAAGAGCCGTTTGCCGCGAGCTCTTTCATAATGTGTCCGGCCACAGCTGCCGGGCTGCCGTGATCGAACAGCGCCGCGAGTGTCATCCGGATCCCCGTGGTCTCGCCGAGCCGGTTGCGGGTCTCGACCGCGGCCAGGGAGTCGAAACCCAGATCCTGGAAACTGCGGTCGGCATCGATCGCGTCCGGCCCGTCGTGGCCGAGCACCAGTGCGAGTTGGGTGCGCACCACGTCCAGGATCAACCGCACCTGGTCGGACTCGGTCAGTCCGGTGAGGCGCTGCCGCAGTGGGGGTTCCGTGGCATCGGCTGTGCGATGCTCGGCGGTTTCGCGGCCTGCGTCGGGGATGTCGGCGATGAGGGGGCGGCGCCGGGACATGGTGTAGACGGAGCTGAACAGTTCCCAGTCGATATCGGCGATGGTGAGCAGTGTTTCGTCGGCGCCGACTGCCATCTCCAGCGCTTGCATCGCCTGCTCCGGCGCCATCGATCGCAGGCCGCTGCGGTTCATGTATTGCCGCGCGTCTGCGGCTTGCGCCATGCCCGCGCCCGACCAGGCGCCCCAGGCGAGCGCGGTGGCGACCAGACCGCGTGCGCGTCGGCGCTCGGCGAGGCTGTTCACAAACGCGTTGGCAGCGGCATATCCGGCCCCGCCCGCGCTGCCCCAGGTGGCGGCGCCGGAGGAGAACAAGACGAACGCGTCCAGCCGACGAGAGCCGAGCAATTCGTCCAAGTGCTCGGCGCCGATGACCTTGGGGGCCAACACCGCCGTCAGTGACGATGGCTCGATTTCGGTGATCGGGCACTGGGCTCCGACCCCGGCCGCGTGGACGACCGCGGTCAATGGTGTGTCCCCGGCATCTATCGCGGCCAAAATCGCTGCCATATCGCTACGTTCGGTGACATCGGCCGCGCGGATCGTCACTCGGGCGCCCAGACTCGCGAGTTCCTGCTCGAGCTCCTCTGCGCCGGGTGCATGCCGTCCGCGGCGGCTCACCAGTACCACGTGTTCCGCGCCGCCGTGTGCCAGCCTGCGTGCGAGCTGTGCACCGATTCCGCCGGTGCCACCGGTGATCAACACGGTGCCGCTGGGTATCCAAGGTTCCGTCGAACGGGAGTTCAGCGATGACGCTCGCATCATTCGCCTGCCGTACACACCCGATGCCCGGACCGCGAGCTGATCTTCGCCGTCGGTGCGGGACAGCACGCTCACCAGTCGGCGAGTCAGCGTGTGGTCCCGGTCGGGCGCAAGATCGACCAGACCGCCCCACGAATCCGGCAATTCCAAACCCGCCACCTGGCCGATCCCCCACATCTGTGCCTGTCTGGTGCTGCCGACGTGCTCGGACGGGTGCACCGCAACCGCGCCGGTGGTCACACACCAGAAGGGCACCGCGGCTCCGGCATCGATCAGCCCTTGTAGCAGAAGGAGATTCCCCAGGACGCCGCGGGACATCGCCGGGGCAGCGGAGCTGGGCAGATCATCCGAGGCGAGGAACGACAGCACGCCGGACAGTTCGCCTGACGCACTTTCCGATCGGATCAACGCAGCGAGTTCGAGGCGTGTTGTTCGGTCGGCATCAATCGTCGCCCTTCGTGTCCGGGCACCTGATTCGGTGAGGGCCAGCACAAGGTCGTGGGGCAGCGGGTCGGCGGGCGAATCGATGAGCAGCCACGTCCCCGACAACATTCCGTGGCTGTCGGCCAAGGGTTTCCATTCGATCCGGTAGCGCCACAGGTCGAGCGCCGAACGGTCCTTGCGATCACGGCGCCATCGCGACAGCTGCGGTAGGACCTTGCTGAATTGCAGTTCCGGATCGATTCCCAGCAGGGTGGTGTCGCCGCGGTCGACAGCTGTCCAGAACTGGTCATCGATCCGGTCTCCGGCACGGTCCGCGCGACCGTCACCGTCCAGCCAGTACCGCTGGCGCTGGAAGGCATAGGTAGGCAGCGCGATTCGCTGCCTACCTGTCCCGAAGGGCGCGTCCCACCTGACGTTCGATCCAGCGACGAATACGCGGGCCACTGCCTGCAACGCCGTCCACGGCTCCGAATGGTCTTTGCGCAGCACCGGAACCGTTACGGCATCCGCCGGTTCCAGGGACTCGACGATCAATGCGGCCAAGCCGCCGTCCGGGCCCGCGATCAAGAATGTGGTGGTTCCCTCCTGCTGTAGGGTCCGGATTCCGTCGGCGAAGCGCACCGTCTCCCGCACGTGCCGCACCCAATACTCCGGTGACAGCAACTCCGAACCAGCCAACCCACCAGTCACATTCGACACCACCCCAATCGTGGGCTCATGGAAATCGAGACCCGCCACCACCTCGGCGAACTTCGCCAGCATCGGCTCCATCAACGGCGAGTGGAACGCATGCGACACCCGCAACCAACTCACCCGCCTCCCCACCGCAGCAAAACGATCCACTATGGCCGACACCGCATCCCGGACACCGGACACCACCACCGAACGCGGCCCGTTCACCGCCGCAACCGCCACCCCATCGGTCAGCAACGGCAACACCTCCGCCTCAGTAGCCGCAACCACAGCCATCACCCCACCCCCAGGCAACGCCTGCATCAACCGCCCCCGCGCCACCACCAACACCACCGCATCGTCCAACGACAACACGCCCGCTACATGAGCGGCCGCCACCTCACCCACCGAATGACCACACACGAAATCCGGTCGCACACCCCAAGAATCCAACAACCGAAACAACGCCACACCCACCGCGAACAACCCCGCCTGCGCAAACACCGTGGCATCCAACGCCCCCGCGTCCGAACCCCAAACCACCTCCCGCACCGAACGACCAAGCTCCACATCCAACCGCGCGACAACCTCATCGAAAGCGGCCGCGAACACCGGAAACGCCGCACAAAGACCCTGACCCATACCCAACCACTGCGCACCCTGACCCGGAAACACGAACGCCGTCTTACCCGACAAGCCCGGCGCGCCACGCACAACGCCCACCGACGGCTCATCCGCGGCCAGCGCCCTCAATCCCGACAGCAACTCGGCGTGGTCGGTACCCAGCACCACCGCGCGATGCTCGAATCGCGATCTCGTGGTTGCCAGCGACCAGCCAACGTTCGCGGGATCCAGATTCGACTGCTGCCGTGCCCATTCCAGCAATCGACCTGCCTGCTGAGTCAATGCTGCGCGGCTGCGCGCCGTCACCACCCAGGGCACCACCGAAAGGTTCCTTTCGGCGATGGCGGTGACACCGCCTGCGCTATCGGAAGCGCCGAACTCACCGACCGGAGCCTGTTCCAGGATCACGTGCGCGTTGGTGCCGCTCACCCCGAACGCGGACACCGCGGCGCGACGCGGGTGATCCACCGCGTCCCATTCCCGTTGCTCGACAAGCAGCTCCACCGCACCGCCAGACCAATTCACATGCGAGGACGGCGCATCCACGTGCAAGGTCGCGGGCAGTGACCCGTGCCGCATCGCCTCGATCATCTTGATCACCCCGGCCACTCCGGCCGCGGCTTGCGTGTGACCGATATTCGATTTGATCGAGCCCAGCCACAGCGGACGGTCCCTCGGCCGGTCCCGCCCGTAGGTGGCCAGCAACGCCTGTGCCTCGATCGGATCTCCCAAGGTGGTGCCGGTGCCGTGCGCCTCCACCACATCGACCTCGGCTGCGGCGATCCCCGCATTCGCCAGGGCCCGGCGGATCACCCGCTGCTGAGACGGTCCATTCGGCGCGGTCAAACCATTCGACGCACCATCCTGATTCACCGCACTACCCCGTACGACCGCAAGCACGTGATGGCCGCGACGCCGCGCGTCGGACAGCCGCTCGACCACCAGTACCCCGGCGCCTTCACTCCATCCGGTGCCGTCCGCGGCATCGGCGAATGCCTTGCACCGACCATCCGGGGCCAGCCCGCCCTGCCGCGAGAACTCCACGAACACCCCCGGCGACGCCATCACGGTCACTCCGCCGGCCAACGCCAGTCCGCATTCGCCCGAACGCACGGCTTGCACTGCCTGGTGCAGCGCCACCAATGACGACGAGCACGCTGTGTCCACCGATACCGCAGGGCCTTCCAGACCGAGCACATAGGACACCCGGCCCGACACCACGCTCGACGCAGTCCCGGTCAGCAGGTAGCCTGCGACGCCGTCTTCCTCGGTTGCCCCTGTGCCATATCCGGAGCCCGCGACACCGATGAACACACCGGTGTCGCTCCCGCGCAGCGAACGTGGGTCGATCCGGGCGTGTTCCACAGCTTCCCAGCATGTTTCGAGCAGCATCCGCTGCTGCGGGTCCATCGCCAGGGCTTCGCGCGGACTGATCCCGAAGAATCCGGCATCGAAATCGCCCGCGTCGCGGACGAATCCGCCCTCCCGTACCGCGAATCCCGCGATATCCCAGCCCCGGTCGGCGGGAATTCCGGACACTACGTCTCGTCCCTCGGCCACCAGGCGCCACAAGTCCTCCGGCGAGGAAACGCCGCCCGGGAAGCGGCAGCCTATCCCCACGATCGCCACCGGTTCCGCTGGTCCCGCCGTGGTGGCCGGAGCAACCGATCCAGTCTCGCCATCCGACTGGTCGCCGAACAACTCACCGAGGACGAATCGCGCGACGGCATGCGGCGTCGGATAGTCGAAAACTACGGTCGCGGGCAGCCTCAGCCCGGTTGCGGCACCGAGCCGGTTGCGGGCGTCGACCGCGGTGAGCGAGTCGAATCCCAGCTCGCGGAAATTGCGGTCCGGGTCGATGTCGGCTGCGCTCGTGTGACCGAGTACCCCGGCAACCTGGGCGCGCACCAGGTCGAGCACAACCGGAATCCGATCAGTGCTGGTCAGGCTCGAGAGCCGCTGCCGCAGTGCGAGCTTCGCGGGACCGGCGGTGGCGTCCGCCGCGGGCGGTGATTCCGGCACCAGTTCGCGCAGTAACGGGGCGACCACCCCGGCCCGAGCTTGGGCCGCCAGCGACCGCTGATCCAGGCGAACCGCAACAACTCCCGCGCGGGCCTGATCCACGGCCGCATCGAACAACGCCAACCCTTGCGTGGTCGACAACCCCAGCACACCAGCACGACTCAGCCGCGCAGCATCGGAACTCCCCAGGTGCCCGGTCATTCCGGTACTCGATTCCCACAGACCCCACGCAATGGACGTCGCGACCGAGCCGGTGCTGCGACGATGCGCGGCCAGCCCGTCCAGAAACGTATTCGCCGCAGCGTAATTGGCTTGCCCGGGCGCTCCCAGGATTCCGGCGGCCGCCGAGAACAGCACGAACATCGCCAGATCCAGGTCCCGCGTCAGCTCGTGCAGATACCACGCCGCATCCGCTTTCGCCGCCAGCACGGAATCGATCCGCTCCGGGGTCAGTGATCCGAGCACACCGTCATCGAGCACACCCGCCGCATGGACCACGCCAACCAGCGGGAACTCGTCGGGCACCGCGGCGATCGCCGCTGTCACCGCGTCGCGATCCGACACGTCACATGCCACCACCTGTACCCGAGCCCCTGAATCGGTCAGGTCCCCGGCCAGCTGCGCTGCCCCCACCGCAGCCATCCCGCGCCGACTCACCAACATCAGCGACGCGGCACCCCACTCGGCGACCAGATGCCGAGCTACCGCCGCACCCAAACCACCTGTGCCACCGGTGATCATGACCGTCCCAGCGGCCAGAGCTGCTTCGATTCCCGCTCTGGTTGTGCCCTCGCTTGCCCCGGCTCGGATCAGCCGCGGCGCATGCAGCACACCATGACGAATGGCAAGCTGTGGTTCCCCGGATGCCAGCACCGCGGCGACGGTCTCCGAGGGTAGGGCGCCCTCGGTGTCGTTGTCCACGAGCACGATCCGGCCCGGATCCTCCGATTGTGCCGAACGCACCAACCCCCAGACCGCCGATCCCGCCGGATCCGGAACGTCCTCTCCGGCAAGCTTCACGGTGCCGCGAGTAACCATGAGCAGCGTGCTCGATGCCCATCGCGGCTCGCGCGAAAACGCCTGCAACACCTCCAGCGTCTCGTGCACGGCCCGCCGCGTCTCGGCGGGCACATCGCTACCACGATCGACCCGGCAATCGAGAACCAGCACCGGTGGCACCGCATCGCCATCGATGGAGGTCCAGTCCGCGAAGGAGACATGGTGCGGTCGTCGCGGTGCCGGTATCGCACGCCACTGCACGACATGCAGACCGTCGGCGGTATCGGCAGGAGTCGGCGACAGCCAGAAGCGCTGCCGCTGAAATGCATACGTCGGCAACGTCACCGGCTCCGGCGCGTGCCCTTCGAAGACCGCGTCCCACCGCACCTTCGCCGCACCGACCACATCCACCAGCGCCACCGACGCAAGGAACCGGGTCAGCCCGCCCTCGCCGCGCCGAAGGGATCCCACAATCGTGGTCTTCTCGTCCGCGGCCGCCGCCTCGCGGCACTGCTCGATTCCCAAGGTCAGCAACGGATGTGGGCTGGCCTCGACGAATGTGCGGTATCCGTCGGCAAGCAAGGCTTGCACAGCCTCCTCGAACCGCACGGTCTCGCGGAGATTCCGAAACCAGTACGCCGCATCCAATTCGGCCGTGTCCAGTGCCGCGGCGGTCACCGTGGAATAGAACGACACCTGCGACGATCGCGCCGTGACGGTGCGCGCGGCGTCCAGCAGCTCCGCGCGCAACGAGTCGACCTGGGGCGAGTGCGACGCGTAGTCCACCGCGATCCGGCCCACGTAGATGCCCTCCGCGATGCACTCGGCCAGAAACTCCTCCAGTTGCTCGGGTGCGCCGGACACGACGGTCGTGGTCGGCCCGTTCGCCGCGGCCACAGCCAGCCCGTCCCGCCCGGCCAATCGCGCACCGATAGCGGTGGCGGGCAAGGCAACCGAGGCCATCGCACCGGCACCGGACAATTCGGTCAACGCCCTGGAACGGACGACCACCAGCCGTGCGGCGTCCACCAGCGACAGCGCTCCCGCCACATACGCGGCGGCGATCTCACCTTGTGAGTGGCCGACCACCGCATCCGGCACCACCCCGAGCGAGCGCCACAATTCCGCTAGCGACACCATCACCGCGAACAGCACCGGCTGCACCACATCGGTGCGGTCCAGCGACGGCGCACCCGGCGCTCCGCGCAGCACCTCGAGCAGCGACCAGTCGACCAGTGGCGCAAGCGCTTCGGCGCACTCCGTCATCATCCGCGCGAACTCCGGTGCCGAATCCATCAGCTCGACACCCATTCCGACCCATTGGGAGCCCTGGCCCGGGAACACCAGCACGGTCTTTCCGGTGACACCGGCGACGCCGGCGGCCACGTCCGGCGACGGCTCGCCGTCGGCCAGCGCCGCCAGCCCGGACAGCAGCTGCGCGCGATCCTCACCCACGATGACTGCCCGGTGCTCGAATCGCGCCCGGGTGGTCGCCAACGACCAGCCGACATCCACCGGGTTCGAGTCCGGGCGCTCGCGCACCCATGCCGACAACCGCGACGCCTGGTCCGCCAATGCCTGCCGGCTGCGTGCCGACAGGACCCACGGCACCCCGGCGAGCCCCACCTCGGATGTCACGGTGTCGTCGGTGACTTCGATCTGGGGGGCCTGCTCGAGAATGACGTGCGCATTGGTGCCGGAGATCCCGAACGACGACACCCCGGCCCGCCGAGGCCGACCGTCGACGCGCCATTCCCGTTGTTCGACAAGCAACTCCACCGCACCGGCGGACCAATCCACCTGTGTCGACGGCGCATCCACGTGCAGGGTGGCCGGCAGCACGCCACGGCGCAGCGCCTCCACCATTTTGATCACTCCGGCGACTCCCGCCGCGGATACGGTGTGGCCGATGTTCGATTTCACTGCGCCCAGCCACAGTGGCCGATCCGCGGGCCGACCCTGGCCGTAGGTGGCCAGCAACGCTTGCGCCTCGATCGGGTCACCCAATCTGGTGCCGGTCCCGTGCGCCTCGACCACATCCACCTCGGACGCGGGCACGCCGGCGTTCGCCAGCGCCCGCAGGATCACCCGCTGCTGCGCCGGACCATTCGGCGCCGTCAAACCGTTCGACGCACCGTCCTGGTTCACCGCCGACCCGCGCACCACGGCGAGCACCTGGTGGCCGCGGCGCAGCGCCTGCGACAACCGTTCGACGACCAGGACCCCGGCGCCCTCCGACCATCCGGTGCCGTCCGCCGCGTCGGCGAAGGCCTTGCACCGCCCGTCGGCCGACAGGCCGCCCTGCCGCGAAAACTCGGTGAACACCGCCGGGGTGGCCATCACCGTCACACCGCCCGCCAGCGCCAGCGAGCTCTCACCGGAGCGCACCGACTGAACCGCCTGATGCAGCGCGACAAGACTCGATGAGCACGCCGTGTCCACAGACACCGCGGGACCTTCCAGACCGAGCACGTAGGACACCCGGCCCGACACCACGCTCGACGCGGTCCCGGTCAGCAGGTAGCCCTCGACTCCGTCGTCCTCGGTCGCCCCCAGCCCGTAGCCGGATCCCGCCACTCCCATGAACACGGCGGTGTCACTGCCGCGCAACGAGTTCGGGTCGATACCCGCGTGTTCGAGTGCCTCCCAACAGGTTTCCAGCAGTACCCGCTGCTGCGGATCCATCGCCAGTGCCTCGCGCGGGCTGATCCCGAAGAATCCCGCGTCGAACCGGTCCGCGTCATGGACGAATCCGCCCGCGCGCACCTCGAGCGACGCGGCGACCTGCCAACCTCGATCGGCCGGAAAGCCGGACATCACGTCCCTGCCCTCGGTCACCACGTCCCACAGATCCGCCGCCGAGGACACCCCGCCGGGGAAGCGGCAGCCCATCCCGACGATCGCCACCGGCTCCGACATCGTCGCCACCAGCTTGTCGTTCGCTTGCCGCAGCACGGCATTGTCCTTGGCCGAAACACGCAGCGCCGCAACAAGTTCGTCGATAGACAGAGCCATCGGCTGTTTCCTCACTCTCAGCTGAGCCGGTTGCTCATGATGTGGGCGACCAGACTCTCCGAGTCCATCGCATCGATCGACTCCGGCGCGCCGGTCCGGTCGGAGAGCGGCGCGGGATGGTCGGTGTCGGCCAGGCGAAGCAAGGCGTCCAGGATTCCCATCTCACGCAAATGCGCCAGTGGCACGGTGGCCAGGCGGCGCCGGATTTCGCGCTCGTCCGGATCGATATCGCCGTCCGAGCCTGCGCCGAGGTCCAGCTGCCGGTGTATGTGCTCGGCGACGGCTTGTGGTGTCGGGTAGTCGAAGAGCAGGGTCGCGGGCAGCGTGAGCCCGGTGGCCGCCTTCAACCGGTTGCGGGTTTCGACGGCGGTCAGCGAGTCCATACCGAGATCACGGAAGTTGCGGCCTGGCTCGACGTCGTCGGGGCCGTCGTGGCCGAGTGCCGCGGCGATCTGCATACAGACAACCTCGAGAATGGCTTGTCGCTGTTCGGATTCCCGCATCGCGGCCAGTGTCTGCCCCAACGCCGATGACGCCGCGCCCGCCGTGTCGTGTCGATCCGCCTCCCGAATCGCTCGCACGTCCGGAATATCGGCGATCAGCGGGCGTGTCCGCGCCATGGTGTAGACGGCAGTGAACAGGTCCCAGTCGATGTCGGCGATGGTGGTCCGGATGTCGTCGCCACCGATGGCGTTGGCGAGCGCGGTCATCGCCAGTTCGGGTCGCATCAGTCGGACACCCATCCGGGTCATGTACTGCCCGGCGTCCCCGGTTCTGGCCATACCGTCACCGGCCCAGCCGCCCCAGGCCAGCGCGGTGGCGACCAGGCCGCGACCCCGCCGCTGCTCGGCGAGGCCGTCGAGAAAGGCGTTCGCGGCTGCATATTCGGCGGCGCCTGCGCTGCCCCAGGTCGCGGCACCGGAGGAGAACAGCACGAACGCGTCCAGGGGACGGTCGCCGAGCACGTCGTCGAGGTGTTCGGCCCCGAGCACCTTGGCGGCGAGGACGGAGACCATGGACGAGGGCACGATCTCGGTGAGCGGATGGTGCGCGGCGACGCCCGCGGCATGGATCACCGCGGTCAACGCGCCGGCGTCGCGGTCGACCAGCGCCACGGCCGCGGCCACAGCGCCGCGGTCGGTCACATCACCGGCCAGGATCGTGATACGGCCGCCCAAGACGCCGACATCGGTTTCGAGTTCCGCCACGCCGGGAGCGTGGCGGCCTCGCCGACTGAGCAGAACGACATGTTCGGCACCGGCTTTCACCAACCAGCGCGCGAGGTGCCCGCCGATTCCACCGGTTCCACCGGTGACGAGCACGGTCCCGCGCGGTGTCCAGGTCCGAGCTGCGCGGGGCGCGGGGGCGCGCATCATTCGCCGCCCGTAGACACCGGTTTCGCGGATCGCGAGCTGATCCTCGCCATCGTCACGGGACAACACGGACAGGAGCCGCCGCAGCGAGGTCCGATCCGATTCCGGTGGCAGGTCGATCATGCCGCCCCACCAGTCGGGGAATTCCAAGCCTGCTACCTGCCCCATCCCCCACAGTTGGGCACGTCTGGGGTCGGCGATGCGATCGGACGGAACGGCTGCCATTGCGCCGCTGGTCACGCACCAGATGGGCACGCCATGCGCCGGGTCGCCCGGTGCCAGATCGCTCAGTGCTTGGAGCAGCGCGAGATTCCCCAGCACGCCGCGAGATACCGAAGAGACCGCACCGGCTCGATCGTCGATGGCGAGCAGCGATACGACACCGTGCAGCTCATCCACTCGGGTTGCCCGGATCAGATCGGCGATCGCGGCGCGGTCCATCCCGTCGACATCGACGGACACCGATTGCGCCGAGACACCCGATTCGATGAACGTCTCGACAACCTCATCGGCGATCATGCTGTGGGATGGGGCGACGACCAGCCAGCTCCCGGACGGCTGTGTCGCGCTGTCCGCCAGCAACGTCCATTCGATCCGATACCGCCATGAGTCGATCACCGACTCGTCCCGGCGCCGCTGCCTCCAGGACGACAGCAACGGCAGCACCTCGTCGAACCGCCGACCGGGATCAACGCCCAACGCGCTCACGTCGCCGCGTTCGACCGCGGCCCAGAACTCACCGTCGACCCGGTCGCGGCCGGGCCGCTGTGCCGTGGCTGTGCCGCCGAGCCAATATCGTTGGCGCTGGAACGCATACGTCGGCAACCCGACCCGGCGCCTGCCTTCGCCGAACAGGGCACGCCAGTGGACGGTTTCTCCGGTCACGTCGAGCTGCGCAACGGCTGCCGCCGCCGTCGACGACTCAGGGCGATCCTTGCGCAGCACCGGTACCGCTGTCACGCCCGCGGACTGCTCGATCAGATCCGTCAATCCGCCATCCGGGCCGACCACTACGAAACGGCTCGCCCCGGCCAGCTCGAGCGAGCGCACCCCATCGCCGAAGCGCACCGTCGCACGGACATGCCGCACCCAGTACTCCGGCGCGGCCAACTCCGAACCGGCCAGTTCCCCACTGACATTCGACACGATCGGGATGACCGGTTCAGTGAACGACAGCCCCGCGAGCACATCGGCGAACTCCGCCAGCATGGGTTCCATCAACGGCGAATGGAACGCGTGTGACACCCGCAGCCACGTCGCTGCGCGGCCGATGCCCTGGAAGTGGCTCACCACGTCTCGTACGGCCGCTCGAGCACCGGACACCACGACCGAACCCGGGCCGTTGACGGCGGCGACGGCGACGTCGGCGGTCAACCACGGCATGATTTCGGTCTCCGTTGCCGCCACCGAGCACATCGCGCCGTCGTCCGGCAGCACCTGCATCAACCGGCCGCGTGCCGCCACCAGCGCGGCCGCGTCGTCGAGGGACAACACGCCGGCGATATGGGCGGCCGCGACCTCACCGATCGAATGACCCGCAACGAAATCCGGTCGGATACCCCATGATTCGAGCAGCCGCGACAGGGCGACTCCGACGGCGAACAATCCCGCTTGCGCGAACGCCGTGGCGTTCACGGTGTCCGTGTCGTCGCCCCACACGACCTCGCGCAGCGAGCACTCCAGATATCCGTCCAGCCGATCCGCGGCCGCGTCGAAGGCCGCCGCGAACACCGGGTACGCGTCGTACAACTCCCGGCCCATGCCGAGATACTGCGCCCCCTGGCCTGGGAAGATGAATGCGGTTCTGCCCGAGGTGTCCGCCACCCCGCGCACCACAGCGCCCGAAGGCTCCCCTGCCGCCAGGGCGGTCAACCCGGATAACAACTCCGCACGCTCGAACCCGACGACCACTGCGCGATGATCGAACCGAGACCGAGTTTCGGCCAGCGACCATCCGACATCGACCGGATCCGGCTCGGGATGCGCGGATACCCATTCCACCAACTTCGATGCCTGGGCGGGTATGGCCGATTCGCTCTTCGCGGAAATCATCCACGGCACGGCACGCGAAGCGCCGGGCTCCTCGGTATTCCAAGGATCGATCGTCTCGGGTTCGGGGGCTTGTTCGATGATGACGTGGGCATTCGTACCGGAGATACCGAACGACGACACCCCGGCGCGCCGGGGCCGACCGACCGTGTCCCATTCCCGTTGCCCGGCAAGCAGTTCCACCCGACCGCTGTCCCAATCGACGTGCGGCGACGGTGCGTCGACATGCAAGGTGCGCGGCATGATGCCGCGTCGCATGGACTCCACCGCCTTGATCACGCCCGCCACCCCCGCAGCGGCCAAGGTATGGCCGATATTCGATTTGATCGATCCGAGCCACAGCGGCCGATCGGCAGGCCGGTCCTGCCCGTATGTCGCGAGCAGTGCCTGCGCCTCGATCGGATCACCCAACGTCGTTCCGGTGCCGTGCGCCTCGACCAAGTCCACATCGGTGCCGGCGACACCCGCGTTCGCCAACGCCCGCCGGATCACCCGCTGCTGGGACGGACCGTTCGGCGCGGTCAAACCATTCGACGCACCGTCCTGATTCACCGCCGACCCGCGCACCACCGCCAGCACTTCGTGACCATGGCGCAGCGCATCGGAGAGCCGCTCGAGCACCAGCACTCCCACACCCTCCGACCAGCCGGTACCATCTGCGGTCGCCGCGAATGCCTTGCACCGCCCGTCGGTCGCCAACCCGCCGTGACGGGAGAACTCGGCGAATATCGCCGGTGTCGCGAGCACCGTCACACCGCCGGTGAGGGCGAGCGCGCACTCACCCGAGCGCACCGACTGCACCGCTTGATGGAGCGCGACCAGACTCGACGAGCATGCCGTATCCACCGACACGGCAGGCCCTTCCAGACCGAGGGCATACGCCACTCGGCCCGACACCACACTCGGTGTCGTCCCCGTCATCAGGTAGCCCTCGCCCGCGGCCTCATCGTCAGCGCCGAGACCGTACGGCTGGCTGATCACGCCGACGAAGACGCCCGTGTCGCTGCCCCGCAACGACGTCGGATCGATGCCGGCCCGCTCCAGCGCCTCCCATGAGGTTTCCAGCATGAGCCGCTGTTGCGGATCCATCGCGATCGCCTCGCGCGGGCTGATCCCGAAGAATCCCGCGTCGAATTCACCGGCGTCGTACAGGAAGCCGCCTGCGCGCACGGGCAATCCGGCGACATCCCAGCCGCGGTCGGACGGAAACCCCGACACCACATCCCGGCCCTCGGCGACCAGCCGCCACAAATCCTCCGGGGAGGACACACCTCCTGGGAAACGACACCCCATCCCGACAATGGCCACCGGCTCCGCGACTGCACCGGATGACGCAGCCGCGGCAATGGATTCTCCGGGAGCCTCGCCCACCATGTGCCGGTGGAGGTACTCGGCGAGTGCCGTAGGTGTCGGATAGTCGAAAACGAGGGCTGCTGGTAGTCGTAGCCCGGTGGCGGCGGTGAGCCGGTTGCGGACCTCGACGGCGGTCAGCGAGTCGAAACCCAGTTCCTGGAAGTTACGGTCGGGATCGACAGCGCTGGCGTCGCGGTGTCCGAGGACCGTGGCCACCTGGGCGCGCACTACGTCGAGGACCGCCCGCCGCTGTTCGGTCTCGCTCACACCGGCCAGGCGCCGGCGCAGCATGCCGAAGTCGTCGGAGTCGCCAACCACTCGGCGCCGCGGGATCGTCACCAATTCCCTGAGCAGAGCTGGTAGTTCGGTCGATCGTCGCGAAAGCGCCTGCGGGTCGATGCGTGTCGCTACGACCAGCGCGGTGGTCGCGGACAACGCCGCGTCGAACATGGCGAGGCCCTCGGTTACCGATAGCGGGGTGATGCCTTGACGCTCGATGCGCTGAATACGTGCCGCACCCAGCGCATCACCCATACCCGCACCCGACCACAAACCCCACGCCACCGACACCGCCGCGAGACCGAGACCTCGGCGATGAGCGGCAAGCGCATCCAGGAACACATTCGCCGCCGCATAGTTGCCCTGCCCTTCGGCCAGCACCAGACCACCGACCGACGAGAACAACATGAACACACCCAGCGACATACCCGCGGTCAGCTCATGCAGATACCACGCCGAATCCGCCTTCGCGGCCAGCACCGAATGCATCCGATCAGCGGTCAGTGCCTCGACGAGACCGCTGTCGCCGATCCCCGCCGCATGCACGACCCCGGTCAGCGGAGACGACTCCGGGATTCCCGCGAGCAACTGCGCGAGCGATCCGCGATCGGAGACATCGCACGCGACGATGTCGGTATGCGCACCGAGCTTCGACAACTCCTCCCGCAAAGCGGTCGCACCGGGAGCATCCGGACCCCGCCTGCTGGCCAGCAGCAGACGCTGCACACCGTGCCGCGCAACGAGGTGCCGGGCAACCTCGGCCCCGATCCCACCCGTGCCACCCGTCACCAGCACCGTGCCATCGGGATCGAGCGCCGGCTCCCGCTGTGGGGTCTGCGCGATCCGAGCCAACCGGGGTACGAACGCCGCGCGCCGCCGAATCGCGATCTCCGGCTCGCCGGACATCAGCACGGCAGGCAGCTCCGACAACGATTCGGCCCCATCGACATCCACCAGCACAAAGCGGCCCGGGTGCTCGGACTGAGCCGCACGCACCAGGCCCCACACGGGGGCGTGTGCCACATGGACGTCCGTCCCCGGAATGTCGACCGCCCGCTCGGTCACCACCGCAAGCGTCGCATCGGCGAACCGCTCATCCGACAGCCAGCGCTGCAACACCGCCAGGACAGCGGCGGTAGCCGAGTGCAGACCCGCGACCACCTCGCCGACCTCTGTGTCACACTTCAGCACAACGACTTCCGGGACCGATCCGGACAGCGCCACCTCTCCCCACTCGACCGCAGAGACCGGCTCGCCGCGGGGAACTGCGCGCCACTGCACCCGGAACAGCTCCCCCGGTGTGGACTGTGCCAGCTGCTTCGGTGGCAACGGCCGGACGGACAGCGACCGCACCGACACCACCGGAATCCCTGCACCGTCAGCTGCTTGCACCGACATAGCGCCGGAGCCGATGGGCACGATCCGCACCCGCAGCCGGGACGCCCCGGTAGCGAACAACGACACCCCCTCCCACAGGAACGGCACCGCCGTGGCCTGTCCGTCCGGTCCTGAATCTGCCAGCGCGCTCGCGTGCAATGCCGCATCGAACAAGGCAGGGTGCACACCGAACCCGGCCGCGTCCGCCACTTCCGGCAGCACGACCTCGGCGAACACCTCCTCCCCTCGCCGCCACATCGCCGTCAAACCCCGGAAGGCGGGACCGTAGCCATATCCCAAGTCGGACAGGCGGTCATAGGCTCCGGCGATGTCCACGCCCGTCGCCCCCGTTGGTGGCCATGTCTCGAATACGTAGTCCGGCAGGGTATCTGCTCCCCCTGTGTGCACCCGGCCCGTCGCGTGCAGCACCCACGTTCCATCGACATCCTCGTCCTCTGCGCAGGAGTACACCGCGACCGAACGCCCGCCGCCCTCCTCGGGACGACCGAGGACCACCTGGACCCGCACCCCGCCCGCCGCTGGCAGGATCAGCGGAGCCTGCACGGTCAACTGTTCCACGGCGCCGCAACCCACCTGCTGCCCCGCCCGCAGCGCCAGCTCGACAAAACCGGTCCCCGGCAGCAGCGCCACACCACCGACAGCGTGATCGGATAGCCACGCCTGCGTGCCTGCGGACAACCGACCGGTGAACACCACGTCCCCTGACTCGGCATGTCGCACAACCGCACCCAGCAACGGATGGTCGGCGCCCGCCAGTCCCCATCGCGAAACGTCGGCCGAATCCCCCACCGATTCCAGCCAGAACCGCTGCCGTTCGAATGCGTAGGTCGGCAGATCGACGTGTCGGCCGTGTCCGCCGAACACCGCGCTCCAGTCGACGTCCACTCCGGTCACGAACACACGCGCGACCCCGGCAAGCACTGACGATGCCTCCGGACGATCCCGCACCAGCATCGGTGTCACCACCGGATCGGCGGGCTCCAGGCACTGCTCGATCAGTCCCGTCGACCCACCGTCCGGACCTGCCACCACGAACCGGCGTGCCCCGGCCGCGGCGAGCGTGCGCACCCCATCGGCGAAGCGCACGGTCTCCCGGACATGCCGCACCCAGTACTCGGGTGCGGTCATCTCGGAGCCAGCCGATTTCCCACTGACATTCGACACGATCGGGATGGTGGGCTCGGCGAAGTCCAGCCCCGCGAGAACTTCGGCGAACTCGGCCAGCATCGGTTCCATCGATGCCGAATGGAACGCGTGGGATACCGCGAGCCGACCGGTGCGACGGCCCATTTCGGCCAAGCGGTCGGCCACCTTCGCGACCGGCTGCGCCGCACCCGACACCACAACCGATTCCGGGCCGTTGACAGCCGCCAGCGCCGCTCCGTCCACCAGCAGCGGCAGCACCTCCGCCTCGGACGCCTGCACCGCGTACATCACGCCGCCGGAGGGCAGCGCCTGCATCAGCCGACCTCGTGCGGTCACCAACGCGGCGGCGTCGTCGAGCGACAACATGCCGGCCACATGTGCGGCGGTGATCTCACCGACGGAGTGCCCGATGACGAAATCGGCGCGCACACCCCAAGATTCGAGTAGCCGGAACAGTGCGACGCCCACGGCGAACAGGCCCGCCTGCGCACAGGACGTCTGGTCCAGTGTGTTCCGGTCCTCCCCCCACAGCACGTCCCGGATCGACTGATCACCGTGTGCATCGACGGCGCTCATCACCGCGTCGAATGCCGCGGCGAATGCCGGAAACGCGCCGTGCAGTTCGCGGCCCATCGCGAGATATTGCGTCCCCTGCCCGGGGAATACGAATGCCGTGCCGCCCGAGGGCTGTATCGAACCTCGGATCACGGCAGCCGCGGTGGCACCCTCGTGCAATGCCACGGTGCCGGTCAGCAAGCCGTCGCGATCCGGCCCGAGCACCACGGCTCGATGCTCGAATACAGATCGCGTCGTCGCCAGCGACCATCCGATATGCACCGGATCCGACTCCCGACGGGACGACACCCAGTCCAGCAGCCGACCCGCCTGGTCGGCCACCGCCTGCGCACTGCGCGCCGACAACACCCACGGCACCAGCACAGGCCGATAGCCCGTCGTGTCGGCGGTGACATCATGCTCGGCGACCTGCTCGAGGATGAGGTGGGCGTTGGTTCCGGAGATCCCGAACGACGACACCGCAGCACGTCGCGGCCGATCCAGTTCGTCCCAATCCCGGTGTTCGACAAGCAGTTCCACTTGGCCGCTGTCCCAATCCACCTGCGACGACGGTGAATCCACATGGAGTGTCTTCGGCAGCACCCCCCGCCGCAGTGCCTCGACCATCTTGATCACCCCGGCCACACCGGCCGCGGCTTGGGCGTGGCCCATGTTCGACTTGATCGATCCGAGCCACAGCGGGCGGTCGACGGGACGATCCTGACCGTAAGTGGCGAGCAGCGCATGAGCTTCGATCGGATCACCCAGTGCCGTACCGGTCCCGTGCGCCTCGACCACATCCACCTCGGACGCGGCCAGCCCAGCATTCGCCAACGCCAGACGAATGACCCGCTCCTGCGATGGTCCGTTCGGCGCCGTCAAACCATTCGACGCACCATCTTGATTCACCGCACTACCGCGAATCACCGCAAGCACGCGGCGGCCATGGCGCCGGGCATCCGATAGCCGTTCCAGCACCAGCACCCCGACGCCCTCGGACCACCCGGTACCGTCCGCGGCCTCCGCGAACGACTTGCACCGTCCGTCGGCCGACAAGGCCCGCTGCCGCGAGAATTCCACGAACAGTCCGGGAGTCGCCATCACCGTCACGCCGCCGGCCAAGGCCAAGGTGCACTCGCCCGACCGCAGCGCCGCCACCGCCTGGTGCAGCGCGACCAGGCTCGACGAGCACGCCGTATCCACCGATACCGCAGGCCCTTCCAGCCCGAGCGCATACGACACCCGGCCCGAAACGATCGAGCCCGCACTGTCATTGCGCGGATAGTCATGATGCATCACGCCCATGTAGACGCCGGTTGCACTGCCCCGCAACGCCTTCGGGTCGATGGCGGCCCGCTCCAGTGCCTCCCACGACGTCTCCAGCACCAGCCGCTGCTGCGGATCGATGGCGACGGCCTCGCGGGGGCTGATCCCGAAGAACCCTGCGTCGAACTCGCCTGCCCGATGCAGGAAGCCGCCCTCGCGCGCATACGTTTTCCCGGTCGCATCGGGATCCGGGTCGAACAGCCCGTCGACGTCCCAGCCGCGGTCGGCCGGGAACTCCGACACCACGTCGCGCCCGTCGGCCACCATCCGCCACAGGTCCTCAGGTGTGCAGACCCCGCCCGGGTAGTGGCACCCCATCCCGACGATCGCCACAGGCTCCCTGGTGGCGGCCACCAGCTGCCGGTTCTGCGCGCGCACCGTCTCGTACTTCTTCAACGACGCCCTGAGCGCGTCCAGCAGGGTCTGGTCCGAAGCGGTCATCAGTCCTCCAGTGCCATCTCGATGAGCGCGCTGGCGCTGAGCGAGTCGATAGCATCGCCGTCGGATTCCATGTCCGTGTCGGGCGCCTGCCCGGACAGTTCGAGCAGCGCGGGCAGCAACCCTGCGCGACGGATCGTGTCGAGCGGAATCGCGCCGATGATGTCCCGTAGTCGTGCCTGCGCGGGATCGGGAGATCCGGGTCGGTCGGCGAAAAGGTGCTTCCGAACAAGGTATTCGGTGAGGGTGGCCGGGCTCGGGTAGTCGAAAACGAGGCTGACAGGCAGGCGCAGCCCGGTGGCGGTGTTGAGCCGATTGCGGACCTCGATCGCCGTCACCGAGTCGAAACCCAGCTCCTGGAAATTGCGGTCCGGATCGATATCGGCTGCGCTGTCATGTCCGAGAACAACCGCCACTTGGGTACGAACCACCTCGAGGACCACGCGGATCTGTTCGGTCTGGGTCGAACCCGTCAGCCGCTTCCGCAGGCTGGTGGAATCACCCGTGTCGCCCGCGGCCATCCGCCGAGCCGGTGGAACCAGGTCACGCAGCAGAGCGGGCACCAGGTCGGTGCGCTCGGCCAGTGCTCGGGTACTGATGCGGGTGGCCACGACGACCGAATCCGCCACGCCGAGCGTCGAATCGAGCAACGCCAACCCATCGGTGACCGACAGCGGTGTGATGCCCTGGCGTTCGATGCGCTGAATACGTGCCGCACCCAGCAGATCGCCCATACCCGCACCGGACCACAAACCCCACGCCACCGACACAGCCGAAAGTCCACTGCTTCGCCGATACGCGGCCAGCGCATCCAAGAACACATTCGCCGCCGCGTAGTTGCCCTGCCCCTCGGCCAACACCAAGCCGCCCACCGAGGAAAACATCATGAACAAACCAAGCGGCATACCCGCGGTCAACTCGTGCAGATACCAAGCCGAATCCGCCTTGGCAGCCAACACCGAGTGCATCCGATCTGCGGTCAGCGCGTCGACGAGGCCGGTGTCGCCGATCCCTGCGGCATGCACCACCCCGGTGAGCGGACATGCCTCGGGAATCGCCTCGATCAACCGTTGCAGTGCCGCTCGGTCGGCCACATCGCACGCAAGGATATCGACGGATGCGCCGAGCGCCTCGAGCTCGTCTCGCACAACGGTCGCGCCCGGAGCACTCGAACCCCGCCTGCTTGCCAGCAGCAGACGTTTCACACCGTGCCGCGCAACGAGGTGCCGCGCAACTTCGGCTCCGATCCCACCCGTGCCACCGGTGATCAACACCGTGCCATCGGGATCCAGTCGGACTGGTTCGCCGATCTCGGCCCGCGCGATGCGCGCCAACCGAGGGACACAGACCCGGCCGAGCCGGATCGCCACCTCGGGCTCGCCGGAGGCCAACGCCACCGACAAGGCAGCGGTCGAGGACTGATCGCCGTCGACGTCCACCACGATGAACCGTCCGGGGTGTTCGGCCTGGGCCGCGCGCAGGAGACCCCATACGGGAGCATGGGCCATATTCAGCTCGGCGCCGGTAGCAGCCAGGTCGGTGCCGGTGACATCGACGGCCCGTTCGGTCACCACGGCCAGGGTCGTGTCGGCGAACCGCTCGTCGGCCAGCAACCGCTGAAGTGCCTCCAGCACGTCGACACTGACGGAATGCAGATCGGCCACCACCCCATCGGAACGGGCTGCACACCGGTAGACCACGACATCCGGTACCTGACCGCCGGTTTCGACCTCATGCCACTCCGCCCATGGCGCCGAACCCGCAGCCGCAGCCGCCCGCCACGCGATCCGAAGCAGATCTCCCCGACCCGGTCCCCTCAACTGTTCCTCCGACACCGGTCGCACGGACAGCGACCGCACCGACAACACCGGCGCTCCAGCGTGATCCGCCGCTTCCACCGCGACGCTGTCGGTGCCGACCGGCGAGATCCGCACCCGCAACCGTGTCGCCCCCGAGGCGAACAACGACACACCCTCCCACAGGAACGGCACCGCTGTCGCGTCCCCATCCGACCCCGAACTTCCGTGCACCGCACCGGCATGCAGCGCAGCATCGAACAACGCCGGATGCACGCCGAACCCTGCCGCATCGGCCACGCCGGGGAGGACGACCTCGGCGAACACCTCCTCCGCCCGCTGCCACATCGCTGTCAGACCGCGGAAAGCGGGACCGTAGCCGTACCCGAGGTCGGACAAACGGTCGTAGGCGCCCGCCACGTCGACCGGCAATGCCCCCGACGGCGGCCAGGTCTCGAAGTCGAACTCCGGCACCTTCGCGGCCGGCCCAACGGTGCCGCGTGCGTGCAGCACCCACTCCCCGTTCCCGTTCTCGGTGGTGGAATACACCGAGACACTACGGTCACCGGTCTGCTCGGGACCGCTCACCACGACCTGGATCCGTACGGCGCCCTCGACCGGCACCAGCAGCGGTGCCTGCAAGGTCAAGTCCGCCAGCACCGCACAGCCCACCTCGTCAGCGGCGCGCAGCGCCAACTCCACGAAGCCCGTGCCGGGCAGCAGCACCACCCCGGCCACGGCGTGATCGGCCAGCCACGGCTGGGATTGCTGCGACAGGCGGCCGGTCAGCACCACACCGCCCGACTCCGGCGCGTTCACGACGGCACCCAGCACAGGATGACTCAGGGTGGACAAGCCCAGCGACAGCGCATCCCCCGAACCCGCCATCGAATCCGCCCAGTACCGGCGCCGCTGGAACGCGTACGTCGGCAGTTCGACTCGCTGCACCGCGCGGCCGGAAAACACCGCGGCCCAATCCACTCCATCCAGGTGGGCGACCGCCGCCAGCGCGGACGAGGGCTCCGAACGTCCCTTTCCCAGCACCGAGATCACCCGCGCGTCCGGCGATTCCACGGATGCTTCGATCAGTCCGGGCAGTCCACCGTCCGGACCCGCGACAAGGAATCCGGCGACACCCGCACGGTGCAAG